>NZ_BONI01000014.1 GCF_016862635.1 Catellatospora coxensis | reverse complement strand
CCGGCACGCCACCCGGTCGCGTACACCGTCGCCTCGGTCGGCCCGTACATGTTCAGCACCCGTGCCGACGGGAACACGGTGCGGACACGTTCCAGCACGCTGCGCGGCAGCGCCTCCCCTGCCAGCACCACCGCACGCACCGAAGCGAAGACCGGCCCGTCCAGCAGCACCTGACCCAACGCCGACGGGACCGCCGAGACCAGCGTTCCGGGCCACGTCGCCGGCAGCTCGCCCAATGCCAGCACGTCACGCGCCAACTCCACGCAACCGCCCGCCACCCAGGTGCCGAACACCTCGAACACCGACACGTCGAAACCCAGCGACGTCGCGGCCAGCACCCGGGACAACTCGCCGTCGCGGAACTCGCCCTCGACCCAGGACAGGAAACTGACGACATTGCCCTGCGAGACCAGCACACCCTTCGGCCGGCCCGTGGACCCCGAGGTGTAGATCACGTACGCGGGGCTGTCGGCGTCCACCGGCACCGCCAGATCGCCGTCCGGCCACTGCCCCAGCCGCTCGAACAGGCCCGGGTCGTCCAGCACGGCGACCGGCTCGACCTCGTCACACACCAACCGCACCCGCTCGGCCGGCCACCGCGGATCCACCGGCACGTAGGCGGCCCCCGACTTCACCACCCCGAGCACCGCGACCAGCGCGTCCACAGTCCGGGGCAGCACCACCGCCACGAACCGGCCCGGCCCCGCGCCCACCGACACCAGATGGCGGGCCAGCCGGTTGGCCCGCGTGTTCAGCTCGGCGAACGTCAGTTCCCGCCGCCCGTCCACCAGCGCCACCGCATCCGGGCACCTCCGCACCCGAGCCTCGAACAGGCCGGCCAGTGACCCGGCCGAGGCGGTGTTGGTGCTGCAGTCGTCGAACATGGCGGGCTCCTTCGTGGGTACGCGCTTCGCGGAGGCGGTGAAGTCGGCGGAATGCGCAGGTCGCAACGTCAGCCGTGGTCGGCGTGGCGAACGGGGCGCAGCAGGCGGTCGGTCCAGCTCGCCTCCACGAAGGCGATGGCGGCCGCGCGGCTGTCGGGGCCGAAGACTCCCGTCCAGCCCGCCGGGATGTCGACGGCCTCAGGCCAGAGGCTGTACTGCTCGGCGTCGTTGCGCAGCACCAGGAAGACGCCGTCCTCGGCGTCGAAGGGGTTGGCCATGATCGGGCTCTTTTCGCTCGTGGTCGGCGGGTGGGTGGGGTGCGGTCAGCCGAGGTTCGCCGAGGCGACCGCTGCGGCCTTCTGGGCGCCGGCGCTCTCGACCTCGACGTCGGTCTCGGTCTCGGTCTCGGCTTGGGCCCCGCCGCGCACGTACGTGTAATCACGCACCTTGTGATGGAGCGCGACCGATCCGGCGAGCACCATGAGGATTCCGCTTGCGGCCATGGTCCAGCGCACGCCCACGGCGTCCACCGCCATGGCGGCGACGGCCAGCCCGAACGGGCCCGGCAACAGGGAGATCATCCAGTCGAGTGACGAGACCCGGCCCTGCAGCGAGGTCGGCACCTGCTCCTGGATCAGAGCGAACCAGTTGATGTTGCCGTAGGAGACGCCGAACAGATACGCGACCCCTGCGACGGTCGCGACGACGATGTTCGGCGACACGGCCAGCAGGACGACGGCCAGTCCTGAGGCGCCGAAGCCGATCCAGACCGCGGGCACCCGCAGCTTCGGGTCACGGGATTTCTTCAGCAGTGCCGCGGCCACGCCGCCGATGCCGCTCACGGCCACGTTGATGCCGTAGGCGACCGGGCCGGCGTGCAGCACGTCCCGCAGCAGCAGCGGCGCGAGCAGGGCGAGCGGGATGAAGCCGACGAAGCTCGCCACGCCGACCGCCATCATGTTCCACCACAGCCACGGCCGGTACCGGCTGTAGGCGAGCCCGATGCGGATCTCCTCGCGGACGGACGTGGCACCGTCGGCCTCGCTCCCTGCTTCGGGCGCTGTGCGCGTCACTCCGCGCATGGCGAGCAGGCCGGCGGCGCCTATCAGGAAGCTGAGCGCGTCGAGCCCGAAGGCCCAGGCCGGTCCGATCGCCACGACGATGACGCCGCCGAGCACCGGTCCCGCGACGAACAGCGTCGCCGTCCGGCCGAGCGTGACCAGGGAGTTGCCGGCCACCATCAGGTTCGCCGGCAGCAGTTCCCGCATGATCGCGGTGGATGCCGGCAGGAAGAACGCGTCGGCCAGGCCGAAGACGAAGGCCACCCCGACCAGCGCCCACACGTGCGCCTGGCCGACGGCGTTCATCACGGACACCAGCCCGATCGCCAGGCCGCAGATCACATTGGTGGTGATCATCACGAAGCGGCGGGAGAGCCGGTCCACGAATGCTCCGCCGATCAGCATGAAGACGACGGTGACGAGGGTGTCCGCGCCGACCGCCATGGCCACGATGAACGGGTCGTCGGTGAGTCTGAGCACCTCCAGCGGCAGCGCGACGAGGAACACCCCGTTGCCGAGGAACGAGATGGTCTGCGCGAGCAGGAAGAGCGAGAAGTTGCGGTGCCGCAGGGCGTGGCGCGCATCCTGGTCAATCATGGAAGGTCGTCCTTTCGATTTCGCGACAGAGGGCTAGAGCCGGCGCCACGGAGCGCCGGGATCCGCGACAGCGCGTTGGAGGATGCGGCGGTACGCGCCAGTCCAGCGCGCGATGGTGGACTCGTCGAATTCGTCCCGGTTGTACAGGACCCCGCCGCCGAACCGGCCGGACGGAAGGACCTCCAGGTTCCAGGAGGAACCGAAGGGCATGTCACCGGTCTGCTCGGGCTCCAGCACGCGCTCGCGGATCTCCACCGCGCCGTCGCCGATCGGATAGGTCTCGGCTGCCGAGGGCTGCTGGTGGAAGATGAAGTTCATGAAGCAGTCGGACGGGTTCTGCTCCGGCCGTGTCAGATCGGGTGCCAGCTTGGTTATCTCGCCCATCGGGATCTCGTGCGTGAACGCTCCGGCGACCGCCGTGCGGGTGCGCCGGAGGACGTCGCGGAAGCTGGCGCAGTCGGCGATCTCGACACGCATCGGCAGGAAGTCGATGAGCAGCCCGACGGTCTCCTGGAAGGCGACCTCGTTGCGGCCGGAGGTCAGGACGCGGAAGGAGGTGTCGGTCACCCCGCGGATCTCGTACGCCAGCACGGCCATCGCGGCGAGCAGCAGCATGAACAGCGAGCAGCGTTCCCGCCTGGCGAGCACGGCCATCGACGAGGTGAACTCCTCGTCGTACTCGAACACGTGCTCCGAATAGGGCACCGTGTACCGCTCGGGCATCGGCCGGTCGGTCGGCAGCGTGAACATCTGCGCTCCGGCGAGCCGGTCGTGCCAGTACGCCCGGATCTCCGCGCCCTCGGCGCTGTCCCACTCGCGGCTGCGCGCGCGCTGCCAGAGCGCGAAGTCGCGTGCCTGCCTCACCTCGGGCAGCGCGGGCTCACGGCCGGCGACCCGGGCCGCGTAGAACTCGGCGAGGTCGCGTATCCCCACGCCCACTGACCGGCCGTCCATGCCCAGGTGGTGGTGTACGAGGACGAACACCGAGTCCTGCTCGTCGAAGCGGTGCAGCTGCGCCCGGATGAGCGGCAGCTCGCTCGGGTCGAGCCGGCCGACCTCGGCCTCGATGATCAGCTCCTCGGCCCGGATCTCGCGACTGCGGCCGGTGAAGGGTTCGATGTCGGCCACCAGCAGCGGGACCGCGCAGGGCGGCAGTACCCGCTGATATGGCTCGCCGCCGTCGTGCCCGAAGACGGATCGCAGGATCTCGTGCCGGGCGACCAGGTCGTCGAGCGCGCCCTGCAGCGCCGCGGTGTCGACGTGGCCGCGCACGCGCCAGGCGTTGACGACGATGAAGCGGTCGGTCATGTGCCGCTCGTCGGAGCAGAACACCTCCTGCATGCTCGACAGGGGGAACCGTCCGTCGATCGGCGCGCCGGGCGCGACCGAGCGTTCACTCGCGCGGGTCAGGTCGTCGATCATGATGACGGGCCTAGTTTCGTCAGCAGGCTGCCGACGGTCGGGTGGTCGAAGAGGTCGATCAGCGTGACGTCCGTGCCCAGTTCCTTCCTGATCCGGGCGGCGATGAGCATCGCCTGCAGCGACTGCCCGCCGAGGTCGAAGAAGTCGTCGTCGACACCGACCGTCGCCACGCCCAGCACGTCGGCGAAGATGGCGCACAGCCGATCTGCTCGGAAGTCGTGGACGGCATCGTCCATCTGGTGATCGATCGGGGTGGTCATGGCCGGCTCCTTCATATCTGCGACCGAGGGGAAAGGCAGGGATCTGGATCAGCGGGGCGACCCGAGGGCGGCCCGTTGCACTGAGACTCGCACCGGGCCGTGGCCCGGTCTTCTTCGAAAAAGTCCTGTCGGCTCGCGGAACCAGGCCGCGCATTTCCGAAGACGTGCGGCGGGCGCGGAGCTGACACCTTTAGTGGGAATGCACGCGACCCTCCCCTCACGGCGGTGAGCAGTGATCGACCACGTCCTGACGGATCCCTTCGCGGTGCAGCGGCTCGGCCACGGCGGCGCGGATCCCGTCTTCGTCATCGACTTCCCGACGTACAGCGCTTCGCCGAGGCTGAGCGAGATGCTGGCCGGCCGCCTCGACGACCGCCCGCTCTACCAGGTGGATCCGCTGCGCCCGATGCTCGACGGCCCGGTGTTCCGGTCGCTCGACGTCCTCGCCGGGCAGTACGCGGCGAGGATCGCCGGCCTGCGCGGCGCGTCCGACCGTCCCACGGTGGTGGGATACTGCAGTGCCGGCGGCCTGGCGCTGCGCGTCGCCGGGCTGCTGGAGCGCGTCACGCCGGGCGGCGTGAAGGTGGTGCTGGTCCGGCCCGCGGGGCAGGACCGGGCGGCGGCCTTCGCGACGTTCCACGAGTACCTGATCGGACTCGGCGCGGCGGATCCGCCGGTGCCCGACGGTTCCCGCAGCGCCGAGGACCTGGTCGCGTGGATGGGGGCGCACCTTGCGCAGCAGCTCGCCAGGCTCGCCGCGCGGCACCGCCTGGCGACCGAGGACGAGGCGTTCGGCGAACTGCTCTCGCGCTACCGCGCGTGGCTCGCATTCGTCCTCGCCTGCGCCGACGCGCGACCGCCCCGGCTGTCGGCGGGGGTGGACGTGGTGAGCATCGAGGCGACGGCACCTGGTCCGGTGATCCCGATCGATCCGCCGCGCGGATACCGGATCGTGCGATTCCCCCTGCTCGACGAGGACGACATCCTCGTGCCGGAGCTCGCCGACCTGCTCGTCGACCACATCACCGGGACAGCGGGCGTTCCTGCTGCAGACCGCTGACGGCCCTGCCTGTCCGGGCACGACCGTCCGGCCCGATCACCAGAACCGTGCCGACCGGGCCGCCCCGCCGACTGGTTCACGTGCCGCATCCGGACTAGGTTGGACAAGCGTGGCCTGAGCGTCGAACGTCAGGCACTGTCGATACGAAGGAGCGACTGTGCGCCACCTACCCACCGAGCCGCTGGCGGTCTCCGCGCTGCCAGCCGCCACCAGCCGCGACGAGTACGAGGCTGCCCGCGCCAGTCTGCTGGTCAAGGAGAAGGCGCACACCCGCGCGGGCGACGCGATCGCCGCGGAGCGCCGCCGGCTGCCGATGATCGAGATTCCCGGGTCCGTCACCGTGGTCGGCGCGAAGGGCGAGGTTCCGTTCCTGGACGCCTTCGAGGGTCGGCGGATGCTCGTCGGTTACTTCCACATGTGGCACGACGGCGAGCCGGCCGACGGGCAGTGCATCGGCTGCACCTACTTCGCGTCGCAGATCCAGGGCCCGCTGGCGCACCTGCACGCGCGCGACGTGACACTCGCCTACTTCTGCGAGGGCGCCTACGAGGAGAGCCGCGAGTACGCGGACTTCATGGGCTACACCGCACCCTGGTACTCGGCCCGCGACTCGGGCGACGGGCTGCTGGCCGGCCGGGACTTCGGCTGGCTCGGCTGCTACGTGCGCGACGATGACGACCGCGTCTACGAGACCTACTGGGCGACCGGCCGCGGCAACGAGGCGGGCTTCTGGTCCTACAGCCTGCTGGACCGGACCGCGTTCGGACGCCAGGAGGCGTGGGAGGACTCCCCTGACGGCTGGCCGAAGATCCCGGCCGGCCAGCACCAGTGGCGTGCCGACGGTCGCCCGCTGGCGCAATGGGACGTCACCGGCGAACCCGCCGCGTAGGCAGGCCCCACCTCGGACCGACGTCGGCCGCGCTCAGCCCGGCCGGCGTCCCCAGGCCGAGATCAGCGGGGCGAGGGTGAGGTCGAGTTCGCCGGCGTCGACGGCGGCCAGGTGCGCGTCGATGTCGGCGTCGGCGGCCAGCCCGGCGGCGAGCAGCTCGGCGCGGACCATACGCACGGTCGCGGCCTCCAGCCGGTCGCAGGCGACTCCGCCGACCGGGAAGCTGCCGGCGGCCGCGACCTCGTCCAGGCCCGCCGCCCGCAACACCCGCGGCAGCGTACGGCCGAAGCGCAGGTCGGCGCCGCGGCGCGTCAGCAACTCCCGCACGGCGCGCCGCAGCCGGTTGGCGCGCCGCTGCGCGGGACCGGCCTCGTCCAGGCACGCCAGAGGTTGCAGCTCGGTGTCGGCATCCTCCACCAGCAGCCAACCGCCGGGCCGCAGCGCCGCCGCCATCGCCGCGAGCGCCCGGACCCGGTCGGGCACGTGCACGAGCACGAGCCGGGCGTGCACCAGGTCGAACGTGCCCGGCTGCGGCGGCGGGTCCGCGACTACGTCGTGCCGGAGCACCTCGTACCCACCGTGCGGGTCCAACCAGCCCGGATCGATGTCGGTGGCCAGCACGTATCCGGTCGGTCCGACGGCCGCGGCCAGTGCCTCGGGAATGCTGCGACCGCCGGCGCCGACCTCCCAGCAGCGCCAGCCCGCCCGCACGCCGAGCCGGTCGAAGTGCCCGTGCGTGACACCGTCGAACAGCTCGGCCAGCCAGGTGAACCGCTCGCCCGCCTCCACCCGGGCGTTGTCGAGCAGGTAGCGGTGATCCCCAGGGTCGACGACGTGCGGCGAAGAGCTCATGCCCACATCCTCACCGCCCACCGCGTGCTGTGCCAGCGCGCCACGTGATCGACCGGCCGAGCACCGCCATGCCGACCATCGGATCGATGGGCTTGACAGGAACACTCGCGGCGACGACTCTCGCGGGAGAGCGCTCTCTGCATGTCCCGCGGCACGGACCAGCCCCCCGCGCCGCACTGTCCCATCCACCCCCGACAGGGAGAATCCATGTCAACGCGCATGCGGTCCGTGGCTCGCCACCGCGGCCCCGCTCACCTGCTCGCCGTCACGGCAGCACTGATACTGCTGCTCGCCGGCTACGTCGTCACCCTCACCGGGTCCGGCGCGCACGCCGCCGATCCGCTGATCACCCCCCACTGCGGCGCGTCCGCGTCATCCGCCGAGAACGCGGGCACTCCCGCGAGCGCGGCGTTCGACGGCAACACCGGCACCCGCTGGTCGAGCGGGTTCAGCGACCCGCAGTGGATCCAGGTCGACCTGTGTGCCACGTACACCGTCAGCCAGGTCGTGCTGAACTGGGAGGCCGCGTCGGCGCGAGCGTTCCAGATCCAGCTGGCGAGTTCCGCCGCCGGGCCCTGGACCACGGTCTACAGCACCACCACCGGCCCCGGCGGAACGCAGACCCTCGCCGTCAGCGGCTCCGGCCGCCACATCCGCCTGTACGCCACCGCCCGCAACACCGCCTACGGCTACTCGCTGTGGGAGTTCCAGGTGTACGGCACGACCGGCGGCACCGGCGGCTGCGGCACCGCCAACGCCGCGCTGAACCGGCCCGCCACAGCGTCCTCGGCGGAGAGCGCCGCCATGTCCGCGGCCGCGGCGTTCGACGGCAGCACCGGCACCCGCTGGTCGAGCGCGTTCAGCGACCCGCAGTGGATCCAGGTCGACCTCGGCGGCGCGCTGCCGATCTGCCAGGTCGTGCTGAACTGGGAGGCGGCCTCGGCCCGCGCCTTCCAGATCCAGGTCGGCCCGAGCACGACCGGCCCGTGGACCGACGTCTACGCGACCACCACCGGCGCCGGCGGCACGCAGACCCTCAACGTCAACGGCGTCGGCCGGTACGTGCGCCTGTACGGCACCGCCCGCAACACCGCCTACGGCTACTCGCTGTGGGAGTTCGCGGTCCGGACGGGCAACGGCCCGACCAGCCCCAGCCCGGTGCCGCCGAGCAGCTCGCCGTCGCCGAGCCCGGGTGGCTTCTGGGGCGAGACCGGCAGCATCCCGCCCGCCCAGAACGTGGTCATGCTCAAGATCCTGAACCGGACGAACGGGCGCTACCCCGACAGCCAGGTGTTCTGGAGCTACAACGGCGTCGCCCGATCCATCGCCGAGCAGCCGTACTTCGACATGCCGGTCAACACCGCCGGGCGCATGTACTTCCACCTCGGCTCCCCCACCGGCCAGTACTGGGACTTCATCGAGTTCACCGTCGGGCCGGCGCAGTTCAACGGCAACACGACCCGGGTCGACGCGTTCGGGCTGAAGCTGGCCATGCGGCTGGTGTCCCACACCGGCTACGACGTGGCCGTCGGGGAGGACCAGGCCACGTTCGCCGAGGACCGGGCCGTGACGTTCCAGCGGTTCGTCAACGCGGTGCCGGCGGAGTTCAAGCACCTCGGGCAGGTGCAGGCGCCGTACCGGATCCCGACGCCGGGCAGCGACCCCGCGTTCCGGCCCGGCGGCCAGTACGCCACCTACCTCAGCTCGTACGCCGCGTCGGTGGGTGTCACCGCGACCACCTCCGACATCACCGGCTGTGCGGGAGTGCTGGCCAACGACCCCGCCATGTGCTCGGCCCTCAACCGGCACGTGGCGCACCTGCCGCGCGCCCAGTGGTCGACGCCGAGCCTGTATTACCAGGCCGCGCCCGCGAACTACTACTCGAAGTTCTGGCACGACAACGCCATCGACAAGCTGTCGTACGGCTTCCCGTACGACGACTACGCCGACCAGTCCTCGTTCGTGTCCGCCGGCAACCCGAAGTTCCTGCTGGTAGCCGTCGGCTGGTGACCGTCCATGCCCACCCGGCGCCTGCGCGTACGACGTGTGCGGGCGCCGGGCCGTCCGCGCGTTGTCGACAGGTCATGGCCCGGCGAACGCATCGCGCAGCGAGTCGGGGTCGATATCGGTCGGCCGCACGCTTACCGACCTCAAGGTACGGACGATCTCTTTTGCGAGCCGCCAGACCGCTGCGCGGTACGCATCCCTGGAGAGTCCGAACAGACCTTTCGCGTAATAGGCATCAGCCACCCCCCGCTCGACCGACCCTGGATCGAACAGGTGGGTATGGCGGATCACCTTCGGTGTCTGCGTCCTGCTCACCGGCGTCCATATGACCGGGATGATGGCCGGTCCTGACGCAGTCTCACGGCGGGAGAAGGCGTCCCACTCCTGTCCGCAGTGCTTGCTGGCGACGTAGCCGGGCGAGAGCAGGGCCACGAACACCTGACAGCTTCCCAGGGCCTCTTTCTTGGCACGACCCCATGGTTCGCGATCTGTTGGCGACGACAGGTCGATAAACCCGAGATTGTCGGTTCCGACGAGCTCCCCCACATCGGCGCACAGGTCCTCGAACAGGGTGGTGACCGCGCGAGCACCGGACTGCTGCGAGGTCCTCGCATAGCTCAGGAAGAACACCGGACTGCGATCCGTCCTGGTGGGCCTTGCCGAACCGCGGATCCCGGACAGCTTGATGAGGTCTAGCTCACCGGTGAGCCAGCGGTGCAGCATGCGTCTCGCGTCGACGGTGAGCCGCAGTCCGAGTTCGCCAAGTCCCGCAGCGGACTCCGTCGAGCGCATGAACGCCATCCGGCCGAGATCGGTGTGCTCACCAAGGTAGGGCGCCATGCCGCGCCGCGTTAGATCCTCAAGGAACGGCAGGCACAGCAACAGCCGCGCTGGGCGCTCGGCAGACGGCAGGTCGGGCCACAGGTTGACGAGGTCCAGCACTGCCGACATCGCGAAAGTTGTCAGGTCCTCCGTCGCCCATGGGGTTTTCGCTCTCGACAGCTGGCTGGTGAGACTGTCGAGCCAGCCGTCGTCCACCGGCCATTCGGCCCGAAGAATCTCGTGCGCGGGCGGCGGGATCAGCTGCCCGGAGACATAAGTGGTCTCGAAAAGCGGGGCGGTGCCGTGGTGCGCGACGACCGCCCCGACAAGGGCCGGCCGATGCTGCGCGACGACCGCCCCCAGCACTCGACTGGCGCGGACCGCATCAGGAATGAGGGCGACCGCCCTTGCCTGCACGGCGCTCCAGCCAGGATCCTCCTCCACGAGGAAGCGGTGCAAGGTGCACGCAAGGTACGTCTTGGCCTCATTGCCGTCCTCGATGCCGCGTGCCAGGGCGGCTTCCAACGCGCGCTCCACAACCGGCGCCGTCGCCAGCCGAGAAGCGGTGAGTATGTCGGCGAGCGGTTGGTCGTTGCGCGAGGAAAGGACAGAACCATCGGGCTGCTGACGCCGATCCAGGTCCAGGCAGGCCAGATCGACGCAGCTGTCCACGATCCGAGAAACGGTACCCGACGACAGCAGCACGACTCCTAGTAGCCTCGCGCAGTATGCGGTCGCTTCCACGGTCGGTTTGCCGGCCATCGCCAGGTTCACGAGTTTGTCGGCGCCGCTCACGCGACTCCGGTCGATCACTTGAGCCGTGAGCTCATTGACGGCTTGCCAGCGAGCGTCACCGAGATGAGGTTCGATCGCTTGGTAGACATCAGCGGGATCGCGGCTCTCGCGAACAAGATACTCGGCGGCGAAGTACTCCAGGAAAGTGCGATGTGCGAAGCCGAACATCGGTTCGCCGGCTGTGGTGCCGACCTCGGTGAGGACCCACGCTCGCCCAGCACAGTAGTCGAGAAACGTTCCAGCCACGTCAGACGCTGTTTGTTCGTCTGCGATGTCCCATTGCAATAGGTATTCGGTGAGAATTCGCAGCGCCTGCCGACGGGTCAGGACCCCGCCTCCGCCGGCTGTGAAGATCTGCCAGGCCAGCGACTGGACTGCTCCGCGAAGCGTTCCGTAGTCGAACCTGTGGATGCCGATGGAGCGCATCGTGTCCCACTGGTCGAACATCATGGCGGCGCAGCGATCGATCAGCCGCGCACGATTGTCGGGGATGAAGCCTTCTGTCGCATACATAGTGCACAGCAGGGAGAGCATGAGCGGGTTCTGGACCAGGTCGGCCACGGTCACGGCCTCGGCCAGGAACCCGTCCGCCAGCCTGTCTCCCCTGTCAGGGGGGAGAGTGTCGCCGATGCGGAACCATTTGCGAACGTAGTCGCTGATCTCGGTCTCGGTGAAGGGGGCAAGCTGGGCAACGGTGAACACTCCGTCGTCCAGCGGCGTCACCGGGTAACCGATGGGCCTCGCGGTCACCACGACAGTCGTCTCCGGGAAATCTCGCGCAGCGCCTTCGATCACGCCGACCATGTGACGGCGCGCTCCGGCATCGATCAGCTCGTCCAAACCGTCGAAGAGAAGCACGGCCCGGCCCGCCTCCAGCATCGCTTCGAGAAGCACCTCGGGCGCGGATATGAGCATGTTCTCGAGCGTCCGTTGCAGCAGTTCGATCAGAGTGAGCTCGCGATTCCCGAAGTCTCGCAGCCTGACCAGGAACGGAACTTGCCGGGTATTCTTTGCCGTCGCCCACGCGAACTGCGACAGAACGGTCGACTTCCCACTCCCGGGATCGCCCAGGATGACGATCCGGGAGGCGCGCCCCAACAGCTCGTCCAAGGTGGTACGTCCTGAACCTGCCAGCAGGAAGGGCTCGACATAGAGCTCGTCCACCGGCAGCACACGGCGCGTTTCCGCCTGGGGCAGTTGAATGTGGCTGAGATAGGGGAGCGAGAACTCCCGGATCCTGGTCGCCAGCTCCTCGGCCTCCGGACTCAACCGCACTCCCGATGAGGGCGGTTGTGGCCGTGTGCCGGTTTCGTCGGCCGGCCCAGGGGATGGCCGCAGCACCCGACTCCGGGTGGCCGCTTCCGCAGCGCCGGCGGTAACACTCATCCACAGTTCGATGTCGCGGAACGGAAGACCGCCTCCGGTCAGGAAGGTGAGGCGGATCGGTTCCGCCGTCGAAAATTCCGGCTGCCCGACGTGGGCGACGAACTCGATAGGCCCGTAGGTCCCGCCGAACCGATGAACTACCAGCGTGTTCGAGCCGCGGGATTCCACGCGGCACCACGCGGTGCCCTCGGCAAGGCACGCCACCGAATACTCCTCCAGCTCGTACGGCCAGTCCTCGACGAGGTCGGTGTCGAGGTCCACCGTGATCAGGTAGCTCTGGCCCGGTCGGACCTCGTGCGGCCAACTGACGACGGGACGCATGCTGACGACCCGGGCGGCGGTCATGCGGACGGCTCGTTCGAGGTGGCAGTCAGGTGCAGGACCGTGTCCGGATGCCCGAAGTAGACATAGGCGAAGCTCTGGAAGAAGCGCTCGAAGTCCTGGTCGTTCCGCGAGTCGGCCTCCTCGTCGTCCGCCCGCGGCCGGACCCGGTCGACGGCCTTGCTGCGATGCTCCCGTAGCAAGGCCGCGAGTCGCTGCTGCACATCCTCGGCGGCCAGGAGCCGCGCGGCGAAATCGTGCGAATGGTCCAGATCGACCTGGCCGAGAGTGGCCAACACGCTGTTGGCACCGCGCCGCAGGAACAGCTCGGCGAAGGTACGGGTGGCCACGAACGAGTGCGGGCCGGGCCTCGCCGGTGACGCCGTGTCGCAGGCATTGAGGAACACCAGCGCCGGGAATGTCGCCAGGGCACTCATCCGGAACTCCTCGACGTCCACCATCGTCATCTCCGCGAGTTCGAAGTCGCTCATGCTGTCGCCGTAGATGCCGTGACAGCGCACCAGCACGAGGCCGAACCTGCTGCGCGTACTGTCGAGAGCGGTGAGCAGCTGCCACATCCTGCGTTTGGCGGTGGCGCCGTAACGCGCGAGCGGCTCGTCCAGCAGCGGACGGCCGTCAGGGTCGAAGATGTCGGCGCTCTCCAGTGCGAGAACACCGCCGGTGCATGTTGCCGGCACCGCCGTGTAGGAGGCGACGCGGCCGATGTCCTTGATGGAGGTCCACCGGATCACCTCGACTTCCGCACCCACCCACCGGTCTGACGGGTCCAGGTAGACCGCCTCCCACGGAATCTGAAAGCCTGTGTTGTCCCACACGACCAATCGCAGTGGTCCGTGCTGATCCTGGTCGCCGAGAAGACCGTCCATCCACCCGATGAGCCGCATGAAGTCGCACCACCAGGCGCGCAGCTCCTTGTACGCCCTCTTCCACTCCTTGGTCCTGAGGATCTCGGACATGGTTGCCTTGGGCGCCGACTGGACGGCGATCTCTTCCGGACGTGACTCGTCGGATTCGCCGTTGAGGAACCAGTGCAGCTTGAAATGCGATCCTTCGGCGGTGACGCACAGCAGCGCGGTGCGGGCGGGGAGGCTGTCGGGCAGCCCCGGATAAGCCGGGCTGAACGTCGTCGGCTCCTCACGCGGCCTCTGTATGTTGGAGGTCACCGCTGCCTGCCGTGTCCGCTCCTGGACCGCGGTCTGCCCACCGTCAGCGGTGGTGAAGGTCTTGATCCCAAGCGTCTCGCGCTTCGGCTCCGTCATCACTTCCGCCGCTGATCCGCAAACGGCACGGGGCTGGTCACCCTGCCGCCCAGGGCCTCGGCCAGATCGAAGGCCAGGTGTGGGTACGGCGCGAGGTCCGGGGTGAGAACGACGGCACGCACGCCGCGCAACTGACCAACCGCCTTCGCGGCTTCATTCGCGTCCGCCACGCCGCGCGAACCGACGACCGTCGCCACCGCGCCCCTGGTGCTGTCCAGGAACGGCACGTTGCCCCGGGCGTCGGTCACCACCAGCAGCAGTGCCTCCCGCACCGGACTTCGCCTGCGTCGCAGCAGGTGCCTGAGCTCATCGGCCGCGAGGTCGATGGCGTGCGCCAGTGGACTCGCGCTGCCGGGCTCGCGGTTGAGCGAGGCGACCACACGCGGGTCGAGCAGGTCGCGCGCTCGGTACCGATCCGCGCGCAAAGGCTCGGGTGCGGAGCGGTATCCGAACTCCACCAGCGACACCACGGCACGGGCGGTGTATGCCCAGCGCAGGTAGGAGGCGAGGGCCGGTGCCCAGTCCCATCCGCGGTGGCAACTGTGGTCCAGCACCAGCACCAGCGCCGCAGCAGGCTCCGGTCGCCTGCGGTGCCGACGCAAGTCGCTCGGCTGGATGACCAGCCCGCCTGCCCCGCCGGACCGCACCGCTCGGAACTTGGCCGCTTCGAGCAACGTCGGGAGAACGGCGAGATCACGCAATGACTTCGTCCGCTGGCTGCCGATGATCTGCCCGCGGGCTGCGTGGGATCCCGCGTGCCGGTGCCACCATTCTCGCAGAGCCATCGGCTCGGACAGCGCATCGCCACGGTCCTCCGGAAAGAGCTCCGCCGTTGCCGGACCCGCGTGCTCGAGCCGGCCGAGGGTTTCCGGCACGCCACCTGATCGCAGCGGAACCGGTTCGGCTTCCATCCCATCCACGAGCGCCATGTCCTCGGTGCGCGATCGACGGTCCGGGATCTCACGTGCAGGTTCGGGCTCGGGTTCAAGCGCCTGCGTCAGCGGGTCGGGCACCCGCTCCGGTGCCGCGTCGGGCACTACGCCCAGTAGCGCGGCACCGGCGTCGACATCGGACACCGACACGGTGTCAGCGCCGTGGCAGGCGGCAAGCGCGCGGCTCAGGCGGCCGAAGGCTATGTCACGACGCATGCCTGGGGCAGGACCGGTCAGCTCGATGATCCGATCGAGCGCCTCGGCCGTGAAGACCGGCGACCCGGTCAGGGGTGGTGGTCCGAGAAGGCGTCCCAACCATGCGAGCTCATACTCGTCATCGGCCGCGTCAAGGGACACACGGTCCGGATTCACGATCCCGCCGGCCTCGCACCGGATGGGGAACCGGTCGAGCAGGTGAGCGGGCAGGTTCGCCAGCGCCTCGCGGTGGCAGGCGGCCAGCCATCGCGCGCGAGGTTGCCACACGGCGCTGAAGCCGTGGCGTTGGCTGCTGGCCGTATCCGCGCCGGCAGTGGTCACCACCGCCCGGCGCACGGCCAGACTGGCGGTGGACAGGTCCGGCACCAGGAAGACCGGAGCCGGCTCCGAGCCGGTCTCCACGATCAACCCGGGTCCCGTCGCCAACCCCGATGCGGTGAACTTCACGCTGGACCAGAGATCGTCGTCGGTATGCCACGATCCCAGCGTCACCACTGGCGGACGGCCTCCACCGCCGGCCTGGGCGCAGTCAGCCAGCCAGCGGCCGGCGGCTGTGAGCAACAACGGATCCAGGTCCACGAAGAGCACGCCGTGCAACCGCGGCGCGGCCGCCAGGCAGCGCACCAACCGCAGGAAGCGATCGAGGACCTGATTCATGCTCAGCCTTTGTCCATCTCGTCGAGCACCTGGTGAACGCGTCCCTGGTCATCGTCGGACCAGGCGACGAGCGTGCCCGACTCGGCACTGTGCCGGCGATGGACCAACGCGAACTGAGCTGCTGTCAAGATGTGCGACTCGTTGATCACGTCGCTGTCCTGCACAGCGGCAAGCGCCCGAGCGGCCCGCAAAAGCATGATCTCCCCGCGGTGCCCGGCGAGCTCGAACTCCGCAGCGACCCGGGCGCAGGCGTGCAGAGCCCAGTCGACCCGGACTGTCGCGCGGCGATCGCGCGCCTCTTTGAGTCGCCTCGCGGTCCTCTCATCCATGGCGCGTTGCTCGTCCAGATACGGGGAGGTCGGCTTGGCGAACTCCTCGTCGAACCTCAGCACGTTCTCCAGCACCTGCCTGCGGTAGGTGGCGTCGTTGTCCGGCTTCACGGTCACCACCAGGCCGAACCGGTCGAGCAGCTGCGGCCTCAGCCCGCCTTCGTCCGGGTTCATCGATCCCACCAGCGCGAACTTCACCGGCACCGAGGGCTGGTCGACATGATCGTGCTGCACCTCCAGCACACCGGTGGAGGCCGCATCAAGGATGATGTTCACCAGATGATCGTCGAGCAGGTTGACCTCATCGATGTACAGCATGCGGCCTTCCGACTCGCTGGCCTGCTCCAGCAGGCCCGGCTGCCGATAGTGCTCGCCGCGCAGCAGGGCCTCGACGCTCAGCCCGCCCAGAACCCGGTCCTCGGTCGCCCCGATCGGCAGCGTGACCGGCAGAGAGCTGTAGGCCATCCGCGAGAACGATCGGATCGTCGTCGACTTCGCCGTCCCCCGCCCTCCGGTGGCCAGCACGCCGACACCCGGATCCACGTATGAGATCTGGAGTGCCGTCTGTAACTCCTGTTGGCCGACGATCAGCGAGAACGGCAGGATCGAGTGGTCTGGGTCCGCGATCGTCACTTTGCTTCCTTCTCGCTCACATATTCAAGATCCGGCGGGACCCCTTGCCGCCACAGGTCGCTGAGCTGCCGGTGTATCGCGCGTTCCGCGCTCAGGCAGGTGGGCGTCGCCAGGTGGAGCGCCTTGAGCAGGTCGAAGCGGTGCATGTCATAGGCGACGTGAACGGACTCGGCGTAGGCCAGTGCCGCCTTGACCGCCCCGGCATAGCACAGGACGGCCAGTACCAACGGCGCCAGTGTGAGCAGCCACCACCAGTCCTCCGCACCCCACAGCAGCGCACCGGCGGCGATCGCGCCGATGCCCGCCGAGGCGGTCAGCTGGACCGCGGCGTCCATCGTGTCGCGGCGGTCATCGACGACGGCCTTCATCCGGTCGCCCAGCACCGCGTACAGCCGGGGCCAGGCGACGACCGTGTCGATGCTGTAGACGCGCCCGGCCAGGTCCTCCATCGCGGTGAGGACGTTGCCGAGGGCGGTGGCCCGGACGAGGTGGTCCGGCAGCGGAAAGCGTCGTCGCAGTTCCGATCCGGCGAGACCGGCCTGGCGGACCTGCTCGTCGGGCAGCTTCGTGGCGGATGGTCCGGGCAAGGCCGCCCGTTCTTCGAGCTTCCGTTTGCGGTGACGCTGCCACTTGCGCAGCAGACCCGCGCCCAGCCAGCTCGGCGGGCCTTGCTCGAGCAGGCGCATCACCGTCAACTGCAACGGGTGCAGCACCGCGGCGAGCACGATCACGGCCACGGCGATCAGTGCGATCTCCAGCACGCTCAGCTTGGTCGCCGTCGTCCACGCGGCGCGGAAGTCGAGCTCGTCGCCCGGTGCGCCCGCCCAGACCAGCACCAGCAGGAACAGCAGGAGGGCATAGGTGGGCAGGTAGATCACGCGGTACAGCCGGCTGGAGTCCAGGCCCTTCGGCGGGGTCGCTATCTTGTCCAGGCTCATGACTCGGCGCCCTCGCGCACCAGCTCCATCACATGATGTCCGGCCGTGGGGCACTTCGGCATCCGGCGCTCGTCGTAGAAGGACAGTGATGCGCCTTGGTCACAGCTTGAGCAGCGAAAGTCGACTGTTCGGTAACGGGTCGAGTCACCGGGCTGGGTAGCGCGATCACCTTCACCGGCGGGTGTGTCGCCGACCACACCCGCATCGCCGGGCTTGCGGCAAACCCTCCGCCGAGTGGTCACCCCGACCGAGGCTCCGGCGACTCGCAGTTCGATCCGCTGCGTCGCCGGATTCGCCTCGTACTTGGCGATCAGCGCTCGGCGCAGATCGGGCAGGGGAAGGTCGGTGGCCTCCTCATGAACCACGTCGGCACTGGTGACGGACGGGTCGGATTCGAGTAGCGTGCGGTAAAGGCTGCGCATCCGCCGGGTCGACGACTCTGATTCCACACCTGGAGGACCTACGGCACCGTAGCCTGCGGCAGAAGGCAATCGTCCGGTAACCGACAGCGCAGTGTGTTCACGCGGACAGGGGCCCGGTGCCGGTCACGCTGCTGATCAGCGTCCGCCCTCGTTGCCGGCGTCGCGCAGCCGGATGATGTACGCCGCGGTCAGCGCCACGCCGCGGTCCTCGTCCCGGGCCAGCTCGGCGAGGGTGCGGGACGCGGCCTCGCCCGGGATGCCGGCGAACGCCTGGGTCAGCCGCCGGCGGGCGGACGCGTCGGCGGCGTGGGTGTCGAGGTGGGTGATGAGCCCGGCGGCGATCCGGTCCGCGGTGGCGGGGTCGGCGGCGAGGGCGCTGAGGGCGTCGGCGGCCTCGACGTCGTTCACCTCGGCGACGACCATGTCGATGAGCGTCGGGACGGTGTCCGCCACGCCGCGCGGGCCGAGCGCCAGGGCCGCGTGCCTGCGCACGGCGATGTCGGCGTTGGCGAGCGCGTCGTGCAGCAAGGCGTCCGCGGCGTCGTCGCCGATCGCGGCGATGGCTTGGACGGCACGTTTACGCACCTCAGCCTCGGGTGCTTCGAGTCCGCGGGCCAGCAGTGCCAGCCCTTCGCCGCCCGATCGTGCCAGAGCCCAGCGCAGGGCTCCGGCGACGTTCGGGTCGGCTTCGCTCAGGGCCGCCTCGACCAGTGCCTCGACCGGCATGCGGTCCCCGGGGGCCGAGGACAGCACCGCTCGCTGGCGCCTGCCGGCGCTGTCCGAGTTGAGCGCCTGCAGCAGTGCGATGATCTGCAGGACGTCGTCCCAGCCGGCGGGCCCGGCGGCGCCGATGCGGCGCAGCCGGGTCAGCAGTTCCGTCTCGTCGGCGATGCGGTCGAGGGTCTGCTGGATGAGGTCGTCGACGAGCCCCGATGGCGTGAAGTCGGGGTCGTCGAGGGCGCGCCCGACCTCACGCAGCGACAGCCCGAGCGAGCGCAGGCTCTCGATGTGGAAGATCCGCCGGATGTCGTCGTCGGAGTACTCGCGGTAGCCGGTGCCGCTGCGCCCGGTGGGCCGCACGAGGCCGAGGGAGTCGTAGTGGCGGAGCATGCGGGCGCTGACCCCGGACCTGCGGGCCACTTCTCCGATCAACACTGGATGATCATCCTTCCTCGGCGGCCCTGCCCAGGGCCGCGACACGTTTGGCCGCCTCGACGGCGAGCTGGAAGCCGGCGTCCGGGTCGAGCCACAGCCGGTGCGTGGCGAGCGCGTGCTCGCGCACGCCGGGATCGGGGTCCGTGGTCGCGGCGTGCAGGATCGGCGTGATCACCTCACCGAGCGCGATCAGCGATCGGCTCAGGCTCAGCTGCGTCTCCCGCCCGCCGCGGCCGAGCTGCGTCACCAGGACGGCCGCCAGCTCGGATCGCGCCTCCTCGGGCGCCAGCACGACGGCCGCCCGCCAGGCGGTCTGCGCGACGGCGTCGTCGGGGTCGGTCAGCAGCGCGCCGGTGATCGCGGGCCAGGCCTGCCGGTCTCCGATCTTGGACAAGGTGTGCAGGGCCTGGCTGCGTGCCTGGGGCTGTGGCGAGCGGAGTTCGTCGACGAGTTGCGGGACCGTCGTCGACGGCGTGTGGCGGGTCAGCGCCCAGGTGAGCATCTCGCGTACGTAGAACTCGGGTTCGACGGCGCACCGCTGGACGAGCGCGGTGACCGAGCGCGGGTCCGGGGTCGTGCCGACGGCCAGTGCCGCCCGCAGCCGGACCGACGGGTCCCGGTGCGCCAGGGCACGGCGGGCCTGCGTGATGTTCGTCTCCTGCTCCTGCGTGGTCATCGGAACCACCTCCTCGACCGCAGTCAAGACCTTGTCACCGTGTCAAGGTCAAGCGCGAGCCGGGGTGTCGGGGTCATCACAGCGCAGTTCGCGCCGGGGCCGCTCAGGCTCCCATCTTGTATCGAGGGGTTGACACAAGTACTACTCTTGTACCGACCCCTCGATACAAGGAGCCGCCATGCTGCCTCGCCTTGTCGGCATCGCCCTGGGCGCCGCCGTCGCCTGGCAGACCGCCGCCCACCTGCCGCTCGGCCGCGGCTACGCCCTGGCCGGGCCCGCCTTCGCCATGGTGCTGCTGCTGACCGCGCTGGTCGCCGAACGGCTCACTCCCCGAGCCGCCACCACCGGACCACGCACCGCCTCGCTGACCGTGCGCCGCATCCGGGACTACCTGCCCGTCTACCCCACCTGGGTGGCCGGCCTCGGCACCGTCCTGCTCATCGCGCTGCTCACCGCCACCACCGCGGTCGGCGTCGCCGACGACCTGGGCAGGGCCGGACGAGCGATCAGCAACCGGTGCGGCGACGGGTTGCAGACCAACACGCCCTGGCCGGGCAGCTACTACTCGATCCCGATCCTCATCGCGACCGCCGCCTGCCTCGCACTGGCCTTCGTCGCGCTTCAGACGGTCACCCGCCGGCCCCGTTTCGCCGGCGACGACGTGGCCCGCCGCCGCGCCGGCGAGGTGATCATCAGCGGGTACGGCATAGCCGTGCTGACACCGCTGGCCGGAGTCGCCCTCGCCGCCGTCAACGGCGCCATGACCGTCCGATGTGTCGACCAGGACCCGGGAATCGGCCTGCCCCAGACCGTGGCCGCCGTGGCCGCGGTCGGGGTGGTCGTCTTCTGGGCCTACCTCGTCTCGGTGCTGCTGTTCGGACGCAAGGTGCGGGCATGACCCAGCTGCCCGAGATCGCGGTCGACACGGATCTGTACACGCCGCCATACGAACAGATCCGCCGGCAGATCGCCGACCTCATCAACAGCGGCGCCCTGCCCACCGGCCACCGGTTGCCGCCCATCCGGCAGCTCGCCGCCGACCTCGGCCTGTCCGCCGGGACCGTGGCTCGGGCATACCAGGAACTGGAGTCGGCCGGCCTGGTCCGCACGCGCCGTGCCGCCGGAACCGTCGTGGCCGGACCGGACCGGCGACCACGCGAGGATCGCGGGGAGACCCTGGCCCGCCAGTACGTCCAGGCCGCCAAGCAGCTCGGGCTCACCGTCGACGAAGCCCTCGCCGCCGTGGCCCGCAATTGGCCAGCCCCGTGACAGCGCCGCTAGTTCTCGCTGGAAGCCGTTGAGGGCGACCATCACGCTGCCCGGGTGACGAGGCGTCATCTGGTGTTGATCGGCATCGGATCAATATCGCATTCGACGCGTGAACCGAGCACCACCCGCGTGACAAATTCATGCTCACCGAGCAGATCTTGCCAACCGGTCAGCATAAGCTCCCACAGGTCATCGTCGGGTGTGCCGACAGATGCCAGGTCCAATGCCAGATTCGTGCCCGCCGCCAGCGTATCCGGGTGACGTGGTCCGCGCGCGTGGAGCGCGGTCGCGTACGCCTTCTGGGATACCCGCACCGCGCCGACCCGGTCACCAGTCAGCGACAGGTCGGTCGCATGGTTGACGGCGGCCGCGATAGCGTGCGGGTGGCTCGCTCCCAACAGTGTCGTGAGCTGATCAGCGGCCTGACGCCCCGTATCTCGGGCATCCGTACGCCGGCCACGGGCTCGTAGCATCGCCGCGAGACTCACCCGGGCGGCAGCGGTCTGCGGATGCCCGTCGGACAGCCTGCTCCGATAACCTTCGACGGCGTCACGGACGAGGCCCTCGGCCCGTGAGGTGACACCCGCATTCCGCAGCGCGTTGGCGTAACTGATCGTCACCGACAGCAGGTGGGCGTCCGAACGGTCGAGCATCTCGCGGCAGCGCGCATACAACACTGCGAGTTCGTCGAGCGCCTGGGGCCAGCCCAGGCGGCTGCGGGCAACCGCGGCCGTGCGCCGGGCCGCCAGCATGCCCGAGTCGCCCTCGCCGATCAGCCTGCTGCCGAGGGGCAGGTAGCGGTCCAGTAGCTCCAGAGCCCGGTCGTAGTGCCCCAGCCCGAACTGGTCCTCGGCGAGCGCGAAGGCGACCCGGACGGTTGCGGCGCTGTCCTCGGCCTCCAGCCGCTCGAATTCCCGCGTGTCCAGGTCGGCCGCCTCGGTGTAGCTGCCCGCATGGCGCAGGCTCGCCGACAGCCGCCGCCGGCAGTCCGCGGTGCGCGGGTGGGTTGTTCCCAACACCGCCAGTGATCGTTCGTAGTTCTGCCGGCTGGCCGTGACTGCCTGGGCGTATTCGCCGGCCACCAGTAGGTCGGTGGCCGCGCCGACGACCGCGGCCAGGGTCAGTTCATGGTCGGCACCGTGGACCGGGCTTGCGTGTAGTCGCCGAACCACGTCAACGGCCAGTTTCCGGGCCCGGGTGTACTCACCCAGTTCGCGCCACGCGTCGGCAAGCTCCGCCTGGACGGACAGCACCAGTTCGTGGTCGGGGCCGAGGAACTCGGGTCGCTGCCACACGTTCACGGCCTGACTCGCCAGGTCCGCGGCGCCGGTCAGGTCCCCGGTCAGCGACCGGTGCCTGATCACGTGGGCGATCAGCCGTTGTGCGTCCGAGTTGACCGACTCGACGAGCCTCGCGGGCTGAACGTGGCTGCTGATGGCAGCGAGCTCCCCCTGTGTCAACGTTCCCGGTGAACCCAGCGCCGCTCGGGCCAGGATCTCGTGCACGTGGTGGCGGGCCCGCGCGTCGGCATCGGCCGGCAGGACCGCCCGAAGCGCCTGCCTGGCGAGTCGCGTCATTTCGACCTGGTGCTCGGTCAACCGGATCAAGCCGGAGTTGGCCAGGGCACGCAGCGCCCGGCGCAACTCGATCCGGTTGCGCAGGATCATGGCCAGGGGCGATGGCAGCACCGCCCCGGCCCGCTGCAGCAGCGCGATCGGCACCGGCGCGGAGCCGAACCAGGCGAACAGGTCGCAGACGTCGCGGTGCTCCGGGCTCAACTCGGCCCGCGCGATGTCCAGCGCGCTGACCACCGGGTCGGACGGCGCGTACTGGGTGTGCAGCACGGCCGGGTCGATCAACGCCGCGATGTCCAGCGCCTGGGGCAGCCGGCCGGCCAGCTCGATGAAGTCGGCCAACTGGCCGTCGGTGATGCCCGGCAGCCGTCGTGAGAGGAACTCGCTGGCCTCGTCCGGCGCGAAGTCGAGCACCTCGACCTCGAGCATCGTGGCGTCGTAGGACAGCTCACGGTCGGTGGTGGTGAGGATGACGTGGCCGCCTTCGGACGGCAACAGCTCGCGAATGGTCCGCTCCTGCTCGCTGTCCACGTCGTCGAAGATCAGCAGGTACGGCACGTCGCTTGCGCTCAGGTACAGCCGCAGCTCGGCCAGGGAACCGTCGACACGGCTGTCGTCGAGCAGTCCGAGTCGTTCCGCGAGATCGATCATACCGACCCGCGCCTGATCGACGTGGCCGCAACGGACCCACCACACAATGGGGTAGTTCTCCGCATACCGATGCGCGAACTCGGCGGCGATCTGGGTCTTGCCGGAGCCCCGGATGCCGTGCAACACCACCGTCGTGTGTGCGCGCTGCTCGAACGCCGCACGGATGCGGGCCAGAGCGGCACGGCGGCCGGTGAACGAGAAGTTTCGAGCCGGCAGGTTCTGCACAGGCCAGTCGACCTGCCCACGGTCCCGTAAGCCTTTGAACCGTTTGTAGGAGGCCCTGGCTTCAGCCACGGCAACGCCTCCGTGCGCGGACGAGGAACCGTGCCGTTCGGCCGCGGTCGCCGCAGGCGACGAGGCAGTGGTGTGCGATGCGGCTCGGACATCAGAGTCAGCGGCCGGCGCGCGCGGCGCGATGCGTTCCGCGGCCACGGCGAACTCACCACCCAGGGCCCGCAACGCATCGGCGGCGATGACCGCGAACGGCCGGCTCGCCTGGTCCAGGGCAGCGGTGCCGGCCTCACTCGGGAAGAGCAACCGGTAGTCCAGAATCTGCCCGAACGGCGCCGCCAGGTCGCCGGGAGCGGCGGCGAGCGTCATGAGCACGTCATGCAGATCAGGCCGGCTCGCTGTCCGACGCAGCAGGTCCCGGACGCCAGGTGCGAAGTCGTACGCCACGGCATTGCGGGCGGCCACACCCGAAGCGCCCGCGACACGGGTCAGCAGCCCGGACAGGAAGACTTCGGCGAGGTCTGCCGGGCCCGATGAGGGCAGCAGAGAGCGCTGCACGTGCTGCATGATCGGCACGGTCAGCGGCGCGGCCGACAGGTGACCTGCCAGCGCGAACGCCGCGTCAGTCGCCCATACGCGAAACGCTCTGACTCGTGCGCCCACCTCACCGCCGCCAGTCTGGCGTGGCGCAGACGCCGTGAGGTTCACCGCAGCGCCGGGCACCCTGGGCTGGCCTTCAGCGATCGCCTTGCTCCAGGCCGCCAGCCAGTCCGGGCGAAACTCCAGCAACGGCACGCTGAGGAACCGGATACCGTCGCGCGGAACAGCCCTGGCTCCGCCGCGCAGCTCACCGTGCAGGCCGCCGTCGGCATGCCCCGCCGGGCTCCACCAGACCGGCACGGCGGCCAGGCGGGTCCGCTCCCACAACCGATGCGGCAACGCGTGAACGACGGCGACCGGACCGCCGCGACGCCATTGCGCCAGCATCGCCACCGCATCGTTGTGCCAGGCGGCCCCGATGCCATCGGTGTACATGACGACAAGGCGCGGCCTGGCCGGGTTCCAGAGCACTGCCGGACGCTGCGACCGGCCTGCGGTCGGGGCGTGCCGCAGCCGCTGTGGACCCACCCAGCCGGTGTCGGCGTCGAACGCGTACAGCTGGATAGACCGGAAGGCTCCCAGCCGCTCAAAGGTGCGCCGCAGCTCCTGCGCGCCGTCACGCCACAACTGCATGGACTGGCTGATATCGACGACCAGCGCCAGGTCGAACCGCTGTTCGCGGCTGGGGCGCATCACCGGCACCAGCCGCCCGACGTCGGCGCTGAAAGACGCGGTCGCATCCTCGTCGAGTTCGTGCCGCCTAGCCGCGATGGAGGTGCGCCGCCACGGCCGCAGCGCCCGCATGAGCGGCAGCTGGGCCGGGCCGGACCAGGTGCTCACCGCGCGCAGCGCCGAAGCCCGGACCGGCGACCCGGCAGCAGCGCCGACGTCGGCATGAACCGGTAGCACCTGCAGCTCCGATGGGCCCGGCAGCGACGCGCCGAGGGACGACTCGGCGCCCGGCGCCGGCATCGGCAGCTTATCCGATCGCGTATCTTTCGGCGGCCTGAGCGCCGTGGCGCGGTCCGGCCCGGCAGACACGTGGGCGGCCAGCCACAACGCGTCCGCGATCTCCTCGGCGCGGAACCGCTCAAGACCGGTGATCACGCGGGCGAGCCCCGCGCCGGCGTCGGTCACTGCGACTCGTCCGCCAGCGGCGCGACCAGCCGCTGCAGCACGTCCTCGGTGACGTCCCGGCCGGACCGGGCCAGGAACAGCAGGTTGAGCAACTGGTCGATGGCCCGGTCACGGCCGTCGGCGTGCAGGCCCAGGAAAGCCTCGATCCGCGCACGAGTCACGTCGTCGACCTGGCCGAGGTGAGCGGCCACGATCGCGGTCAACTTGGCGCCGTCCGGCGCGTCCAGATGCAGCCGCAGGCACCGACGCTGGAACGCCGCCGGAAATTCGCGCTCGCGGTTGCTGGTCATCACCACGATCGGGAAAGCCTGGCAGCGGACGCGGCCGTTGACCACGCGATGGCGCCGACCCGGATCCGCCGTGAACACCTCGACCCCGGCAGGGTCGTCCGGCAAACGCTCCAGCTCGGGAACGACGAACGTGCCCTCCTCGAATACATGAAGCAGGTCGTTGGGCAGGTCCACGTCACACTTGTCGATCTCGTCGATGAGCAGGACCCGCGGTCGGTCAGCATCGAGCAGTGCGGTGCCCAGCGGACCGAGACGGATGTAGTCTCCGACGTTGGACACCGTGCCGTTGTCGTTGCGCTCCTGCATCCGCCCGATCGCGTCGTAGAGGTACAGGCCTTCGAGCAGCGTCGACCGGCTCGTGATCGGCCAGTGCAGGACCGCGCCGAGGCCGAGCTCGTGAGCGATGCTGTACGCCAGGGTGGACTTGCCGGTGCCCGGTGCCCCGGACACGAAAAGAGGCCGACGCAGGTAGATCGCCGCGTTGACGAGATCGACCGTATGGCGGTCCGGACGCAACGCCGCACCGGCGTTCGCACCGATGTGACGCGGGATCGTGGCGTCCACCAACTGGTCGCCGTCGCCGTCGAATTTCCGCCACGGCGGAGGCGCAGGCAGCTGCTCGATACGGTCATGCGGCCGCCCGCCGCCGTCGAAGATCCACCAGGCCGGCGGTTCGGCTCGTACGTTGTCGGCCACGGTCACTCCTCGCGTGCGTAGGGGGCGATCAGCATGGATGGCGGTTCGGGGAGCCCGGATGGGTCGTCCCACATCAACACGAACTCGGTCACCGACCGGCCGCTGGCGACCGCTTCGATCCGCAGTCGGCGTACGACGGCGGGCAGCTCGTTCAAGGCGTCGGCCGAACACAGGTCGGTCACCACAGCCTGCAGTCCGGTGAGGGCGTGGGGAGCACGTGCCCACAGCACCGCCGGCAGTCCCGCCCGTACCGCCAGCACCAGCGCGTCCGGCCTGTCGCGCCCGCCCACCTGGTAGGGCTGCGCGAGTCCGAGGCACACCAGTTCCTCCCGCAGCAGCAGGCCGGCCAGGTGCGTCGCCCACTCGTCGTGGGGCACCGGCTGCGGCCAGTCGACCCAGTCGGCCATCTCACGATGCGACACACCACCGGCGCGCAGCCGATGCCATCGTGCCCACCACTGCGGGTGAGCATGCGCATCGGCCAGCCTGTCCAGCGAGCGGACCACGACCGGATGGACCAGCCCCAGCGGCTCGTACGGACCGGCCCCGACCGACCAGCTCTCCACCGGCTGGTCAAGCAGCGACCAGGGCAGCAGGAACTCCACGGTCACCATGACCGGACCGGAGTCGACGAGCATCGCCGACAGCCGCCGAAGGAGCTCCTCGCCCCGTGGGCGAACGTCGTCGGGACCCAGCACACCGTTGACGGGATACGGCGTCGTCCCGCCGTCCTGCCACGACCACCACGCATGCAGCCGGTACAGCTGGTCGTCCAGCGGGTGCGGATCGACCCGGATGAGCAGTCGGGCCGGGCGTGCCGAAGGATCGGCCGGCGGCACGGGTGTGAGCAGAGTGCGGACCCGGTCGGCAGGGATCCTCAGCCGCCGCGCCACCTGGCGGATCCACGGGTACACCACGGAGCCGGCACCGCGGCGCTCCCGGGCGAGGCACGCGACGAACACGAGCAGCGGCGGCATGCCCTCGTCGAACGCCATGGCCTCGAGCGACTCGCTCAAGGCAGTGGCGCCGACGGCGGGGTCGAGGTTGAGCGGCACGAGTCCGTCGAACGTCCGGTCCAGGATCCGATCCAGATCCACGGCGGTCGGCGGCGGGTCAAGGAGGTCGAGGTGTCTGTGCAGCGCCTCCCGCTCGGCTGGCAGCAGCAGCTCGGCAAGGACGCTGCTCGTGTGCTCACGCCCGTCGCTGTCCTTCGCCTCAGCCGGACCGTGGTAAATGATGAATTGGGTGTTGTTCGAGCCGATCTGCTGTCCCTGCGTGCCGGAGGTGGTCACGTCGGCACCGGTACGCTCGGCCTCCACTCCATCCTCCTTGATCGACACCGCTGTATTCGCAAGGTTCTAGTGTGGAACCCGCGACCCAGGCGGCGGAAGGTGGGTAGTCATGGATCCGGTGGTATCACTCGTGGTATCGGCGCTGGTGGAGGGCACGAAGGCCGGATTGAGCGGCGCGGCCACGACGCTCGTCACCGAGACGCTGCAGAAGCTCAAGGGACTCGTGGTGGGGCTACTGCGTCGCGGCGGAACTGCCGAGGAGGCGGGCCAGAGCCTGGTTGAACAGGCCACGGATCCCGCCAAGGAGCAGCATGCGACCCTCGTCGCGGAACTCACCAGAACCGGTGTCGACGATCCGACACATCAGGCGGCGCAGGAGTTGCTCAACCTCCTCCGGAAGGCCGCCAAGTTCAACGTCGACGCATCACATGCACAAGGAGTGCAGATCGGCGACCACGGCACACAGACCATCCACTTCCACTGACCCGCGTTGTTCCCGCGTACGTGGCAAGTCCGCGTTCCGAACTGCCGGCAGGCGGTGGCACCTGACGTGGTGCCACCGCCTCTCACCGGTTGCCGCGCGCCGTGCCGTTCATCAGGGACGAGGCCTGGTTGCGCATGCCACCGGGGTTCTCCTCGTAGATGCAGTCGTCACCCCGGTTGCCGTCGGAGTTGAACCAGGCGCATTGCACGCTGTGGTTGTCGGCGTAAGGTCCCGCCCAGGCCCATAGACAGCCGCTCCCGTCGGCGGACGGGCATGTCCGCTGCCCGCTGCCCGCGTGCGCGGCCGCAGGACTCAGCAGTGCACTGACGCTGTCGCCTCAGCGGCTTTCGACCTGCGCGGAGGCCATGGCCCGGCCGTTGCCGTTGTCTTGGCTGGTCGGGCTCGACGACGGCTGGACGGCCGACGGGGAGACCTGCGGTGGCGGTGACGCCGACGCCGGTGGGGCCGGATCGTCGGCCCGGCCACTGGGCGGTGCTGTCCGGATGCCCGGACGGGGGTCTGTCGCCACCGTGGCGCCGCCGGTCGTCGGCAGCGGCAGCAGGCTGCCCGACATGCTCAGCAGGGTCGGCGTGCAGGAACGGCCGGCCAGCGTGAACGTGGTGGGCAGCGCGTGGGCGCCGGTGTACGTGCCGCTGACGGTCATCGTGGTCGACTTGCCGGCGTCCAGTGCCCGGACGGTGTCGTTGGTGGCGGTGCCGTCGTGCTGCGTCCAGCCGTGGGCGGCGTCGATGCGCTGCTTGGCCGGGACGGCGAACGCGACAGGCCCGCTGACCGGAGTGTCGGCGGTGTTGGTGACGGTGAGGCCCGCGCGGTAACGGCCTCGGCCTACGGACAGCAGCCGGTACACCGCCGTGCAGTCGGCGGCGCCCGCCTGCGGCGACGGCGCGGGGCCGACCTGCGGCGCATCGGCCCGGGTACTCATCACCCAGCCAGCGCCCGCGGCGGCGAGCGCTGCCGCGGCCACCGCGGCGGCCAGGTGTCGGCGGCGCCGGCGGGGGTCGGTCGGCCGCCAGGGCAGGATGTGCGTGGGTGCGTCGTCGCCTTGCGAGGCGGCGGGTACGAGGGCCGGGATCTGCTCGGGCGTGTGGGTCCGCAGCGTGTCGGCGAGTTCGGCGGCGGTCGGCCGCTGCTGCGGCTGCTCGGCCAGGCAGGCGGTGACCAGCGCCGCGAGCGGCGCCGGGAGGCCCGGCACCGGCGGCAGCGGAGCGGGCGGGCGCAGCCGCGGTGCGGTCATCAGCGCGACGGCGCTGTCGGCCCGCCAGGGCAGGCGGCCGGCGAGCATCCGGTACAGCAGCACCCCGAGGGCGTACACGTCGGCGGCGGGTTGCACGGGCCGGCCGTCGAGGCGTTCGGGTGACACGTAGGCGGGGGTGCCGATGAGCTGGCCGTCGGGGTCGTACTCGGCGCTGCCGGGCGGGGCGCACAGCTCGAAGTCGATGAGCTTCACGCCGTACGCGGTGAGCAGGATGTTGCCGGGGGCGATGTCGCGGTGGACGATGCCGCGGGCGTGTGCGGCGGCCAGCCCGTCGGCGGTCTGCGCCCCGATCCGCGCGGCCTGCTGCCAGGGCAGGTCGGCGTGGTCGGCCAGCAACCGGGTGAGGGGGGCGCCGTCGATGAGTTCCATGACCAGGTACGCGGCGCTCAGTTGGCTGCCGTGCCGGACCAGGGCGTAGTCGTAGACGTCGGCGAGGTTCGGGTGGCGCAGCCTGGCCAGCGCCTGGGCTTCGACCTGGAGGCGGTTCAGCGCGGCCTCGTCGTCGAGCAGTTCGGTTCTGAGGAGTTTGACGGCGACCATCCGGCCCAGTCGCTCGTCGCGGGCGTGCCAGACGGTGGCGCTGCCGCCGCGTCCGGCGGGTTCGGTGAGCAGGTAGCGGTCCTCCAGCAGGGTTCCTGCCTGCCACGACGACGTTGCCGTGCCGGTCATCGGGGTCCTCCGGGGTGGTCGGCGATCGCCTCGACGCGCCGAACGGCTTCCTCGCAGAACGGCGGCACCCCGCGGACAGTGGTCGGCGGGGCGCCGCCGGCCTGTCAGATCTCGGTGTGCTCCTCGACCCGGCGGTACTCGGCCGGCGCGCTGACGGTCCGGGCACGGTTGCGCGGTCCCCAGATCAGGGCGGTGAACAGCAGGCCGAGCACGCCGCCGATCATGAAGATCCAGCCGATCACGTCGATGTCGATGCCGGCGATGTCGAAATCGAGCGCGAACGTGAAGATCGCGCCGAGCACGATGAGGAAGATGCTTGCGCCGATACCCATGGTGGTCACCTCCAAGGCTGGCCGCGGGTTCGCGGCTACAACCCGCCGATACCCCCCACCTGGGGCCGGAAACCGCCCGAGCTCACCATCCGGGCGGCTGACCTGCGATCGCGCCTGCCCGGACGCTGTCCGGCGTTGGGCTTGTCACAAAGCAGTGACGCATTCGGCGTCTGGGACGCTAATGTCCGCGCCGCTCAGGCCGCCGTGCGGGCGGCTTCGAGGCCCGCGACGACGGCTTCGAGTTGCGGGCGCTTGTCGGCCGGCGCGACGAAGCCGACGAACGGGCCGCCCTCGAACGACAGCATCACCGAGACCAGCTGCTCGCGTTCACTGCTGAACAGGCGTACCCGGCGGTCGATGTCCTGCCACGTCGCGCTCCGGAACGACGACGCCGGCACGCGGGTCTTCGACTGTCCGCCGTGCAGCTTCTCGAACCACTCCCCGTCGAGCACGAGCCGCTCGTTGGACTGACCATCCACAGACAACACCAGCGCAGCGTAGCCAGCGGATCTTCACCACGCCATCGACCGGTCAGCGGGCGGCCGGCAACGGAGAGACGATGGCCGCGCCCACCGTCGGGTGCCTGACGTTCTCGGCCTGGGCGACGGCGGCAGACCTCATGAGACCCGCCGGATCACCGCATCGGCGGCGTCGTGGTACCACTCGCCGGATCTGTCCTGCGGCCGGTGCCGCGGGAGGCAGGACAGCAGGTACAGCAGGACACCCGGGCCCGCGAAGACGACACCGAGCACGATCAGCATCGCCACGTCGGTATGGGGTTCGATGGTGGCGGCTTCCCGCGGGTGCGCCCATCCAGCGGGATCGGCCAGCACCTCGACCTCGCCGCCCACGTCGTGCTGGTTCGGGGTACGCAACACGCCGGCCAGCGGCGTTCCCGCCGGATCGGCGATCCGGTAGAGGTAGTCCCCCCACTGGTCGCGGTCACCGTCGCGGCCCAGTTCTCGCGTCACCGTCGCGGTGACCGGCTCGCCACGTTCCACCAGCAACGCGGCCGAGACGGTCAGCATCATCATGACCTGCGCGAAGAACACCACCACCCAGGCCACGCCCGCCAGCAGGAAGCGGCCGCCCTCATCGCATCCCAGCAGGATCGCGACCGCCATCGGCACCAGCGAGAGCGCGAGAATCACCGGAACCTGCAGGTGATTTCCACCCGGGTCCAGCCCGTGCACGGTGCCCATGAACGCGCACGCCAGCAGTGTCGCCGCCACGACGGCAGCGATCACCACCAGCCGGTGGAGCACCCGCACGATCACCCCCGCAGGGTATCGGCAGCGATCAAACTTCCTGCCGAGCCTGGGTGCCAGTCTCCCGACCAGTGGTCTGCGATCCGCGCCGGGAGGGTCGGCCAGCCGGTCATCCCCCACGTCTTCCCGGACGGCGGCTTCCGCCTCTACACGACCGCCGACCTGCGAACCGGCACGCTCGGGCACCCGCCGGAGATGACGCTGTGCGTTCGGCCGGGTGACCTGGCGTTTGTCGGCAAGGCATGCCTGCCGTCGACACTAGACGGCGGGCCGGCGTTGCTTGTCCCGGGTGTAGACAACCGCGGGTTTTCCTTCGCCGGGATGGCGGCGCTCCACTTCGAACAGGCTCGTCGCGGCCATCAGCGCGCTGAGTTTGGCGTAGCCGTAGTTGCGGGAGTCGAAGTCCGGGCGTTGTTTGGTGATGATGTGGCCGACGCTGGCGAGGTCGGCCCAGCCGTCGTCGTCGGAGGCTGCTTCGATCGCGTTGCGCAGCTGGTCGGTCAGCACCGTGTCGTCCGCGAGCTGCATCGACGGAGCCACCGGACGGGGTTTGGGCACCGCGTCGGCTCGGACGGCCGGGAGCTGGGGGTAGGTGAGATTCTCGGTGTAGATGAACTTGTCGCAGGCCGCGACGAACGGTTTCGGTGTCTTGCGCTCGCCGAAGCCGTACACGGTGCGGCCGGATTCGCGGATGCGCGCGGCCAGGCGGGTGAAGTCGCTGTCGCTGGAAACTATGCAGAATCCGTCCAGCCGCCCCGTGTACAGCAGGTCCATCGCATCGATGATCATCGCGGCGTCGGTGGCGTTCCTGCCGTTGGTGTAGGCGAACTGCTGTATCGGCTGGATCGACTGAGCGAGCAGCCGCTCTTTCCAGCCCTTCAGGCTCGGGCCGGTCCAGTCCCCGTAGGCGCGTTTGACATGCGCGGTGCCGTACTTGGCGACCTCGGCCAACAACGCCTCGACGATCGCGGCCTGCGCGTTGTCGGCGTCGATGAGAACGGCGAGTTTGGCGGCGCTGGGGTTGGCAGTGACCATGCTGCTCCGTCCGTGGTGGGAAGGCGCCCGGGCGTGTCGGCCGCCGGTCGGCACGGCGAGCAGGTCTCACCGGAACCGGGCGGGTGCGGGGACGCGCGGGCACGGCGGCCTCCGTGGTGACGATCGCCGGCTACACCTTCGCCGCTGCGGCGCGGTTCGTGCTCGTGGCGTCGGCGACGCGACAGCCACAGCGGACCGGGCCGCTGCGGCCGTCCGCGCCGTCACACCGCGACGGGAATGGTCTCCACGTGCTGGTCCTTGTTGTAGAGGAACGTGACGCCCCCGGTGGCGAAGTTCGGCACATCCTCGACCGCTGCCCGGCCTTCGGGGCTGTCCAGGATCGCCTCCAGGTCCGCGCGGGTGTCGGCGTGCAGGCCGACGATGAGGTGATAGGGCGGTCGCTCGCCGGGCGCCGCCGCCTCGCAGTGTCCGATGGTCCATCCCTTGAGGCCCCGCATCCTGCGGGCGATGGGCAGGCCGAGCAGCAGGGTGCCGGGCGGGTAGGCCCGTCGGCGTGCGGGACGTCCGACCGATACCCGCAGGACGCTGCCGTCGGGACACGTCACCGCCCATGCGCCGTGACCTGCCGGCCGCACGGCGTGCAACCGGTCCGCTTCTGCCGCCGCGGCCAGGCTGTCCAGCACGCCCTCGGCGATCTCGGCGACATCGTCGTCGGCGCAGACGACCTGGAAGCCAGCCGCGTCGGCCTGCTGCCGATCCGTCGCCGTGTTCGCTGTCGTCACAGGAGCAGGCTAGAGATCCGCTACGCAAGGTAGTGAAATGAACACGTTACGCCGCGCCGCCGGCGCGTGAGCGGAGGCGCGACCTCCGGCGGGAACGAACGCCTGACGTGCAGGGCCAGAGCGCTGTTGACAGTCGACAGACCGGGTCCTACAGTTCTTCTCAGTTCGAGTTAATCTCTGATCGAGAAGGACAATGCGATGGTCACCGAGCGCGAGTTCCTCGACGGCTACGACCCACGGGCCTACCCGGCCGTCGCGGTCACGGTCGACGTCGTCACGCTGACCATCCGCGACGGTGTGCTGCACGTGCTGCTGGTGGAGCGCGGCGAGCAGCCCCACGCCGGCCGGCTCGCCCTGCCGGGCGGTTTCGTCCGCGAGGAGACGCTCGACGAGGCGGCGCTGCGCGAACTCGCCGAGGAGACCGGCATCCTTCCCCGCGTACACCTGGAACAGCTCGCCACGTTCGGCGATCCGGGCCGCGACCCGCGCATGCGGGTGATGTCGGTGGCCTACCTCGCCTTCGCGCCGCGCCTGCCCGAGCCGACCGTCGGCGGTGACGCCGCCGCGGCCCGCTGGGTGCCGGTCGCCGCCGCCACCGGCCTCGCGTTCGACCACGACACCATCCTCGCCGCCGGTCTCGAACGCGCCCGCGCCAAAATCGAGTACACGCCGCTGGCGACCGCGTTCGTCGGTGAGGAGTTCACGATCGCGCAGCTGCGCGGCGTCTACACGGCCGTGTGGGGTGAGGAGCCGCACGCGGGCAACTTCCACCGCAAGGTGCTGTCCGTGCCCGGCTTCATCGAGGACACCGGTGCGACGACCCAGCGCGGCGGCGAGCGCGGCGGCCCCCGGTCCAAGCTGTTCCGCGCGGGCGACGCCCGCATCCTGCACCCGGCGCTGCTGCGGCCCTCGGCGGAGGAGCGGCGATGAGCGGCTTCGACGACGCGGTCACGAGGGTGATGGCCGCCCGCTCCCCCGGTGACCTGTTCACCGGCGACGGCGGGCACGCGTACCGAACGCTCGCCAAGGTTTTGCACCCCGACACCGCACCGGCCGGCCGCGCCGCGACCGCGACGCACGCGTTCGCCCGGCTGGCGAATCTGTGGGCCGCGCACCGCGACGGCACGACCATGGTCACGCCCCGCGGCTCCTACCGCGTCGGGCCGCTGGCGCACGCGGGTGACCTCGCCGACCTGTACGCCGTCGACGGCGGCACGGCCCTGCTGAAGCTGCCCCGCCATCCTGCCGACAGCGACCTGATGCGCCGGGAGGTACGCGCCCTGACCCTGCTGCGCAGCCAGGGCGAGGCACGCCACAGCGCCTACGCGCCCCGGCTGATCGACTCGTTCACCCACCGCGACCCCGCCGGCGGCGGCCGGCGCACCGCCACGATCCTCGCCCACCAGGACGGATTCGTGAGCCTGGCCCGCGTCAAGCAGTCCTACCCCGACGGCGTCGACCCGCGCGACGCCGCCTGGATGTGGCGGCGGCTGCTGGTCGCGGTCGGCTACGCCCACCGCGCCGGTGTCGTCCACGGCGCGATCGTCCCCGACCACGTGCTGATCCACCCGGGCGAGCACGGCCTCGCCCTCGTCGACTGGTGCTACAGCGTCACCGAACCCGGCCAGACGGTCCCGGCGCTCGCCCGCGGATACCACGATCTCTACCCGCCCGAGGTCACCGGCAAGCGCCCCGCCAGTGCGGCGACCGACATCCACCTCGCCACCCGGTGCATGACCTGGCTCATGGGCGACCGGACACCGCCGGCCCTGGCCCGGTTCGCCCACGGCTGCACCCTGCCCCACCCGAACGCACGCCCGCACGACGCGTGGCGGCTGCTCGCCGAACTGGACGAGCTGCTCGAAGCCCGCTACGGGCCCCGCACCTTCCGGCCCTTCACCCTCTAAGGAGCAGAACATGGGAAGCGGACGATGGTCCACCGACGTCTACGCCGCCGCGGCCGGCTACCGCGCGGCGACCGGCGCCAGCGCCTTCGCCTACAGCGACTCCGGCGCGCGCACCGTGCACGACGCCCTCAACCCGCACGGCGTCAGGGTCCGCGAAAGCCGCGACAGCGACCAGCACCCGCAGTCGACACCGATCGCGATCCTGTTCGACGTCACCGGGTCGATGGGCTCGGTGCCGCGCGTGCTGCAGACGAAACTGCCGGAACTGTTCGGCCTGCTGATCCGCAAGGGCTACTGCACCGACCCGCAGATCCTGTTCGGCGCGATCGGTGACGCCACCTGCGACCGGGCGCCGCTGCAGATCGGGCAGTTCGAGTCCGACAACCGCACCGACGACGACCTCGGCCGGATCCTGCTCGAAGGCGGCGGAGGCGGCCAGCGCACCGAGTCCTACGAACTCGCCATGTACTTCATGGCCCGGCACACCGCCCTCGACGCGGTGGCGCGTGGTCGGCGCGGTTACCTGTTCATCATCGGCGACGAGATGGCGTACCCGCGGGTCAAGCCCGCCGAGGTGCGCCGCGTCATCGGCGACACGATCGCCGAGCCGATCGGCACCGAGGCGATCGTCGCCGAGCTGCGGCGCAGCTACGACGTGTACTTCATCATGCCCGCGCAGGCCAGCTACACCGGCGACGCCGAGATCCTCGGGTTCTGGCGCAAGCTGCTCGGCCAGAACGTCATCGAACTCGACGACCTCGACGCCGTCTGCGAGACCATCGCCCTCACCGTCGGCCTCGGCGAGGACACCACCGACCTGGACTCCGGCCTGGTCGACCTCGCCGACGCGGGGTCGTCGGCCGGCCCGAGCGTCGGCAAGGCGCTCGCCCCGCTCGGCGGCAGCCGCGGCGCGCTGGTGCGCTCCGCGCTGCCTGCGGGATTCGGCGACCGGACCGCGCCGGTGACCCGGCTGTGACCACGCCCCGCCACGTCATCGTCGTCGACCTCGGCTACGGCGACGCCGGCAAGGGCACCATCGTGGACTGGCTCTGCGCGACCCGGCCGGTGAGCACCGTGATCCGGTTCAACGGGGGCGCGCAGGCCGCCCACAACGTGGTGACGCCCGACGGGCGTCACCACACCTTCGCCCAGTTCGGGTCCGGCACCCTGCACGGGGTCCGCACGCACCTGTCCCGGTTCATGATGGTCGACCCCGTCGCCCTGGCCGCCGAGGCCGGGCACCTGGCCGAGCTGGGCGTGCCGGCGCCGTTCGAGCTGCTCACCGTCGACCGGCGGGCACTGCTGACGACACCGTGGCACCGGGCCGCCAACCGCCGCCGGGAGGCCGCGCGCGGCGACGACCGGCACGGGTCCTGCGGTATGGGCGTCGGCGAGACCGCCGCGTTCGCGCTCGCCCACCCCGACCTGGCCGTACGCGCGGGCGACACCGGGTCCCCGGCCACGCTGAAACGCAAACTGGGCGCGGTCCGGGACGCGCTGACCGCAGAACTCGGCCCGCTCGACGCGCCGCCGGTCGCCGCCGTCGCCGAGGCGTTCCGGTGGTTCGGGGCCGCCGTCCGGCTCGTCCCGTCGTCCCGGCAGGCGCTGGCCGGCCCGTGCGTGTTCGAAGGAGCCCAGGGTGTGCTGCTGGACGAGTGGCGCGGCTGGCACCCGTACACCACCTGGTCCACGACCACCTTCGACAACGCCGAGACGCTGCTGGCCGAGCACGGCGACGACGACGCCCTGCGCCTCGGGGTCGTGCGCACCTACACGACCCGGCACGGCGCCGGGCCGCTCGTCACCGAGGACGCGCAGCTCACGGCGGCGCTGCCGGAGCGGCACAACGGCCACGGGCCGTGGCAGGGCGCGTGGCGGGCCGGGCACTTCGACGCCGTCGCCCACCGCTACGCCGTCGAGGTCTGCGGCGGCGTCGACGCGCTCGCCGTCACCCATCTGGACGCGGCCGAACGGCACGACCTGAAGATGTGCCTGTCGTATGGGCAGCTGGACCGGATCGTGCCGGGCGAGCGCGGCGACCTCGCGTACCAGGAGAAGCTCACCCAGACGCTGAACACCGCCACGCCGGTCTACACCGGGCTCGGCGACGTCGGCGAGGTGCTCGGCGTTCCGGTCGTGGTCACCTCTGATGGCCCGACCTGCGCGGACAAGAGGCCGCCGGCCGCGCGGCCACGGTGACAGCCGTCCGGCGAGCAGATTTGACGCCGGTCGCGGCATAAGTTCCCCCGCTGCCGGGTTGCCGTGGAGAGAAACGCACGAGGGAGTTCACCTGTGGTAAGCGAGTTGCGGCTGGTCGTCACGGCACCCGACTACGACGAGGCGCTGCGGTTCTACCGCGACGTGCTCGGCATGGGCGAGTTGGGCGCGTTCTCGTCGCCGGGCGGGCGGGTCACCATTCTGGACGCGGGGCGTGCGACGCTGGAGCTGGCCGACCCGGCCCATGCCGCGTACGTCGACGAGGTCGAGGTGGGACGCCGGGTGGCCGGGCACATCCGGGTCGCGTTGCAGGTCGACGACGCGGCCGACATGACCGCCGTGCTGGCCGGGAACGGGGCGCAGGTGATCGCGGAGCCGATGCGCACACCCTGGAACTCGCTCAACGCCCGCCTGGAGGGCCCGGCCGGACTGCAGTTGACGATCTTCGAGGAGTTGGACCGGCTCGGCCAAGCCTGACCACGCCGGGTGAGGACCGGACGGCGACCGCGTGTCCCGATTAGACTGCCGGATTCAGCGGATGGTCGGGGATCTCGACGGGGGTTTGGCGATGAGCGACGATCGGATCGAGCGGGCCAGAGACGCCTACGCGCGGACGGTGTACGGCGGGGACACCAGCGCGCTGGGCGAGGCCGAACGGGGCTTGGACGCGGTCGAGGCCGATGCGGCACTGGCGCGTGGGCTGATCCTGCATGCGCGGTTCCAGAGCGCGGCCGCCGACGCCGGGTCACCGCCCGCCGAGGATCCGGCCGAGCTGCCGCTGTTCCAGCGCGCGTTCGAGCTGTACCGGGCGCTGGGCGACATGCGCGGCGAGGCCGAGGCGTTGTTCTGGATCGGTTGCGTCCACCAGTTCATCCGGCGCGACGACGAGACCGCGGTGCCGTACTTCGAGCGGTCCAGCCGGCTGGCCGCACAGACCGGCGACAAGCCGACCCGGGCGGAGGCGCTGCGGCACCTGGGCATCGTGGCGCACGCCGCCGGACGGCTGGACGAGGCGCGCGAGCGGCTGGAGGAGTCGTCCCGCTTGCGCCGCGAGGTGGGGTCGCTGCCGGGCGTGGCTTCCAACATGATCGGGCTGGCCTACATCGCCGCCGCCCAGGACCGTCGCGCGGACGCGCTGGCGACGCTCGACGAGGCGCATGCCATCGCCGGCGCGCACGGTGCGCACGCCATCGTGCGCCACATCGAGCAGGCCAGAACCCGGATCTAGACACAGTGAAGGTGAGCGGGCGTGGGTTTCTGGGGGCGCTTCCTGGTCGGCCGGTCGCAGTCGCCGCTGCCGGAGTTCGCGGCGCTGCGGGACTGCGGCCCGCCGGAGGTGTCGCCGCAGGCGCTGGGGAACGGCTGGTGGCAGGTGAGCTACCAGCGCGCCGGTCCGTCCGCCGGCGCGGCCTTGCCAGCCCTGGCTGTCGAGACGGCGTCGCCGGTGCTGTCGGCGTACGTGTTGGACAGTGACTGCGCGGACGTCGTCGGCGTGACGCCGAGCGGGCGGCGCTGGCACGCCTACCTGCACGAGCACACCGCCGAGGAGTACGGCGCACCGCCCCTGACCCGCCAGCCGGACGAACTGCTGCGGCAGGTGCTGGAGTGGGCCGCCCAGGCGGGACTCGCTCCCGGCCCGCAGGCGGTCGCCGCCGCTCTGGACGCGCACCATACGTTTGTCGAGGAGACCTGGGCCGGGCTGCTGGTGGCGCTCGGCATCGCCGCACCGGTGGAGCCGAGGCCGCGCGACGGAAGTTAGACGTGGAGACCGAACTCCGCGGCGACACGATGTGCGAGGTCGTTCTCGCGGGTCCCGGTGTCCACCCTCAGCGCGGTCAGTCCGAGGTCGGTGGTCTGCCGGGCGAGGCGGTCGGTGAACATGGCGTCGCGCTGCAGCACGTTGCGCAATGCACGCTGCGGGTCGCGGGTCTTGGCGACGAAGCCCCAGGCCGTGCCGCCGCGGGCGTCGAATGCCGCCTGCCGGAAGGGCGGGGTCGCCAGCAGCCACACCGCGTGGCGCGTATCGGTCAACAGCGGTTTGACGAGGTCGGGCAGGAGCCGGAAACCTTCGGCGACGACAGGTCGGCTGGTCGGCAGCTGTAGCAGGTCCGTGACGATCTCGTCGAAGCCTTCGCCGTGGTACCAGTGGAAGGTCTGGAGCATCTCGTCCGGGGTGCGGTCGACCCACCGTTCGTCCATGTCCATGGCGGCGAACCTGCCCAGATACGGGGCGGTGTCGGCCGGCATGCGGCGGGCATGGACGGGCATGACCGCGTCGGTGTCGTAGACGCCGAGCCCATGGCGGCCGGCCAGGCAGCGGGCGATGGTCGTCTTGCCCGACCCGCTGCTGCCACCGATCCAGTAGACGTGGCTCAGCCGCCGCGCCAGCGCGGAACGCATCGATTCCTCCATGGTGGTCGAACGGCCGGAACGGCCGCTCGGCACATCGTCGTGATCACGATCGGCCGGCGGCCGGTGCCTGATCGTGCAGTGGCCACACCTCGACGACTCCGTGCGCGATCGCGCACGGCGTCCCGGACACGGCTTCGATCGCCTCGTCCAGCGAGGCCGCCTCGATGAGGGCGAACCCGGCGACCGGAAGTGCGGCCGACAGGAACGGGCCCTCGGCGACGACCACCCCCGTGGCGTCATGGTTTCGCACCTGTACCGGCGAACCGGCGATCCCCGATGCGGCGCCGGCCTCCCGCAGCCGGGCGTCCTGGGCGTGCGCCCGATCGCGCAGCTCGGCGGCGGTACGGTCGTATCCGGCCTCGTCGCCGTATCCGATGGTCAAGAATTTCGCCATGACGGGGTCCTTCCATGGTGGGTGGTCGCCGGGCCGGACCGGCCGGTGACACCTACCGGTTCACCGCTCAGGCGGGCGGGCAAACCTGAGAACGTAAATGCACGCCTCGACCGGTCCGTCTGGCGTGTGCACCCGGCCGTCAAGGCCGTGCAGGTGATGACGGTTCGGCTTTCCCGGCGCAAGACTGCCGTAGGTCGCCAGCCGGTGAGCCGGGCCGAGATCATCGCTCACCGGACAAGACCATCCACCGCCGCACCGTCCAGCCGGTGACCCATGCCGATGAGTGAAAACGGCGCGTCGCGGGTACGCATGCCGTTGCCCGACCGAGGAGGCCGCGATGAGCCAGACGCCCGAAGAGCCGGAAATCGTCCGCGAGGACGACGAGGCCGAGATTCGCGAGCAGCGGGGACGCACCCCTCACCCGATCGAACCGGCGGAGGGGCCGGACGACCCGGAGTACACCGGCGGCTGACGCGGCGCGCCGCCGGCTCCGTGACCGGTCAGGCGGGGGGCGCCGTCGAGCCGCGGATGACGAGTTCGGTCGGCAGCAGCAGCGGGCTGGCCGGCGCTTCTTCTCGGAACAGCAGGTGCACGGCTTGGGCGCCCTTTTCGTCGTGTGGCTGCCGCACCGTGGTCAGCGCCGGCCGCGCGGTGGCGGCGTCGGGCACGTCGTCGAAGCCGACGACGGACAGCTCGCCGGGAACGGTCAGGCCGTGCTCGATCGCGGCCGAGATCGCGCCGAGGGCGAGCCGGTCGCCCATCGCCAGGATGGCCGTGGGCCGCTGCGGCAGGCCGAGCAGCGCGGCGGCCGCGGCGGCGCCGTGGCGTTCCTCGACTCCGGCGGCCGCGACGACGACGGCCGATCCGCCGGTGTCGAGCGCGGATGCGAGGCCGTCGCGGTAGCCGGCCAGGCGGGCACGGTTGGCGACGTAGTCGGTCGGGGCGGCAAGGCCCTCCGGGGCGATCCCGGGTGCGGAGCCGCGGGCCAGCGGGAAGCTGATGACGCCGTAGTGCCGGTGGCCGAGCGCGGCCAGGTGGGCGGCCGCGGATCGGGCGGCGGCCCGGTCGTCGATGCCCACGTACGGCCGGCCTTCGGCGACCGGGGCGTCGAGGCCGATGACGGGCAGCCGGCGGGCGCGCAGCAGCTCGGTGCGCTCCGGTTCGAGTGGGTCGCAGAACGCGACGAACCCGTCGACCAGTGCCGAGGAGACGATGTCGGGCCGGCCGGGTTCGGTGCGCGGCACGAGGACCAGCGATGAGCCGTGCTCGCCGCAGGCGCGGGCGACTCCGGCCATGGTCAGCCGGGCGGTCGCGTCCTCGAACAGGTACTGCAGCGGCTCGTGGACGATGAAGCCGACGGCTCCGGTCCGCCCGCGGCGGAAGGTGTTGGCGAGCGGGTCGGGTCCGGGATATCCGGCTTCGCGCGCGGCGGCGAGGATCCGGTCGCGCAGCTCGGGCCGCAGCTGGTCGGGCCGGTTGAACGCGTTGCTGACGGTGGCCTGGCTGACGCCGAGGGCGCGGGCCAGGTCGGTCATCCGGGGCCGCGGAGCTGTACCCATGTGATCACTCTCTGAGCTGCGGGTGTCTTCTTATACGTATAACTGAGCTTGTCCGAGCTTTCTGATACGTATAAGTTTAGCTCGTGGCCTCCGCCCCAAGCACCGCCGCCAGCAGGGTCCGCCTGGCCGACTGGTCCCGGCCGGCGGCGGCGTTCGCGGTCAACGGCGTGCTCTACGGCAGCCTGCTGACGCGCTACCCGGAGATCGCGGACCGGGTGGGCGCCGACGAGAGCGAGTTCGGGGCCGCGCTGTTCGCGGCGGCCATGGGCGGCCTGCTCGGCTCGCTCACCGCACCGGCGCTGACCCGGGTCGTGCGGGAGTCGAGCGCGACACTGGTCGCCGGTGCGGGATACGCCCTGTTCGCCGTCGCCGTCGTCTGGGCGCCCGACCTGTTCCTGCTGGCAGCCGCGCTGCTGCTGGCCAACCTGTTCGACGGCGCGCACGACGTGACGATGAACGCCGCCGCGGTCAAGGTGCAGCAGGAGTTCGGCAGCCCGCTCATGGGCCGCATGCACGCCACCTGGTCGCTGTCGCTGACCGGGGCGGGGCTGCTCGGCGCCGCGGCGGTGGGCCTGGGCGTCCCGGTGCTGGTCCACCTCGGCGTGGTGGCGGCCGTCGTCCTCGCGGCGCAGGTCGCGGCGACGTCGTGGCGGCCACGCGCCGACGTCACGCCGGGCAGCCTGCCACCCCCACCCGCCCGGCAGCGGCCGGACGTGCCGGCACAGCGGGGCCGGGCGATCCGGCTGCGGCACCTGCTGCCGGTGCTGGCCGTGGCGGCGCTGGCGGCCAGCTATGTGGAGAGTCCCGGGCAGGAGTGGACCGGGCTGCTGCTCAGCCGGGGCCTGGACGCCGCACCGCAGCTGGCCGCGGTCGCGCCGGTGCTGTTCGCCGCCGGCCTGGTGCTGTCCCGGCTGGTCCTCGACCCCGCCCAGCGGCGGTGGGGTGCACGGACGGTGGCCGCCGGCAGCGGCGTGACGATGGTTCTGGCGGTGCTCGCCGGGTTCGGCGTCACCGTCGCCGAGGGGCCGGCCGGCTGGGTGCTGGTCGCGGTCACCGTGGCGGGGATCGGCGCCGGTCCGGTGTTCCCGCTGCTGTTCGGGGCAGGTGATCAGCTCTCGGTGCGGCACGGCATCCCGGCCGCGCGTACGGCGTCGATGGTCTCGGCCCTGTCCCGGGTCGGCGCGATCTCCGCGCCGGTCGTGGTGGGCCCGCTCACCGAGGCGTTCGGGATGGCGATGGTGTTCGCCGTCATGGCCACCGGGGCACTGCTGGTGCTGCTCGCGCTGCCGCGCGCGGTCCGGTGACGACAGGCATCACTCGGCGAGAAGAGCGGTCAGACGACCGGCGAACAGCTGCGCCTCGATGTCGCTCACCTCGATGCCCAGCTCGTGGACCAGCGTCCGCTGGGTGCACACCACCCTGTCCTGTTCCCTGACCTCGGCCTCGGGAATCACCACGAGCTCGCCGTCGACCACGGCCAGGACGGGATCGGTGTCCCGGGACCGCGCCAGCACCCGCACATCGTTCGCCGTCACCGTCGTCATGTGCTCACGGTACCGACGGCAGGTCCCCGACCAGGGCCGAATGGCCGCGATCCGGCGCTGCCGACCGGTTCGCCCGCCACCATCGGAAAGACGACTCCCCCAGCCTCTGGCCCGACCGCCCGATGGCCGCGACAGTGTATGGATGTTCCGGTTGCTTCGCCGCATCGGCCAGTACGCGTTCTGCCTGATGTTCGTCGGCATCGGGCTCGTCGCGTTCGTCGTGTTCGATCGCGACGACGAGCGATGGTGGGTCGGCCCCGCGTTCGCGGGCGTCGGCGTATTCCTGATGGTCGTGTTCTTCCTGGTCAATCGCTGGCGCGACGGGCGCAACGCCATCCTGGCGCACGGCGTGGACGGCCGTGGCCTGGTGACCGAGGTGAAACCCACCGCACAGTGGGAGAGCAACGACGTGCGCTACTTCCGGTTGACCATGACCGTCGAGGTGCCGGGCCGGGCGCCGTACGCGGCGACCGCACGGCAGCCGTACCACCGGACGCGCTGGGACCGCATCCGCCCGGGCATCGTGGTGCCCGTCCGGGTCCATCCCCGGGATCCCAGCCGCGTCATGGTGGCAGCCGACGTGCTCAACAATCCGAGCCTGCGGCCCGAGCCGAGCTGAAGCCGTCACACGCAGTTCGGGAACCTGGCGCCGACGAGGTTGCAGTTCGTGCCGGGCACCCGGGTGCCGAACTGGTTGAAGAAGCGCAGGTTCCACGTCGTGCCGGTGTCGCGCAGCACGCCGTAGCCGAACCGGTCCACCGTGATCAGCTCGCCGATGGCGACAGCGTCCAGGAGCTTGCCGATCAAGGCGCTGTCCTGCCACGTCTTCGGGTCCAGCTCGGTGCCCGACGCGCCGACGGTCACCACCGGCGGGCGGTGGAACTGCGCACTCGCGTCGAAGGTGAGCAGCTGGTACAGGTGGATGTGGCCGGCCAGGACCAGGTCGATGCGCCGGTCGAGGATGCCGAGGCTGGTCGCCGCGACCGCGTCGGACAGGATCTCGTCGATCCACACCGGGTTGCCGGCCGCGGTCTCGCCGCGCACCGCCCAGATGGGCGTGTGGCTGAGCAGGAAGTTGTCCCCGTCCCGCACGAGGCTGTTGTTCACCTCATTGAACTGCGCGGTGTAGCGGGCGGGCCGCTGGGCCAGGGCGCAGGACGGCGGGTTCGCCTCGTCGGAGGCGCAGGAGGTGTCCACCAGCAGCAGCCCCAGGGTGCCCGCGTCGATGCGTACCGGCCGGCTGAAGTCCTCCGGGTTCGGCGCGCCGCATGCCGTCAGGCTCGGCGTGGGAGCCAGGTAGCGGAACCAGACCTCGCCCGAGCGCCCGCAGGTCTCGTGGTTGCCGCGCACGAACACGAACGGCGCCTGCTCCAGCAGCCGTGCCGCCGGCAGGAAGAAGTCGGCGACCAGGCACCCCCAGGTGTGCATGCTCGGGCTGGTGCCCGGTCCGCCGCAGAACGGCGACGGCGTCGGGCCGGGACGGGACCGGTAGATGTAGTCGCCCAGGTGCACGACCAGGTTCGGCGGCACCGGCTCGGCAGCGGCGCTGGTCGCCACGCGCTGGAACGGCCAGCCCTGCGGCGTGCAGGCCTGCGGTGTGCCGGTCGCGGGGATGCGGCAGCCGGTGTCGCCGATCAGGGCGATGTTCGCCGGGCGCCGGGTCGGCGAGCCGGGCTGGGTCCAGTTCGGCAGCGGTACGGTGCCGCTGGCGTTCGGCCGGACCGGGACGGGGCTGGTCGACACGTCGATGCGGGCCGCGGTGGCGGTGGCGGCGACCCGCCGGGTGCAGACCGTGGCGGTGGCCGGGTAGAGGGCGACGGTGCTTTCGAGGACCATCTGGTGCCGTACCGCCTGGGCGCCGGTGGTGACGACCAGGATCGGGCAGGTGGCCGCAGGGGTGGCGACCCTGACCTGGGCCCCGCCCGGGATCAGCTGGGTCCACGCCCAGGCCTCCTGCGGCGGCGCGCCCGGAGGTGGCGGCGTCGGTGGCGGGGTCGGGCCGTAACCGCCGCCGTCGCCACGGCCACCGGAGCGGCCGCCGTCCTCCACGGCCTGGTCGGGCGAGACAGTCGCCGACGTGAGCACCGCCGCGACCAGCAGACCGGCTATGAGCCCCCACCGCGCAGCATGCCGAGGTTTCTTCACTCTGTCTCTCCTCACGGTCCGGCGATTGTTCGCCGCAAAGCCTCATTTACCCCCTTCGCACAATATTGTGAGTTTTGGGCGATTTCAGAAGTTTCAACGTTTGCGCTGACCACCGGACGAGGGCTTCCCGCGACACAGCATGTGTCTCATGTGGACCCGCTGCGGTCGCTTGCCTGTCTGTTAACAATGTTGCAGGATTACGTCTCGATCACCCTCGATGCCCGGTGGCCGACGGCGCTGTCGGCGTACGTCGCGGACGGCTCTGGAGGTCGCGTGCTGCTCGTCTACTCCGGCCGTCACAAGGCGGCGTCCAGCTGGTCGCGTGCCATCCTGCGGGAGGCCTGCGGCCTGCTCGGCTTGAACATGTTCACCGTCATCGCGCCGGAGCAGTGGGCGCCCTACGGCTCGCTGGCCGAACTCGTCCGGCAGGAACGGGTCGACCTGCTGTCGCTGACCAACATCGCGCAGCAGGACTACGAGACCCTGCCGGAGCGGCGCACCGTCAACGTCATCCGCGACCCGCGCGACATCGTCGTGTCGGGCTACTTCAGCCACCGCAACACCCACGGCGTGCACGCGCTCGGGGTGACCTGGCACGAGCTCATCGACCACCGCAGACGGCTGCTGGAGCTGGACGTCCCGGACGGCCTGCTGGAGGAGATCGAGTTCAGCGGGTACTTCCTCGACCACATGAGCACCTGGGACTACCGCCAGCCGGAGGTCCTGGAACTTCGCATGGAGGACCAGATCAGCGAGCAGGTCGCCGCCTGGACGCAGATCTTCGACCACTACCGGCTGCTGGTGCCGCCGAAGGTGGTCGGCGAGCTGGTCCGCACCGCCGCGGCCCGGTGGCGGCTCGGCGCGCTGCGGGCCGAGCCGGGCAAGGCCAGGCTGCGCCGGGCGCTGCCCGCGTTCACCCTGGACCGGCTGCCGCGCTCGTTTCCGCGGCTCGCGGTGGACCACTACACGTTCACCCGGCTGTCGGACTCGGCTCGCCGGCCCGGTGAGGTCGACGAGATGAACCACTACCGCAAGGGCGTGCCCGGGGACTGGCGCAACCACTTCGACGAGCGCCACCGCAAGGCCTTCCGGTCCAGGTACGGCGACCTCGCCGAACGGCTGGGCTACCCGGCCGATTAGGAGCGCGTGCGCGGCCCGGCCACGCACGCGCTCAAGCCCGGACTCAGTACGGGTTGTACAGCACCCGGTCCTGGCTCTTGACCACGTGCGACGAACCCTCGGCCCGCGGCGCGGGTGGGCCGGTCGGGTTCCAGGATCCGGCGCGCCGCTGGCGGGCATGTCCCACGGCACGGCCGGGATCGGCCAGGCCCTGCTCGAACTGTCGCACCGCACCGGCGAAACCCGCTACCGCAGTGCCGGCGAGCGCGCCTTCGCCTACGAGCGGCACCTGTTCGATCCGGTCCGCCAGAACTGGCCCGACCTGCGTCAGCTCCCCCGACGCGGGAACCGCCGCACGGCGCCGTTCATCAGCACCTGGTGCCACGGCGCGCCCGGCATCGCCCTGTCGCGCCTGCGCGCCTACCGGCTCTACCGGGACGGGACCTGCCGCGACGAAGCCGTCCGGGGCATCGCCACCACCCGCGGGATGCTCAGCGCGTCGCTGGCCGGCCGCACCGGCAACTACTCGCTGTGCCACGGCCTCGGCGGCAACGCCGAGGTGCTGCTGCACGCCGCCGACATCCTCGGCGAGCCGTCGCATACGGCGCTCGTGCGGGACGTCGCCGAGGCGGGCCGGGAGCACCACGACCACCCGGACCGGCCGTGGCCGTGCGGCACCCGCGAAGGGTCCACCCCGGGCCTGATGTGCGGGCTCGCCGGGATCGGGCTGTTCTACCTGCGTCTGCACGATCCCGCCGTCCCGTCCGTGCTGCTGCTGGACCCGGCCGCCTTCGCCCGCGCGGCCTGACCGGGCGGTTCGGGACGGGTTGCGGACGCCGGCCAGGCCTGGATTACCTGTTCCGCGAGATGACCGGGTGGCTGAGGTAGGACAATTCGACTGGGCCGGCGTGCACGACGGCGTGTGCCCAGCGGCCCGGTTCATCGAGGGCTGAGGGGGATCAGTCATGTTCGGAACGCGCGTTTCCGGGGTCGTGCTCGCCGTCGGCATGGCGGCCGGGGCCGTCGGCTGGACGACGGCGCAACGTCCGGCGGACCGGGTGCCGGTCGCCGCCGTGTCCCGGGAGGAACCGCCGCAGGAGACCGTGACGGTCCTGGTCGAGCAGGCGTTGCCGAACGTGCCGGGCAAGACGTTCACCTCGGCGATCGTGGACTTCCCGCCCGGCTCGCGCGCGGTCCCGCACCGCCACGGTGAGGCGTTCGTGTACGCGTACGTCCTGAACGGCGCGGTGCGCAGCCAGCTCGAAGGCCAGCCGGTGCAGACCTACAGTGCGGGCCAGAACTGGGTCGAGCCGCCGGGCGCGCACCACGTGCTCACCGAGAACACCAGTGCCACCGAGCCGGCGAAGCTGCTGGTGGTGTTCATCTCCAACACCGGCGACCAGATCCGGATCCCCGACTGACGGACGGCGGCATCTCGGCCCGTTCTGTCCCGCTCGACCCGCACGGTTCCTGACGGCTGCGCATGATCACCCGGCCCTCCTGGCCCGGCCTGCCGACCGGATGGCAGTATCCGCCTGACAAGGGCGGAACCGCCGTCGCCCGCCGGCACGCGAGCAGGGAGCATCCGAGTGGACCTCGACGCGATGATCGACGACCTCAGGACGCTCGTCGAGGTGGAGTCGCCGTCGCGCGACCACGAGGCGCTGACCGCCTCGGCCAAGACGCTCGCCGCCGTGATCGAGCACCGGCTCGGCGGCCGGGCCGTGCTCGTCGACAGCGCGGCGGGCCCGCACGTGCACTGGAGCGGCGGCGGCGAGCCGCGCGTGCTGATCCTCGGCCACCACGACACCGTGTTCCCGCTCGGCACGCTGCGGCGGCGTCCGTTCCGGGTCAGCGACGGGCGCGCTACCGGGCCCGGGGTCTTCGACATGCTCGGCGGCCTGGTGCAGGCCGTCCACGGCGTGGCGGCGCTGCCCGACCGGTCCGGGGTGGAGATCCTGGTGAGCGCTGACGAGGAGGTCGGCTCCGGCAGCTCCCGGGCCCTCATCGAGCAGCGGGCACTGGCCTGCGGCGCGGTGCTGGTGCTCGAGGGCGCGGCCGACGGCGGCGGCCTCAAGACCGGCCGCAAGGGCTGCGGCACGTTCCAGGTCACGGTCACCGGCCGGGCCGCGCACGCCGGGCTGGAACCCGAGTCGGGTGTCAACGCCCTGACCGAGGCCGCGCACCAGGTGCTCGCCATCGCGGCGATCGGCCGGCCCGACCTGGGCACGACCGTCACCCCGACCGTCGCCTCGGCCGGCACCACCGACAACGTCGTGCCTGCCGAGGCGAGGATCGTCGTCGACGTACGGGTCGAGACACCGGCCGAGGCCGACCGGGTCACGGCCGCGTTCGCGGCGCTCACCCCGCGGCTGCCCGGTGCCACGGTCACGGTCACCGGGGGCGTCGACCGGCCGCCGATGCCCGAGTCGGCCTCGGCGGAGCTGTTCGCGCTGGCCCAGCAGCTGATGCCAGGCGTGGAAGGCAGGTCCGTCGGCGGGGGCAGCGACGGCAACTTCACGGCCGCGCTGGGCGTGCCCACTCTCGACGGGCTCGGCGCGGTCGGCGGCGGCGCGCACGCCGACCACGAATACCTGCTGATCGACGCGATGCCGCAGCGGGCGAACCTGGTCACCGGACTGATCGCCGCGATCCGGACGTCGCGGCCCCGGTGACCCGCCCCGGCGCCACCGATCGGGTCACTGGACGTTGCGGATGGTGCCGCCGTCCACGCGCAGGCTCGCGCCGCTGATGTACCCGGCCAGCGGGCTGGCCAGGTACGCCACCGCGGAGGCGATCTCGTCGGGCAGGCCGAAGCGGCCCGTGTCGTTGGGCACCCAGGCCCGCGCCGCCGCCCGCTCGATCTCGGCCAGGTCGCCGGTCCAGCCCCTGGCCGGCGCGACCTGCAGCATCAGCTCGCGTACGCCGTCGACCATGATCGCGCCGGGGGCGACGACGTTGGAGGTGACGCCGCTGCCGGACAGCTCGCGGGCCAGCGACACCGCCAGGTTGTGCCGTGCCGCGAGGGTCGCCGCGTAGTGGGGCTGGTCGGCGGTGGGCTGCCCGGCCAGGCCGCCGCCGATCTGGATGACACGTCCCCAGCCACGCTCGCGCATCGCCGGGACGAGCCGGTGGATCATCCGCACCCCGGAGACGACGTTGACGTCGTACAGGCGTGCCCAGTCGGCCGGGGTGGCCTGGCTCCAGCTGAGGTGGTCGTACACACCGGCGTTGTTGACCAGGATGTCGACGGGTCCATCGGACAGCGCGGCCGTGGCCACGGCGTCGGCTCCGGCGTCGTCGGCCAGGTCGCCGACCGCGATGTCGGCCCGGCCGCCCTCGGCGTGGATGACGTCGGCGACCTTGCGGGCCCGCGCCTCGTCGCGGCCGTGCACGACCACGGCGGCGCCCTCGGCGGCCAGCCTTCGCGCGATCGCCTCGCCCAGCCCGGAGTTGCCGCCGGTGACCAGTGCCCGCCTGCCTGCCAGTTGCAGATCCATGATCCTCACCTTTCACTTGCCCGGATCAGGTATGTCTACGACTGTAGACCTATCTTGAGCAGGGTGTCTACACTGGTAGACATGAGTGTGACCGACCAGCCACGCCGCCGCGACGCCGCGGCCACCCGCGAGGCGATCCTCCGCGCCGCGATCGAGGCCTTCACCCGCGCCGGCTACGACGGCGCGGGTGTACGCGAGGTCGCGGCCGCCGCAGGAGTCACCGCCATGCTGGTCAACCGCTACTTCGGTTCCAAGGAGCAGCTGTTCGCCGAAGCCGTCGACCGGTCGTTCGCCGCGCCCACCGTGGTCGGCGCCGACCCGGCCGCCCTGCCCGCGCAGCTCGCCGCCGCCCTGGTGGCCCGCACCGACCCCGCGTCCGAGCCGCTCAACCCGTACCTGCTCATGCTGCGCTCGGCCGGCAACCCCCGGGCCGCCGAGATCATGCGCGAGGCCATCGGCCGGCACGTCGGCCGTCGACTGACCGGCCTGCTCACCGGCCCGGACGCCGGCGAGCGCGCGGAACTGGTCCTGTCCGTGATCGCCGGCGTATGGCTGATGCGCGACGTGCTCGCCACCCCGGCCCTGACCGGCGCGGACCCCGGTCGGCTCAAGGAACACCTGTCAGGTGTGATCCAGGCGCTGAGCCGGCCCAGCCCCGATCCGGCGTGACCGACGGCGGCTACCAGCCTTCGATGGCCTGGTCCTCGGCGAGCTCGCGCAACCCGTCCGCGATCTCGTTGAGGTAACCCGAGAGCACCTCGTTGTCCAGGGGGCAGTCCCGCCAGTGCGCCTGGGCCTGGTCGAGCAGGGCCAGCAGCCTCGCGTTGCTCACGCTGAGCCGGTCGTCGTGCAGGCTGCCGCGTACGCCGGCCCATTCCCAGTCGACCTCGCCGTCATACCGCTCGCCTTCGCAGATGGCGCGCTGCAGCCCGTAGGCGACGTCGATGTAAGCCTGCCAAGCGGCCTTCTGACGTGTCGTGGTGTCCACGGCCCCGACTCCCCCATGGCTTCCTCGGTACGAAGCGTTCTCTCCGACGGTACGCGGTCGCGGCCGCCCCGCCCCAACGCTCGGACCAGGCAACCGCCGCCGGGAGCAGATGATGCGCCGGGAGAACCGCGTTCGGGGCACGACGGCCGCGGATGTTAGCGGACCGTAAGCGAAAACGTTCACCATCTGCTAACGCGGCCTCCGGATACTTGCCAGGAGCGGTCCGGCGAGGGAGGTCATGTGCGCGTGCTGGTGGTCGACGACGAGGAGCTGATGGCCGGGGCCATCGCCGAGGGCCTGCGGCAGGAGTCCTTCGCCGTGGACGTGGCCCACGACGGCGCGCAGGTGCCGGCCGAACTTGCCACCGGAAGCCACGACGTGCTGATCCTGGGCCTGCCCCGGGCGCACGGCGACGAGCTCTGCCGCCGGGTCGTCGCGGCCGGGACCGGCGTACGGGTGCTGATGCTCACCGTCTTCGTCTCCGAGGCCGACCGGGCCGCCGCGCTGGGTGCCGGCGCCGACGACTGCCTGGGCAAGCCGTTCGTGTTCGCGGAGCTGGTGGCGCGGGTGCGAGCGCTGGGGCCGCGGCTGGTCGGGACGGGTGCCGCGACGGGCCACCGGTCGCCGTGAAGGCGTCCTGGCACGGCAGCCTGCGGGTGCGCCATACCCTCATGTTCGGGCTGATGTTCCTGCTGGCGGGCAGCGTGGTGCTCGGCGGCGTGATGATCCTCGTCCAGAACAGCATGGACTACAGCCTGGCGGTGGTGTTCTCCCGCAAGATCGAGAAGTACAGCCCGGCTGAGGATTTCTGGGTGGCCGACGCGATCGCCACCGACGAGGTCTCCCGGAAGATCATCATGGACTCGATGCGCGAAAACCTCCTGTTCAAGGGAGGGCTGACGCTGCTGGGGGCCAGTCTGGCGGCGACGGCCGGGGCGTGGTGGCTGTCGGGGCGCCTGCTGCGCCCGCTCAACACGATCACCGAGACGGCGCACCGGATCGCCGGGCGCACCCTGCACAAGCGGATCGAGTTGGCCGGTCCGCACAGCGAGGTGAAGAGCCTGGCCGACTCGTTCGACAGCATGCTCGACCGGCTGGACGAGGCGTTCGCGGGGCAGGGCCGGTTCATCGCCAACGCCGCTCACGAGCTGAAGACCCCGATCGCGCTCAGCCGCACCCTGCTCGACGTGGCGATGGCCCGCCCGGACAGCACACCGCAGCTGCAGCGGCTCGGCGAGAACCTGCTCGCGGTCAACCTGCGCCACGAACGGCTGATCGACTCCCTGCTCACCCTGGCCAGGGCCGAGGACGCGGTCACCGACCGGCGGCCGGTCGACCTGGCGCAGCTGGCGGAGTACGCCCTCGACGTCACCGCGAAGGCGGCCGCGGACCAGCAGGTGCAGGTGCAGGCTCAGCTCGCGGCCGCGACGGTGGTCGGCGACCCGCTCCTGCTGGAGCAGCTGATCCGCAACCTGGTCGACAACGCGGTGCGCTACAACCACCGGTACGGCTTCGTGTGGGTGCAGACGCTGGAGGAGGCCCGGCAGGCCGAGATCATCGTGACCAACACCGGCGCGCTGATCTCGCCGCACGAGGTGCCGGCGCTGTTCGAGCCGTTCCGCCGGCTCACCGACCGGGTCGGTTCGGCCCGGGGCAGCGGCCTGGGCCTGTCCATCGTGCGCGCGGTCGCCCAGGCGCACGGCGGTGACGCGCTGGCCATCCCCCGCCCGGACGGGGGCCTTTCCGTGCGGGTGATCCTCCCCCGCGGTGACGCCGCGCGGGCCTGAGTCGCCATCGCCGATCCACTTAGGATCATGTTAACGGAATGTGTGTATTCTCATTAACGCCCGGATAACAACCCTTTTGGTGGACTGTGTACCGAGACGCCGGCGAACCCCTCCGGCGTCGAGCAACCCAGCTCCAAAGGAGAAGTGAATGCCGATCGACGGCAGACGTGTGGGCCGCCGTTCAGGGCGTGGTTTCCGGTACGCGGCACTGGCCGCGTGCGGGCCGTTGCTGGTGGCGATGTTGGCGGCGTGCGGGTCCAGCGATCCCGGGACCACCGCCGAGGCCGACTCCGCCGCCGGCGCCGGTTCCGAAGGCCTGTGGGACGCGTACGACAGGCAGAAGCAGAACCTCGCCAAATGCCTGAACGAGAAAGGCCTGCAGGTCACCTACCTCGGTCACGACACGTTGGCGGACTTCTCGGGCATACCCGATGGCGACCCGAGCCCCGAGATGATCGAGTGCTACGAGAAGTGGCCCGCGCTGGACGCCCCGGTGATGGAGGTGCCCGAGAAGCCGAGCGAGGAGCGGCTGCGCGAGGACCGGGAGATCGCCAAGTGCATGCGCGAGAACGGCGTGCCGGACTGGCCCGATCCCGATCCGAACCCCGCCCCGATCGACGGGGCCACGCTGCGGCAGGCCAAGGAGGACCACAAGGCGCGGATGCAGCAGCCGGCGGTCAAGGCCGCAGCGAAGATCTGCATGCCCGACACCAGCGGCCTGACGGGTGTCGGATGAGCCCGCGCTCGCGCCGGGTGCTGTTCGGAGTCGTCGCCGCCGCGGTGGTCGCCGCGGCGGCGGCGATGTCCGCCGGGGTCTTCTCCGGCGGCGACGACAGCCCGGACGGCGCTCCCACGGTCGACACGGTCCAGGTGACCCGGTCCACGATCACGGCAGCCACGGTCGTCGACGGCGAGATCGGCTTCGGCCGGCCGTCGGCGGTCACCTCCAAGGCGACCGGGACCCTGACCTGGCTCGCCCCCGTCGGCAGCACGGTGAAGCGGGGACAGCCCCTGCTCCGGGCGGACAACAACCCGGTCGTGCTGCTCTACGGCGGGCTGCCGTTCTACCGGGTGCTGGCCGACGGCGCCGAAGGCCCGGACGTCGCACAGCTCGAGAAGAACCTGACCGCGCTGAAGTACACCGGCTTCGAAGCCGACAAGACCTTCTCCGCGTCCACGGCAGCCGCTGTCAAGCGGTGGCAGAGGGACCTCGGGCTGCCGATCACGGGCACCGTCGCGCCGACCGACGTGATCGTCGCACCCGGTCCGCTGCGGGTCGCCACCCACACGGCCCGGCTCGGCGCACCGGCCGCCGGTGACGTCCTCACCGCCGGCCCGACCACCCGCGTGGTCACCGCGCAGGTACCCGCCACCGCACCCGACCTGGTCAAGAAGGGCGTCAAGGCCACCGTCACACTGCCCGACGGCACACCGGCCGAGGCGACGGTGGTCGGTGTGGTGGCGCCCGCCGAAGGCGCCCCGGGGCAGACGCCCGCGGAGCAGGGTCAGCCCAAGGTCACCGTGGAGCTGGACCTGACAGCGGCGACGGAGCCGGAGCCCGGTCCGGTGTCGGTCCGCTTCGTCACCGCCGAGCACGCCAACGTGCTCGTGGTGCCGATCCAGGCGCTGCTGGCCGTCGGCGAGCGCGGCTACGGCGTCGAAGTGCGTGACGGCACGACCAGCCGGATCGTGCCCGTGCAGACCGGGCTGTTCGCCGGCGGCAAGGTCGAGATCAGCGGCGACGGCATCGCCGAGGGCGTCACCGTGGGGGTCGCGCAGTGAACGTGGTCGAGCTGACCGAGGTCACCAAGACCTACCCCGGCGGGGTACGGGCCGTGCGCGGGGTGAGCCTCGACATCGGATACGGCGAGGCGGTCGCCGTCGTCGGGCGGTCCGGGTCGGGCAAGTCCAGCCTGCTCAACCTGATCGGCACGCTGGACCGCCCGACCAGCGGCCAGGTCCGCATCGGCGGATTCGACGTGGCGGCCCTGTCCGACCGGCAGCTGTCCGGGCTGCGGGGGGCCGCGATCGGGTTCGTGTTCCAGCAGTTCCACCTGACCCCGGGCGTCGCGGTGCGCGAGGCGGTCGCCGACGGCCTGCTGTACGCGAGCGTGACCGCGCGCGAGCGGCTGCGGCGCGCCGACGCCGCCCTGGAACGGGTCGGGCTGGGCCACCGGCTGCACCACCGGCCGCACGAGCTGTCCGGCGGGGAACGGCAGCGGGTCGCGATCGCCCGCGCGCTGATCGGCGACCCGCCGCTGCTGCTGGCCGACGAACCCACCGGCAACCTCGACTCCGCCTCCGGCGAGACGGTGCTGGGCCTGCTGACGGAGCTGAACACTGCGGGCACCACGGTCGTGGTCATCACCCACGACCGGGACCTGGCGGCGCGGCTGCCGCGGCGGGTGGAGGTGTCCGACGGGCTCGTCGTACGCGACGAGCGCGAACCGGGCGCCGTGACGGTCGGGGCGGGCGCATGAGCGCCCCGCCCCGACCCGGGCGGCTGTCACCGGGCGACGTGCTGCGGGTCGGCGCGGCCGGGCTGCGGTCACGGCGGCTGCGGGTGTTCCTGTCCGCGCTCGGCATCGCGATCGGCATCGCCGCGATGATCGCCGTGGTCGGCATCTCCAGCTCCAGCCGGGCCGAACTGGACCGGCAGCTGGACGACCTGGGCACCAACCTGCTCACGGTCGAACCGGGCCGGACGTCGGACGACAAGCCCGCGCAGCTGCCGGACGAGGCGATCCCCATGATCGCCCGGGTCGCGGCGGTGGAGTCGGTGTCGGCGGTCGGGCGGCTGCCCGGCGTGCACGCGTACCGCAACGAGCACGTCCACCCCGCGCAGACCGGCAGCCTCACCGTGTACGCGGGCCGGCTCGACCTGCCGGAGACGGTCGGGTTGAGCCCGCTCAGCGGGCGCTGGCTGAGCCTGCCCACCGCCGACTTCCCGACGGCGGTGCTGGGCTGGACCGCGGCGCAACGGCTCGGCATCGCCGACACCGCCGCCCGGCCGCAGATCGTGCTCGGCAGCCACCGCTTCACCGTGGTGGGCGTGCTGCGGCCGGTGCCGCTGGCCGAGGACCTGGACCGCGCCGTATTCGTCGGCTGGTCGGCGGCGACGGCGTACCTGGGCTTCGACGGGCATCCGACGACCGTCTACACGCGCACCGCCGAGGACGCGGTCGTCGCGGTGCGCAAGGTCCTCCCCCGCACCGTGCGGCCGGGCGCGCCGCACGAGGTCCTGGTCTCGCGGCCGTCCGACGCCTTGGCCGCCCGGACGATCACCGAGAACACGTTCAGCGGTCTGCTGCTCGGCCTGGGCGCGGTGGCGCTGCTGGTCGGCGGGATCGGCGTCACCAACACGATGGTGATCTCGGTGCTCGAACGCCGGTCCGAGATCGGCCTGCGCCGGGCGCTCGGGGCCACCCGCGGCCAGATCCTGCTGCAGTTCCTGGTCGAGTCGCTGCTGCTGTCGGCCCTCGGCGGCCTCGGCGGCATCGCCATCGGCGTCACGGTCACCGGCGGCTACGCGGCCACCCAGCACTGGCCCGCCGTGGTGCCGGTGTGGGCCACGGCGGGCGGGTTCGCCTCGACGCTGCTGATCGGCGCGGTCGCGGGCCTCTACCCCGCGGTCCGGGCAGCTCGGCTCACGCCGACCGAGGCGCTCGCAGGCGTCTGACCCGGCCGGCGGCGAACCCGACTGGTTCGCCGCCGGCCGCCCAGGCGAGACTTGACGGTGCTGGATCCGGCACCGCGCGAACCCTAACGCCGGCCACCGGCAGCGGTTCCCGTCGAGGTCGGCGTGACGGGGCCGTCCAGGCCGAGATGGGTGTGCAGTCGTGTCGTGAGCGGCGCGAACTCGGGCGGGGTCGGGCGGGTGGTGACCATGTAGAGGGTGAGCCGACCGGTCACCGCCGCGGCCGTGACCCGCTCACCGGGGGCGGCGTACGCCAGGGCGAGCCCGCGCGGCAGCACCGCCGGGCAGGCGAGCTTGCGGGCCAGGCGCACCGCCGTCTCGGCGGTGGCCGCCGTCCGGGGCATGCCGCCGAGTTCGGACAGCCTGCGGTGCAGCGCCTCGGTGGACATGTCGTACGTGTAGGTGACGACCGTGCGGCCCGCGAACGGGTGACGGCCCCGTCCGGTGGTGACACCGGACGGGCTGAGCACGGCCAGCCGGTCGACGGCCACCGGGACCGCGCCGACGGTCGCGGGCAGGCGCAGCTGGTTGGCGATCGCGACGAACGCGGCGTCCAGCGAGCCTTCGCCGACCCACCCCACGAGCCGGTCGCCGTGGTCGACGACCGGGGTGACGGCGGCGTCGGCGAGGAGGTCGTCGAGGGCCGGGAACAGCCACGGCGCGAGGCTGCCGAAGGTGCCGACGGTCAGCGTGCGCGACTGCGCGGCGGCACGGGTCCGGTCGAAGATCGCCTCCAGGTGGCCGAGCACGTGGGTCGCCTCGTGGCACAGCGCGCGACCGGCGGCGGTCGGGCGTGCCCCGGTGGTGTCGCGGTCGAACAGGCGCTCGCCGATACGGCGTTCGAGCGCGGCGAGGCGGTTGCTGGCGGCGGGTTGGCTGATCATCAATTCGCGCCCGGCGGCCCCGAGCGAGCCGTGCCTGGCCACGGCCTCGACCAGGCGTAGATCGTCCACCGACGGCAATGAGCTCATATGCCGAGCTTATGAGCAGCGGTCACGGATCACCGCCTACCGTCCGACGCGGCCCGGTTCGAAGATCGAAGACGTGAACCCCCGCCGTGACATCGCCGCGATGCTGACCACCACCTTGATCACCTGGACGGGACAGCGGGCCACCGCCGTCGCACTGCCACTGGTGGCCCTGGCCGAGACCGGTTCGGTCTGGACCACGGGCCTGGTCGGCGGCGCGGTCGGGTTGCCGGTGCTGACCTCCGCGTGGTGGGCACGCCGGCTGCGCCAGCGCCTGACCGGAGGCCGGACGCTGGCCTGCGTACTCGCGGTGCAGGTCGTCGGCCTGCTCGTGGTGCCCGTCGGGGTCGCGTTCGGCGGGATCTCCGCAGCCCATCTCGCGGCCACCGGGCTGATCACCGGCTGCGCGACCGCGCTGAGCGGGCCCGCCCAGCGGGCGCTGCTGGCCGACCTCGGCGACCGGGTCGGGCCGACTGCCGCGACGAAGGCGCTGGCCTGGCAGGACTTCCTGCACCGGGTGACGATGATCTTCGCGCCACCGCTGGCCGGGTGGGCCGTGGCCCAGGGCGGCACGATGCCACTGCTGTGGGCCGAAGCCACCGGCGTCGCCGTCGCCGCGCTGCTCATGCTCGGTGTACGCGGCACCGCGGCACCCGCGGCCGAGCTCGATGTCGCGCCGCCGCTGCGCGACGTGTTGCGCCGCCACCGCGACATCCGCATCGGTGTCACCATGTCGGCCGTCGGCGGGCTCGTGTGGTTCGCGTTCACGCTCGGGCTGGCCATCCTCGGCGCGCAGACCGCACGGCCCGGGATCCTGGTGTCGGCGGCGCTGACCGGCTACGGGATCGGCTCGCTCGCCGGGGCGCTGCTCGCGCCCACCCTCGTGCCGCGGCTGCCGATGCTGGCCACGATGGCGACCGGCTGGGCGGCGCTGGGTGTCACGTTCCTGGCACTGCCCGCCCTGACCGGGTCGCCGGCCCTGCTCGGATGCGCCGCGGCGGCCGGCGGATTCTTCATGCCGCTGGGCATCGGCGCGCTGAACCGGCTCATCAGCACCACCACGGAAGGGGCCGACCGCCGGGCGGCGTTCGCCGCCGAAAGCCTGCTGCACGACGGCGCGGTCTCCACCGGGCTGCTGCTCGGCGGCGCGGTCATCGGCCTGGCCGGGGCGGGCCCGACACTGATCGCCGCCGGGGCGGTGCAGCTGGGAGTGGCGCTGCTGGCGGTCCCCCGCCGCCCGCGCTGGTTTCGGACCGCCGCCACGCCGGCAGCCAACGCCTGACGTCGCAGGCCGAACCGCCGTCAGGCGAGCTGCTGCCGGAGCCAGTTCGGGTCGGGGTTGACGTGCGACCGGTCGCCGATGACGACGGTCGGCACCGTCTCGTCCCCGCCGGTGATGGCGCGCACCGCGGCCGCCCCGTCCGGGTCGCGCCAGATGTCGACCCAGTGCGCCCGCCGCGCTCCGGCCGGACCGAGCCGGGCGCGCAGGCGCAGGCAGAACGGGCAGCCCGTGCGCCAGTACACGATGGGTCTGCCGTCCTCGGCGGCGCGCCGCTGCGCTTCGGCGGCGGCGATCGACCGCGGGAAGGCCAGCGGCGACAGGATGAACGCGAGCAGCCCGAACAGCACCGCGAGCACCGCCCCGGCGACCGGGGAGCCGGTGGCGACCTGCCGTGCCGCCATCGCCGCGCCGCTGATCGCGATCAGCGTCGGGAACATCCATCTGCGTGCCATGCGCCAGACGCTATCGGGCATCGCCCGAGCCGGGTAACCCGCGTTCGGGCGAAGCCGATCTCCAGGCCGACCTGGCACACCGCAACCCATTGATGAATGACCATGTGTGCGGCATGATCTGCCCATGGTGGGTCGTGAGGGTGGACGCTCGATCGAGCAGGCCGTGACCGAAGCCGGCCTGGGTGAGCTGCGGGGCCGCTACCGGCCCGCGATCGCCGCCGACATCGTCGTCGTCGTCTGCGTCGCCGCGCTGGCTCTGCTGCTGCTGACCCTCAACGACGGCGTGGGCGCGGTCATCGCGATGGGCGTGGGCGTGCTCGCACTGGCGGCGATCGCCGCGCTGGTCACCTGGCGCAAGGCCAACACGTGGCTGCACCTGTACACCGGCGGGACCCTGACCGTCGATCCTCAGGGCACGGCCACCTCGGTGGTGACCTGGCAGGATGTCGCGCACCTGCGGTACTGGACCAGGGTCACCAACCTCGGCACCGCGTACGTCGAGGTGCCGATCTGCCGGCTGGACCTGACCAATGGCGAGGTCGTCGACCTGAGCAAACCGCGCTACAAGGAACTGCCGGAGATCGTGTCGTTCGTGGACGCCAACATCTCCGCGATCAAGCTCCCGCTCAAGATCGAAGAACTTCGCAAGACCGGCGCCGCGGTCTTCGGGCCGATCACACTCGCCGCCGACGGGGTGCGCTGGCGCGATTCGCTGGTGCCGTGGCACGCCATCACGCGGGTCGAGGCAGCCAAGACCCGCCTGAAGATCTGGACCGACAGCCGCCGCCCGGCGGTGTCGCAGCTGCTCAGCGCCGTTCCCGAACTCACGGTGCTGATCCACATGTTCGGGCACTGGCAGGAGCTGCAGCAGCCCGACCCGCCGGCCACGTCCACGGAGTCACAGCGCAAGACGTCCTGACAGCACGAACATTCCCACGCGGCGGTCCGTCGCGGTCGCCGCAAGATGATGTCCGGCGATCACCGCCGCTTCACGCGGCCGCCATGCGTGCGTCGCCGCCACGACAGCGGACGCCCGCACGCTGCTGGCGATCCCGTCAGGAGGCCATGGTGAAGACAGCGAACCTGATCGCCAACCCGGGCGCCGACGTCGGCACCGGCGGCGCCGGCACGCCGACCCCGGTGATCCCCGGGTGGACCACCATCGAGGGCGTCGCGGCCGTCATCGCGTACGGCAGCAGCGGTTATCCGACCGCGTCCAGCCCCGGGCCGACCGATCGCGGCGCGAACTTCCTCGGCGGCGGCGACTCCCCGCGCACCCGGCTCACGCAGCAGATCACGCTGCCGATGACGGCGCAGATCGACGCGGGCACGGTCCTGTTCGACGTCGGCGGTTGGCTGGGCGGCTACGCGGCCCAGGACGACGGCGTACGCCTGTCCGTCGAGTTCCTCGACGCCGCCGCCCGCCCCCTCGGCGTGGTCGTGCTCGGCCCGGTCACCGCCGCCGAACGCGCGAACACGACCGGCCTGCTGCGCCGCGCCCAGACCGGCACCGTGCCGCCCGGCAGCCGCACCGCCCGGGTGCTGCTGCTGTTCACCCGCGACGGCAACGTCTCCAACGACGGCTACGCCGACAGCCTCTGGCTCATCCTGTCCACACCGGACGTGAACCTGCTCGCCAACCCGGGCGGCGACGCCGGCCCCGGCGGCAGCGGCGGCGCGACCGCGTCGATCCCCGGCTGGACGCACCTGGAGGGCGGCACGGCCGTCATCACGTACGGCACCAGCGGGTATCCGAACTCCGCCAGCCCCGGACCGGCCGACCGCGGTGTCAACTTCCTCGGCGGCGGCACCTCGGCCCGCAGCCGCATCGGGCAGAGCGTGACGCTGCCCGGCACCGCGGCGATCGACGCCGGCACCGCCCGCTACGACGTGGCGGCCTGGCTCGGCGGGTACGCCGACCAGAACGACACCGCGCAGCTGTCCGTCGCGTTCCGCAACGCCGCCGGGCAGACCCTGGCCACGGTGGTGCTCGGGCCGGTCACCGCCGCGCAGCGCGCCGACACCACCGGGATGCTGTCGCGCACCGCGGCCGGCGCCGTGCCCGTGGGCAGCCGCACCGCGCAGGTCGAGCTGCTGTTCGTGCGCTCCGGCGGCGCCTCCAACGACGGCTACGTCGACTCCCTGTCCCTGAGCATCACCGGAGGAGCCTGATGGCCCTGCACCGCCGCCAACTGCTGCAGGCCGCCGCCGGCGCGGGCGCGCTGGCCACCGCGTGGCCGCTGGCCCGGGAACTCGGCCCGCGGGCCGCCTACGCCGCCGCCGCGGCACTGGGCGCGAGCTGGGATCCGGCCCCGTTCACCCTCGGTGTCGGCTCCGGCGACCCGCTGCCGACCAGCGTCGTGCTGTGGACCCGGCTGGCCCCGGACCCCCTCACGGACGTGCAGCCGCTGCCCGACATCGTGCAGGTCGACTGGAGCGTCGCCACCGACGCGGCGATGAGCGACGTGGTCGCGTCCGGGTCGGTCGCCGCGTCGGTGCTGCTCGGGCACAGTGTCCACATCGTCGTCGACGGGTTGAGCGCCGGGCGGCGCTACCACTACCGGTTCCGGGCGCTGGGCCAGTACAGCCGGGTCGGGCGGACGAAGACCGCGCCGGTCGGCTCGGTGAACCTGGTCCGGTTCGCGTCGCTGAACTGCCAGCACTACCAGTCCGGCGAGTACCCGGGGATGCGCGACATCGCCGCCGACGCCAACCTGGACTTCGTGGTGCACCTCGGCGACTACGTGTACGAGGGCTCGGAGCTGGGCACCGCGTACACCCTGAACGACTACCGCAAGCTGCACGCGCTGTACAAGGGCGACCCGCTGCTGCGCGACGTGCACGCCGCGCACCCGTTCTACCTGACCTGGGACGATCACGAGGTCGTCAACGACTACACCGGTTCGCGTGGCGCGGCGAGTTTCGTGGCCCGCCGCTCGGCGGCCTACCAGGGCTGGTACGAGCACCTGCCGCTGCGGCTGGAGGGCTCCGACACGGCGCTGCCCGACCCGCGCATCTACCGCCACCGCAAGTGGGGCGACCTGCTGGAGCTGGTCATCCTCGACCTGCGGCAGTACCGCACCGAGCAGAACCTCACCGGCGGGTCGATCCTGGGCGCGACGCAGAAGCAGTGGGTCAAGGACCGGATCTCCCAGCGCGGCGGCGGCTGGCACTGCTGGGTCAACTCGATCTTCCTCAGCCAGCAGCGCAACCCCGACGGCGGATACATGTTCACCGACCAGTGGGACGGCTTCCGGGCCGAGCGCACCGAACTGCTCACCTACGCCCAGCAGCAGGGCATCGCCGACTTCGTCACCATCACCGGCGACTGGCACAGCGCGTTCGTGCAGGACGTGCGCCCCGACTTCGACAACCTGGCCGCACCGGTGATCGGGACCGAGTTCGTGGCGCACTCGACGACCTCGGGGGCGTACTCGGCGAGCTGGAACGCGACCAACGGGCCGCGGCTCGGGCAGGCCAACCCGCACCTGCAGTACTTCGAGGGCAACCGGTACGGCTACGACCTGTACGAGGTGACGCCGCAGCGCTGGACGACCCGGCTGCGGGTGGTCGGCGACCGCGCCAACCCCAACGCCACGGTCAGCACGCTGACCAGCTGGCACGTCGACCGGGGCCGCGCCGGGGCGTACGAGGACCCGGCGACCAGGGGTTCGGCGGCCCAATACCGGCGATGACCAGGCTTTCTTGACAACGTACAACCGATTGGTTGTATATTTGGGGCGTGGCCGAGCAGAGCGAGGACCAAGCAGACGCCTTCTTCCACGCCCTGGCCGACCGCACCCGGCGCGACATCATGCGCCGCGTGCTGGCCGGGCAGCACTCGGTCTCCGCGCTCGCGGCGAAGTACGACATGAGCTTCGCCGCGGTGCAGAAACACGTCGCCGTGCTGGAGAAGGCCGGCCTGCTCACCAAGCTGCGCAGCGGCCGCGAGCAGCTGGTCAGCGGCGACGTGGCGGCGGTGCGCTCGGTGGCGTCCATGCTCGCCGAGCTGGAGCAGGTGTGGCGCGGCCGCATCGCGCGCATCGACGAGCTCATCGCATCCGATACCGACCAGGAGGACTGAACCATGCCCGTGACCGACGTCCGGCACGACCTCGACAACCTGACGCTGACCATCACCGCCGACTTCGCCGCCCCGGTGGCCCGGATCTGGCAGCTCTACGCCGACCCGCGCCAGCTGGAGAAGGTATGGGGCCCGCCGACCTACCCGGCGACCGTGGTCGAGCACGACCTGCGGCCCGGCGGGCGCGTCACCTACTTCATGACCGGCCCCGAGGGCGACAAGCACGCCGGCTACTGGCTGGTCACCGCCGTCGACGAGCCGTCGAGCCTGTCCTTCGACGACGGCTTCGCCGACCTGGACTTCAACCCGAGCCCGACGATGCCCGTCTCCAAGAACGTCTACACCTTCACCGCCCGCGACGGCGGCACCCGGGCGACGTACGTGAGCACCTACGAGTCCGCCGAGCAGCTGCAGCAGGTGCTCGACATGGGCATCGTCGAGGGCGCCTCGCTGGCGATCAACCAGATCGACGAGCTGCTCGCCGCGTAGCGAGCCGCCGGGGACGGCCGCCTCCGCCGACGCCGGTGCGGCCCCGCCGCGAAGGCGTCCGGCGAGGCGGCCTCGCTTGGGCCCACTGCGCTACTCCCTGCCGACCCAGGTGGCGACACAGACCTCATTGCCTTCCGGATCGGCCAGCACCCACCACTTCGGCGCGTGCTCGGCGGTAACCAGGCGGCCTCCGGCGGCGAGCGCGGCGGCGACCCGCGCCTGGGCCTGCTCGTGCGGCACGGCGACGTCGAGGTGTACGCGGTTGCGCTCCGGGCGCGGAGCCTCCATGCACTGGAAGCCGACACCCGGGCCACGGCCTCGCGGGTCGGACAGGTAGTCGTCGCCGATCTGGCCGTAGCCCAGCACCGCACGCCAGAACGGCAGCACGTCCGCGCCGACCAGTGCATCGATCGTGACGTTGACGAGCTGGACGGCGGTCGGATCGGCCGGCAGCCCCAATTCCTTCGCGGCGGCCGAGATCCTGCGGGCCAGCGCGACGTCCCGGACCGTCAGGCTCACCGTGACACCCGCAGGCCGCAGATCGACCCGCAGCTGCGGTTCGGCGGGTCCGGCGAGCCGGCCGATCTCGTCGACGAGTGCGACGCCGTCGGCGAGCGATCCGGTCCGGAAGTGGGCCGAGACCAGGTGGTACAGGACGCGCCAGTCGTCGACGCCGTCTGCCGCATGGAACTGCGCGGCCGAGATCCGCTCGGTCATGGCCGCGAAGCTAACACCACAATCAGCAGGAAGGCACAGCTGCCGACCCACCTGGTCCCCGGCTACGACCGGAAGAGCCGGCTGCCCGCGGTCACCTTCGACGACCTGGTCCAAGCCCTCACCGAGGACGGCGTTCAGCTCGAACTGCGCTGATCCGGCACGTCGCGTACCAGCCTGACCAGCATCGAGGTGTCCTGGTTGTTGCCCACGAACTCCGCGAACCCGCCGCCGGCGAACGTCCAGCCGCCGTCGGCGATGATCGAACGGAGCCGGTCCAGGGGCATCCGGACGGCCGCCACGGGCATCCTCCACTCTCCTGCGACGACCTGCTCGGCCCGCTCGGCGAGCGCATCGAGGGTGGCGAACTCGTCCGGCGCGGCAGCGTCGACCTCGAACCAGTCGCCTTCGGACGCCACCCGCAGCAGGATCGCCTCGGCTGCCTCCGGCCCGTCGATGTCCTCCTCGATCCAGTCGTGTTCGAAGTAGGAGAAGCGGAGAAGGATGCTCTGCACAGGCATCCGCGAATCGTACAAACAGCGACGGCCTCACCCCGAGCGCGAGGCCGGCCGAAGCGCTGGTCTCCATACGGGCGACCGGCTGACGAGCCGAGGCGAGCCGTGGTTGGTATGGTGCCCGCCATGATCAGCACTGACGCTCGGCGAGTGTCGCGCGTCCTCGTGCGCGGTCAAGCCCCGTCGCTGGACGGCCGCAGCTTTTCACCCCCGGTCTGAACAGCCGAACGCACATCCGACCCGGCGACAGCGCACCGCGCAGAAAGCCTTCGATGCCGACCAACCCTCGCCTCAGCCCCATGGCCGCATTGCCCGTCCGGCACCTCGTACGCACGGTGCGCTGGTATGTCCTGCACAGCTGGTGGCTGCTGCTGCCGCTGTTCGGCTGCTCCTGCCTGGGCGGGCTGGGTTTCCTGTACGTGGGGCTGCTGGCGCGGCGCACGGCCTGGTGGGTATCGGGTCTGGGCTACCTCGGGGTGAGTGTCCTCTCGTTCGCGCTGCGGGACGGGTTCGAGACGGACACCCCCGCCAAGGCGCTGGGGGTCGCCCTGTTCATCGCCGGCTGGCTGGGCAGCGTCATCCACAGCATCGTGGTCAACGTCCTGTGGCTGCAGTGGCTGGCCGACCCCACGCCCCGTCCGCGGCACCAGCCGACCCCGGCCGTCGCGTCCGCCTGGCCTGGCGGCCCGGTGCCCGCGGCACCGCCGGCGAGCCCGCCCGCGGTTCCGCTCCCACCGCAGGTCCCGGCGACGCCCCCACCGGCGGGCATGGTCGACGTCAACACGGTCAGCGCCGAGCAGCTGGCCGGGCTGCCCTTCTTCGACGCCGCACGGGCCGAGCGCGTCCTCGCCGAGCGGCACAGCCGGGGCCGGTTCGGCTATGTCGAGGAGTTCGCGGCCGCCGCGCAGCTGGCGCCGCACGAGTACACGCGCCTGCTGCCGATGCTCGTGGTCATCACGCGCGGCTGACGCCGTCGCGCCGAGCCCGTCCGGTTCCCGCTCCGGAACCGGGCGAATGCGGCCGACCGCACAGCGCGACCCGCTCCGGCGGCGGACGGTGATTCATGCGGATGCGGCTACCGATGATCAGGTCCGGCCTGGGCCGCTTCATGCCTTCGGCCACCCGTTGACCGCGCAGGTGCCAGGCCCTGTCAGCCCAGCGGCCGAGCACACCGGGTCCACGCGCGACGTGCCGCGGATGCAAAGATCCGTCACCTACGTGGCGGGTGACATCCAGCAACAGGTGAGGTGAACGTGGGCAGAGCCGTCTCCGGCCGGGAGCGACGTGCCGTCGTGGCACGGGCGAAGGCCGCCCGCGATGCCGCCCACGCACTGCTGACCGGCGAGCAGGAAGCCCTCGCCCGCATCGGCGAGGCCGCCGCCAAACTGCGCAGGTGTCTCGCCGACGGGCGCCTCGACGCGACGTTGATCGGCGACCTGCGCGCCACCAGTGCCGGCCACGGCCTGCGCACGCAGCCGTATCACGCGGCCGGTCTCTACACCGTCGGTCAGCTGATGAAGATGCGCGACCGGCTCGAGAGCCTGCGCGGCGTCGGGCCGGCGACCGCAGCGCAGACCAGAGCGGCGATCACCGCACTCGCCCAGGTGGTCGCCGCGCAGGTGGACCCGAGACCGGACGCCGCACGCCGTACGCCGCTCGACACCGCGCTGCTGCTGGAGCTGGCCCGGCTGCAGCACCACCGGCAGGAGCTCGGCCCGGTCCTTCCTGCCGCGCGCGACGTCCGCACCGCGCTGAACGGGCACCTGGCCGGAGCCCGCCGCGCGGCGACCCGCCGGCTGGGGATCGGACGTTCGGCCGCGAACCGTGCCGACGACGACGCCGCGCTCGCGGCCGTCACCGACGCGATGGGATCGGCGGGTCTGCGTCCGGCCGTCGAGTCGGTGCTGTCGGCGCACGGCCGGATGTCGGCCCTGACGGTGACCGAGCAGGTGTGGGACGACTACCACCGCCACCAGGACCAATACCTCGCTCTGCTCGCCGAGGCCGAACGCGGCGCGGCCAAGCCGAGCGACGACGTCCCGCCCGGCCTGATGCGGTGCCTGCTCGGGATCGTGCTCATCGGCGCACCGCTGGCACCGCTGTTCCAGCAGAGCGACCTGCTGGACGGCAGCCCCGAGCACATCGCGATGCGCATCGTCTCGCTGCTGGTGGGCGGCTACCTGCTGGCCTGGGGCCGGTGGGCCTGGAAGGAGTCGAGGTGGGCGCCGGTGCCGGTCCCCGGGGCCGGTTCCGCGCCGCGCGCCGCCGACCTGCGGAAGGCTCCGGGCTTCGGGCGAATCCTCTTCGGGGTGGTCTGGCTGTTCCTGACCATCGTGCCGCCCGACAACGGCGTCTTCGGCGGCCACACGGCCCAGGACGTGGTGAAGATCGTGTGGATCGTGGTGTCGGCCGTCGCGCTGGTCTGGGGCATGCTGGCCCGCACGACCAGCCGGGGACGCAAGCGGGCTGCGGCACCGCCCGTGCCGGTGGCACAAGCCCCTGCGCCGGCGCGCCTCGCACCGGCGCCGGTGCCGCATCCGCCGACCCCGCAGGCGCCCGCGCCGCCCGCAGCCGCGCCGCTGCCGCGCCTGCCCCTGGCCGAGCCTGCGCCGCAGACGCCTCCCGCACCGGTGGCCGCGCGGGCCACCGCCCGCACGCCGGTGCCGCCGGCCGCGCATCCGGCCCGGTGGGTGCCGGGTGGCGAGCCGGTGCAGGTCGGCTTCCTGACGATCAACGGCGGCCTGGTGTATGTCGGGCAGGGCCTGTTCGCCGACGGGATGGCTGAGCCGTCCCTGATCGACCCGGCGCTGCCCGTCGACTACCGCCGGCCCGACTGGAGCGGCACCAGCCCGTACCACGTGCCGAGCTACGCGCAGCTCACGCCCGGTGCCCGCGCCGCATACCTGACCTGGCTCGGCGACGGACGCTGCTACCCCGACGCGCCGACGGCTTTCGCCTTCCTGTTCCTGTACGGCCTGGAGCGGCGGGTCCTGCTCGACCTCGCCACCGCCGCGGACCCCGCCGCGGATCTGGCGCACATCACCGATCAGGTGCTGAACCTGCTGGCGGAGTACGGCGGCGACCGGCCGTTCGCGACGCACGCCGCCCGGTTCCTGCTGCTGCTGCGGGCGCTGCAGACCCGCGACACGGCGCAGCTGCCGCACCGGGCGATCGCCGTGTCCGCCGAGCGGGGCTCGGCTCCGCTGAGCCTGCGGCTGGCCCTGGCCGCGTACGCCGCGACAGGCACGCCCGTGCCCGCCGACTGGGCACTGACCTGGGCGCGCCACCAGCCGGCTGTCTATCTCGGCTCCAGCGGCACCCGGTACGTCCACCGGTTCGACGAGCTGTTCCGCATCCGCTACACCCAGCAGTTCGCAGCCGGGATGCGCGTCAATCCGAAACTGGAACACGTCTCGCTGCCCTACCGCCCGGCCAACCCGGCCGCGCCGCGCCAGCAGCTCACGCTGGCGGGCTGGCCCGACGTGTTCGACTCCCCCATCCCCGTGGCGCACCTGGCCGAACTCGCCCGGTCCGCCCACGCCGACCTGCAGCCGTACTACCGGTGGCTGGACGCCAACCCGCACCGCCCGGAAACCCTGACGGCCGTGTCACTGCTGCCCCGCGAGCTGGTCCGCGATGACCACAGCGCCGTCGCGGCCCTGCGCCGGTGGGCCGACAAGCGCCTCGACGGCCGGCAGCACGCGCTGGTCAACGCGGGCACGCTGAACGGGTTGTGGCCCGAAGGCGGCATGGACGGGATCAGCGTCCTGCTGCGGCTGCTGGGACAGCTCGGGTTCGGCATCGAGCCCGACCCGCGTACCAGCCGGGCGGAGCTCACCGACGTGGTCGTGCTGTTCCGGGCCGAAGACGAGACCGCTCCGGCGACCGGCGGCGCGTACACCGCGGCGGCGACGCTGCTGCGGCTCGCGGTCACCGTCAGCGCCGCCGACGGCGACATCAGCGCCGACGAGCAGGAACTTCTGATCGCACACCTGCGTACCGGCCTGCACCTGACCAGGGCCGAGCAGGTGCGCCTGGAGGCCCACCTGCAGTGGCTCATCGCGAGCGGCACGCGCCTCGCGGGCATCAAGGACCGGCTCGCGCGGCTGACCCGGGACCAGTCCGAGAAGATCGGACGGTTCCTGGTGGCCGTCGCGGCGGCCGACGGTGTCATCTCCCCGCCAGAGGTGGTGACGCTGCGGAAGATCTACGACCTGATCGGCCTGCCGCCCACCCTGCTCGCCGACGAGCTGGACCAGCTGACGGGCGTCGCAACGGCCCAGGTCGCCCCGGACTCCCCCGCACCGGCCGGCCCGGTGGCCGTGCCGCCGCCCGCGGCGAACCCCGCGGTCTCACCGGCGCGCCCCGTCACCGCCGGCCCGGCCGCAGACCGCAGGCATCGCGCGGTACCCGGGCTGGACGCCGAGGTGCTGGCCGCGAAGCTGCACGAGACGGCCAGCGTGGCCGCCCTGCTGACCAGCATCTTCGCCGAGCACGATGCCCAGCCCGCCGTCGCCGCGCGGCCGGTCGCGCCCGCACCCGCCGCCGTGCCGGACGTGGCCGTGCCGCTGGCGGGCCTGGACGCGGCACACGCCGCGCTGCTGACGGAGCTGCTGACCCGGCCTTCGTGGCCGCGCGCCGAGTTCGACCGGCTGGCCGCCCGGCACGGCCTGATGCCCGCCGGAGCGATCGAGGTCCTCAACGAGGCCGCGTACGAAGCGGTCGACGACGCGATCCTCGACGGCGACGACGAGCTTGTGATCAACGAATACGTACTGAAAGAGGCAGGCCGATGAGCAGCGAGCCGGTGACCACCCCGACCCGTGTCCGTCCCCGTGAGCGCGACGCGATCCTGCAGTCGCTGCGGGCCGGTGTCGTGCCGCGGATCGGGCACCAGCACATCCAGGTCGGCCGGTACACCGAGATCAGGGCGCTGCTGGCCGACATCGACCGCGTCGCCGACGGCGGGGCGGGCAGCCGGTTCGTCATCGGCGACTACGGCTCGGGCAAGACGTTCTTCCTGCACCTGATCCGGTCCATCGCGATGGAGAAGCGGCTGGTCACGGTGCACGCCGATCTGTCGCCGAGCCGTCGGCTGCACGCCACCTCCGGCCAGGCCCGAAGCCTGTACGCGGAGCTGATGCGCAACATGGCCACCCGGGCCAAACCCGACGGCGGCGCGATGGCCTCGGTCGTGGAGCGATTCGTGTCCCAGGTCCTGACGCAGGCCCGCGACTCCGGGCAGGGACCGCAGGCCGTCATGCGCCAGCGGCTCGACAGCCTGTCGGAGCTGACCGGCGGCTATGACTTCGCCGACGTCGTCCAGCGGTACTGGCAGGGCCACGACGGCGGCAACGAGCAGCTGAAGAACGACGCCGTGCGGTGGCTGCGCGGCGAGTTCACGAGCAAGACCGACGCGCGCCAGGCGCTGGGCGTGCGCACCATCGTCGACGACCACAGCTTCTACGACCACCTCAAGCTGCTGTCGAGGTTCGTGGAGATGGCCGGCTACGACGGCCTGCTCGTGTGCCTCGACGAGATGGTCAACCTGTACAAGCTGTCCAGCACCCAGGCCCGCAACGCCAACTACGAGCAGATCCTGCGCATCATCAACGACAGCATGCAGGGCTCCGCGTCGCACCTGGGGTTCCTGTTCGCCGGCACCCCCGAGTTCCTCACCGACACCCGCCGTGGCCTGTACTCCTACCAGGCGCTGCAGTCGCGGCTGACGGAGAACACGTTCGCCCGGGACGGGCTCGTCGACCACTCCGGGCCGGTGCTGCGCCTGGCCAACCTGACCCCGGAGGACTTCTACGTCCTGCTGAGCAACCTGCGGCACGTGTACTCCGGCGGCGACCAGGCCGCGTACCTGCTGCCCGACGACGGGCTGCACGCGTTCATGCGGCACTGCGCCGACCGTGTCGGCGACGCCTACTTCCGCACGCCGCGTAACACGATCAAGGCGTTCCTCGACCTGCTGGCGGTGCTGGAGCAGAACCCCGGCCAGGACTGGCGGGTCCTGCTGGGCGGCGTCGCCATCGCCGCCGACAGCAATCCCGACCTGGACCCGATCGACGCCGACACGGACGGCAGCGATGACGAGCTGGCCACCTTCCGGCTCTGAGGGCGCCCCGGCCGGCGCCTACGACCTGCTCCACCCCGGCGTCCAGAAGTGGGTCTACGAGAAGGGCTGGCGGCGCCTGCGCGACGCCCAGGAGAAGGCGACCGGGCCGATCCTGGCCGGCGACACCGACGTCATCGTCGCGGCCGCCACCGCCGGCGGCAAGACCGAAGCCGCGTGGCTGCCGATCTGCTCGGCGCTGCTGGCCGAGGACGACCGGCACGGGCAGCGGACGCGCGGCGTACGCGCGCTGTACCTCAGCCCGCTGAAGGCGCTCATCAACGACCAGCACCAGCGCCTGGAGGACCTCTGCGCCGGCCTCGGCGTGCCCGTCCACCCCTGGCACGGCGACGTCGCGGCCGCGCACAAGTCCCGCGCGCTCACCGACCCCGACGGCGTCCTGCTCATCACGCCCGAATCGGTCGAGGCGCTGTTCGTCAACCGCGGGTCGCAGGTCGCCAAGCTGTTCGGCAACCTGCGTTACATCGTCGTCGACGAGATGCACTCGTTCCTCGGAACCGAGCGCGGCGCCCAGCTGCAGTCGCTCCTGCACCGCATCGAACTCGCGATCCGGCGCCGCGTCCCCCGGGTGGGCCTGTCCGCGACGCTCGGGGACTTCACCGCCGCGGCCGAGTTCCTCCGACCCGGCGCGGGCGCCCGCGTGGAGATCGTCCAGTCCGCCGAGGCGGGCACGCAGATAAGCCTGCAGGTCAAGGGCTACACCTTCACCGCACCCGACCCGGCTCTCGGCCGGAGCAGCAGGCGCGGCGACCAGAACGCGGCGGCGATCGCCGCGCACCTGTTCGGCACGCTGCGCGGCGCCAACAACCTCGTCTTCGCCAACAGCCGCCGGGACGTCGAGACCTACACCGACCTGCTCAACCGGCTGTGCGCGGACGCGGGGGTGCCGCAGGAGTTCGTGCCCCATCACGGCGGCCTGTCGAAGGAGCTTCGCGAGCAGGTCGAGAGCCGGCTGAAGGCGAACTCCGCGCCGGTCACCGCGGTGTGCACGTCGACGCTGGAGATGGGTGTCGACATCGGGGCGGTGGCCTCGGTCGCGCAGATCGGCGCGCCGGCCGGCGTCGCCGCGCTGCGGCAGCGCCTGGGCCGCTCCGGACGCCGCGACGGCAGCGACGCGGTGCTGCGGGTGTACGTGTCCGAACCGGAACCGACCGGCCACGCCACACCCGCCGACCGGCTGCGTACGGAGCTCTTCCACACCTGCGCGGTCATCGAGATGCTGCTCGGCGGCCGCTACGAGCTACCGGATCCCGGCAGCCCGCACCTGTCCACGCTCGTTCAGCAGATCCTGTCCGTCGCCGCCCAGCACGGCGGGGTCGCGGCGCGGCAGCTGCACGGCGCGCTGTGCGCGCACGGCCCCTTCACCACCGTCGACCAGGCCACGTTCGCCGAGCTGCTGCGCACCATGGGGCAGCATGAGCTGCTGATGCAGGACGCCGACGGCCGGCTGCTGCCCGGAAGCCGCGGCGAGGAGCTGATCAACCACTACGGATTCTTCACGGCCTTCCACACCCGCGCCGAATTCCGGCTCGTCGCGGGCGGCGAGACGATCGGGTCCATGCCCGTCGATCCCAGCATCATGGCCGGGTCGCTGCTGGTCTTCGCCGGACGGCGATGGAAGGTCCTGAACGTGGAGGACCGGCAGCGGGTCATCGAACTGACCGCCGCCGCCGGCGGGCAGGCGCCCAGGTTCCTCGGCGGTGGCGGCCCCGAGGTGACCGACGCGGTACGCCAGGCCATGCGCGGCCTCTACCTGTCCGAGGACGTGCCGCGCTACCTCGACCGTGCCGCGCGGCGGCTGTTCCAGGAAGGCCGCGACGCGTTCCACCAGCAGGGGCACGCCGAGTCCAGGATCTTCACCTGGGGCGGTGAGACGCTGATCTACCCGTGGCGCGGCGACCGGATCATGACGACGCTCACCATCCTGCTCGCCGGCCAGGGACTCGAGGTGGCGGCGACCGGACCGGCTCTCACCGTCCAGTCCCGCACACCTGATCGGATACATGACGTGCTGCAGCAGCTCGCGGCCATGCCGCACCCGGACCCGCTGGAGCTCGCCCGAGCCGCGGCCGACAAGCGGCACGACAAGTACGACGAGTACCTCAGCCAGGACCTGCTCGACCGCGCCTACGCGGCACGAGCGCTGGACGTGCCGGGCGCCTGGGAGTCGCTGCTCGAGATCGCCCGCTGACTGACCGGCGGGTCCCAGGGTCGCGGGCGTGCGGGTCCGCGCCGCGGCTGCCGCAGGCCGCGATGTCGACCCTGGTAACGTCGTGATCATGTCGGTTCTGGTCGCGTTCTCCGTCTCACCGGTCGGCGCCGGGGAGGACGTCGGCGCCCTGGTCGCCGAGGCTGTCCGGGTGGTTCGCGCCTCGGGCCTGCCCAACCACACCGACGCGATGTTCACCACCGTCGAAGGCGAGTCCTGGGACGAGGTGATGGCCGTGGTCAAGGCCGCCACCGAGGCGGTCAAGGCCAAGTCGCCACGGGTGGGCGTCGTGCTGAAGCTGGACTGGCGCGACGGCGTCAGCGGGGCGCTGCACGCCAAGGTCGCCACGGTCGAACGCCACCTCGCCGCCGGCTGACCCGCCGAGCTGCGCGCGTGGACATCACATGGGAACGCTGGACCGGCCGGAACCTGGTCCGGTCTCGGGGCGACGATGGACGTTGACGGTTTCTGGGCGGTCATCGGCGGTGCCAGGCGGCGCTGCAGCGGTGACTGGACCGGTGTTCCGGCGATCGTCGCCAGGACGCTCAGCTGGCTGCCGGCCCAGGAGATCGCCGACTTCGCGCAGCTGCACGACCGCTTCGAACACGGAGCGTACCGCGAAGACCTACGGGCTGCCTGCTTCCTGATCAACGGCGGGTACGACTCCGACGACCTGTTCCTCTGTTTCCGCAACTGGCTGCTCGTGCAAGGCCGCGCGGTCTACGAGGCCGCGCTCGCCGACCCCGACAGCCTCGCCGACGTGCCCGCCGCGACGGCCGTCACCGCGACAGGCGACGACCTCGCCGACTGCGAGGAGTTCCTCAACGTCGCCGGACGCGCCTGGGACCGCGTCACCGGAACCGAGGAGGATGGCCTCTGGTACGAGCTGGAACGTCGGCAGTACCAGGTGAGACGAGACCGTGTCCCGCTCCCCGCCGGCCGCCCGATCAAGCGGACCGACCGGGACCGGATGCTCGCGGTGCTGCCGCGCCTCGGTGCGCTGTTCTATGACCGCGCGATACGCAGGCTCGGCACCGACCGCACTGCGACAAGCTCGACGTAGGAGCAGGCGGCGCCCGCCGATCGGTGGACGCCGCCTGGGTGAGTGCCCGTTCAGACCGGCACCACCGGCCTACCGGTAGGTGATGTCGCTCTCCTTGACCTTGCAGTTGCTGTCGTTCCAGCCTTCGCCGAGGTAGGAGGGTTCGCTGCCCTTGGGCACGCCCTTGTACTTGCCGCACACGGTGGCGCTGGAGCTGTTGATCAGGGTGACCCGGGTGATGGTCGCGATGTCGCCCCAGTTGCTGTTGATCCCGGCGACCATGTCGATGTCGTCCAGGATCACATTATCGATCTTGACGTTGCGCTGGTACGAGCTGGAGCAGTTGCCGCAGGCCCGGTACAGCTTGCCGGCGGACTTCAGGTAGAAGTTGCTGATGCTCACGGTGCCGTTGCCGTTGTGCTGGAACACCTTGTCGCTGCCGGAGCGGGCGCCGCCGCCGATGACGTACGACGTGCCGCCGCCGGTGCCCTTGAACGTGGCGGCGTCCTCGCCGATGTCGTTCCACCACACGTTGCGCAGCGTGCAGGTGCCCTCGCAGTGCACGCCGTCGCCGGCGGGCGAGCCGAGGATGACGTTCTGCAGCGTGGCGCCGTTGGCCAGCTTGAACATCGGGTCCTGGCTCTCGCCCTGGCCGCCGTCGCCGATGCAGCAGTAGGTCTTCATGCCGCCGTCGAAGGTGCCGGAGACGCTGACGGTGCCCGAGATGCTGACCGACCCGGCCGAAGACGGCCACGTGGTGCTCGGGCCGCCGCTGCCGCCGGTCGGGCTGGGCGCGGGCGTCGGGTTGCCGCCGCTGCCCACCTTGACGAGGCGGAACTGCTGGTTGGTGCCGTTGAGGTCCTGGTACTGCGAGATCCGGGCGCCGTCAGCCGACGACCACTCCCACACGTCGAGGGCCTTGCCGCTGTTGCGGTTCTTGAACCGGACCACGTTGTTGCCGTTGTCCAGCAGCGAGAACTGCTGGTAGTACGCGGTGCTGCCGGCGCCGGAGGCCATCTGGACGGTGGCGCCGTCGGCGGTGCTGCTGCCGGCGATCTCGATGACCTTGCCGCTGGCCTTCGACTTGAGGCGGTAGTAGCCGCTGCCCATGTCGAGGAACTGGAACTGCTGGTTGGACGCCGAGCCGTCCGACGTGCGCTGCACGACAGCGCCGCCGCTGCCTTCGATCGCCTTGCCGCTGAACACGTTGACCAGCTGGTAGTAAGCGCTGGTGTCGATGGTGGCGGCCGACGCCGGCATCATCGAGGCCAGGGCGACGCCGCCGACGACCGTCGCGACCGTGGCCATCGCGAGTGTCAGGCGTAGCCGCGGTCGCCGCCTCCGGGCGGTGGGTGTTGCTTGCATGGGTTCCTCCGTAGGGTCCGCCGATGATCCAATTCGGGGAATGAGGATGGGAGAGGTGCAGGGACGGTGCGTAACCGGGTAAGCGCTTACCAAGCCGTACCGTAGGGCATCCACCAGGACTGGTCAATAGGAGATGTTCGATGGTGGGAGCGTTCCCGTTTTCCGCGTCGTTCAGTCGTCCCTGGCTGACGAGGTCAGCAGCGCATCGGCCGGCGAAACGAAGCCGGGAACGGAGCTGAGCACAAAGGACGGGCGAACCCGACGGCGGTTACTCTCAGTGGGCTGGATGTTCCAGCAATCCGGCCGCACAGCGCTGTTCGATCAGCCGGCCGCCTCGAACACCGACCCGGTGGTCTCGCCGCCCTCGGGCCGGCCGGCCAGGCAGTACAGCAGCCAGGTGTCCCGGTCGACCTGGATCGGCCAGGCCTCGCGCCGCCAGCCGACGGTGGCCGAACCATCCCGGGTCCGCTGCGCCACGGCCTGCGCGGAGCAGAGGGCGGCGACATCGGCCCGCTTCATGAGCTCCTCCTGACCGACGAACTCCGCCCCGTCCGGCAGCGCCCCCACGACGACCGTCTCCCAGTAGTGCGGCTGATCGCAGGTGATCCGCCTCGGCCGGTGCGCCGTGCCGCCAGACAGGGTCAGGCCGCCCCAGCACTCGGGCGCGGGCGGGCAGGCGGCCGCGCCGCACGCCACATACCCGGCGGGCACCCGCTGATCGGTGATGGACCCGTCCGGCGCCGCCCACCGGGGACCCGTGTCCCCCCACACCGCCCAGCCGGCCAGCCCGCCGCCCACGAGCACGACCAGCGCGACCGCCGCCGCGGCGAGCACCGGGATCCGCCGGAGCGCGGCAATCCTGCCGGAGCGGCCCGGACCGACGCCGGTGCTCGCGTGTGGACCCCGGGACGGTGCCGCCACCGCGGGCGACGCGCCGCCCAGCACGCCGCGGGCGGCCTCGGCCAGCGCGGCAGCCGACGGCCAGCGCTGCTCGGGATCGACCTCGAGTGCCCGCTCGACCAGGGCGGCCACGGGCGCGGGAACATCGGGTCCCAGCGGAGGCGGCGGCTGCGCCACCCGCTGCATGGCCACCGCGAACGGATTCTCGCCGGTGAACGGGCGGCGTCCCGCCAAGCACTCGTAGGCCACCACACCCAGCGCGTAGACGTCGCTACGCGCGTCGGCGGGCCGGCCGAGCACCTGCTCCGGGGCGAGATACGACGGTGTGCCCAGGATGCCGCCCGGCGTGGTCAGCGCCGTGTGGTCCTGCGCGCGGGCGATGCCGAAGTCCGTCAGCACGACGGTGCCGTCGCGGCATACCAGCAGGTTGCCGGGTTTGACATCGCGGTGCACGATGCGCCCGTCGTGCACGGCCTGCAGCGCCTCGGCGATCTGCGCGACCACCGCCAGGGTGGCCTCGACGGTCAGCCGGCCCTGCCGGGCCAGCGTCTGTGACAGCGGCTCGCCCTCGACGTACTCCATCACCAGGTACGCGCCACCGCCGTCGCCGTGGTAGTCGTGGATGGTGACCACGCCGCGGTGGCGGACGCCGGCCATCGCGCGCGCCTCGGCGAGAAACCGGCGGACGAACCCGGGATCGTCGAGCAGCGCGGGCAGCACGGTCTTCACCGCGACGACCCGGCCGAGCACCGTGTCGGTCGCCCGCCAGACCTCACCCATGCCGCCGGCGCCGATCCGCCCCTCCAGCCGGTAACGACCCCCGAGCAGCGCTCCTGGACTGTGCATGACCTGCCTCGCTCCTCGCCGTTCGGGTCGCCCGCCGACGATAGCGCCGCGCCCCGACACCCCGCCGCCGCGATCGCATAGTGAGAAGCGCCGGACGACGCGGCACTGCGTACGACCTGATCGGCCGTCGGCGGCCGAGCCGAGCCGGCTACTCCCAACCGCGGCCGCCGGGCGTGAGCCGGTCGATCTCCACCAAGACCTGGTCGACGGCCGGCCGGACCCGCGCGAACAGGTCGTCATCCCAGCTTTCCGCGACCTGCCCGACGTAGATCGCCTTCGCGTGTGCCAGCACCGGCTGATGCTCGGCCGCCAGGTGCGCCATCGCCCAGTCGGCAGCCGCGTCCTTGGACCGGATCTCCCCCGTCGCGAGCGTGACCCAGATCCGGGCGAAGGTGAGAACGACGTTGCGGGTGTCGTCGGCGAGGTCGGCGAGCAGGCCCGGAATCCCGGCGACGATCGCGTGGCGCAGATCGGCCGGCGGCACCGGGTCGAGCAGGTCCGCCGGCGGCGGCCCGAACAGCGGGGTGTCGCCCGCCAGCGCCATCGTGAGCAGCGGCGCGAGGTCGGGACTCGGCGCGGGCTGCGGCAGCTCGCCACGCTCGTACCGGTCGCGCAGCCACTCGCCGTACAGGAAGTCGCAGGTCGGCGGGTATCGCCACGGGCGCACGTCAGCCAGGACGACGACGATCAGCTCGACGGGCCGGTCGGGTCCGCGTCGCGCACGGCGTCCCGAGATGTCCAGCAGGCCGTCGACGAGCCGGTGTCGCTGCTCGGGCGTCGCGCTGCGGCGCGACACCGCGAGCACGTCGACGTCACTTCGCGGCCGCAGGCCGCCGAGCACGGCGGAACCGTGCAGGTAGGCGCCGATCAGATCCGTGCCGAGCACCGCGCGGACCAGCGCCGCCACGTCGTGGGCCTGCTGACTGATCATGGCCAGGGATGCTAGCCAGCCCGGGTGGCCCGGACAACGGGATTGGCCCGCGCCTGACGCGCTCGCCGGGCGAACCGGTTCGCCGCCTGCCGGCGCAGTGATCATCGAAGGTTCAGCAGGGTTTGGCAGACAACGCCTATATGGACCGCCCGCGAACCGACAGCCTGGACACCGCCACGCGCGGACCCGCGCGGCACCCGTGGACAATCCCCCAACCCGGAGGTTGAAGCGCGTCGCACGCTCGCCGTCTCCATCGTCTCGGCCGCCCTGGCCCTGTCGTCTTCCCGCCGGCCGGGCCGTTCCGCGCCCGGCCGTCCGCCGGCGCGTCGCCGAACGAGACGGCTGATACGCCACATCCGTCCCATCAATCGTCCTGTCCGGAATCGCCGAATCAGCATTCACGGCCGCCTTTCGTGCGGTGCTGACGGCTGTCCCGACGGCCGGGTGCAGAAGGTCGGGCAGGCCGCGGGTGTGGACGTACACAAAACGTGGTCGGCGCTGGACGGCCGGTGACGACTCCCGGAAGGGTGAGGGTTGCGCCCATACCCCGTCGGTTCCTTTGTGGTCAGACGCGTGCCCCGGCACCTGTTCTCTCGCAACGGAGCCGGTCCATCCGCGCCCAACGGAGTTGTGCATGCCCCATCGAACGTCACCGACCCGCCGCGCCCTCGCGGCGCTCGCCGCGGTCGGCCTCACCGCCGCCGGCATCGGCTCCGCCATGCCGGCACACGCCGGCCCGAACCACACGACCGTGGTCGCGGCGGCGCCGTCGGCGGCATCGCCGGACATCAAGGACGGCACCGTGTACGCCATCCACGACGCCGGAACGAAGATCATCGCTGCCGGTGACTTCACCACGGTCCGCAACCGCGGCACCGAGGTGGACATCACCCGCAACAACATCCTCGCCTTCGACAAGGCCACCGGCACCGTCGACACCGCGTTCGCCCCGACCGTCAGCGACGAGGTCTCCGCCGTCATCGCCGGACCCACCGCGGGCACCGTCTACATCGCCGGCAAGTTCAACACCGTCAACGGCGTCACCCGGCGCAAGGTGGCCCTGCTCAACGTCAGCACCGGCGCGCTGGTCACCGGCTTCGCCGGCCCCGCGTTCAACGGCGCGGTCAAGGACATCGCCCTGGCCGGCAACCGCCTGCTCGTCGGCGGCATCTTCACCACCGCCGGCAACGCGAGCCTCGCCCGCGGCGGCCTGGCCTCGGTGAACGCGAGCACCGGCGCGCTGGACAGCTACCTGACCACCAGCCTGACCGAGAACCACAACTACGACGGGGTCAGCGGAGCCAGCGCCGGCGTCGGCGCGAGCAAGCTGGCGCTGTCCCCCAACGGCCAGCAGCTGGTGGTCGTCGGCAACTTCAAGAAGGCCAACGGCGTGCTCCACGACCAGATCGTGAAGCTCGACCTCGGCGCGAGCGCGGCCGCCGTCGCCGACTGGAACACCACCCGGTACACGCCACGCTGCGCCTGGTGGGCGTTCGACACCTACATGCGCGACCTGGCGTACTCCCCGGACGGCAGCTACTTCGTCGTCGTGACGACCGGCGCGCCGAACGCGGGCACACTCTGCGACGCGGCCGCCCGCTGGGAGAACGACGCGACCGGCGCCGACCTCCAGCCCACCTGGGTCGACTACGCCGGAGGCGACACGCTGCTGTCGGTCGGCATCACCGAGCAGGCCGTCTACGTCGGCGGCCACATCCGCTGGCTCAACAACAGCTTCGGCGGCGACTCCGCCGGGCCTGGTTCGGTCGGCCGGGCCAGCATCGCCGCCCTCGACCCGCTCAGCGGCCTGCCCCTGGCCTGGAACCCGGGCCGCCACCCGCGCGGCGTCGGCGTCGCCAAGATCCTCGCCACCCCGGACGGGCTCTGGCTCGGCTCGGACACCCCGTGGATCGGCAACTACCAGTACCGCCGCGAGCGGATCGCGTTCTTCCCGCTCACCGGCGGCAGCGCCCCGCACCCGACCACCACGGCGACGCTGCCCGGCAACGTGTACCAGGCCGGCGTCCCGGTGCCGACGAACGTGCTCCACCGGGTCAACGCCGGCGGTTCGCTGGTCGCCTCGACCGACAGCGGGCCGGACTGGGCCGCCGACGACGGCGGCAGCCCCAGCGGTTTCCACAACGCGGTCAGCAACACCGCCGGATACGGCACGGTGCCCAGCGTCGACGGCACCGTCCCGGCGGGCACACCGGCCGCGCTGTACTCCTCCGAGCGGTGGGACCCGGGTTCGGCGCCGGAAATGAGCTGGCAGTTCCCGGTGACCGCCGGCACCGAGGTCGAGGTCCGGCTCTACCTGGCCAACCGGTACGACGGCACCGCCTCGCCCGGCACCCGGATCTTCAACGTGGCGCTGGACGGGGTCACCGTGCTGGCGAACCTGGACCTGTCCGCGGCGGTCGGGCACAACGTCGGCACGATGCGCTCGTTCACCGTCGTCAGCGACGGCACGGTGAACATCGACTTCGGGCACGTCGTCGAGAACCCGCTGATCAACGGCATCGAGATCGTCAAGACGGGGCCGCCGCCGGCCGGCAACGGCGACGAGGCACAGGTCCGGTCGTACGACGGGGCGACCGCGGTCGGCGCGGCGAGCGCCGTGGCCAACCCGGACAGCACCGCCTGGTCGACCGCCCGCGGCGGGTTCTGGGTCGGCGGCACGCTGTTCTACGGCATGGGCGGCGCGCTGTGGCGGCGCACCTTCGACGGCACGGTGTTCGGCGCCGCGACGCTCGTCGACCCGTACCACGACGCCTACTGGGACACCGTGAGCACCGACTCCGGCACCTCCACCTACGCCGGGGTGACCACGAACTTCTACGCCGAGATCCCGAACGTGACCGCCATGTTCTACACCGCCGGGCGGTTGTACTACACCCTGTCCGGGCAGAACGGGCTGCACTGGCGCTGGTTCACCCCGGACAGCGGGGTGGTCGGCGCGGACAAGTTCACCGTCGCCGGGGTGGGCGGCATGGCCGACGCGGGCGGGCTGTTCCTGAACGGGACCACGCTTTACAAGGTCAACCGGAGCACCGGTGACCTCTCCTCCACCGCCTGGAACGGCGGCGTGCCGTCCGGGTCGTACACCCTGCGCAGCGGTCCGGCCGTGGACGGCGCCGACTGGCGGGCGAAGGCGGTGTTCGTCGGCCCGTAGCCGTGGCCGTGGGTGTCCGGACCGATCGAGGTCGACGGGCCGGACACCCACGGCGCGAATCGCCGCTTAGGCGCTCGCCGGCTCAACTCCCGCGTGCCGTACAAGGCTTTTTCGTGGCCGTGCTCGACGCAGACGTCCTCGCGTTGTCGCAGCGCGAGCCGGTCAGCCCGGCCATCCCCGCGCGCGGGAGCAGAGCCGCGAACGTTCAGGTTCGCCTTCAACTGCGCCGACCGGACTTTCTGGCCTACCTGTCCGCTCACCGCGCACGCGAGAGTGATCCGGCGCTGTCGGGCGGGCACAGCCGGCCGCGGGCGGTCGGTCACCGCCCGCGGCCGCCGGGATCAGAGCTGCCGCAGCTGCCCGTAGTAGGAGCCCAGGGAGTCCAGGTACGCCCCGTCCTGGTGGCGTTCCGCCTCGTACTCCGGAGCGTCTTTGACCTGGTCCTTGGTGCAGTCGACGTAGACGCGCTCGTCGTCGAGGTCGATGCCCTTGATGACGCCCGCGGGCAGTATCACCTTGCTGCCGAAGATCCACGGGCCGGTGTCGACCACGATGATCCGCGAGCCCGCCTCACCGGCCTGCTCGTCGATCTTGCCGATCGACCCGTCGGCGGCCTCGACCCGGAAACCGGTCAGGTCCCGCTCGCCGCCCTCGACGACGGGCTTGTAGTCCAGCGTCTCGTGATAGTTCCACGGATCCCACGGCGTGGGGTTCATCAGCACCACGGCAGCCTCCTTGCTCAAGGTCGAGTACTCCTTCGCTCTACCCGCCCATGGCCCCGTCAACCACCTGGTGCTGAGATCGGTGCGACCCGTCCCCGGATCGGGTGCGGGCGCGCCACGGTGGCGCGGCCTGCCGATCGTCCGGCAGACCGCGCCACCTGCTGGTTCGCGCGTCGGGGCCCCGGTCTCGCCGGGCGCGCGAACCGGGATCCGCGGCTCAGGTGGCCGCGGCGGCTTTCAGCTGCTTGGCGCTCTCCACGGTGACCTGAACCGCCCGGATCATCGCCGGGATCGAGCCGACGATCAGCACGATCGCCCAGACGATCCCGACGATCGCGAACACGATGCCGGCGATGGCGTCGGTGATGCTGACCAGGATCCCGGGCACGATCCCGTGCAGGAACACGGCGACGACGTTGCCGAGCAGCGACGTGATCATCATGGCGACGAGGCCTTTGTTCTGCAGGAAGCGCTGCTGGGCGATGATCAGGCAGGCGATCGCGACCACCTTCAGGAACATGATCAGCGACAGCACGACCGCCGCCTCGCCGCGTGGGAAGGACCCGAACAGGATCAGGTAGACGATCGTGCCGAACGGGAACGCCAGCAGCAGCGACACCATCAGGATCAGCTTGGCGACGGCGACGAACAGCAGCACCAGCGCCGTGACGATCAGGATGATCGCCCCGATCAGGGTCGCCAGGCCCTGGGCGCGGGCGTGCAGGCGCTTGGAGGCCAGGATCGCCACGCCCATGAGCACGGCCGTGCCGAGCAGCACCACGTCGATGAGTGCGAGGTAGCTGATGGCGATGCCGCCGGGCCGTTCGGCGACGCCCGGTGGCACGTCGGCGCCGAGTTCGGTGGCGGTGCCCAGTGCCGGGGTGGTGAGGCCGAGCAGGAATGAACTGCTGGTCTCGACGGCGACGACGAGGCCGAGGGCGACGAGCGCGACGAAGAAGAACGGGGTGCGCAGCCTATCCATCACTACCTCCGAGGGTGACGGTGCACTTGTCGCAGGTCAGGCTGATGTCGACGCCCTGGTCGTCGACGGCGACGCGGATCGGTTCCCCGGCGGGCACGTCGCGGTCGAGGATCGTGTCGTCGTGCGGGGCGCGGGTGAGCAGCCGCAGCGGGCCGTCAGGGCGCAGTTCGACTTCGCGCAGGTCGCTGTCGGCCGGCGCGACGGTGAGCACGCAGCCTGCCTCGATGACGAGTACGCCGTCGGTCAGGCAGGGCGCGGACAGGTCCGCCGGGTCGACGGGGTCGGGGTCGCCGAACCAGTCGCCGAGCTGCTGGACCAGGGCGTTGTCGGTCGGGTCGGTCATCGTGCCGTCGTCGGCGGTGGCGACGCCGGTGACGTACAGCGCGACGATCAGCACCGCGACCGCGGCGAGGATCTTCTGTCCCCGGGTGAGCGCGGGCATGTCAGTGCTCCAGGTAGACGCGCACGGACCCGGCCTCGGTCGCGGTGCCGTAGTCGTCGAGGACCTGGACGTTGACGATCACCCAGCCGTTGTCGCGGACGTTGTTGACGGTGTTGTAGTTGAGGGTCGGCATCGCCGGGGTGAACTCGCGCGCGGTGGCGATCTGGCTGGACACGGCCGGGGTGGGCTGGCATACCTCGCCGAAGGCCGACTTCGTGCACCGCTCGATCTGGACGGTGATGAGCCAGCGGACCGGCCACGAGTCGGGCTGGGTCCACACGACGGCGGGCATCCGGCCCGGCGGCACGCTGGAGTTGGTGACCGGTTGGGAGATGACGGGCTTGGCCGCGGCGGCGGAGATGCCGAGGTCGACGGTGCTGCCCTTGGCCGCGGTCGCGCCGCCGGGCAGGGACTGGCGGGTGACTGCGCCGGGACCGCGGGAGTTGTCCCAGCCGAACTGGACGGTGCCGGCCACGAACCCGGCCTTGGCCAGGGCGGCCTTGGCGTCGGTGGGCGGCAGGCCGATCAGCTTCGGCACGGCGACCAGCTCCACCGGGACGGGGCTGGCCGAGGCGGCGGGGGTGGCCGACGCCGTGGGCTGCGGGGTGGCGGCGGGCTGCTCGCCCTCGGGCCAGACGACCCAGGTGATGACGCTGATGACGAGGACGGCCAGGGCGGCGGCGACGACGATCCACCACGGGAACGGCTTCTTCTCCGGCGCGGGCGGGGCGGGGACCACGACGGCGACGCGGCGGCTGAGCACCGACGTCTCCTCGGGGGCGTCGGACAGTTCGGCGTCGCGCTGCGCGCCGAGGGTCAGCGGCGGGGTGAGCCGGGCCTGGAACTCGTAGCGTCCGGCCGGAGCCGACTGCGGGATGTTGATTTTCACGACCAGGGGTGCGGTCGCGCCGGGCTTCGGGCGCGGGTACTCCTCCACGGTGAACCAGGACGCGTCGGTGTCCTGGCCGGTGTGGAAGTCGATGCCGGGCCGGCCGGTGCGCCGGGACTGGTTGGTGATGGTGAAGGTGACCTCGGCGGCGCGGTCCTGGCCGAGGGTCACCTCCGGGGTCGCGGTGGTGATGACCCACTTCTCGGTCTTGTCGTTCACGGCAGTTCTCCCATTTCGAAGGTGGTGGCGGCAGGCTTGTCCAGCTCGACGATGTGCCGGACGCGTTCGAGCAGGTCACTGCCCGCGGGGATGCGTACGATCAGGTGGAACGGCCGGTCGGCCGACTCCTCGATCTCGATGTCGGGCAGGCCGGTGGCCAGGGTCACCGCGGCCCGCAGCCCTTCGCGGGTGCCGCGGGACTGGGCCAGGGCGGTGCCGTGCGCGACCAGGTCCCGGCCGTGGCCGAGGTGGTCGACGGCGACCCAGCGGGCCAGGAACGGCACCAGCTGGGGCGGGCAGCGGTACGGGTGGAACAGGTCCTCGACGGTCGCGAGGCGGGCCTCGCCGGAGGAGTGCAGGCCCTCCATCACGTCGAGCAGCGCCCACAGCACCCCGCTCGGGTGCATGGCCCGCTGGTAGGCGGCAGGCAGCAGGGCGGCGATGGCGTCACGGCGCATCTTCGGTCACCACCTCGATGTCGTGCTCGCCGGAGACGAGCAGCCAGGTGGGCGGGATGGTGACGAGCTGGCGCAGTTCGGTGTCGGCTGCGGAGCGCCACCGGCCCGGTGCGGCGAGGACGTGGGTGCCGCGGTTGCCGCCGGCGAACACGTGGCTGCCGCCGGCGATGGTGCGTACGGGTTCGAAGCGGGTCCGGTCGCGCAGCGGCAGGCCGCAGTTGACCGACGGGGACTCCCACTGCGGCGTGGCGGCCGTGGTGTCGAGCTGGAGCACTCCCCCGCTCTGGCTGGCGGCGTACGCCGTGCCGTCGACGAAGTCGAGGCCCCAGCAGGTGCCGCCGGTCCACCCGGCGGACATCTCCTGCCAGCGCACGTCGGCCTCGAACAGCCGGGCGCGGTAGCAGCCCTTGCCGGGCTTTCGCGGGTCGGTGGTGCCGGTGCCGACCCAGAGGATCGTGTCCGGGCCGTCGAGCTGCACAGACAGGGCGCGGGTGTCGACGCCGTTGAGGCCGACGTGGGCGAAGGTGCCCTGGCGGCCGCCGGCCGTGGACAGGTAGACGCCGTAGGTGGTCTCGGCGGCCAGGGCCACGCCCCACACGCCGCGTTCGGAGACGAAGGTGCGCACGGAGTTGAAGCCGCGGTCCTGGTCCTTGCTGTCGACGATGATCTGCAGCGGGACCGCTCCGTCGAGCAGCGACATCTCGTACAGGCCGACGTCGGTGGCCAGCAGCAGCGACACCGACTCCTCGCGGTCGATCCACGCCGCTTCCAGGACCACGGCGTCGATCTCGGTCAGCTTGCGCCAGGTCTCGCCCAGGTCGGCGGAGACGTGCACGCAGGAGCCGCCCTCGTCGGAGTTGGTGACGACGGCGACCGCGCCGGGGCGGGCGACGACGCCGGGCCGGTCGGACACCGGTGCGGGCACGACCTGGCGCACGACCTCGCCGGGGAACACGGTGACCAGCTCCCAGCCCTCACCGTCGTTGGTGGACCGGAAGACCTGCTCGCCGCCGCCGGCGTACCAGGTGCCGGGCTGGTAGCCGTCGGCGGCGATGGAGCTGACGTCGCGGCTGGGCGCGTGTTCGAGCACGAAGCGCACGTCGTCGACGTAGCGCACGCCGGGTTCGGCCTGCTCCAGGATCCGGTACACGTTGGAGGCGCGCAGCGGCTCGCCGAAGGACCAGCCTTCGACGGTCGCGGGGGCGGGCAGCGGGCTGATGGTCTGGTGGAGGCGGTCGTGGATGCGGCGGCGTACGGCGTCGACGTCCTCCTGGCGGCCGACGACGACCCGGCCCTTGACGGCGACGGACTTGTAGCGGGCCCAGGTGGTGGTGACCGAGGTGCCCAGGGCGCGGCGGCGGTCCAGGTCGGCCTGGGTGTGCAGGCGCACCTCGTCGAGCTGGCGTTCGGCGAGCGCGGCGACGGGCAGCCGCCAGCCGGGGCGGGCCGCCTCGGGCACGTACGGGACCAGGGTCACCTCGACCTCGCCGGGGCGGGCGAACGACCACATGGAGGCGCGGGTGAACGCGCGGGCGCGGGCGACGGCCGGGGAGCCGGCGGTCGCGAGCAGCTCGAAGTCGCGGGCGGTGACGGCGCGGTGGAGGCTGAACAGCTCGTACGGGCCGCGGCGCGCGGCGGCGTCGACCTGCTCGATGTCCCGGCCGCCACGGGCCGCTTCGGCGTTGGTGACCCGTACGCCCGGGATCTGGTCGCGCAGCGCGGTGAGGGTGTTCGCGGCGACGTTGCCGGACGCGCCGCCGCCGACGCGGTACCAGAGGCGGATCTCGCGGTGGGCGGCCGGGACCGCGCCGGGCACGGTGCCGCCGTCGAGGGCGGGCGCGAACGTGACCGTCCCGGCGGCCGGGTCGAGCAGGTAGGCGCGGTCGGCGGGGCCGAGGCCGGCGAAGGTCTCGACGCGCTGCCAGATCTCGAAGGTGCGGCCGTCGTGCTCGCGGGCCGCGCCGGTGACGGGCCCGGTCGCCTGGACGCCGAGCAGCACCTCCAGGGGTTCGCCGGTGTTGGCCAGCGGGGCCCGGTCGGCGCGCAGGACCAGGCCGGGCAGGCCGGTGCCGAGGCCGAGCAGTTCGCCGTCGACGAGTTCGCAGTGGTAGGCGCGTACCCGGGTCTCGGTCTCGCCTTCGGCGATGACGGCCGGGACGGTGGTGGTGAACAGGACCGGTTGCGGGTCGGCGCCGCGGGCGGCGGCGACGCGGGTGCCGGCGGGGATCGCGATGCGGCCGGTTTCGGCGCCGGTGCGGGTGAACGTCAGCTCGGCCCACGCGGCGGCGGGTGGTCGGCGGGAGACGCCGAGCAGGTTCAGGAACTCCAGGTATGCCTTCTCCGGCAGCCGGTTGAGCCGGTACAGCATGACCTCGGTCAGGTACGCGAACGCCTCGATCAGGGCGACGCCGGGGTCGTGGACGGACAGGTCGGTCCAGTCCGGGCAGGAGCGGCGTACCCGGTCGCGGGCTTCGGCGACCAGGTCGTCGAATCTGCGGTCGTCGAGGTTCGGCACGGGGATCATGACGGTTCTCCGAGGTCGAGGGGGTAGTCGAGGACGCCGGCGGCCAGCGTCTGCCGGACCCGGTAGCGCAGGTGCACGTTGAGCCGGGACGCGTTGTCGGGGTCGGGGTCGGCGTCGACCTGCTCGATGTCGATGCGCGGCTCCCAGCGTTCGAGGGCGTGGCGCACGTAGTGGATGGCGAGGCCGGCGGTGGTCTGGTCGTTGGGCGCGAACAGCAGCCGGTGCAGGTGGGAGCCGTACTCGGGGCGCATGAGGCGTTCGCCGGGCACGGTGCCGAGCAGCAGGATGATGGCCTGGCGGATGGCGTCGTCGCCGTGGACGAGCGCGACCCGGCCGGCGGCGGAGGTGACGATGCCGTCGCCTTCGGTGAAGCGCAGTGAGGTCGGGGTCATGAGGTCGCCTCCACGAAGGTCTGGCCGGGGATGCGTACGCGGTAGTGGACGGTGCCGGGCACGGTGCCGTCGGTGAGGCCGTCGAGGCTGTCGAGGACCACGGCGTCGCCGTCGATGCGGATCCAGTCGCTGTAGCCGGTGAACACGCGCAGGGTCTTCACGCAGGGCTTCATGGTCGCGCCGATGTTGGGGCAGCGGGCGACGGCGCGGCCCTGGGGGTCGTCGTCGACGAGCACGGGGTGCCCGGCGATCTCGACCCAGTGCTGGGACGGGTTGTTGGCGACCTTGCCGTCGTGGTCGCAGCGCACGTCGGACGACGAGTCGATGAGTCTCATCCCGGGATCACCTCGGTCGGCAGGCCGGGGATGAGCGCGCGTTCGAAGTCGACGTTGGCGGCGCGGATGGTCATCCGGTGCCCGGGGGCCTCGATGACCAGGTCGGTGCGGGCCAGCAGCCGGACCTTGCCGGGGGCGAGTTCGAGGGCGCTGCCGTCGGCGTTGGACAGGGTGATCGACTTGTCGCCGTCGTCGACGAGGACCTTCTGCCCTTCGGGGCTGTGCAGGGTCCACCGGCGTACGCGTCCGCCGCTGACGCCGCTGTCGGGCGGCGACAACGCGCCGAAGACGGCGCCGAGCACGATCGCCTCGGCGGGGTCCTCATGCGGCAGGGCAAGCACGACGAGGTCGCCGGGGTCGGGCAGTGCGACGATGCCCTTGCCGGGCCCGGCGCCGGGGCACAGCACGGGCAGCCAGCCGAGGTCGAGGTCGCCGTGGCCGGGGAGGATGACCTGGACGCGGCCGCGGCCGTCGGGGTCGTCGACCCCGGTGACCCGGCCCAGGGCGATCGCGGCGGCGCTCGGCTGCGTGGGGCTGTCGGGTGGTTCGGTGCCGAACACGGTGCGGTAGCCGTCGACGTCGACGGTGTGTACGGCCGTGCACACGGGATAGGTGCCGTCGACGGCGTCGCCGACGCCCGCGATCTCGACCGCGCGGCCGGGCCGCAGCGCCGGGTCGCCCTGCGCGGTGCCGCTGACGCACAGCACCCGGGCCGCCGCCCGGTCCAGGGCCGCCTGGGCGGCTTCGGCTTGCAGGCCGGCGGGCTGGTCGATGAGCGCCCGGTCACCGTCTCCGCCGAGTCCGGGCAGCGAAACAGCAGGCCCTGGTTGGTATCCGGGCGCGGCGGCCCGACCGGTGGTGAACTCCCCGCCCGGGTGCCAGCCATAGGTGGCCACTCCCCCGACGGCCCGGTCGGCGTGGCCCTCGACGCGGCACTGCCACAGCGTGTCGCCGAACTTCAGCGGCAGCGCCGACCCGCGCGGGCACAGCGTCTCCAGGACCAGGGTCCGGCCGTCGAGCACCGGGTAGCGGCCGAGCCGGGCGGCGGCGCGGGCGAGCAGGTCCCAGTCGGTGGCGCGGTGCTGGAGCAGCCGCTCCAGCGGCGGCCCCGGGTCGGGGCAGCGCACGGTCAGGTCGAGGCCGGCGGTGAGCTCGCGGGCCAGGTCGGCCAGGGTGACGCCGGTGAAGACCCGCGGCTGCTGCCTGGCGCGCAGCCGGTGCAGCAGGTCGTGGGCGACGACCGTCCAGCCGGTCTCCGAGCCCGGCCCGCGGGTCAGCTCGACGGTGCCGACCTCGCCGTCGAACAGCGGTTCGCCGTCGACGTCGAGTTCCAGGCGTGCCCCGAACGGCCAGCCCGCGGGGGTGTGCATGGTGAGTTCGGCCTGGGCGGGCAGGCCGATGCGCTGGGTGACGCGGGCCGACAGGACCCGGCCCGGCACGGGTGCGCCGTCGAGGCGCACCGACACGGCAGGAATGATCATGACGGGACTCCGAGGACGGTCCCGGCGCGTACGGCCAGGGGGTTGTCGATGCCGTTGTGCTCGGCCAGCTCCCGCCACCGGGTCGGGTCGCCGAGCGCCTCGGCGGCCAGCAGGTCGAACCGGGCCCCGCCGCCGCCGGAGCCGTCGCCGGTGGCCTGCACCGCGCTCGCCGCCGTCGGGGCGGGTGGCGCGGCGGGCTCGCCCTCGCTGCGGATCAGCTTGAGCCGCAGCCAGGACCGGCGCGGGGTGCCGGTGGCGTCGATGGCGTCGAGGCGCTCGGCCACGTTCACCACCACGCCGGGCAGGTTCCAGGTCTTGCCCCAGACCAGGCGTACCAGCGGCGGGCGGCCCTGCCCGTTCTCGGCCAGCTGCCACAGCCGACCGGTGAGCCGGCGTACGTCGTCGGGCCGGTGCGCCTGCTCGACCAGGTCCACATCGAACAGCAGGTCGAGGACCAGCTCGGTGCGGCCGCCGCCGGTGAACAGGAGCGCGTCGTCGACCCCGGTGCCGACCACGGCCCCGGGCAGCGCCGCGGGGCGCACCCCGGCGAGGCGGCGTACCACCAGGGTCTCGGGGTTGACCAGGCAGTCGATGCGCTCGCCGGTGGCGTCGACGAGAAAGGCTATGCGTTCCACGGCCTGCCCTCCTGTTGGCTCTGCCGCAAACGGATGCGGTCGGGGTCGGTACGGGTCGGCGCCGGGACGGCCCACAACTCGGTGTCGTCGAGCAGCTCCGGCCAGGGACCGGCTTCCTGCTCCTGCCCTCGCTCCCGGCCGGTGAGCCGGGGCCACGGCGCGGTGGCCGCCGAGGTGCCGGCCTCGTCGGCGGCGCTCACGCCCGCCGGGCCGACCTGGCCGGGCCTGAACCGGCCGGTGGCAGCAGGCGTGCTGACAGCCGGCACCACGTGCGCCGAGGTGAACGGCGAAGTCCACGGGTCACGGCTCAGAAGCCGGTCGGGGCTCTCCGCGTCGGGGCTCTCCGCGTCGGGATTCGCCGCGTCGCGGTTCGCCGCCGGAAGCCGCTCGGCCTCGACCTGGTCCGCTGTGGAGGGTTGGGGTGTGCGCGTTGCCGCCACCGGCGTGTCTCCGTCGGCGCGCTCGGTGTCCGGGTGGGTCGTTCTCGCTCGCGGCGGGTTCGATCGTGCGCCGGGGTGATCCGCCGTGATGCGTTCGAGCGACGGCGTGGCTGCCTGCTCCGAAGGCGAGACCTCGGTCCTGGCGGACCTGGGCTCCGGGGCCGTGAAAGCGGTGTCGCTCTGTGCGGCCCACAACTTTTTTGATGTGGGCACATCAAAAAAGGTGTGCGCGGACGGCGAAGGTGCCGCTGTGGCGGGCCGTGCCTCCACCGGGGCAGGCTCCTGCCCGGCTCGGTCCGGCATCGCCGCTCCCGGCGTCGATCGGTGTGCCGCGGCCCCGATCGTCGTCGCGGCAGACGGCCCGGTCCGCGACTGATCAGTCACCACCGGCCGGTCCACCGCCGGCCGGTCCACCGGCTGCTGGTCCACCGCCGTCCTTTCCCGCGCCGGCTGGGCGGCTTCGACGGGAGCGGTCGCTCCCGAGCCCACCGTGGCCGGGCCGGGCGAGGCGGTGCCGATCGGCACCGGGTCGGCCAGGCCGGCCGAACCCGACCGCCGGCCGAGGTCGAACCAGGCGAGCGCCACCGGGCTGCTGGGCAGCGCCGGGTCGAGGTCGGCGGCGATCCCCACAGCCGCGGCGGTGCGGCCGTGGTCGACGCCGGCCGGGTAAGCGGCGGCAGCCGGGTAGGCGGCGGCAGCCGGGTACACGGGGGCGGCCGGGTAGGCGGGGGCGGCCGGGCGCAGGGGCGGGGTGGACGGGGCGTCCGGTGCGGGCGTGGGCCCGCCGAGCCGGACGGCCCCGTCCCACGGCGTCCTCGGCTGGGGAGCGGCGCCCCTCAGGCCGAGGAGGCGCCGCAGCCAGCCGAGCAGGTCACGCAGCCGCGCCGACATTGCTGGTCTCCCGCTGGATGCCGTCGTGTGCCAGCACCAGGGTCTCCACCGCGAGTTCGCGGCTCATCGCGTCGAGCGGCGAGCCGTACCACTCCTGGGGCCAGGCGTTGACGAGGTTCCAGCGCAGGGCTTCGGCCGAGCCGGAGCTGTCGAGCATGACGATGGAGACGTTGCGGCGACTGACCTTGCCCTCCACGGCGGTCATCAGCCACTCCCACAGTTCGAGGGAGGAGGTCAGGCCGAAGCGCAGGGTCACCGGGGCGTACGTGACGCGGCCGGGGATGGCGCGCACGACGGAGTTGTTGCCGGCTTCGCGGTACGAGATGGTCTCGACCTTGATGCCCAGGCCGCCGACCTCGGTGAAGTGGCCCTCGGTGACGTTGTTGATGAGCAGCTTGAAGTTGTACGCGCGATACGGGTCCACCAGGTTGCCGGGCTGGGCGGCGGGGGTGGCGGTCACCTCGGGCATGTCAGGCTCCTGCCTGGTCGCCGCCGGCACCGGCGGACTGGCTGATCTTGAAGATGACGAACTCGGCGGGCTTGACCGGCGCGATGCCGATCATGGTCACGACCTGGCCCGCATCACGGACGTCGGCGGGGTTGGTCTCCTCGTCGCACTTGACGAAGAACGCCTCCTGCGGCGAGCGCCCCTGCAGCGCGCCGTCGCGCCACACGCGGGTGAGGAACGCGCTGACGTCGCGGCGGATCGACTTCCACAGCAGGGTGTCGTTCGGCTCGAACACGATCCAGCGGGTGCCGTCGCCGATGGACTCCTTGAGCATGTTGAACAGGCGGCGCACGTTGAGGTAGCGCCATTCGCTGCCGGCGGCGGCCAGGGTGCGGGCGCCCCAGATGCGGATGCCCTCGGCCGGGAAGTGCCGGATGCAGTTGACCCCGGCCGGGTTGAGCACGTCCTGCTCGACCTTGGTGACCCGGTACGACAGGTCGACCGCGCCGCGCACCGGCTCGTTGGCCGGGGCCTTGTGCACGCCGCGCAGGGTGTCGGTGCGCGCCCACACGCCGGCGACGTGGCCGCTGGGCGGGGTGTTGACGACCTCGCCGGTCAGCGGGTCGCGCACGACCAGCCACGGCACGTAGAAGGTGCCGTAGTCGGACTGGCGCGGCCGCAGCCCGCTGTTGTCCTCGGCCGGGGCGGCGTCGCCATCGGCCGGGCCCTTCTTCGCCGGGGGCTTGGCCGGGGTCGCGCCGCCGACGCGGGTGAGCCGCTCGACGTCGCCGGTGTGCTCCGGCCCGTCGAGGATGGCCATCCGGTCGCCCATCAGCTCGCAGTGCGACAGCAGGTCCTCGTACGACAGCGCGTCGGTGTATCCGGGCGCGGCGACGATGGCGACCTCGTCGATCGCCTCCAGCAGCCGCAGGCCGCTGCGCTGGCGGCCCTTGCCGGCCAGCGGCTCGCCGGGGGCGATGTTGACGACGTAGCAGCGGCCGCCGCCGTTGTCGAAGAAGCCGTACACGGCCCGCGACAGCGGCGTGCTGGTGGTGGCGTCGCCGACGAACACGCGGACGAACTCCGACCAGCTGTTGACCGCGACCGCCTCGTTGCGGCGCGCGTCGGCGAGCGGGGCGGCGCCGACGAATCCGGCGGTGCTGGTGCCGACCGACTCGATCGGCCTGCTGCCACCGGACACCTCCTCGACGTAGATGCCGGGTGAGGAGTACACAGGCATTGCTAGACCTCCTGGATCTCGCAGGTGATGACGACGGGTTCGGCCGAGACGGCCGCGACCTCGGCGGACAGCAGCAGCCCGCGACCGGCGACCGACAGGCGCACCGGCCGGTCGGCGGCGACGGGCAGCTCGAAGTGGCCCCGGGTGTCGGTGTACGACGCCGCGGTGCCGTCGGCGGCGGAGACCCGCATGCCGACCAGCGCCACCCCGCCGGGGGTCTGCACCCGGCCGGTGAGCCGCCGCAGCGACACCGTGTCCAGCCGGCCCGGCTGGGTCACCCGGGGGATGCGCGGGGCGGCCGTGGTGACGTGCACCGCGACCTCGCAGAGCAGCGCGACCCGCAGCCGTGCCCCGAGCGCGGTCCACAGCGTGTCCGGGACCGGCTCGGCGAGCAGGTACGGCACGCCGCCGGTGAGGATGCGGTCGAGGGCCTCGATCGCGGTGGCCTCGGGGCCGTCGGCGTGCAGCAGGAACCTGACCCGCAGGCGCAGCGCGTCACCGGGGCGGGCGGGCAGCGTCTCGGGCAGGACCGCGTACGGCCACACGGCCACCCACGGTCCGCCGAAGGCGCCGGACTGCACGCCGACGGATGCGGCCGGGTGCTCGACCCGCACCGCGACGTCCACTTCGGCCAGGCTGGCCAGCAGCAGCGCGGACGCCCGGGCCAACGGCCCGTGGTCCTCGTGATACCGCATCGGAACCTCCGCCTCGTCTCGTGCCGGGGCGGCACGATCGCAGGACAGAGCGTCCGGTCACGGGCGGTGATACACCGCTGCCTGTCAGCTGCGTGACGGGTCGGGCGCTGATTTCCGACGCAGGTCAGGCGGCCCCGGAGCCGAAGCAGCTGAAGCTGTACGCCGTCGCCCAGCGCTCGACGGGCGCGGCGGCCTGGGCGGCGGCGAGCGCGGCGGCCGGCTCGTGCCCGGCGCGCAGCCGCTGGTGCAGGCCGAGCATCAGCTCGCGGGTGGCCTCGTCGTCGACGGGTCCGGTGCTGGCGACCAGGGTGCGGGCGCCCGCGCCGAGCAGCGCGGCGGTCAGCCCCATCAGCTCGTCGCCGGGGTGCACCGCGGACAGGCCGGTGTCGCAGGCGGACAGCACGACCAGGTCGGGGGCGCGCCGCAGGGTGGTCAGGTCGTGCACGGTCAGCGGCCCGTCGGCGAGGTCGAGATGGGAGAACAGCGGGTTGTCGGCGCGGAACTCGCCGTGCGCGGCCAGGTGCACGCGGCGTGCCCCGTCGATCGCGGCGAGGGTCGCGGTGACGGTGGCCTGCGGGCCGACGAGCTGCTGCGCGCCGGGGGCGAGTGCGGCGAGGGCGTGCACTTCGCCGATGGCGTGGTCGGGGCGGGCGGCGGCGACGAGCACGAAGCGTTCGTCGAGGTCGGTGCGGCGGTTGGCGGTGCCGCGCGCCCAGGCGGTCGCGGACGGGGCGACGGTGACGGGCCGCCCGGCGCAGCTCGGCAGCGCCGCCCAGGGCAGGGCCTGCAGCGCACCGGTGGGGACCACGACGAGCTCCCGGTCGCCGGTCAGCGCGGCGACGGGCCGCAGCAGCCAGTCGTCGAGCTGGCGCAGGCCGTGGCGGGCGGCGGCCTCGGCGGCGGCCAGCGACGCCGGGGAGCCGTAGCGCAGCACGAGCCGGCGCATCGCGAACCGCAGCGCGGCGATCTCCGGGGCGAGCGTGGCCGCCTCGACCAGCGGGGTCAGCCGTACGCGGCCGCCGGCGACGACGACGGCGAGCAGCCGCCCGTCCTGCTCGACGAGTTCGACCAGGGCGCGCTCACCCAGCGCGGCGGTGATCTCGTCGACCGAGCCCGGGGCGTCGACCGGGGAGCCGGCGGGTCCGGTGCGCCAGGTGCGGCGGCGGATCGCGTCCTCCAAGGCGCGCTGGCGTTGGAGCGGCCGGGTGCGGCGGATCGCGTCGAGGGAGTCGCCGGCCAGTTCGGCGGTGACCCGGCGCAGCTGGGCGAGCTCGCGTACCAGGTCGGGGTCGTCGGCCGGGGTGCTCGGGGGCAGGCGCAGGGTGGCGGCGCGCCAGCGTTCGGACCAGGCGAGGACCTGCCGGGCGGAGCGCTGCGACAGGGCCAGGCGTACGCCGAGCGCGGCGAGGTCGCCGCCTTCGGCGGAGCTGAGCACCCGCAGCTCGGTCGCGCCGAGCGCGGCCCGGTACTGGTCGAGCAGCCGCAGCCCGTGGCGCAGCGCACGCCGGGCCCCGGCGAGGTCCCCATGGTGGAGACGGCTCAAGGCCTGGGCGTGGCAGGCGCGGATGCGCAACCGGGCCGGGCCGTGTCCGGGCACAACACCGGCGAGGTCGGCCAGCGCGTCGGGGTCGCCGCTCCCGGCGGCGTACAGGCGCGCTTCGAGGGCCTGCTCGGGCCAGCCGGCGGCGTCGAGCGCGTCGGCGAGCGCCCGCAGCCGGGCGATGCGCCGCTGCGGTGCCGCGCGGACCTGCAGATATTCGGCGTGTACGGCCCAGCGCCCGCGCTCCTGGCGGGTGAACGAGCGCCGGGCCAGCCGGGCCGCCTCGCGCGCGCCCGCGGTGTCACCGGCCGCGAGCGCCGCCTGCGCCTGCAGCAGCCGGGCCTGCGGCAGCAGCGTGCCGAGCCGGGCCGCGGCGGCGAGCTCGACGGCCTCCTGCGCCGTCTGGTGCGCCTCGGGCAGCAGCCGCGCCGCCAGCAGCAGCTCCGCCCGGTCGATCAGCGCCTCGGCGGGCCGGGACCCGCTGCGCCGGAAATGCTCGTCGGCCTTGTCGTACCAGGTCAGCGCCGTGACGATGTCGCCGCTGGACGCCGCCACGAACCCGAGGTTGTGCTGCGCCTGCGCCTCCGCGGCCGGTAGCGCCAGCTCCCGGTACAGCTGCTCGGCCCGGCCCAGGTCGGCGCGGGCCTGCGCGAACGCGCCCCGGTAGGTCTGCAGCACGCCCCGGTTGATCAGCGCCCTGGCCTGCCACAGCCGGTCGTCGTGGCGGCGGAAGGCGGCCAGCGCCGACGTGTACGCGGCCAGGGCCTGCTCGTCGCGGCCCAGCCGGCGCAGCAGGATGCCGTGCTGCATCCGGGCCCTGGCCAGCGGCAGCCCGTCCAGCGCCGACAGGGCCCGGCCGATCTCGGCCAGCGCCGCGGTGGGGCGGCCGAGGTCGTTGAGGACCAGCGCCAGGCTCATCCGCGACTGCGCCGCCAGCTCCGGCAGCCGGGCCCGGCCCGCGACCGCGATCGAGCGCCGCAGCCGCGCCGCGGCCAGCGCCGGATCCTGCAGCTCACGGGCGGCCAGGCCGAGGATGCGCAGGGACACCGCCCTACCCGCGGGATCCCGGTCACGTTCGGCGCGGGCCAGCAACCGCTCGCCGAGCACCCCGGCCCGTCGCGGGTCGGCCATGACCATCGCTAACACGCGCTCATGCTGGAAGACTCTCGCACGACCGTCCTATCGACACGGACGGTAGTGTCAGCGTTGCGACACATCTGGATGTATCAGCAGGCCGTCGGCCGCACTCTGTTGCAGGACGCAACACGAGACGGAGGAACGACGATGGCTATGCCGCAGGATCGCCTGCACCGCTGGCAGGACCGCCGCGCCCGGCGCATGGCCGGGCTGCCCTGGCTCGGCCAGGAGACCCGCCCCGACCGCAAACCGGTCTGGTACACCCGTGACGAGCTGCTGGTCCTGTCCGACCACCGGGCGTCGGCCGAACGCGTCCTCGGCGGCCTCGGGCACACCCGGGGCGTCGGCGAGACCGAACTCGCCCCCGGCCTGCTGCGCCTGCGCGCCGACGGACTTGACGTGCCGACCGCCGCCCGCCGAGTCCGCGAGGCCGCCGCCCGCGACGGCGACGAGCGCACCGTCGTCAGCCCCAACCACGTGTTCGTGTCCACGCCGTTCGAGCACGGCGGCCCCTTCGGCCCGCCGCAGCCGGCCCCGAAGCCCGGCGACCGCCCCGGCCCGCGCAAACCCGGCCAGGAGGTCGGCGTCGCGGTCATCGACACCGGCGTGTGGCGCGACAGCCCGCTGCCCGCGCACGCCTACACCGCCGCGCCGGCCGACTACGAGATCGACACCGACGTCGACGACGACGGTGTCATGGACGGCGACGTCGGGCACGCCAACTTCATCATCGGCGTCATCGGCGCCCGCACCGGCAAGGCCGACGTACGGGCGATGCGGGTGCTGGACACGTTCGGACTGTGCACCGAAGCCGACCTGATCCTCTCGTTCGCCCGGCTCACCGACGAGAAGCTGATCAATCTGTCGCTGGGCGGGTACACCCTCGACGACCAGCCGCCGCTCGCGCTGGCCACCGCCCTGTCGGCGCTGCTGACCGGCCGCGACCGGCTCGTCGTCGCCGCGGCGGGCAACGACGGGCTGCGCGACCGGCCGTTCTGGCCCGCCGCGTTCGCCGGCACCGACGTGCCCTGGGCCGACCAGGTCGTCGCCGTCGCCGCCCACGACGGCAAGGAGCTGTGCGACTGGAGCAACGCCGGTCCGTGGGTGACCGTCACCGCGCCCGGGGCCGACATCACCAGCACGTTCGTCAAGCACGGCCAGTTCCCGACCGGCTGGGCGCTGTGGAGCGGCACCTCGTTCGCCACCCCGCACGTGGTGGCGATGCTGGCCGAGCACACCGCGCGCAGCGGCTCGACCGAGGTCGCACGCAAGGCCGTGCTGGCGGCCGCGACCCGCACCTACGGCGGATACCCGGGCCTGGCATGACTCAGACGCCGCCCCACACGCTGCCCGAATTGGACACCGCCGCGCTGCTGCGCCAGGCCGCCGAGGGCAGCCAGCGCGCCTGGAACACCATCGTGGAGCGGTACTCGGGCCTGGTCTGGTCGGTGGCACGCAGCCACCGGCTCGGCCAGGCCGACGCCGCCGACGTCTTCCAGGCCACCTGGCTGCGCCTGGTCGAGCACCTGGGCGCGATCCGCGAACCCGACCGGCTCGGCTCCTGGCTGGCCACCACCGCCCGGCGCGAGTCCCTCGCGGTGCTGCGCCGCGCCGGGCGGGACCTGCCCGTCGGTGACCTGCTCACCCTCGAACCGCAGGACCGCACCGCCCCCGAGGTCGACAGCGACCTGCTGCGCCGCGAACGCGACGGCGTGCTGTGGCGGGAGTTCGGGCAGCTGCCCGGCCAGTGCCAGTCGGTGCTGCGGCTGCTGCTGCTGGACCCCGCACCGAGTTACGCCGAGGTCAGCGCGGCCTTGGACATCCCCGTCGGCAGCATCGGCCCGACCCGTGCGCGCTGCCTCGACCAGTTACGCCGGAGGTTGAACCCCTGATGACCGCGTACGACGACGACCTGCCCGCCGAGCTGCGCGGGCTCACCACACGCATGGACCCCGTGCCGCCGCACCTGATCGCGCTCGCCAAGGAGAGCCTGGCCTGGCGCGACACCGACGCCGCGCTCGCCGAGCTCGTCCGCCAGATCGACCTGGCCGGGGTGCGCGGGGAGGACCTGCCCGACCTGTTCACGTTCACCGCCGGCGAGCTGACCATCGAGATGGAGGTGGCGGTGACCGGGCTGACCGCGGCGCTGACCGGCCAGCTCGTCCCGCCGCAGCCGGCCAGCATCCGCGTCGACCACGCCGACGGCCCCACGTGGGTCGAGGCCGACCCGCTGGGCCGGTTCTCGGTGGCCTGCGTGACCCGCGGGCACCTGCGCCTGCACTGCCATCCCGCGCAGGGCGGCCCGGTCCAGACGTCCTGGACTCTGATCTGAATCCGCAGGTGGGGAGGGCCGTGGTCCCCGGCCCTCCCCACGGAACCCGATCGCGCTGATCGGGTCTGGTGGGCGGTCAACGGGGGCCGCCCACCAGTCATGCACCGCTAGAGCTGCTTGTCCTTCGGCTCCTCCACGGCCAGCTCCAGGTCGATGCTGCCGTCCTCGGCCGGGCTCTCCACGACGTGCGTGCCGAACCCGGCCCGGGCCAGCGCCCCGAACCGCGCGAACGTGTCCGCCACCGCCGTCATCGCCCGGCGGGCGCCGAGCCAGTGGTTCTCCCCGTACGCGTGGTAGGCGTCGCCGTAGGTGATGCCGTCGGTGAGGCTCAGCAGGGGGCGCTTGCGGCCGGAGTTGACCTTCATGACCGCCGCGAAGCTGACGAGCATCAGGCCGAACACGTTGCCGGCCCAGGTGAGGTTGAACTCGTCCACGCCCGGCACCCGGTTGCGGCCGCCGGCCGCGGCGGTGAAGCTCACCGTCTTGTTCTTCTTGTGGTACGACTGGATCCAGCCCGTGTGCCCGTCGAGCGGGTGGTCGGGCGTGGTGCTGGCCAGCCCGCCCCGGTGGATGTACAGCGGGGTCTCGATGATGAACGGGCGGCTGAAGTCGATGACCGCGTTGCCCAGGTGCAGCAGCCCCTGCGGCGGGGTGTTCGCCGCGATCATCTGATCCCGGTACTCGATGAGCTTGCGCTGCTCCTCCAGCTCGCCGCGGATGTCGCCGTCTGCGAACGGGTCACCGTCCGACGGCTGGCCGAACCGGGTCAGGCTCGGCACCGGCCCGCCGGACGGGGCGAACATCGACAGCATGCCCCAGAACGGCGACCACGACGTGGTGTCCTCGAACTCCTTCTGGAACTCCTCCGGCACCGGCTGGGCGTAGGTGTGGTTCAGGTACGCGTGCTCCCTGCCCAGCCGGTTCTTGCGGCGCAGCACCCAGCTGAACCCGACGAAGTACGGGTGCCGGGGCCGGTAGGAGCCGTCCTTCGCGTTCGACCGGGCCTCGCACGCCTCGGCCAGCTTCGCCATGCCGACGCCGCCGTTGTCGCACATGGCGATCGGGGCCAGCTCGGGCTTGTCGAGGTTGAACTCGGTGCCGGTGGTCTCCTTGGCGAGCTTCGTGAACGAGTCCTCGTCGAGATCGTTGACCTGCACGCCGACGAGCAGGTTCAGCTTTTTGAGGTTGAGCCGGTACCTCATGAGCGCGTTCTGCTTGATGATTTCCCAGCGCGTCGGTTCGGGCTGCATGCTGCCTCCTCAGGGCGGTACGCGGTCCCGGTGACCGCGTGTACCCGAGCAGATGTGCGACGACTCGCCCCTGATACCGGCGGCGGTGGCGTACATCGGACATGGGCCGGCTTCACCCGGGCGGCAGCAGCCGACCGCCAAAGGATTGCCCGTCATGGTCGTCGGGTCGCCGACATGGCAGGATCCGGCGGTGACGAGAACGGTTCTGGTGACAGGTGCGACCGGCGGCATCGGCAGCGCGACGGTACGGGCGCTGGGGGCCCACGGACACCATGTCATGGCCGCCGGCCGAAACGCCGCACAGCTCGACCGGTTGTGCAACGAGGTGCCGCACGCCACCCCGGTGATCCTCGATCTCATGAAGCCCGCCGACCTGCCCGGTCAGCTCGCGGAACTGGATCGCCTCGACGCGCTCGTGCACTGCGCCGGCATCGCCGAGGTCGCCGCCGTCGACGAGACGCCGTACGGGTTGTGGCAGGAGACTTTGACGGTCAATGTGGCCGCCGCCGCGGAGTTGACGCGGCTGCTGCTGCCCGCGCTGCGCAGCGCAGCCGGCCGTGTGGTGTTCGTCAACGGCGCACCCGGACTGCACGCCGTGCCACGGTGGTCGGCCTACACGGCGAGCAAGGCCGCGCTCCGCGAACTCGCCGACTCGCTGCGCCAGGAGGAAGCCCGATACGGCATCCGCGTCACCACGGTCTACCCCGGTGGCACCGCGACGGAACTCCTGCGGAAGGTGCGCGGGCAGTTCGGGCGGCCGTTCGAGCCGGCCGACTGCATACGGCCGGAGACGCTGGCGTCGCTGATAGTCACCGCCCTGCACATGCCTGACGACGCGTACGTGTCAGAACTGTCGGTGCTGCCGGCACCTCGCGCCTGACTCGTCGCGACCCCGCCGGGGTGGTGGCATGGCCGCCTCCTGGGAGAGAGGCAGGCCATGCCACGTGACGATCCGGCCGTTCGGCGCTCGGGGTCAGCCGGTCGGGAAGTTGTCGGCGGTGCGGATGCGGTCGCGCACCCAGACCCCGGCGGCTTTGAGCCGGCTGGTCCCCGCGTACGGCCCCGTGCCGCAGGTGCCCGTGGTGAACACGGCCCCGGTCCGGAAGTCGTCGCTGTAGTTCCAGTTCGTCCAGCTGATCTTCTTGGCCGCCATCAGGTCGATATAGGCCTGTGCCTGGGTGAAGTTGTTCGCCCCGTCGCCGGACGCCTCCTGGGTGCCGAACTCGGTGACGAACATCGGGATCTGGTCGGCCGCCCGGGAGAGCGCGTTGAGGTAGCTGCTGCCGTGCGACGCGGCATAGAAGTGGAACGTGTACATGATGTTGGTCGCGTTGACCTTGTTGTTGACGACCTCGGTCTCGTTCGCGCCGTCCGACAGGCCCAGCGACGACCAGGCCCGCGTGCCGACCAGCACTACCGCGTCGGAGTCGATGGCGCGGATGGTCGGGATGATCTGCTCGGCGTAGCTCTTGATCGCGGCCCAGCCGACACCGTTGGGCTCGTTGGCGACCTCGTACAGGATGTTGGTCTTGTTCGCGTGCCGCTGCGCGATCGCGGTGAAGAACGTGCGCGCCCGGGCCAGGTTGTAGTTCGGGTCGCCCGGGGTGAGCATGTGCCAGTCGACGATGACGTACATGCCGCGTGCGGTGGCCTGCTCGATGTAGCCGTGCACCCGGTCGGTGAACAGCTGCGGGTTGGTCTCGTAGCCGTCCTCCTGGACGTACATCGACACCCGCAGCACGTCGGCGTTCCAGTCGGTGGCCAGCGCGTTCAGCGAGGAGTCGTTGACGCACTGCGGATACCACTGGATGCCGTGCGTCGACATGCCGCGCAGCTGGATCGGCTGGTTGAACCGGTTGCACAGCTTCACGCCGCACACCCGCAGCTGCCCGTTGATCGCCACCGGGGTGGTGCCGGTCGGCGGGCTCGGCGACGCCGACGGGCTGGGCGGCACGGACGGGCCGGTGCCGTACACGTCGAACTCCCACAGCGAGTAACCCCACTGGGTCGCCCGCGTCGTGCCGTACACCCGCACGTAGCGGCCGTTGGCGCTCAGCCCGGTGATCGTGTCCGTGGCACCGTTGCCGCTGGTCGTGCTGTAGACGCTGGTCCAGGCGTTGCCGTCGGCCGAAACCTCGACCCGGTACCCGGTCGCGTACGCCGCCTCCCAGTTCAGCTCGACCCGGGTGATCGTCGACGGCGCGCCCAGGTCGACGCGCAGCCACTGCGGGTCGACGCCCTCCGCGCTGGCCCACCGGGTGGTGGTGCTCCCGTCGACCGCGTTGCCGGCCGCTGTCGTGGCGTCCTCGACCGACGACGCGGTCGCGGGCTTGCCACGCGACAGCAGCGTCTCGCTCGGCCCGGTGTTGACCTCGACGTCGAGGTAGTCCAGGTTCGCGGTGCCCGTGGCGGTCGTCGCGGCGACCCGGATCGTATTGGTCCCGGCGGCGAGCAGCGCCGTGACGGTCTTGTTGGTCCAGGTGGTCCACGCGCTGGTGGCGTTGAAGGCGCTCGCGGCGGACACGACCGTGCCGTTGACGATGATGTCGGCCGGGCGGTTCGCGCCGCTGCCGTTGGCGTACCGGATGGTCAGGGTCGCGTTCCCGGCGCTGGGCAGGTTCACCGTCCACTGCACGGCGGAGCCGATGGCGTTGTCGGTGTTGACGAACCCGCTGCCGGAGTACCCGGCGTGGTTGGCTTCGACGACGCCCTGCGAGATGGTCGCCGACTCGGCCTCGTAGCGGGTCGGCGCGGCCCACGCCGGCAGGGTCGCGCCGACGGCCAGGGCGGTCAGCGTCACCAGTGACGCGACGGCGGCCGCGCGCCACGGCCTGCTGAGGATCTTCATACACGGTCTCCAAGCTGTCGGGGTGCGGGCCCGTGGCGGTGCGGCCACGGGCCCGCGCCGGTCAGGACGCGAAACGCAGGCGCACGATGACGTTGTTGAGCACCGTCGGCGTACCGCCGTTCATGTCGTTGTTGGTCGAGGTGAGCCAGAGACCGCCGTCGGGGGTCTTGACGACGGTACGCAGCCGGCCCCAGGAGCCGTTGAAGAACGCCCGCGGGGTGTCGGTGGTGCTGCCGGTGATGTGCATGACCCACAGGCGGGTGCCGCGTACGGCGGCCATGTAGATCCAGTCGTTGACGATCTCCAGGCCGCTCGGTGAGGCCGACGCGGTGCTCCAGGTGCGCACCGGGTTGACGAAGGCCGGGTTGCTGCAGGTGCCCTCGCAGGTCGGCCAGCCGTAGTTGGAGCCCGGGGTGATGATGTTGAGCTCGTCCCAGGTGTTGTCGCCGAACTCCGACGACCACAGCCGGCCCTGCGAGTCCCAGGCCAGGCCCTGCGGGTTGCGGTGGCCGAGGCTGTACACGCGGGTGCCGAACGGGTTGCCGGGCGCGGCCGCGCCGGTCGTGGTGACCCGCAGGATCTTGCCGTTGAGCGAGTTGAGGTTCTGCGAGCGGCTGCTGTCCTGCCCGTCGCCGGTGGTGATGTAGATGAAGCCGTCGGGGCCGAACTTGACCCGGCCGCCGTTGTGGAAGCGGTTCTTGGCGATGCCGGTGACCAGCGCCTCGCGCGGGCCGATGGCCCCGTTCTCGAACTTGAACCGGACGAGGCGGTTGTCGGAGGCGGCGGTGTGGAACGCGTACACCCAGTGGTCGGTGGCGAAGTTCGGGCCGACCGCGAGTCCCAGCAGGCCGCCCTCGCCGGTGGTGGTGACGGCCTCGGTGATGGTGCCGACGACGGTCTTCTGCCCGGCCAGGGTGACCCGGACGATCTCGAACCGGTCGCGTTCGGCGACCAGGGCGCTGCCGTCGGGCAGGAACGCGATGCCCCAGGGCAGGTCCAGCTGGGTGTTGACGTTGCGGTCGAAGACGGGGTCGCCGCCGCCGGCCTGCGTGGACGTGGTCACCGGCAGCACCGGGCTGACCGGTGAGGTGTTGCCGTTGGCGTCGTAGGCCAGCACCGTGTACTGGTACGTCGTCGCCGGGGTGAGGCCGGTGTCGGAGGCGGTCAGGTCGGGCACGTCGGCGATCTGCGTGCCGTTGCGCGAGACCCGGTAGCCGCGCACGCCGACGTTGTCGGTCGACGCGTTCCACGCCAGGGTGACGGTGCTGGCGGTGACGCCGGTGGTGCGCAGGTTGCCCGGGGTGGTCGGCGGCTGGGTGTCGGTGCTGGGCGGGGTGGTCACCGGCAGGTTGTTGCTGCCCTGCGACGGGTTGCCCGCGGCGTCGTAGGCCAGCACGCTGAACACGTACGACGTGTTGGGCTGCAGGTTCAGGGTGGCGGTGAGGATGTTGCCGCCGACCTCGGCCACGACGTTGCCGCCGTTGTAGACGACGTAGCGGGCGACGCCGACGTTGTCGGTGGAGGCGTTCCATGCCAGGTCGACGCCGGTGGGCCGGACCACGCCGACCACGCGCAGGCTGGCGGGCGCGGTGGGCGGCTGGCTGTCCGACGGGGCGGTGACCCGCAGCCGGTCCAGGTTGGGCCCGCCGTTGACGGTGGTCGCGGCCGCGCGGATCGTGTTGGCGCCCGCGGTCAGGCTCGCGGTGACGGTCTTCTCGGCCCAGGTCGGCCACGCGCCGGTGCCGGGGAAGGACAGGCCGGGCGCGGCGGGGCTGCCGTTGACGGTGATGTCCATCGGTCGGTCGATCGTGGTGCCGTTGGCGTAGCGCAGGGTCAGCGGGTAGTTGCCGGCGGCGGTCACCGACACCGTGAACTGCACGTACGACCCGGTGACGTTGTCGTAGTTGACGAAACCGGTGCCGGTGTAGCCGGCGTGGTTGGACTCGACCAGGCCCTGGGAGATCGTCGCGCTCTCGGCCTGGTAGTCGGTGAACGCGGGCGGCGGGCCGGTGGTCAGGTTCCACTGCTGGCTGGCCAGACCGGCGATGCAGGACCAGATGTGCAGCTTGGCGGCGTCGGCGGTACTGCCGCTGACGACGTCGAGGCACTTGCCGGTGACCGGGTTGACCAGAGTGCGGGCGGTGCTGCTGTAGGTCCACTGCTGGTTGGGGTTGGTCGCCGAGCAGTCCCAGATCTGCACCTTGGTGCCGTTGGCGTTGACGCCGCCCGCGACGTCGAGGCACTTGTTGCCCAGCGCCCGGATCGTGCCGTCGGTGCCGACGGTCCAGGTCTGCGCCGCGGTCGCGTTGCAGGTGTAGATCTGCACCTGGGTGCCGTTGACGGTGGTGCCGGACGGGATGTCGATGCACTTGCCGGACGCGACGCCGGCGATCGGGCCGACGGTGTCGGCGGCGGCCGGGGCGGCGGCGGCGACCTCGATGGTGGCGGCGACGCAGATCGCCACGGCGAGGACGGCGATGCGCCTGATCGGCGGGGAGTTCATCGGGGGCTCCGTTCCCTGGCGGTCGGCTCCGCGAGACGGAGGCCCCGGGGGCTCGGGCGGTGGACCGCATCGCGAGACCGGCCAGGAGTGTTAGTTAAGTTAACTTATAGACCGTGAACCATATTGGCTGCCATGACTGCGGTCAAGTCGAACAGTCCGAAATGGCATGCTTGCTCGGCGGCCACTCACGGGTTGACGCATTCGCGTTCGCCAATCTACGATGTGCACCTTCGGCGACCAGCAAGCGCTTTCCACCCTGTCCGTCCCACCTTCCGGGAGCGCCCCGTATGAGACGCCGTCGCACCATCCTGTCTGCCATCGTCACGCTCGCCGCCCTGGTCCTGTCGACCTCGGTCGCGGTGCCCGCCTCCGCCGCACCCCGGTTCCGGGTGCTGGTCTTCTCGAAGATCACGAACTTCTACCATGACTCGATCCCCGCCGGCATCGCCGCGATCCAGCAGCTCGGCGCCGCGCACAACTTCGAGGTCGAGGCGACCACGGACGCCGCCGCGTTCACCGACGCCAACCTGGCCCGGTTCGACGCGCTGATCTTCAACAACACGAACTCGACGCCCGCGTCCGGGGCGCTGCTCAACGCCTCGCAGCGGCTCGCCCTGCAGAACTTCATCCGCGCCGGCGGCGGCTGGGCGGGCCTGCACGCCGCGTCGGCCAGCGAGCGCGACTGGGCCTGGTACGACGGCCTGGTCGGCACGATCTTCGACTACCACCCGGACTTCAGCGCCACCGGCGGGGTGTACCCGGGCCGGATCAAGGTCCTCGACCGCGCGCACCCGTCCACTCGCAACCTTCCTGAGCTGTGGGAACACAGCGAGGAGTGGTACAACTGGAAAACCAACCCGACCGGCCGGGTGCACACCCTCGCCCAGATCAAGGTCCGTGACGGCATCTCCGGCCTCGACGAGGGCGTCGACCACGCGTACTCCTGGTGCCAGAACTACGACGGCGGCCGGTCCTGGTTCACCGCGGGCGGGCACAGCAGCTCCGCGTTCAGCAGCACGCTGTTCCTCGACCACCTGCGCTGGGGCATCGAGTGGGCCGCCGGCGCGGTCGCCGGTGACTGCAGCGCCACCCAGAACGGGCAGTTCCAGCGCGTGCCGCTGGTCGACCAGGACCTGGCCGACCCGTTCGAGCTGGCCGTCGCCCCCGACCGGCGCGTCTTCTACATCCAGCGCACCGGCGCGGTGAAGGTCGTCGACCAGGCCACCCTCGCGGTCACCACGCTGATCGACTTCGCCTACACCCCGACCCAGACCAGCCAGTCCGACGGCCTGCTGGGCCTGACCCTGGACAACAACTTCGCCACCAACAACTGGCTGTACCTGCTGTGGTCGGACAAGACCCTGAACCAGCTCAACCTGTCCCGGTTCACCGTCACCGGTTCGACGATCGCGCTCAGCTCCGAGAAACGGCTGCTGACCATCCCGACGCTGCGCGGCGAGGCCCGCGCCAACTCGCACATGGGCGGCTCCATCGCCATGGGCAAGGACGGCAACCTGTACGCGGCGATCGGTGACAACACCGACCCGTTCGAGTCCAGCGGCTACACCCCCATCGACGAGCGGTCCGGGCGGCGCGCGTTCGACGCCCAGGGCACCTCCGGCAACACCAACGACCTGCGCGGCAAGATCCTGCGTATCCGCCCGCAGGCCGACGGCACCTACACCGTGCCGGCGGGCAACCTGTTCGCGCCGGGCACGGCCAAGACCAGGGCCGAGGTGTACGCGATGGGCTTCCGCAACCCGTTCCGCATCACCGTCGACCCGCACACCAACGCCGTCCTGGTCGCCGACTACGGCCCCGACGCCACGGCCGCCAACGCCAACCGCGGCCCCGAGGGCACCGTGGAGTTCAACCGGGTCACCAGCGCCGGCAACTACGGCTGGCCGTACTGCATCGGCAACAACATCGCCTTCAACGACTACAACTTCGCCACCAGCACCTCGGGGGCGAAGTTCAACTGCGCCGCCCCGGTCAACGACTCCCCCAACAACACCGGCCTGACCACGCTGCCCGCCGCCCGCGGCGCCCTGGTCTGGTACGCCTACTCCGCCTCGGCCCAGTTCCCCGAGGTCGGCACCGGCGGCGGCGGCCCGATGAGCGGCCCCGTCTACGACTACGACCCCGCCAACCCGCGCATCTCGAAGTTCCCCGAGTACTTCGAGGGCAAGTGGATCGTGTACGAGCTGACCCGGCAGTGGTGGAAGACGCTGTCGCTGCACAAGACGGCGCAGACGTTCACCGACCCGCGCTTCGGGCCGACCACCGTCGGCGGGCTGCAGTCCATCAACGGGATCTTCGCGGGCATGAGCTGGATCCAGCCGTTCGAGGCAGAGTTCGGGCCCGACGGCTCGCTGTACGTCATCGACTTCGGGGCCGGGTCCGGCAGCGGCCGCGGCGGCTCCAACGACGGCGCGGGCATCTACCGCATCGACTACGTGGCCAACGGCGTACCGCCCACCGCGAAGATCACCACGAACCGCGACAACGGCCCCGCGCCGCTGGCAGTCACCTTCTCCAGCGCCGGCTCGGTCGGAGCGACCAGCTACGCGTGGGACTTCGACGGCAACGGCACCGTCGACTCCACCGCCGCCAACCCGTCCTACACGTACACCACGCGGGGCCGGTTCAACGCCCGCCTGACCGTCACCGGCGCGGCCGGGCTGACCGCCGTGGCCAGCACCGAGATCACCGTCGGCAACACCCGGCCGACCGTCACCATCAACGTGCCGCAGGGCGGCTTCTTCGAGTTCGGCGACCGCATCCCGTACACGGTGACCGTCACCGACCCGGAGGACACCACCATCGACTGCAACCGGGTCGTGGTGCAGACCCTGCTCGGCCACGACTCGCACGCCCACCCGCTGGACAACTACATCGGCTGCTCCGGCACGCTGGTCACCGAGTCCGGCGGCGGCGACGGCCACGGGCCGGGCACCAACCTGTTCACGCTGATCAGCGCCCAGTACACCGACGCCGGTGCGACCGGTGTGCCCGCTCTGGTCGGCTCGCTGCAGGTCGAACTGCAGACCCGCAGCATGGAGGCGGAGCACTTCGACGCCTCCTCCGGGGTGAGCGTGCTCGACCGGGCGACCGCGCAGGCCGGCCGCCGGCTCGGTGACATCGACAACGGCGACTGGATCAACATCGGGCCGGTCAACCTGCAGAACATCAGCGGTGTCGTGGTCGGGGCCAGCTCCGGCGGCACCGGCGGGACCATCGAGTTCCGCAACGGCTCCCCCACCGGCGCGCTGCTGGGCACGGCGACCATCCCGGTCACCGGCAGCTACGACTCGGTGGTGTCACCGACCGTGCCGCTGACCAACCCGGGCGGCACGTTCACGCTGTACCTCAAGTTCGTCAAGTCCGGGCAGACCGGCGACCCGGACATCATGGCCCTGGACTGGCTGCGGTTCAACGGGCGCGGCGTCAAGGTCGAGACCGGCGCGACACTGACGGTCGGGGCCACCCCGACCACCGGGACCGGGCCGCTCACCGTCAACTTCACCAGCACGTCCACGGCCCCGCCCGGCCGCACGATCGTGGACCGGGAATGGCGCTTCGGGGACAACACCGCCACCGTGCACGCCGCCACGGCCAGCCACGTCTACAGCCGCAAGGGCACCTACACCGCCTGGCTGACGCTGACCGACAGCGCCGGCGCGACCCACTCCGGCAGCGTGGTGATCACCGTGAACTGACGCGCCCCGCCATCCACCCAACCAGCGGATCTAGATGATTTGTTGTCGTCCCAGCGACAACAAATCATCTAGATCCCTGTATCTGGCGTGATACGGCGGGGCGTTGGATGGTGTGTCGGGCACGGCGACAGTCGCCGTGCACCGGCTACGCTGTCGGCGCATGGACGCGATCTTCCGGCTTCCGCCCCGATCCCCGCTGGCCGCAACCATCACCGAGGACTGGGAACTGCTGCCGCTGCGTGTGCCCATGGGCTGGAACGTCGTCTACAACACGCTGTCGGTCCGACGTCTGCCGGATGGAAGCGTCGAGGCCAACGACTCCGAGGACCTGTACTGGGCACGCACCGTACGACCGCCGTGGCTGACCGAGCAGGAGGCGCTGCGGCAGGGCGGCCTACCGGCTCGGGAGATCAACATTGACGCCGGCTGGTACCACAGCTGCGGCTTCCGCATCGTCGTCCTCGATCCCGACTGGGACCATGAGCGAGCCTCCCACACCACTGCCGACCTCGAGGAGTTCGTCGTCGTGCTGGAGGGGTGGCTGCGGATGATCACCGAGCGCGGAGAACTCCCCACGTCGTGAGGTCGGCTTATCGGTTGAGGCGCTTTCGCCGACGGCCGGCCGTGCCGCCGCCGCCTGACTGCTCGGTTACGCCCGGATGATCAGTTCTCGGGCGAGCAAGTACCATAAGCCGTGATCACTCCTTACTGGACCCGGCCCGAGCCGCCGTACCACGTCGCCATCTTCACGATCACGCCGAGCGGAACGGATCCTGAAGGCTACGCCGCGATGAACGAGCGGATGGTCGCCCTGGCCGAGTCCCAGCCCGGCTACCTGGGCCGGGAGTCGGCGGTTCTGCCGGACGGCAGTGACCTGGTCGTCATCTACTACGCCGACGCCGAATCGATCCGGTCCTGGAAGCAGCACCCCGAGCATCTGGTGGCGCAGCAGCTCGGCCGGCAGAAGTGGCTCGCCCGTTACCGCGTCGAGGTGGCGCACGTCGAGCGCGCGTACGAGTTCGCCGCAGACTCCGATGCGGCTGAGGACCGGCCTGGGCCGTCATGACCTCGGCCGCACCGCTCAGCCGTGCCGGAGGACGCAGTTCTCACACACGTCGGCATCCCGCAGCCGGGCAAGCACCCACAGGTCATGTGAGCGAAGCACCCTCTCCGCGGTACTCGGCAGACACTCTGGCGCTGTCGCGCCCGTGACGGCGTGCGCCACCGTCCGATACCCGTCCGGCACGACGATCACGAAATTGCTGTAGTCGTCCGCTGCCGGACCGCCGTCGGCGGTGGTGACACGTATGGGATTGATGACCTCGTACCAGACCACGAGATCAGCCTGGTCGACGGCCCTCGCGGCAGTGCGCGGATCGATCTTGGAGGTGTTGAGCCAGAGCACAGGATTGCCTGAATGCTCGACCTCATCCCCTGGCCGATACAGCGCAACCACCTGCCAGGCGACGTCAGGCGCCGCCTTGCGAACGTCGTCCGCCTCCGCCCGGTTCTCACAGCGCAGCACTGGCACCTGCGCTGACTCCGGCGGCACACCATCGACCGGCAGGTACCGCGGATCCAGCTCACGCAGCGCTTCCGCCACGGCGTCAGCCCCGTGTCCGTAGAGTATGACGCCCCGTCGCTCACCGTTCATCCGGCTATTCTCGATCAAGCCTGGCATGCGGAAGTCAGGCACCGTGCACGCCGCCACGGCGAGAAAGGGCGACATGGTTGGCGTCAGTGGGCCGGAGTCCAGATTCCGGTACGAGGAGAGTGCGCTCTCGTCGATTCGCGATCAGCCTGCCCGGGACTTCCTGTCGCAGCGTGGTCTGTCCTCAGGGAACCCGCTGTTCACTCCGACCGACGCCCGTTCGCACACTGCTTCGGGCCGTGACTTCATCATCATCGGCCAGGACGGCGCAGACGATGTCGAGGTGTTCTGCGTGGACGCCGCCACAGGCGAAGTGGTGATCACGAGCCTTACTCTCGATGCGGGAGTCGGGCACGTCAACGCCTCGCCGCAGGCCTTCGACCGATGTCTCGCAGAGTTCCGTCGACGGTGCCCGTACGGGGATCGGGGCACCTCTCGGGAGGATCTCGAGACGATCAGCGCGGATCTGGGCCGGGCATTGGTGGCGATTGACGCCTCGACATTCGACGAGGATCCGGGATACTGGCACAACCTGCTGCACGATGTCGCGATCGGCGACTACGCAGCCGAATGAGGTCTCGCGCGTTCGGTTGCGGCTTGCGGAGTTCCGCCCCTCAGGCCAGGCGTGCCGCCACCGCCGACCAGGCCGCGCTGTCGCCCTGCGGGGTGAAGCTGCGAACCGGCTGAGTGTTGCGGACCAGGTCCCGCAGCTCCGCCAGTTCCGCGCCGAGCACGCCGAGCGCGCGGGCCTGCACCAGGATGTTGCCGAGCGCGGTCGCCTCGACCGGCCCTGCGAGCACCGGCAGCCCGCAGGCGTCGGCGGTGAGCTGGCACAGCAGCTCGTTGCGCGCTCCCCCGCCGACGATGTGCACGACGTCGACCTCCCGCCCGGACAGCCGCTGGGCGTCGAGGATCGCCGCCCGGTGGGCCAAGGCGAGGCTGTCGAGGATGCAGCGCACCGTCTCGGCCGGTGTGCCCGGCACCGGTTGCCCGGTCCGGCGGCAGGCTTCGGCGATCCGGGCGGGCATGTCCCCCGGCGGCAGGAAGACCGGGTCGTCGGGGTCGATGACGGATCGGAAGCCGGGGCTGCGAGCCGCCGCCCGCAGCAGCGGCTCCACCTCGTCCTCGCCCCAGACGCGCTGGCATTCCTGCAGCAGCCACAGGCCCATCACGTTGCGCAGGTAGCGGACGGTGCCGTCGACGCCGACCTCGTTGGTGAAGTTCGCGGCCCGGCTCTGCCCGGTGAGCACGGGCCGGTCCAGCTCGACGCCGACCAGCGACCAGGTCCCGCAGGACAGGTACGCGAACCGCTCGCCCCGCGCCGGCACACCGACGACGGCCGACGCGGTGTCGTGCGAGGCCACGGCGGTGACCCGCACCGGCCCGAGGCCGGCATCCGCGTTCAGCACGCCGATGGGCTGGCCGGGTTCCCGCAGCGGCGGCAGGATCCCCGGGGGGATGCCGACCTGGACCGCCAGCTCCGCCGCCCACGTCCCACTGTTCACGTCGAGCAGCTGCGTCGTCGAGGCGTTGGTGCGTTCCGCGCCGATCTCGCCGGTCAGCCAGTACGCCAGCAGGTCGGGCATGAGCAGCAGGGTCCGCGCCGCCGCGAGCTGCGCCGTGTCTCGGGCGGCGACGAGCTGGAACAGCGTGTTGAACGGCTGCAGCTGCAGTCCCGTGGCCGCGTACAGCCGTTCCGCCGGCACCTGCCGCAGCACCTGCTCGATGACCCCGTCGGTTCGCGAGTCGCGGTAGTGGACCGGGTTGCCCAGCAGCCGCCCGTCGGCGTCGAGCAGCCCGTAGTCGACGGCCCACGAGTCGATCCCGATCGAGTCGACCGGCCCGGCGTCGCGCAGCCCGTCGAGGATGCTGCGGTACAGGCTGAGCACGTCCCAGTGCAGCGTGCCGCCGGCGCGCACCGCGGTGTTGGCGAAGCGCGCGACCTCGGTCAGCTCCAGCAGGTCCGGGCCGACCCGGGCGGCCATCACCCGTCCGCTGGCCGCGCCGAGGTCGACGGCGGCGACCCGGGCCGTGGCCGTCCGGGCGCTCACCGCAGGAACGCCGCGGCGACCCCGGCGTCGACGGGCACGTGCAGGCCGGTGGTGTGGGACAGTTCCGCGCCCGCGAGCACGAAGACCGCGTTGGCGACGTGTTCGGGCAGCACCTCCCGTTTGAGCAGCGTGCGCTGCGCGTAGTACTCCCCGAGTTTCTCCTCGGGCACGCCGTAGACGGCGGCGCGTCTGGCTCCCCAGCCGGAGGCGAAGATGCCTGATCCGCGTACGACCCCGTCGGGGTTGACGCCGTTGACGCGGATGCCGTGCTCGCCGAGTTCGGCGGCGAGCAGCCGCACCTGGTGCGCCTGGTCGGCCTTGGCCGCGCCGTACGCGACGTTGTTCGGCCCGGCGAAGACCGCGTTCTTGCTGACGATGTAGACGATGTCACCGCCGGCCCCCTGCGCGATCATGGTCCGCGCGGCCTCGCGCGACACCAGGAACGACCCGCGGGCCATCACGTCGTGCTGCCGGTCCCAGTCGGCGGGCGTGGTCTCCAGCAGCGGCTTGGACACCGACAGCCCGGCGTTGTTGACGACCAGGTCCACCCCGCCGAACGCCAGCGCCGCCACCGCGAACCCGGCCCGGATCTGGTCCTCGTCGGTGACGTCGACCTCGACCGCGACGGCGGCGTCGGCCGTGCCGATCTCAGCGGCGACCCTCGCCGCGGATTCGGCGTCACGGTCGGCGACCACCACGCAGGCCCCCTCGGCGGCCAGGCGCAGCGCGACCGCCCGCCCGATGCCCGAGCCGCCGCCGGTGACCAGCGCGACCCGGGCCGCGAGCGGCTTGGGCCGGGGCATCCGGGCGAGTTTCGCCTCTTCGAGGGCCCAGTACTCGATGCGGAACTTCTCCGCCTCGGGGATCGGCTCGTAGCGGGAGACGGCCTCCGCGCCGCGCATGACGTTGATCGCGTTGACGTAGAACTCCCCCGCGACCCGGGCGGTCTGCTTGTCCCGGCCGAAGCTGAACATGCCCACGCCCGGCACCAGCACGATCGCCGGGTCCGCGCCCCGCATCGGCGGCGAGTCGGCGTCGGCATGACGCCGGTAGTAGGCGGCGTACTCGTCACGGTAGGCGGCGTGCAGTTCGCGCAGCCGCGTGACGGTCTCGTCGAGATCCGCTGTGGGCGGCAGGTCCAGCACCATCGGGCGGACCTTGGTGCGCAGGAAGTGGTCGGGGCAGGAGGTGCCCAGCGCGGCCAGCCGCGGGTGCTCGGCCGAGGCGAGGAAGTCGAGCACCTCCACGGTATCGGTGTAGTGGCCGACCTGGCGGCGGTCGGTGGAGGCGAGACCGCGCAGCACGGGCGCGAGCGCTGCCGCGCGGGCGTGCCGTTCCGGTTCGGGCAGCGGCTCGTACTCGGCCAGCCGTGCCCCGAACGGTTCGGGGCGGCCGCGCTCGTCGAGGAACGCCTGCGCGGTGCGGATCATCTCGACGGAGTGCTGCTCGCACTCGTCGCTGGTGTCGCCCCAGGCGGTGATGCCGTGCCCGCCGAGGACGACCCCGATCGCCTCCGGATGTGCCCGGCGTACCGCGGCGATGTCCAGGCCGAGCTGGAACCCGGGCCGCCGCCACGGCACCCACACCACCCGGTCGCCGAAGCACTCCTTGGTCAGCGCGGGCCCGTCGGCCGCGGCCGCGAGCGCGATCCCGGCGTCGGGGTGCAGGTGGTCGACGTGTTCGGCATCGAGCAGCCCGTGCATGGCGGTGTCGATCGACGGGGCCGCGCCGCCGCGCCCGTGCAGGCAGTAGTCGAACAGGCCGACCATCTCGTCCTCGCGCTCGACGCCCGGGTACACGTCGGCCAGGGCGCGCAGCCGGTCCAGGCGCAGCGCCGCGAGCCCGGCCCCGGTCAGCGTGCCGAGGTCGCCGCCGGAGCCCTTCACCCACATCAGCCGTACGGGCTGCCCGGTCGCCGGATCGGTCTCCTCGCCCTTGGCGGAGGTGTTGCCGCCGGCGTAGTTGGTGTAGGCCGGGTCCGCGCCGAGCCGGTGCGACCGGGCGAGCAGCTCGTCCTTGGCCGCCATCACGCGCCCCAGCCCGCGGCCTGGCCCTGCGCCCGCTCTTCGCAGATCTTCTCGAAGTAACCTGAGCGCCGGTACGCCGCGATCGGGTCGGGGTCCAGGCCCATGTCCTCGCGCAGCTCGCGCAGCATCGGGCGGACGTCGGTGTGGTAGGCGTCCATCAGCGCGGCGTTGGCTTCGAGCACGTCACCGGCCTGCTGCGCGGCGGCCAGCGCGGCGTGGTCGACGAGCAGGGCCTTGGCGGTGGCCTCCTGCACGTTCATCACCGAGCGGATCACCGCGGGGATCTTCGGTTCGATGTTGTGGCACTGGTCGAGCATGTACGCGATCCCGGCGGAGGCCTCCAGCCCTCCGGCGAGCACGATCTCGTGCATGATCCGGAACAGCTGGAACGGGTCGGCGGAGCCGACCATCAGGTCGTCGTCGGCGTAGAAGCGGGAGTTGAAGTCGAATCCGCCGAGCCGCCCGGCGCGCAGCAGCATCGCGACGATGAACTCGATGTTGGTGCCGGGCGCGTGGTGGCCGGTGTCGATGACGACCTGGGCGCGCTCGCCGAGCTGGGTGCAGTGCAGGTAGGCGGTGCCCCAGTCGGGCACGTCGGTCATGTAGAAGGCCGGTTCGAACAGCTTGTACTCCAGCAGCATGCGCTGGTCGGGCCCGAGCCGGTCGTAGGTCTCGCGCAGTGCTTCGGCGAGGCGGTCCTGGCGGGTGCGCACGTCGTCCTGGCCGGGGTAGTTGGTGCCGTCGGAGAACCACAGCTTCAGGTCCCGCGAGCCGGTGGCGTCCATGATGTCGACGCATTCGAGCAGGTGCCCGATGGCTTTTCGGCGTACGGCCGGGTCGGCGTTGGTGACGCTGCCGAGCTTGTAGTCGTCGTCCTGGAACACGTTGGCGTTGATGGTGCCCAGCGCGATGCCGAGGTCGGCGGCGTGGCGGGCCAGGTCGGCGTAGTCGTCGACCTTGTCCCAGGGGATGTGCAGCGCGACGGTCGGGGCGACGCCGGTGAACCGGTGCACGGTGGCCGCGTCGGCGATCTTCTCGTACGGGTCGCGGGGCACACCCTGCTGGGCGAACACCTTGAACCGGGTGCCGGAGTTGCCGTACGCCCAGGAGGCCGTCTCGATGCGCTGCCCGCGCAGGGTCGAAAGCACGCGCGACTGCGCCGCGAGGTCGGTCATCGGTCGTCTCCTAGCTGGTCTTCAAGGTGGAACACTTCGGTGAGCACGTGCATGTGCTGGTCGGGGCGGCCGGTGTCGAAGAACTCGGCCATCTGCGCCTGCCAGCGGGCGTTGACGTCGGTCGCGTCCATCGCGGCCAGGGCGGCGTCGAAGTCGTCGGTGAGCAGGTAGCCCACCAACAGGCCGTCCTCGCGCAGGAACAGGCTGTAGTCGGTCCAGCCGGTGTCGCGCAGCGCGGCGAGCATGTCGGGCCAGACCTGGGCATGGCGGCGCCGGTACTCCTCCAGCCGGTCGGGTCTGACCTGGAGGGTGAAGCAGATCCGGCGCACGCCATGCCTCCTGTACCTGGATCAGAAGTTGAACTGGTCGACGTTGCCGGCGTTGAAGGTGAACGGGTCGCCGAGCAGCACCGTGGCGTCCTTGCCGACGGTGTATTCGCCGAGCTTGCCCGCGGTGAACTTGTCACCCTCCTTGCCGGTGATCAGCCCGGACGCGAGCGCGCCACCCGCGTACGCGGCGAGGTAGCCCAGGTCGGCCGGGTTCCACAGCGCGAACGCCTTGACGGTGCCGTCCTTGACGAACGCCTTCATCTGGTTCGGGGTGCCCAGGCCGGTCAGCTGCACCTTGCCCTTGTACGTCGAGCCGGACAGGTAACGAGCGGCCGCGGCGACGCCGACGGTGGTCGGCGAGATGATGCCCTTGAGGTTGGGGTGCTTGGCCAGCAGCGCCTGGGTCTCGGTGAACGACTTCTGGTCCTGGTCGTCGCCGTAGACGGTGTCGACGAGCTTGAGCTTGGCGTACTCGGGCTTGCCGAGCTCGGTCTTCATCAGCTCGATCCAGGCGTTCTGGTTGGTGGCGTTCGCGGTCGCCGACAGGATCGCGATCTCGCCGCCGTCCGGGCCGACCGCCTCGGAGATCAGCTTGACCTGGTTGGCGGCGATGCCCTCGGCGGTGGCCTGGTTGATGAACAGGTCGCGGCAGGTCGGGTTGGTGTCGGAGTCGAACGTGACGACCTTCGCGCCGGCCTGGCGGGCCTCGTTGAGCGCCCCGCAGATGGCGTCCTTGTCGTTGGCGGACACCACGATCACGTCGGTGTTCTGCTGCGACAGCGTGTTGATGTAGCTGACCTGCGCCGACGGGCTGGCCTCGGACGGGCCGGTCTCGCTGTAGCTGCCCTTGATCTCCTCGACCGCGGCCTTGCCGCCGTTGTCGGAGGTGGTGAAGTACGGGTTGTTGACCTGCTTGGGCAGGAACGCGATCTTCAGGCCGGTCTTCATGGTGCCGGTCGACCCGCCGGGGGTGGTGCCGTCGCCGCCGTCCTCGGCGCACGCCGCCGTGGCGAACGTGAGCGCCGTCAGCGCGGCCATCGCCACCAGGCGTATCCGCTTCGTGCCTGATCTCATGGGGGTGCTTCCTTTCATCGGGGGTGGCCGCGAGGAGCAGGCGGCGTCAGGAAGAGGGCGAAACTGTGGTGGTTCGCCGCCGGCGCAGCCGCTCGCGCAGCATGCCGGCGACATTCGGTCCGACGACCGAGGCGATCAGCAGGGAGCCGGTGATCACCGTCAACGTGTTCGCCGGCACGTACGCCAGCTGCAGCGCGTTGCGCAGCACCCCGAGCAGGGCGACGGCGGCCAGCACGCCGAGCAGCGCGCCCCGTCCCCCGAAGATGGACACCCCGCCGAGCAGGACCGCGGCGACGACGGCCAGTTCCAGGCCGCTGCCGTTGTCGGCGCGGGCGCTGGCGAACCGCAGCGTCCAGAAGACACCGGCGAGCGCCGACATCGCCCCGGACGCGACGAACAGCCAGAACTTGGTGAGCCGGACGTCGACTCCGGCGAAACGCGCCGCTTCGGCGTTGTTGCCCATCGCGTACAGGCCGCGGCCGACCGGCATGGCGTGCAGGACGACCGCGAACACGACGGCGAGCGCGGCGACGACCAGGATCATCCACGGGATGGTGGTGCCGGGCAGCGGCTGGATCGCCGTGGTGGTCCAGGTCGTCGGGTAGTTCGCGACGGCCCGGTCCCCGAGCACGACGTAGGCCAGGCCGCGGTAGAGGGCCAGGGTGCCGATGGTGACCGCGAGCGACGGCAGCCCGAACCCGGTGACGAACAGCCCGTTGACCGCCCCGAGCACCGCGCCCAGCAGCAGCGCGAGTGCGATCAGCAGGGGCAGCGAGGTCACCCCGGACACCCACAGCTGGCCCATGACCGAGCAGGTCAGCCCGAGCACGCTGGCCACCGACAGGTCGATCTCGCCGGTGATGACGATCAGGGTCATCGGCAGGGCGATCAGGGCGATCGGGATCGCCTCCAGGACCACGAAGCGCCAGAACCGGGGGCTGGCGACGCCGTCGACGGTCAGCGCGCCGACGACGGCGACGGCGACCAGTGCCAGCAGCACGACCACGTCCCAGGTGCCCAGGGCGCGGCGGATCCGGGCGGCGGGCTCAGACATGGGCCTTCCTCTCTCGCAGGCTGCGCGCGACGCGGGCCGACAGCGCCCGGTCGAGGCCGATCGCGGCGAGGATCAGCGCGCCGACCGCGGCGTCCTGCCAGAACGGGTTGATGCCGAGCACCGGCAGGGCGGCCCGGATCGTGGTCAGCAGGACCGCGCCCAGCGCCGCGCCGTACACCGAGCCGCTGCCGCCGAAGATCGCCACGCCGCCGACGACGACCGCGGCGACGACGTTGAGTTCGGTGCCCAGCCCGGCGTTGGCGTCCAGGGTGCCGAACCGGGCGGCGTGCAGGACCCCGGCCAGGCCCGCGAGCGCGCCGCTGGTGACGAACGCGTAGAAGACGCGGCGGCCGCTGGGGATGCCGGACAGCCGGGCCGCGGCCGGGTCGGAGCCGATGGCGTACAGCTCGCGGCCGCTGCGGTGGTTGCGCAGCACGTAGCCGACGGCGACCAGGACCGCGGCGGCGAACAGGGCGAGCACCGGCACGCCGAGCACGGTCGCGGTGCCCATGCCCAGGAACGCGGCGGGCATGTCGGCGGCGTTGATCTGCCGTCCGGTGGCCCACATGTAGTCCACGCCCCGGAACATGTACAGCGTGCCGAGGGTGACCACCAGCGCCGGCACCCGGGCCGCGGCGATCAGCCCGCCGTTGACCGCGCCGAGCACCGCTCCGAGGGCCGTGCCGATGACCAGCATCAGCGGGATCGGCAGGCCGGGCACGGCGACGAACACCGCCCCGGTCGCGAACGCCGACAGGCCCAGGATGGAGCCGATGGACAGGTCGACGTTGCGGGTGATGACGACGACGGCCTGCCCGACGGCCAGGATCGCCAGGATCGTGGAGCCCAGCAGCAGGTCCTTGAGGTTCTGCGCGCTGAGGAAGCGCGGGTTGACGACCGTGGTGGTCACCACGAGCAGCACCAGGGCCAGGGCGATGCCGAGTTCGCGTACGGCGAAGGCGCGCCGGGCCAGCCGGGCCCCGCCGCCGGTGGCCGTCTCGGCGGGGGCGGTGTCGACGGCGGTCATGCGGCGGCCGCCTGCCCGGTCGCGGCGAGCATGACCGACTGCTCGTCGGCCCGGGCCCGGGGGATGTCGGCGGTCAGCCGTCCCTCGTGCATCACCAGGACGCGGTCTGCCATACCGAGCACCTCCGGGAGTTCGCTGGACACCATGAGCACCGCGACGCCGTCGGCGGCCAGCTGCGACAGCAGCCGGTGCACCTCGGCCTTGGTGCCGACGTCGATGCCGCGGGTGGGTTCGTCGACGATCAGCACCTTCGGCGCAGTGGCCAGCCACTTGGCCAGGACGACCTTCTGCTGGTTGCCACCGGACAGGGTGGACACCGGGTCGGTGAGCCGGCCCGCCTTGACCTGGAGCCGTTGCGCCCATGTCGTGGCGGCACGGCGTTCGTCACCGCCGAACAGCAGCCCGCCGCGGGACAGTCGCCAGCGGCGCGGCAGGTTGGTGTTGCGTTCCACGGACAGTTCCATGACCAGGCCCTGCTGGCGGCGGTCCTCGGGGACCAGGGCGAGTCCGGCGCGGATCGCGGCGGCGGTGTCGCCGTTGGGCAGGCGGGAGCCGTCGAGCAGGACCTCGCCCGCGTCGTGGCGGTCCACGCCGAAGATCGCCCGGCTGACCTCGCTGCGTCCCGCGCCGACGAGCCCGGCGAGCGCGACGATCTCCCCGGCGTGCACGGTGAACGTGACGTCGTCGAACACGCCGTGCCGGGTCAGGCCGCGCACCTGCAGCCGGGGCTCGCCGGGGGCGGTGTCCTGCTTGGGGTACATGGCGGACACCTCGCGGCCGACCATGCGGCGTACGACCTCGTCGACGGTCAGCGTGCCGGCGGGGTCGGTGGAGACCCACCGGCCGTCGCGCATGACGGTGACGGTCTGGCACAGGGCGAAGACCTCGTCGAAGCGGTGCGAGATGAACAGCACCGCGGTGCCGGCGTCGCGCAGCGACCGGGCGACGGCGAACAGCCGCTCGACCTCGATCCCGGACAGGGCTGCGGTCGGCTCGTCCATGACCAGGACCCGCGCGTCGAGGGAGATGGCCTTGGCGATCTCGACGAGCTGCTGGTCGGCGATGGACAGTCCACGGGCTGGCCGATCCGGGTCGAGGCGTACGCCGAGCCGGGCGAACAGCTCGGCGGCGCGCTCGCGCATCGCGGCGTAGTCGACGCGGCGCAGGCTGCGCAGCGGCTGGCGGCCCATGAAGATGTTCTCGGCGACGCTGAGGTCGGCGAACAGCGTCGGCTCCTGGTAGATGACGGCGATCCCGGCGGCGCGGGCGTCGGCCGGGCCGGACAGCAGCAGCGGCCGCCCGTCGAGGGTGACGGTTCCGGCGTCCGGGGCGTGCACCCCGGCGAGGATCTTCACCAGCGTCGACTTGCCCGCGCCGTTCTCGCCGACCAGCGCGTGCGCCTCGCCGGCGTGCAGCTCCAGGCGTACGTCCCGCAGCGCGGCGACCGCCCCGAAGGACTTGCTGACGCCGTCGAGCGCGAGCAGTGGTGTCGGCACGTGGACCTCTTCTCGGAGCACTACCTTGTGAAACGTTTCATGCGCCCGTTACGATGACGTTAGAAGTCAGGCCGACGAGACGTCAAGGGTTTCTTCGCAGTTACCGAGTTGTTACCTTCGATCGATCACGGAGCGCTGTTCCGCCGAGGAGGCTCGAAAGTTGATTCATTTCAACGACCGCGTGCCCGTCCCGCGACGGTCCGGACGCGACACTCCGGTCACGACCCGGCAGGTTCCCGCATGCGCGTAGCGCTGTTCGCGACCTGCCTCGCCGACGCGATGTTCCCGCACGCGGCCCGGGCCACCGTGACCCTGCTGGAACGGCTCGGCCACGACGTCGCCTTCCCCGCCGCGCAGACCTGCTGCGGGCAGATGCACATCAACACCGGCTACCGCCGCCAGGCCCGTAACCTGGTACGCCACCACACCGACGTGTTCGAGGCCTACGACGCGATCGTGGCCCCGTCCGGCTCGTGCGTCGGCTCCGTCCGCCACCAGCACACCGCCATCGCCCGCGACGCCGGCGACCAGCGCCTCGCCGCCCGCGCCGCGCAGCTGGCCACCCGGACCTGGGAGCTGTCGGAGTTCCTGATCGACGTGCTCGGCGTCGAGGACGTCGGCGCGCACTTCCCGCACCGGGTCACCTACCACCCCACCTGCCACAGCCTGCGGATGCTGCGCGTGGGCGACAAACCGCTGCGCCTGCTGCGCGCCGTACGCGGCATCGACCTGGTCGAGCTGCCCGCCGCCGAGCAGTGCTGCGGCTTCGGCGGCACCTTCGCCCTCAAGAACGCCGACACCTCCGCCGCCATGCTCGCCGACAAGACCGGCCACATCCTGGCCACCGGCGCGGCCGTCGTCACCGCGGGCGACGCCTCGTGCCTGATGCACATCGGCGGCGGCCTGTCCCGGCTGGAGTCCGGCGTCCGCCCGCTGCACCTGGCCGAGATCCTCGCCGCCACCGACAGGAGCAGGCCATGACCAGCACCTTCCTGGGTATGCCGCACGCCCCGCGCGGCGTCGGGCAGCTGCGCGGCGATGAGCCGTTCCCCGCCGCCGCCCACAAGGCCCTCGCCGACCGGCAGCTGCGCCGCAATCTCGGCCACGCCACCGCCACCATCCGCGGCAAACGCGCCCGCGCCGTCGCCGAGCTCGCCGACTGGGAGCAGCTGCGCCAGGCCGGAGAGGCGATCAAGGCCGCGACCATGGCCCGCCTCGACGAACACCTGCTCTCGCTGGAGGCCGCCGTCACCGCCCGCGGCGGGCACGTGCACTGGGCCCGCGACGCCGTCGAAGCCAACCGGATCGTCACCGACCTGGTCCGCGCCACCGGCGCCACCGAGGTCGTCAAGGTCAAGTCGATGGCGACGCAGGAGATCGGCCTCAACGAAGCCCTGGCAGCGGCCGGCATCACCGCCGTCGAGACCGACCTGGCCGAACTCATCGTCCAGCTCGGACACGACAAACCCAGCCACATCCTGGTCCCGGCCATCCACCGCAACCGCACCGAGATCCGCGACATCTTCCTGCGGCACATGCCCGGCGTCGACCCCGACCTGACCGACGAGCCCCGCCGCCTGGCCATGGCCGCCCGCGCCCACCTGCGCGCCAAGTTCCTCACCGCCAAGGTCGCGGTCTCCGGGGCGAACTTCGCCGTCGCCGAGACCGGCACCGTCACCGTCGTCGAGTCCGAGGGCAACGGCCGCATGTGCCTCACCCTGCCCGACACGCTCATCACCGTCATGGGCATCGAGAAGGTCGTGCCCACCTGGACCGACCTGGAGGTGTTCCTGCAGCTGCTGCCCCGCTCGTCGACCGGCGAGCGGATGAACCCCTACACCTCGACGTGGACCGGTGTCACCGCCGGCGACGGCCCGCAGGAGTTCCATCTCGTACTGCTCGACAACGGGCGCACCGCGGTGCTCGCCGACTCCGCCGGGCGCAGCGCCCTGCACTGCATCCGCTGCTCGGCCTGCCTGAACGTGTGCCCGGTCTACGAACGCACCGGCGGGCACGCCTACGGCAGCGTCTACCCCGGACCGATCGGCGCGATCCTGTCCCCGCAGCTGACCGGCATCGAGGACAACGCCTCGCTGCCGTACGCGTCCAGCCTGTGCGGCGCGTGCTACGACGTCTGCCCCGTACGCATCGACATTCCCTCGATCCTCGTCCACCTGCGCGGTGAGCATGTCGAAGCGCGCGAACGCGGGCTGCTGCCGTCGGCCGAGGGGCTCGCCATGGCCGTGGCCGCCTGGGCCATGGCCGCGCCGCGCCGGTTCCGGTTCGCCGAGCGGCTGCTGCGGCTCGGGCGGCTGCTCGGGCGCTCCGGCCGCATCCGCCGCCTGCCGCCGCCGCTGTCGGCCTGGACCGCCGCCCGGGACCTGCCCGCCCCGCCCGCGCAGACGTTCCGGCAGTGGTGGCGGACCCGTCCCGGGGACGGCACGCGATGAGCGCCCGCGACGAGATCCTGAACCGCATCCGCACCGCGAACGGCCCCACCCCGGCGGCCGTACCGATCCCCCGCGACTACGCCACCACCGGCGCGTACGCCACCGGCGCACCCGAACTGCTGGACCTGCTCGCCGACCGCCTGCACGACTACCGGGCCGCCGTGCACCGGTGCACCCCTGACGAACTCGCCGCCACACTCGCCGAGCTGACCCGGGGCTGGCGGGTCGCCGTGCCGGAGCCGCTCACCGTGCCGGGCGCGGTCCCCGACCGGCCCACGCTCAGCCACGCCGACCTGGACGGCGTCGACGCGGTCCTCACCGGCTGCGCGGCGGCCTGCGCCGACACCGGCACCATCGTCCTCGACGCCGGAGCAGGCCAGGGCAGGCGGGCGCTGACGCTCATCCCCGACCGGCACGTCTGCGTCATCCACGCCGAGCAGGTCGTGCAGACCGTCCCCGAACTGCTGCGCCGCCTCGACCCGTCGCGTCCCCTGACGCTGATCAGCGGCCCGTCGGCGACCAGCGACATCGAACTCGACCGCGTCGAAGGCGTGCACGGCCCGCGCACGCTCATCGTGGTCATCGTCGACGGGGGCGTGCCCGCCGGTCCGATAGTGTCCACCGGAAGCAGAGGATGAGGGAGCGATGGCGGTGACCGGCATCAAGGAGGTGGCGCGGCGCGCGGGGGTGTCCCTGGGCACCGTCAGCAACGTGCTCAACCGCCCCGACAGCGTCGCCCCCGCCACCCGCAGACGGGTCCTCGACGCCATCGACGAGCTCGGCTACGTACGCAACGACTCCGCCCGCCACCTGCGCGCCGGCAGCAGCCGCACCGTCGCGATCGTGGTGCTGGACGTGTCCAACCCGTTCTTCACCGACGTCGTGCAGGGCGCCGAAGCCGTCGTCGAAGCCGCCGGCGGCATGCTCGTCGTCTGCAACAGCGGCCAGGACCCCGCCCGCGAGGGCCGCCACCTGGCCACCCTCGAAGAGCAGCGGGTCCGCGGCCTGCTGATCACCCCCGTCGAGAACGGCCGCCACGAGCGCCTCGAACGCCTCGTCGACCGCGGCATCCCCGTCGTGCTCGTCGACCGCGGCTCCGGCCAGCTCAACCGCTGCTCCGTCGCCGTCGACGACGTGCTCGGCGGCCGCCTGGCCGCCACCCACCTGGCCGAACTCGGCCACCGGCACATCGCGTTCGTCGGCGGCCCGGCCAGCATCGCCCAGGTCGCCGACCGGCACGCCGGAGCCGCCGCCGCGCTCACCGAACACGGCGGCGGCATCGAACTGGAGGTCGTCGAGACGAAGGCGCTCTCGGTGACCGCCGGGCGGCAGGCCGCCGAGGACATCTGCGCCCTGCCGCAGGCCAGGCGGCCCACCGCGATCTTCTGCGCCAACGACCTGCTCGCGCTCGGGGTGCTGCAAGGGCTGACCATCGGCGGGCTGCGGGTGCCCGAGGACATCTCCCTGGTCGGCTACGACGACATCGACTTCGCCGCCGCGGCCGCGGTGCCGCTGACGTCCGTGGGCCAGCCGCGCGAGCAGCTCGGCCGCACCGCCGCGCAGCTGCTGCTGGAGGAGGCCGACACCGACGCCGCGCACGGCCACCGGCACGTCGTGTTCCAGCCGCAGCTGGTCGTGCGCCAGTCGACCGCCGCCCCGCGGCGCCGGACCCGCTGACTCACCCCGGCGGCTGCCAGAACACCGCCGCCAGGCGCGGCACGAACAGGCTCGGCACCGCCAGGAACACCACGTACTGCATCGGCCAGGACAGGAACACGGCCGGCGGCAGGCCGTCGGGCAGCACCGGGCCGGGAAAGTGGGCGTACGCCCAGTGCCAGTGCACGGCGTTGGGCACCTCGAACAGCACCGACACGACCGCCGCCGCGAGCAGGATCGCCGCGAACGGCACCCAGTAGCGGCCCGCGGCCGCCGACACCAGCGCCCCGCTGAGCAGCGCCACCCCGGTGAACGCCAGCACCGTGTACCCGAACGGCGGCGCGGCCGGACTCGGACCCGTCACGTCGAACACGAAGCCGCGCCGGGCGTACCAGCTGATCGACAGCGCCGCGAAGACGGCGAGCGCGACCGCGCCGACGGGCCACGGCCGCACGGGTCGCGGCGCCGGCCGCCGCCGCAAGACCGCGTCGAGCACCGCCTTGACCGCCAGGTAACTCTCCACGATGAACACCCAGTACAGCGCGAAGCCGGGCAGCAGCACCAGCAGGTAGAACCACGTCGTCCACCACGGGTAGTACCACAGCCGCCCCGACCACTGCGCCACGATCTCCAGCACGAGCCCCGCCGCCACCCCGCACGCAAGCAGCCGCAGCGCCATCAGCGAATCCCGCACCACCAGATCCCACAGCGACGTCCCACCGAACGCCCCGCAGATCCCCTCACCGGCGAGGATCGCCCCCACCGCGAACAGCGCCGAACTCAGCCCGAGCACGACCACCGGCAGCACAGGCAGCCCGAAGATCCCCTGCTGCGGCGGCGCGAACACCCACCCGGGCACCACCACCTGCAGCCACGACGCCGCGACGAGCACCGACCCGATCCCGATCTTCCAGACCGCCGCCTGCCGCACCCCTCCAGTATCCCGCCCCCACCACCCTGACCAGCCCCGACCCGAAGAAAGGAAGGGCACCTTCACCACGCTGTGCGTTGTGGAAGGTGCCCTTCCTAACCGGCGAAGCCGGGGCCGGGGCCGGACTGCTGCTCGCCCTGGGCGACCCAGCCGGCGACGAGCACCAGGCCGGACGGGCGGTGCCGGGCGACGAAGGCGAACGGCCGGTCGAGCAGCACCCGCACCTGCAGTGGACGCTTCGACGGCGGGGCGCTGCCGGCCCGCAGCGCGAATGCGGTCACCACCGCCGCCTCGAAGCCGTCGGCGGTGAACGACGCGGTGAGGTCCTGCGCCGCCGCGCCGACACCGAGTGGGAAGTCACTGACCCCGGGCAGCCGCTGCGCGCGCAGATCCGACACGGTACGCAGTCCGAACACGTCGGCGTGGGCGAGCAGGTCGTGCGACGACGTCACCGTGAACCGGGGCAGCGCGGCCAGCAGCCGGGGCGTTTCGTCGTGCCCCGACCCGAAGCCCACCGTGACACCCGGTGCCGTGTCGCCCTCACCGAACTGCGATCCGCGACGCGACGGCTCCGCCACCGGGGCGTCGACGGCCGCGGTCAGCACCGCGGCGGCCGGTGCGTCGGGCAGCCCGATGGCCAGGTCGACGTCGATGCCGTTGTCGCCCTCGACGGTCAGCACGGTGACCGGTCCGGCCGGGGTCTCGTACACCGCGAGCCGGTCGCAGTCGGTGGTGGTCCGGCGGAGCCCGGCCAGGCGCTGCCCCGCCCACGGGCCTTCGGCGGCGCCGAGCATCCCGTCGGTGAACGGCTGCGTCCAGCGAGTCCTGGCGACGAGCGCCGACGCCAGGACGAGCAGCGTCTCGGGGTCGACCCGCACCGGCATCCGGTCGAGCAGGCCGTCGCTCTGCTCGCGTACCCAGGCGTCCAGCACCGCCTGCTCGGCGGCCACACCCACCGCGCCCGGCGGCAGGCTGGCCCGCCACTCGGTGTGCAGCTTCAGGTCGGGGCTCACCCACGCGCCGATCGCGGCTCGCAGCCCGGGTGCCGTCCGGAGCAGCTCGACGACGGCGGCCGCACCTGCGGCGGCGTCGCTCGCGGGTATGCCGACCGCTGCCGTCAGCTCCTCGCGGCCGTCGCCGTCCGCCGCGGGGGCGAGGTAGGCCAGCAGCGGCCACACTCCCGCCCCGGAGACGGCCGACGAGCCGCCGGACTCGATCGTGGCCACCCATCGCCGCGTCAGCGCGTTCGCGCCCACAACCGCCGTCTCGATCACGGCGACACCCTATGCCTTCTCGGCGACGACGTCGTCGGTCGACTTCCGGGTCAGCAGGTGCTCGAGGTAGAGAGCCTCACGTTCGGGCGTGCCGACTCCCGGATCGGCGGGAGGCGCCTCGTGCGAAACGAGTTCGTCGGCGTTGTGCCCGGCAGGACCGTAGACCGGCACGGTTCGCGACACCAGCCGGTGAGGCCAGACGTCCCGCCGGCCCGGACCGGGTCGGCGGACCTGCGGTGACGATACGCGTCAGGTGGATTTGCGGGCCTTGATGAGCAACCGATGGTGGTACGCGGTGACGCACGCGGCGGCACACCCGGATATGTCGAGCATCCCGCAGGAAACCGCCGCTTCCGAAACTTCTTACGTAGAACATCTTCATAGATTCATGCGCATGTAATAGATTCACGCCGTCCCGTCCCTCGCCCCCCAGAGGTGAACATGAACGGCAACTCCGTGCTGCGCAGACGCACCCTGCTGGCCGCGGCCGCAGGCGTGGCCGCCGCCCCCTTCGCCGCCGCCGGACCCGCTTTCGCGGCCGGGCCCAAGATCTACCTCGACCCCGGACACGGCGGCACCGACGCCGGCGCGGTCGCCAACGGCCTGCAGGAGAAGACCCTCACCCTCAACATCGCCCTGCAGACGCGCGACATCCTCAAGGCGAACTACACCGTCGACGTACGCATGTCGCGCACCACCGACATCACGCGCAGCCTCGCCTACCGCACCGACGACGCCAACGCCTGGGGCGCCGCGATCTTCGTCAGCATCCACATCAACGCCGGTGGCGGCACCGGCTTCGAGAGCTACCGCTATCCCGGCGTCGGCGCCACCACCCAGCGCCTGCACAGCCTCGTCCACAGCAACGTGCTCAGCCAGATGCGCACCATCTCCTCGATCACCGACCGCGGCCAGAAGACCGCCAACCTGCACGTGCTGCGCGAGAGCAACATGCCGGCCGTGCTCACCGAGAACCTGTTCATCGACACGGTCGCCAACGCCAACCTGCTCAAACGCGCCGACTTCATCACCGCCACCGCCCGCGGCCACGCCCGCGGCATCGCCGCCTTCCTGGGGCTCTGATTCCCCGACGGGATCTGCGAGCTGGACCGTCTGAGAGACCTGGAGAACCTGCGGGCCCCTCAGACGGTCACAGCGCCTGGCCATCCGGCGGTCAGCTCTTGATCACCTCGTGCTCGGCCAGGGCCTTGGTGCGGTCCGCGATGAGCGAGCGCAGCCGTTCGGCGTCGCTGCCGGTCGCCGCGGCGTCGTTGCCCGCCACGGTGGCCAGGGTCGCGCTGAGGCTGTCCAAGGCAGCCCCGGCCTTGTTCTCGGCGAACATCACCCGGTACAGGTTCCGGTACGCGGCCTCGTAGTCGTCCTTGAAAGCGTCCGTGGCCAGGAAGCGTTCCTTGAGCTTGTTGCCCGCCCGGAACCCGCCCGGCCCGCCGAAGCCGCCCGGCGGGGCGAAGCCCTCCGGCAGCTCCATGCCTTCCGGCGGGGTGAACTCCGCACCGCCGCCGGGGCCGCCACGGCCGCCCATGGACATGGTGTCGTGCGGGCCGGAGGTCGCGCTGCCGCTGAAGGTCAGGTTGTGGTCCCAGCTGATCACCCGGAACCTCTTGGTGCCGAGGTCGTACCAGAGGTAGTAGTTCTTGCCCGGCCCGGCCATGTCGTCGAAGTTGAGCAGCAGGTTCTGGGCTGCCGCGTACGCCGCGAACGAGGCGACGTCGACGTGGTCGCCCAGGTGCGCGGCGAAGTCCGCGTCGGACGCCTCGTCGACCCACTTCACCAGCTCGATGACGGGCTTCAGGTCGTGGCTGCCCTTGTTGTTGACCTGCTTGAAGTCGTCCTCGTACTCCGTCGGGTCCTCGCCCTGGTACGTGAACTGCCCGGTGCTCAGCGCCTTGTAGAGCACGCCGTCGCCGAGGCTGTCGGCGAAGTTCTCATCCGGATGCTCGACCAGCAGCCGGGCCTTGACGGGCCGCCCGTTGACCTGGAAGCCGGTGTACGCGTACCGCTGCGCGGGCTGCCCGGCCGCGTCGAGCGCGGCCAGCGACACGGCCTCGTTGAGCACCGTGCTGCCGCCGCCCATGCCCGACACCCGGATCGCGATCTCGCTGTGCCCCTGGTAACGGCGACCCTTGGCGAACTCGTCGAAGCTCATCAGCCACGGCAGCTCCTCGGGCCGGGCGCTGTCGAGGCTGACCCGGCCGAACCCGCCGCCTCCGTTGGGCCGTACCCGCATGCCCCCGGGTGCCTCCCCCATCGGGCCGCCACCGCCACGGTCTTCGCGCAGCGTGCCGGACTGGCCTTGATGGGTCAGGCCCATCAGGGTCGAGTTGCCTTTGAGCCGGATGCCGACGTCGCGGATCAGCGTGCCGTCGACGGTGACGTCGACGCGTACGTACTCCTTCTCCCCCGTCGCCATGTACTCGTCGAACATGCGCTGGTAGTCGGCCTCGGTGTAGGTGAGGGTCATGGTGTGCGCGACAGTGGGGTCGAACAGGTCGACACGTCCCGGCACGTCGAAGGTCGCCTCGTCGTGAGCGGCCGCGGCCTCGCTGGTCACGATCGGGGTGACCTGCACGTTGCCCGCTAGCACGACCAGCGCCGCGACCGCGGCCACGCAGGTGGCCAGCAGCTTCCAGTAGTGGCGCACCCGCACCGGGATGCGGTGTCGCAGCCGCGCGGACGGCGGCCCGGGGTCGGCGGCCATCACAGGTCCGTCTGGTCGTACCCGGTCAGCACGGTGACCCGCTGGCCCGAGGTGAGCCGGCTCAGCGCGGTGATCAGGTCGCCGGGCTCGCTGCCCTTCTTGAGCCGGACCGTGTACATCAGCTCGGTGAGCGCGCCGCCGCGGATCGACTCCATGCTGACCAGCTCGAACTCGGTGGTGTGGGCGATGAGCGCGTCGGAGATCACGGCGGTGTAGTCGCCCTCCGGCGGGACCTGCACCTTGACGACCTGCCGCTGCACCGAGAGCTGGAACCAGCTGAACCGGAACATCACGAAGATGACCAGGCAGATCGCGACGGTCGCGACGACCGCGAGGCTGTAGAAGCGGGTGCCGACCGCCATGCCGACGGCCATGACCAGGAAGATGAACCCGACGTCGCGGGTCTCCTTGATCGCGTTGCGGAAGCGGACCACCGACAGCGCCCCGACCAGCGCGAACGCCCGCGCGATGTTGGAACCGACGACCAGCATGATCAGCGAGACGAGCATGCCGAGGATCACGAGGGTCTGCACGTACGACTGGCTGTAGGACACGTTGCGGTGCGTGGCCCGGTACACCCAGCCGATCACGGCGCTGAGCAGGAACGCCAGCGACATGGCCAGCACGATGTCGGTCACGCTGAACGTGCCGGTGAGATCTTGCAGTTCGAAGTTCATCAGGTCAGACCTTCGTGGTCGGCGCCGTCAGGGCGGCATCGGGAATGGACGGAACGGCGTCGTGGTCGGGCACGTGGAAGATCGAGCGGGGGGCGCGGCCGAACGCCTCGACGCTCTGGCAGTACTTCGACACCCGCACCACGGACAGCTCGGCGCGGGCGGCCAGGTCGGTCAGCCAGTACGGCACGCGGTCGTTGGCCTTGACCTCCAGCACCGACATCGCCGCCGGGATGATCAGCCGGTTCTCGGCATCGGAGCCGAGGTCGAACTCGCGGTCGCGGCCGCGTACCCGGTGGTCGAGGGTGACCCGCAGACCGAGGTCGGCGTCGCGGCCGACGAAAGCCTCCCGCTGGTAGCCGGTGATCGCGACCGGCCGCAGGTCCAGCCCCTGCACCAGGCCGAGGACCTCCTGCACGAAGCCCGTCTGGCCGGGCTCGTGCCGCACCAGCTGCCGCCCGTCGCACAGCAGCCGCGCGTCGCCGTAGGCCATCGCGACCCGGCGTTTCTGGGTGACCCGGTTGACCCGCTGCTTGATCTCCACGTACACCGTGGTGTCGTCGCCGATCGCGAAGCGGTCGCCGTAGTGGCGTACCCGCAGCTTGCGCCGGAACCGCAGGCCCTCGATCTTCTCCCAGTAGAAGCGCAGCAGCCGGGTGTCGTAGTAGACGCTCCACACGCCGTAGCCGCCGTCGGCGGCATGGCTGTCGAGGTCCAGCCGGGCCCGCAGCTCGTCGCGGATCGTCGCGAGCCGCGACGTGTGCACCAGATACTTGATCTCGTACCGGTTGAACGCGTGCAGCGGGCTAGGCGCGCGCAGCGCATGGCCGCGGTCTTCCGCCGCGCGTGGAGGCGGGTCGGCGCGTCGCCCGCCGCCCGGGTCGGGTGTGGACGGCGCGGAGCGGGGGCGCAGTCGCATCGTTGTGCCTCGTCTCTGGCCCGGAGCGCGGGCCGTTCACCTCCGATGGAGGTGAACGGCCACTGAACCCCGGATGGCGTACAGGTGGACACCGATCAGGGTGAAGGGCCAATCTCCGGGGTCCGCCAGGAGATCCTGGGAGTCGGCTGAGAACCGGTGATCAGGCCCGGCGCGCGCGGAACACGAACAGGCGCGAGCCGTCGCCGACCGGGCCGCCGCGCCAGTCGCCGTCGCAGGCGACGTCGGTGAAACCGGCCGACTCCAGCTCCTGCCGGAACCGCTCGGCGCTGCGGAAGTACAGGACGCTGGTGTACACCCGGTCCGTGCCGTCGGGGAACACGTTGTGCGCGTCGAACGTCACCCGGCCGTCGGCGACCTCGGTGACGTCGAGCCATTCGCGCAGCCGCCCCACCGGGGTGACGCGCTCGCCGTGGGTGGCCTCCAGGGTCCAGCGCTCCCACTCGCGGTAGGCGGGGTTGCGGGTCTCGAATGCGAACACGCCACCCGGGCGCAGCGCCCCGGCCAGCGCTGCCAGCGTCGCGGGCAGCTCGTCCGGGGCGAGGTGCATGATCGCGTTGCCGGTGCAGACGGCCAGGTCGGCGGTCCCGGCCGGCGGGAGCACGGTCGCGTCACCGAACACCCAGGTGACCGTGTCCCCGCCGGGTTGCGACCGGGCGAAGTCCAGCATCGTGCGGCTCGGGTCGACGCCGAGCACGGTCCGTCCCGGACCCGCCAGCGACCGCGTCAACAATCCCGTGCCGCAGCCCAGATCGATGACCGACCGTGCGCTCGACTCGTCGGCGAGCGCCCGGTAGTAGGCGTGGTCCTCGCCGCCGGGATTGTCGATGTCGTACAGCTGGACGAGTTCGACATCGCGGTAGGGATCATCGACCATCGGCGCACGATAGCCGTTGGCCTCTCATCGAGCCGCTCGATTACCAAGGACACAGCCTCGGATCTGGAAGAGTTGTGGTCGCCATGACGACCACAACTCTTCCAGATCCGCTCACCGACCTCAGGAGCCTGGGCTGACCAGGCCGCTCTCGTACGCGAAGATGACCGCCTGCACGCGGTCGCGCAGGCCCAGCTTGGCCAGGATGCGGGCCACGTGGGTCTTCACGGTCGCCTCGCCGAGCTGCAGGTTCGCGGCCAGCTCCGCGTTGGACAGGCCGCGGGCGAGCAGCACCAGCACCTCGCGCTCGCGGGCGGTCAGCGTCGGCAGCGCGCCGTAGTCCTCGCGTACGCCCGTCGTGGAGCTGAACCGGTCGACCAGCCGCCGGGTGATCGACGGGGCGAGCAGCGCGTCGCCGTCGCGGACCAGCCGCACCGCGTGCACGAGATGGTCCGGGGTGACGTCCTTGAGCAGGAAGCCGCTGGCCCCGGCGCGCAGCGCGGCGTAGACGTACTCGTCGAGGTCGAACGTCGTCAGGATGATCACGCGGGTCGGCTCGCCCGCGGTGGTGGTCGCCCCGGTCGCCAGCAGCCGCCGGGTGGCCTCCAGCCCGTCCATGCCGGGCATGCGGATGTCCATCAGCACCACGTCGGGGCGCAGCCGCCGCACCGCCGCGAGCGCGGCCTCGCCGTCGCCCGCCTCGCCGACGACGTCGATGCCCGACGCGGCGAGGATCATCGTGAACCCGCTGCGGACCAGCGCCTGATCGTCGGCGACGACGACCCTCAACTGCTCGCTCATGACGCCGCCGGGAAACGGGCGGTCAGCCGGAACCCGCCGCCGGGCGCGGCCCCGGCGTGCAGGGTGCCGTCGTGCAGTTTCAAGCGTTCCCGCAGCCCGAGCAGGCCGCGCCCGGCTCCGGGGCCGCCCGGCTCCCCCGTCGGCACGTCGTTGCTCACCTCCACCAGCAGATCACGGCCGTCGTGCCGGATCTCGACCGCGGTAGGCGCGCCGGGCGCGTGCCGCAGCGCGTTGGTCAGCCCTTCCTGCACCACCCGGTATGCCGTCAGGTCCACCCCTTCGGGCACGTCGACGCCGTCGCGGCGCAGGGTCACCGGCTGGCCGGCGGCACGGACCGCGTCGACGAGCGTGTCGAGTTCGCGCAGGCCGGGCTGGGGGTGCAGGCGGTCGTCGGCCGGGGCCATCAGGCCGAGCAGGTGGCGCAGCTCGGCCATCGCGGCCCGGCCGCTGTCCTCGATCGCCGACAGCGCGTTCGCGGCCAGGTCGGGACGCTTCTCGATGACCTTCCCGGCGGCGCCGGCCTGCACGACCATGACGCTGACGTGGTGGCTGACGACGTCGTGCAGCTCGCGGGCGATGCGGGCGCGCTCCTCGGCGATCGCGGCGCGGGCCGTGGCCGCCTGCTCCTGTTCCAGGGCGGCGGCACGGCGGGCGGCGGCGTCGGCGCGGCCCCGAGCGTTGCGCAGCGCGGCGGCGAACAGCCCGGCCGGCAGCAGCACGGCGAACGGGCTGAGCCAGCCCGGGATCTGCGGGATCGAGTTGGTGAACAGCGACGCCGCGATGATCGCCCCGACGACCAGCAGCGCCCCGGCCCACCGCACCGAGCGGCCGTACGCGACCGCCGAGTAGGCACAGATCAGCACCGCGACGAAGCCCGGCCACAGCAGGCCGTCCTGGATCAGGAACACCGCCCCGGCGGCGGCGGCGAACGCGGTCAGCGGCCACCTGCGGCGTATCGCCACCGCCGCCCCGGCGATCATGTTGACGGCCAGCATGCCGCCGATCTCGTCGCCGCCGTCGAGCGGCGGGCGCGGATGCGCCGGTGGGACCGGGACCCGGCCGACTCCGGGCACGTCCAGATAGGTGGGGATGTCCGGGATGTCGGGGGCTTCCGGTCTCAGGGGCCGTGTGCCCAGGTCCGGGAAGTCCAGGTGCACCGGTGCCGGGGCGTCGCCGCGGTCGCCGCTCGCGATCGCCCAGACGATGCCGGCCAGCACCAGCACCGCCGCGACGGCGAAGTCGGTCCGGGGCACTCCGAGGCGGTCGGGCAGGCGGCGCAGGTCTGTCGGCACGCCGCCCATTGTGCCCAGGTCAGCCGCGGGCGGCGTCCGCCGTGATGACTACCCGCCTCATCATCGTGGTGGACGCCACGCCGCCAGGTTCGCTCCCGCGCCGGACGCGCCCGTGCACCGGCCCTTCCTACGGTCACCAGGTCCGATGTCCGACCCGGAAGGGGCCATTGACCATGACCGAACTGATCCGCCTGCGCGACGTCGCGAAGGCGTACGAGGCCGCCGGGCCGCCCGCCCTGGCGGGCGTCGACCTGACCGTTGACGCCGGGGAGGCCGTCGCGGTCATGGGCCCGTCGGGAAGCGGCAAGTCGACCCTGCTCAACGTCATCGCCGGGCTGGACCGGCCGACCGGCGGCACCGTCGAGGTGGCCGGGGTGCGCGTGGACAAGCTGTCGGAGACGGCGCTGGCCCGGTTCCGCAGCGCGCACGTCGGCATCATCTTCCAGTTCTTCCACCTGCTCGACGAGATGACCGTACGGGACAACGTCGTGCTGCCCGCCCGGCTGGCCGGGTCGCGTCCCGCCCAGGCCCGCTCCCGCGCCGACGAGCTGCTCGAACGGCTCGGCATTGCGGGCAAGGCCGACGACTACCCGGCGCGGCTGTCCGGCGGGCAGCGCCAGCGCGTCGCGATCGCGCGGGCGCTGATGAACCGGCCCCAGCTGCTGCTGGCCGACGAGCCCACGGGCGCGGTCGACCAGGAGGCCGCAGCCGGCGTACGCGACCTGTTGCACGAGCTCTCCGCCGACGGGCTGACGCTGCTGCTGGTCACCCATGACCCGCAGCTTGCCTCGGCCGCGGGCCGCCGGCTGATCACCATGCGCGACGGCCACGCCACCGAGGCGGTGCCCGCGTGAGCGCCGCACCGACGACCACCCGGGTCCTGGCCGCGGCCACCGGACCCGGCGTGCCACGACGCGGCCGGGGAACGGGCGCGGTGTTGGCCGCGGCCCGCGCGGCGGTCGCGCGGCGCAGGCTGCAGACCGTGATCGTCGGCGTGGTGGTGCTGCTGTCTGCGGCAACGGCCGTGCTCGGCGTCGGCCTGCTCGTGTCGTCGCACGGGCCGTTCGACGACGCGTTCGCCACCACGCAGGGCTCGCACGCCACGGCCACGATCCGCGCCGACGTGCCCGCCGACCAGGTCGCGGCCACCGCGACCGCGTCCGGCCTCGCCGCGGCCGCGGGGCCGTTCGACCTGGTCACCGCGCCCATGGACGGCATGTTCGGGCCGCCTGGCATGGAGTTCGTCATCGTCGGGCGCGAGCAGCAGCAAGGGCCCGTGGACCGGCTCACCCTGAGCACCGGCGCCTGGCTGAGCGGGCCGGGGCAGATCGTGCTCACCCGGCGCACCTCCAGTCCGCGGACGGCCGTGGGCAGCGAGGTGACGATCAGCGGGGTGAAACTGCGCGTGGTCGGGATCGCCGCGTCAGTCACCGGCACCGCCGATGCCTGGGTGTGGCCGACGCAGACCGACGTGCTCACCGGGGACACCGCGGCGCGGCAGATGCTCTACCGGTTCGCCTCCCCCGGTGTCGACGACGCCGCGGTGCGCGCCGACCTGGCCAAGGCGACCGCCGCGCTGCCCGCGGGGGCGGTGACCGGCGCGACGACGTACGTGACGGTCCGGCAGTCGCTCAACCGGTCCATCTCGGCGATCGCGCCGTTCGTGGTCGCGTTCGCGCTGCTCGGCATCGTGCTGTCAGTGCTGATCACGGTGAACGTCGTCAACGGGGCGGTCGTCTCGGGGTTCCGCACCATCGGCATCCTCAAGACGCTCGGCTTCACCCCCGGGCAGGTCGTCACGGTGTACGTCGTGCAGGTGCTGGCCCCGGCGCTGGTCGCCGCGGTGCTCGGGGTGGCGCTGGGCGCGGGGCTGGCGGTGCCGCTGCTCGCCGAGACCGACGACGCGTACGGGCTGCCCGGCGACGGCGCGGGCGTGCCGCTGTGGGTGCTCGGGCTGGTGCTGGTCGCCGCACCGCTGCTGGTCGTGCTGTCGGCGATCGGGCCGGCGTCGCGGGCCGGGCGGCTGGCCGCCAACCAGGCGATCAGCGTCGGCCGCGCGCCGCGCACCGGCCGCGGGTTCCGGGCCCGCCGGGCGCTGACCGCCTCGCCGCTGCCGCGGCCGGTGGCACTGGGGCTGGGCATGCCGCTGGCCCGGCCGTCGCGAGCCGTGGCGACGCTGGTCGCATTGCTGCTCGGCGCGATCACGCTGGTCTTCTCCAGTGGCCTGTCCGCGTCGATGACCGAGGTCAACGTCGCGTTCACCCGCCTCGACGCGGTGCCGGTGACGGTGCAGGTCATGGTGCCGGACGCGTTCGGGCCGGTGATGGCCCGGCCGGGCGGCGAGCCGATCGACCCGCCGGATGCCGCAGACGTCGCCGCGACCGTGGCGGCGATGCCGGGCACCGCCCGCTCGACGCTGCTGAAGGAGGCCGAGGTCCGGGTCGCGGGCCTGTCGCAGGAGGTCAGGCTGAACGGCTACACCGGCGACGCGAGCTGGGTCGGCTACCGCATCGTGTCCGGGCGCTGGTACAGCGGTGCCGACGAGGTGGTGGTCTCGTCGTACTTCCTGCGCCAGACCGGGTACGCGGTCGGCGACCGGATCACCATGCCCGGCGGGCGCGTGGTCACCATCACCGCCGAGGTCATCAACGGCAGCGACAGCTTCACGATGATCGGTGACGCGTCGCTGGTGGCCAAGCCGATGATGGCCCGGGTCGAGATCGCGCTCACGCCCGGGACGGAGGCCGCCGCGTACACGACGGCGCTGCAGGCGAAGTATCCGGAGGAGACGTCCGGGGTGTTCGTCGAGGACCAGACGGCCGGTGACGACGGCGAGACGTTCCTGATCATCCAGGCGCTGATCGGCACCCTGACGCTGCTGCTCAGCGTAGTGGCCGCGCTCGGGGTGCTGAACACGGTCGTGCTCACCACCCGCGAGCGCATCCACGAGATCGGCGTGCTCAAGGCGCTGGGCATGACGCCCCGGCAGACCCGGATCATGGTCGTCACGTCGATGGTCGGGCTGGGCCTGCTGGCCGGGGTGATCGCGGTGCCGCTGGGCGTCGCGCTGCACCACGCCGTCATCCCGGTGATGGGCGAGGCCGCGAGCACGGCGCTGCCGCAGTCGGCGATGGAGGTGTACCAGCTCGGCGACCTGCTCCTGCTCGGCGGCGCGGGCATCCTGCTGGCGGTGCTGGGCGCGCTGCTGCCCGCCGGCTGGGCGGCCCGCACCCGGGTCGCCACGGCCCTGCGAGCCGAGTAACGGGCCGGGAACATGCGGGGCGGTTCGCGGGCGTCGCTCGCGAACCGCCCCGCATGTCGGGACCGACGGCTGCGAGCTATCTCGGGCGGGCGAGCTTGTCGAGCACGACCAGGTATCGGCATGGAACCGCGGTCGCGTTGACGTACACGCAGTCGGCCGGAGGGCCGAGTTGCAGGCAGTCGCCGGCGTCGAGTTCATGTACCTGATCGCCTTCGACGAAGCGCAGGCGCCCGGACAGTATCCAGATCTGGTGGCTGATGAAGCGGTAGGCCTGCGCGGGGTAGGCGACCTCGGCACCGGGCGGGAGTTCCACCTCGACCAGTTCCAGCGCGGTGCTTCCCGGCGGCGACACCGCGCGGCGTACGTAGCCGGTCTCGGGGTCGGTCCACACCGGCTGCTCGTCGCGCCGAGCGACCTGCACCGCGGCGCCCTCTGCCCGCGCGATCAGTTCCGACAGGGTGAGGCCGAGCGCGACGGACAGCTTGGCGAGCAGGGCCGCCGTCGGCTGTGCCTCGCCGTACTCGACCTTCGAGATCATCGCGCGGGACACGCCGGAGACGTCGGCCAGGCCGGCGACCGTGAGGCCTCGACTCTCGCGGGCGGCTCGGACGGTCGACGCGAGCGCTTTGCCGAGATCGTCGGTCACGGCCGAGCCGTTGACACTATAGTCAGCATGATGGCTACTATAGTGGCCATGAGTGGGAATGGGAACATCCGCCGCGCGACAGCGGACGACGCCGCCGCCTGCGCCGCGATCTACGCACCGTACGTCACCGACACCACGATCACGTTCGAGACCGAACCGCCGACCGCCGCGGAGATGGCCTGCCGCATCGAGGCGGCCAACGAGCGCCACGCGTGGCTGGTGCTGGAGGTGGACGGCGAGGTGGTCGGTTACGCCTACGGCACCGAGCACCGGACCCGGGCCGCCTACCGCTGGGCCTGCGACGCCAGCATCTACCTGCAGCCGGGCCGCCGCCGCACCGGTGCGGGACGGGCGCTGTACGCCGCGCTGCTGCCCATTCTCGCCGCCCGCGGCTACCGCCGGGTGATGGGCGGCGTGACCCAGCCCAACGAGGCCAGCATGGGACTGCACCACTCCTTCGGCTTCACCGACGTCGGCACCTACCACAAGGTCGGCTGGAAGCTGGGCGCCTGGCACGACGTCACGTGGCTGCAGCTCGACCTCACCCCCGACGAGGACCCCACCGCCCCGCCCGCCGAACTCGGGTGACCTGCCGCGCCGTCACAGGCGCAGCGGGAGGCTGCGCAGCCGTGGGCCGCCGGCCGCGCGGACCGCGTTCGCCACCGCGGCGGGCACCGGGCCGACGACCGGCTCGCCCATGCCGTACGGCGCCTCGCCGCCGCCGACGAACGTCACCCGCACCGGTGGCGTGTCCGCCATCGTGAGGATCGGGTAGCTGTCGAAGTTGTCGGACACGACCTGCCCGTCGTCGATGCGCAGCTCCTCGCGCAGCGCCGAACTCAGCCCCATCACCACCGAGCCCTGGGCCTGCAGCTTCGCCCCGGCCGGATTGACCACCAGGCCGCAGTCGACCGCCACGTCCACCCCGGTCACCCGCAGCCGCCCGCCCGACAGGTCGACCTCCGCGACGACCGCGACCACCGTGCGGGCGTCACCGGAACACGCGATCCCCCGGCCGCGCCCGGCGGGCAGCGACTCGCTCCAGCCGGCCATCCGCGCCGCGGTACGCAGCACCGTCCGCAGCCGCTCCCCCTGCTCACCGGACTCGCGCAGGTGCGCCAGCCGGTAGGTCAGCGGATCGGTCCCGGCGGCCTCGGCCAGCTCGTCGAAGAAGCTCTCCAGCGCGAACGTGTTCGGCATCAGACCCAGCCCGCGCCACGGCCCGGTCGGCACCGGCAGCTGCTCACGCCGGTTGACCAGCCGGTACGCGGGCAGGTCGTACGGCAGGAACAGGCCCAGCAGCCCGCCCGGGTCGAACCCGATGATGCTGCGTACCGGCTCGGGCAGGCCCGCGACCGCCCAGATGATGTCCCCGGCGGCGCTGACCTGCTCGACGCCCCGGATCATGCCGTCCGGCCCGACCGAACCGCGCATCCTGGTGTGCGTCGGCGGCCGGTAGAAGGCCTGCCGCAGGTCGGTGTCGCGGGTCCAGCCGACGTGCACCGGCCGCCCGGTCGCCGCGGACAGCCGCGCGGCCTCGACGGCCAGGTGCTGGCCGCCCTTGCGCCCGAACGAGCCGCCGAGCTGCGTCACGTGCACGACGACCGCACGCTCCTCGCCGAGCGCGGCGCGCACGTCCTCCAGCACACTCTCCGGGCTCTGCGTCGGCACCCAGAGCTCGACCTTGCCGGCCGGTCCTGGCTCCACCCTGGCCAGCGCCGCGAGCGGCTCCAGGTGGGCATGGGCGGCCAGCGGCGTACGGTATTCGGCTTGCACGATCCGGCCCTGCGACAGCGCGTCGCGGATCGAGCCGTCGCGGCGCAGCACCACGCCGTCCCCGGCGGTGACCTGCCGTTCGAGCGCGCCGGTGTCGACCCGGCTGCCTTCGCTCCAGGTGGTCCGCAGGGCGCGGGCGGCCGCCCAGGCCCGGGTCCGGGTGTCGGCGACCACGCCGGCGAACCCGGCCTCGACGTCGATGACGACCTGCTGCACACCGGGCATCGCGGCGACGTCGCCCGGTTCGGCGCTCTCCAGCTGCGCGCCGAAGCGCGGCGGCACCGCGAACGCCCCGTAGCCCATGCCGGGCAGCCGGGCGTCGTAACCGTAGGTCGCCTCGCCGAGCACCTTGGCCCGGAAGTCGACCCGGGGCACGGACCGGCCGATGCTGGTGAACTCACCGGCCGGGCGCAGCGCCGGGCGCTCGGCGGGTTCCTGCCACGGTCCCTGATGCGCGGCGATGACCTCGGTATAGGTGAGCACGCGGTCCGTCCCCGCGACCTGGAAAGCACCGTCGACGGTGGTCAGCGCCTGCGGCTCGACGCTCAGCTGCCGGGCCGCTTCGACCGCCAGCATCGCCCGGACGGCCGCGGCCGCTTCGCGGATCGGGGTGTACAGGGAAGCGACCGAAGTGGACCCGAACGTGAACAGGGTCGCCGCCGGGTACCCGCGAGCGGTGTCGGCCTGGACCACGGCCAGCCGCTCCGGCCGTACCCGCAGCTCCTCGGCCGCGACCTGGGCCAGGGCGGTGTGGATGCCCTGCCCCATCTCGATCTTCGGCACGTGCAGGGTGACGCCGTCACCGGTCAGCTCGAACCAGACCAGCGACGACTCGGGGATCTCGGCCGGGCCGGTGCCGCGTTCCAGCATCCACCGGGCGAGGCTCGGGCGGCCGTACTCCAGCGCGATCGGCACGCCCACCAGCAGCGACCCGACCGTCGCCCCGGCCCCGATCAGCAGCTGGCGCCGGGCGACCCGCCAGCGGGAGGGCCGTGCGTCCGGCTCGGACGGTGCGGTGTCGCCGCCGTTCATGCTTCCCGCGCCAGCTCGGCGGCGCGGGCCACCGCGGCCTTGATGGTGTTGTATCCGCCGCACCGGCACAGGTTGGGGCTCGCGGCCTCGGCGATCGTGGCCTCGTCCGGGTCGGGGTCGCGGGCCAGCAGCGCGACCGCGGTCATCACATGGCCGGGCAGGCACCAGCCGCACTGCAGCGGCGTCTCCACGAACGCCTGCTGCACCGGGTGCAGGGCGACGACCTTGCCGTCGGGCCCGCGTTCGGCCAGACCCTCCAATGTCACCACGGGACGCTCGCCGACCTCCGCGGCCGTGAGCTGGCAGCTCCGCGTCGGGCGGCCGGCCAGCAGCACCGTGCAGCAGCCGCAGATCCCGACCCCGCAGCCGTACCGGGTGCCGGTCAGGCCGAGCTCGTCGCGCAGCACCCACAGCAACGGCTCGTCGCCGTGCTCGATCTCGTGGTGCCGACCGTTTATCAGCAGCCGCATCGCATCAGCTCCCCGATGACCATGCGACGTAGTGTAGGCAGCCGCGTCCGGCACTTCCACTGCCGTCGATCAGCTCAGTCGGCCGGACGCAGGAACCCCGTGATCGCGGCCGCCTCCCGGTCGACGTCGGCCTGAACCTGTTCGGGCAGCGGGCCGAACGGGTCCACGGTGATCACACGCCCACCGGAGCCGCGCGACCAGGTGCCGACGACGTGCCCGTCGACCAGCACGGTCGGTCGGATCACCCCGCCGCCGGGCCACACCCGTGCCTCGTGGGCGGCGTCGACCGACTCCCGCCGGGTGCGGTATCCGGTCAGGTAGTTGTCGTAGGCCGGGAGCAGCCGCACGTCCGGCGTCACGGACTCGTCCAGGGTCTCCTGCCCGGCCAGGACCGTCGAATCGCCGTCGACGACGATCGCCCCCGACCCGGCCAGGTCCTGCCACGCCCGGCGAGCCACGGTGACGGCGACGCCCGACCAGCACACGAAGTCGTCCAAGGTCGCCGGGGCGTACGCGGCCAGATACCGGCGGGCCAGTTCCGCGACGGCGGCGTCACCCGCCGGCATCGGCTCGCCAGGCTCCGGCACCCAGTCCTCCAGCAGCACGTACGTCTGCTCGCCGTCCCGCACCGGCCCGTGGCACACCCGCCCGATCAGCGCCGCGTGCCGGATCAGGTGGAACGGAGCCTGGCCGGTGGGGTCAACGCCGAGGGCGGCGAGGCGCTCGGCCAGCTCCTGCCGCGTGCACGGCCCCTGCACCCCGAGCACCTCTTCGATGAGGTCGTCGGCCCGCTCGATCAGATCGTCGGTGAGGCCGAGCTCGCGGTAGCGGTGGCGGGTCGCGCCGATCACCCGCGGGGCGAGCAGCCGGGAGACCCAGCGCACGTCCTCGGCCGGGATCGTGTGCAGCGTGCCGCGCATGAACCAGTTCCGCACGATCGACGCGTCCCCCTCGTACGCGGTCCGGATCGCCTGCGTGTCGAGGTCACGCCCGCGCGCCCGGATGCCGAGGGCCGCGGCGGTGGCGTCCTGGGCCTGGATCGCGAAGACCCGCCGCACGACGTCCGCGGCCGTGTCCCCGCGCCGGCCGCCCGCCAGCAGCTGCGCTCGGGCCCGCGTACGGTGCAACGGCTCATGATCGGCAGCAGGGGTCACGGTGTAGAACCTACGGCAATGCGCGCGGGTGTCCCGCCACCACGGCGGCCACCAGCAGCTCGCACGACTGCGCGACAGGTGACCTCGCGGACCGCGCTTACATCATCTTTGGTGTGAGCACATCAAGGATGATGTAAGCGCACGGAGAGGTATGCCTCATCTGGCCCGCGAGCTTGACATCAAGTGCGGTTGAGGTTTTAGCGTCGCGGTTGTGGATCACACAGCTGCCCCGGAACCGGTGGGCATCCGGTTCCGGGAGGCGTTCGGCCGGTACCCGACCGGGGTCGCCGTCATCTGCGCGGCGGGGCCACAAGGACCGGTCGGGCTGACCGCCTCCAGCGTCGCCTCGGTGTCGCTCACGCCTCCGGCGCTGTCCTTCTCCGTCATGGGCACGCGGTCGGCACGGCACCTGCTGCAGGCCGAGAGCCTGGTCGTTCATCTGCTGGGGCAGGCCCATGTGGAGGTGGCCCGGGACTTCGCCCGCGCAGGCGGGCCCCGTTTCACCGCCGACCAGGGCTGGAGCACGCTGCCGACCGGGGAGCCGTTCCTGCCCGGCGCACTTGCCGCGCTGCGCGTCACGCCGCTGCGGCGGGTGCCGGTCGGTGACGCGACGGTCGTCGTCGCCGGTGTCCTCGACGTCTTCCACGGACCCGACGACGGGCAGCTGATCTACCACGCCAGGAAGTTCCACACCTCACCACTGTCACCGGAGGCACCCTGATGCGACTGTCCCACCTGCTGCGCCCGCGCCTGGTCGCCAGCGCCC
>NZ_BONI01000013.1 GCF_016862635.1 Catellatospora coxensis | reverse complement strand
GGTGCCGTCCTCGCGCCAGCAGCTCGCCGAGCGCGGCCAGCTCACCGACGCGGCCGAGCAGCTGCTCGCCGACCTGCCCTCGATCTGACCCGCTCCGACATGTCGCGCCCGTGGCCCTCGCCGCGGGCGCGATCTGCCGCCCGGCACGCGACCTGATTCACCACGCGAGCGCGAAGCCTTTCCGCGGCGCCCGGCTACGCTGACGCCATGATCGGGTATGCCGAGCGGCGCGACCGGCTCACACCGGACGAGGTCGCCGCCGTGGTCGAGCTGGCACGCGCGGCGGGGGACACTGACGGCGCGTACCCGCTGTCCGAACACACGGTGCTGCACCTGCGGCACGGTGGCGAGGCCCCCGCGGTGCACCTCATCGCCCGCACGCCCGACGGCGAGCTCGCCGGCTACGCCCACGTGGACACCACCGACGCGGTCGACGGACCGTCGGCGGAGCTGGTCGTACACCCGCTGCGCCGCCGGCACGGCCTGGGCCGGGCTCTGGTCAAGGCGGCCATCGAGGCCGCGGCCGAGGCCGACCCGGCGGGCCGGCTGCGGCTGTGGGCGCACGGCGACCACCCGTCGGCCGGCGCGCTGGCGCTGTCGCTGGGCTTCCGCCGGGCCCGGGTGCTGTGGCAGATGCGGCGCTCGCTGTTCGCCGAGGTGCCCCAGCCCGACCTGCCCGAGGGCGTGCTGCTGCGCCCGTTCCGGCCGGGCGAGGACGACGAGGCCTGGCTGGCGCTCAACGCGCGCGCCTTCGCCGACCACCCGGAACAGGGCCGGTGGACCCTGCGCGACCTGCACGTGCGGATGGCCGAGCCGTGGTTCGACCCGGCGGGCTTCCTGCTGGCCGAACGTGACGGGGTGCTGGCCGGGTTCCACTGGACCAAGGTGCACGGCGAGCTGCGCCGCGACGCCGAGGACGCGCACCACCACGACCCGATCGGCGAGGTGTACGTGCTCGGCGTCGACCCGTCGGCGCACGGCTCCGGCCTGGGCCGCGCGCTGACCGCGGCCGGGCTGCGCCACCTGCGGGCCCAGGGCCTCGACCAGGTGATGCTGTACGTCGACGAGTCCAACACCGCCGCGACGGCTCTCTACCAGCGGTTGGGCTTCGCCCGCTGGTCCACCGACGTGCTCTTCCAGCGCGCCTGAACACCCTCTTCCGCAATGCTGTGAGATCCATCACCATCTAAGGGTGTGGTTGCGGCCGTAGCCGCACCTCGGCCACGGCCTGCGGAACACGGCCCGGGTGCGGTCAGCGCCGCGGCCGGCGCGGGCGGCGACGGTGGGAGGCGGCATGGAGCAGGAGTCGCCTGATGTGCTGTCGCAGGAGCCTACGCCGAGCCCGGCGGCACCGGCCGACTTCACCGACTGGGTGGCCCGCCGGCTGCCGCCGCTGGAACACGCCGCACGACAGCTCACCGGCGACGACACGCAGGCCGCCACGCTCGCCCGGGAACTGCTCGGCCTGGTCGCGATGCGCTGGTCGAGGTTGCGCGGCAACGACGCGGAGCACCATGCCCCGCCCGGTGCGGCCGCGGACCGGCTGCTGCAGCGCCTCTTCGCCCGGGAGGTCGCCGACGCCGTACCGCAGCACCGGGTGCGGCTGGACCTGGACCGCACCCCGCCTGCCCGGCGTGGCCGCGTACTGCCCGCGACCGTCGAGGAGGAGGCGGCCGCCCTGTGGCGACGTGGCCGGGCCACCACTCGCCGCCGGTTGCTGATCGCCGGCGCGGTCGGCGCGGTGGCGCTGGGCGCGGCCGGGATCAGAGCACTGGCCGCCGGGCGCGAGGAGGGCCGGCAACCGCTGTCCGCCCTGCCCACCGGCCCGGCCGCGCTCGACGGGGTCGACGAGGTGCCACCCGTGGCGCGGCAGCTCGCGCTGCCCGTGGCGCTGGTCGCGAAACTGCCGAGGGAGCTCGCCCCCGGCGACCCGGCGCGGCTGCCCGCCCTGAGCGCACGGCCGACGCCGCGGGCGCTCGCCGTGCTCGACGCCGCCATGGGCGCGGCCGCCGCCGGGCCGCTGCTGGTGCTCGGCGAGGACGGCGGCTGGCGCCGGGTCGACAAGCTCCCGGTGGAGGCCGCCGCGCTGCTGTCGCCGGGAGCGCTGGCCCCGGACGGTGCACGGCTGGCGGTTGTCACGGCCGACGAACTCTGGGTGGTCGAGTCGGCCGGCGGCCTGGCGCGGCGGCACGACGTCGCGCCGGAGTCGCCCGTGGTCGTCTGGCTCGGGCCGCGGCACCTGCTGGTGGCCGTCGACAAGCTGCTCGACGTCGGCTCCGGCGCGTTGCTGCCGGCGCCGGTGGGCGTACGCGACGCGATCGCGCCCCGCCGCGCCGCCGGGACGGACGCGCCGTCGACGGTGCTGGAACTGCTCTCGGCCGGCGACCCGATCACGGCTCCGCCGCGGGTGCGCAGCTGGGAGTTCGCCGGGCGCGAGCACAGCGAGGGCACGGTCGCGGTGACCGGGCCGGGCGCGGGGCGGCTGGGCCGGTTCCTCGGGCCGGGGTTCGCGGTCGCGGGCGGTGGAGGCCTGGTCGCGCGGATGTGCGAGCCGGTGGGGCTGCCCGTCCGGCCCGGCTGGCGGCCCGCGGAGGCGGTGGCCGTGCTGGATCCCGGGGCGGCCCGGGTGCGTCGGCTGCTGGTGGCGGACGCCGACGTGACCGGGAGCCTGACCTTGCTGGGCTGGCTGGACCGGCGTCGGGTGCTGCTGTGCTGCGGCGTCGCGTCGGGCGCCACGCCGGGGGTGAACCAGCGGTTGCTCGTGTGGGACGTACGCGACGGCAGCCTCGCGCTGGTGGCGACGGTGGCCTCGAACGGCTCGTTGTCGCTGGCAGACCTGGACGGGGCGGTGTGACCGCGTTCACTTCCCGGCCACATCTTGCTGATGGAACCGACACCGGTCCTGTTTTGCCTGTTCACCCTGCGTTCACCTGAGACGGGAGAACCGTCTACCTGCGCCGTGCAATGTCGGGGTCAGGCCGGCGACGGCCGTTATCCCTGACTAGGAAGGCACCCCTGAAGTGAACCGTAACGTGCTCTCTCGGCGCGTGCTTGCGGGCGTCGCGATCGCTGCGCTTGCTCTTGCCGGTTGCTCCTCGAAGGGCGACACCACGACGGACCCCTCCGCCAGCGCCGACGCGTCCGGCGTGGCCGCCCTCTCCGGTGAGCTGAAGGCGTCGGGCGCCAGCTTCCCGAACACCTACTACCAGGAGGTCATCCTCTCCCTGAAGGATGCCGCTCCGAACTTCAAGGTGACCTACAACTCGGTGGGCTCCGGCACCGGCAAGAAGGAGTTCGGCTCCGGCCTGGTCGACTTCGCCGGCACCGACAGCACGGTCAAGGACACCGACGGCGTGCCCGCCGGCTCCTACCTGTACATCCCGACCGTCGCCGCGCCGATCACCGTGTCGTACAACCTCAAGGGCGTCGACAAGCTGCAGCTCAGCCCGGTCACCCTGGCCAAGATCTTCCAGCGTGAGATCAAGACCTGGAACGCGCCGGAGATCGCCGCCGACAACCCGGGCGTGACCCTGCCGGCCACCGCCATCTCCGTGGCGCACCGCTCGGACGGCTCGGGCACCACCAACAACTTCACCAAGTACCTGGTCGCCGCCGCCGGCGCCGCCTGGAAGCTGGGCAGCGGCGACACCGTCGCGTGGCCGGCCGACACCCAGGCCGGTGCCAAGAACACCGGTGTGGCGCAGCTGATCAAGGCCGCCGACGGCGGTATCGGCTACGTCGACCTGAGCGACGCCAAGGACTCCGGTCTGCCGTTCGTCGCGATCAAGAACAAGGACGGCCAGTTCGTGCTCCCGACGCTGGACGGCGCCACCGCGGCGCTCGCCGGTGCCGAGCTCAAGGACGACCTGACCTTCAACCCGCTGAACGCGGCGGGCGCGACCTCCTACCCGATCACGGCGCCGACCTACCTGCTGGTCAAGCCGAAGTACGACGACCCGAAGAAGGCCGAGCTGGTCAAGGGCTTCGTCAAGTACCTGCTCACCGACGGCGCGGCCATCGCGGCCGAGGTCAACTACGCGGTGCTGCCGGCCGACCTGCAGGCCAAGGCCCTCGCCCAGCTGGACAAGGTCAGCTGAAGCTGAGCTGACCTGAGCACCACCCCGGTGCGGCGGGTCCTCCCGGACCCGCCGCACCGGCCTCGCCAGGCCACCCCTCGGAGAAGAGATGACAGTCCTAGACAAATCCGCTCAGCTGACCCGGAAGGACCGCGGCAGGCACGCCGACCGGCTCTTCTGGGCCTTGTGCGTATCCGCGGGCTTCGCGGTGCTGGTGATCCTGGCGTTGATCCTGATCACCATGGTGAAGCAGGCGTACCCGGCCTTCTCCGCCGAGTTCTTCACCAGCTCGACCTGGATCCCGAACGACCCCGACGGGGACGGCCCGGCCAAGCCGGTCTACGGCACGCTCGCCTTCCTGTACGGCACGCTCGTGGTCTCCGCCATCGCCGTCGTCGTCGCGGTCCCCGTCTCGATCGGTATCGCGCTCTTCCTGACCGAGCTGGCCCCGCGCCGCGTCCGCACCGCCATCGTCACCCTCATCGACCTGCTCGCGGCGGTGCCCTCGGTGGTCTTCGGCCTCTGGGGCATCCTCGTCGTCGCGCCGGCCATGACGCCGGTCTACAACTGGCTGCACGAGGTGCTGGGCGGCGTGCCGGTGCTCGGCGCGCTGTTCGGCGAGCCGCGCAGCAGCGGCCGCAGCTTCATGACCGCCGGCCTGATCCTCGCCATCATGATCGTCCCGATCATCACGTCGATCGCGCGCGAGGTCTTTGCGACCGTGCCCGACTCCGACAAGCAAGCGGCCTGGGCGCTCGGCGCCACCCGCTGGGAGATGATCAAGGGTGCGGTGCTGCCGCACAGCTTCGGCGGCGTGGTCGGCGCGGTGATCCTGGGCCTCGGCCGCGCGATGGGCGAGACCATCGCGGTCGCCCTGGTCATCGGCAGCTCGGTGCAGATCGCCGCGAACCTGTTCGAGGGCGGCTACGCGCTGCCGGCCATCATCGTCGACCAGTGGGGCGAGTCCACCGGTGACTTCACCGCCGCCCTGATCGGCATGGGTGTGGTGCTGTTCGTCATCACCGTCGTGGTCAACCTGATCGCCCGGTTCGTCGTACGCCGGGCAGAGATCCGGATGAGGGGAGCGTCGGCATGAGCGAGCCTTGCGAGCGAATCATGATGCAGCGCCATGGCGCCGACGAGCAGAGCGAGGAGAAGGCATGAGTGAGCCTTGCGAGCGAATCATGATGCAGCGCCATGGCGCCGACGAGCAGAGCGAGGAGAAGGCATGACCACGACCGCCACCCGTCCTGCGGCGGCCGCTCCGGTGCCGGCGGACCTGCGCCGCTCCGCGCTGCCGCTGCGCCGCCGCCTGACCGACGGCTTCAGCAAGTCGCTCATGGGCCTGGCGCTGCTGATCGCGCTGATCCCGCTGGGCCTGGTCATCTTCCACGTGGCCAGCCGCGGCCTGGCGCTGATCAGCTGGGAATTCCTCATCGAGGACATCCCGAACTCGGCCCGCCGGGCCGGTGGCGGCATGGGTCCCGCGGTCGCCGGCACGCTGGTCATCACCGGCGCTGCGGCCGCCATGGCGATCCCGCTCGGTGTGCTCGGCGCGATCTACCTCAACGAGTACGGCAAGCAGAACGCGCTGGCGCGGCTCATCCGGACGATGTCCGACGTCATGACGGGCGTGCCCTCGGTCGTCATGGGTCTGTTCATCTACGTCTCGTACGTGCTGGTGGTCAAGGAGCAGTCCGGCTTCGCGGCCGCGCTCGCCCTGGGCTGCCTGATGCTCCCGGTGATCATCCGCAGCTCCGAGGAGATGCTCCGGCTGGTGCCGGACGAGCTGCGCCAGGCCAGCGCCGCGCTCGGCGCCCGGCGCTGGAAGACGACCGTCTCCGTGGTGCTGCCCGCGGCGATCTCCGGCATCGTCAGCGGCGTGATGCTGGCCATCGCGCGCGCGGCGGGCGAGACTGCCCCGGTCGTGCTGGTCGCCGGCACGATCTTCACCTCCAACTGGAGCCTGGACGGGGCCAACACCACCCTGGCCGCGCAGATCTTCAAGAACGCCGGGGAGCCGTTCGTGGCGGCACAGGATCGTGCCTGGGGCGCGGCGCTCACGCTGATGCTGATCGTGCTCGTGTTCACCATCGCCGCCCGCCTGATCTCCAGCCGCTTCGCCATCAAGGAACGTTGAGGATGACCGCCATGAGCACCGACTTCACCCTGTCCACCCTTCTTCCGGGAGCCGTGCCCGCCATGCCCGTCGCGTCCGCACCGCCGGTGATGCAGCTGGAGAACGTCAGCGTCTTCTACGGCAACTACGAGGCTGTCCGCGGCACCACCATGGCGGTCCGTGAGCACCAGATCACCGCGCTCATCGGCCCGTCGGGCTGCGGCAAGAGCACCGTGCTGCGCTCGCTCAACCGGATGAACGACCTGGTGTCGGGTGCCCGGGTGGCCGGGAAGATCACGTTCCACGGCCAGGACCTGTACGCCCCGGACGTCGACCCGATCCAGGTGCGCCGCCGCATCGGCATGGTCTTCCAGAAGCCGAACCCGTTCCCGAAGTCCATCTACGAGAACGTGGCGTACGGCCTGAAGATCAACGGGATCAAGGACAACATGGACGACCGCGTCGAGCAGGCGTTGCGCGGCGCGGCCCTGTGGGACGAGGTCAAGAACAAGCTGAAGACCAGCGGCCTGGCCCTGTCCGGCGGCCAGCAGCAGCGGCTGTGCATCGCGCGGGCGATCGCGGTCAAGCCCGAGGTGATCCTCATGGACGAGCCGTGCTCCGCGCTCGACCCGATCGCCACCGGCAAGATCGAGGACCTGATGCACGACCTGGCGGGCACGTACACCATCGTGATCGTGACCCACAACATGCAGCAGGCCGCCCGCGTCAGCCACCACACCGCGTTCTTCACCGCGGAGCTCGACGAGGCCGGCGTCCGCCACGGCCGCCTGGTCGAGTTCAACGACACCGGCCGCATCTTCACCAACCCCGCCGACAAGCGCACCGAGGACTACATCACCGGCCGCTTCGGCTGACCCGCCCACGGTCTCCCCACGGCCCACCGCCCGGCGCCCGCGGCCCCCACGGCAACTTTTAAAGACTTGCGGCCTCAGGAATTCCTGAGGCCGCAAGTCTTTAAAAGTCGCGCCAGGTGAGGGCGGCGGCCCTGGGCGGGGTCAGAGGGTGGGCATGTAGGGGCTGGTGACGTCGCGGTGGGTGGTGAGCATGTCCGGCACCGTGGGGTATGCGGAGAGTTCGCGCAGCGTGACCAGGGTGGGTGGGAGCATGGGCAGGTCGCCGGACTCGTGTTCGGCGATCGCCTCCTCGGGCGTCAGCCAGCGGGCCCGGTCGGCCTCGAACTCCGGCAGCGCGGCGTCCTGGCCGTCGGGCATGGCGGCCAGGAAGAACCAGGTGTCGAAGCGGCGCGGCTCGAACACCGGGGTCAGCCAGCGGTGCCACGGCGTCAGCGCGGCCGGCAGCAGGGTCACCCCGGTCTCCTCCTCGATCTCGCGTACCGCCGCGTCGGCCGGGGTCTCACCCGGCTCCAGCGAGCCGCCGGGGAATGCCCACATGCCGCCGAACGCCATCGCCCGCATCCGCCGGATCAGGAAGATCGTGCGGTCGGGGCGGATCAGCACCACGGTCGACGCCTCGCGGGGCGTCGCGGGCTCGGCGCCGGACTCGGCGAACTCGCGGGCCAGCGTCTCGAACCGGGCCCGTTGCTCGGGCGGCAGCAGGTCGAACGGGTTACTCGACATGGACCAGCACCGCCTGTCCCTGCCCGACACCGATGCAGGCCGCCGCGATGCCGTAGCCGCCGCCCTGGCGGCGCAGGGTGTGGCACAGGTCGACGACGACCCGGGGCGCGGACGCGCCGAGCGGGTGGCCGTACGCGATCGCGCCGCCGTCGACGTTGACCAGCTCGGGGTCGATCTCCGGCAGCTCGTGCAGGCAGCTGAGGACCATCGCGGCGAACGCCTCGTTCAGCTCCCAGGCGGCGATGTCGCCGAAGCCGAGCTTCGCCTTGGCCAGCAGCGCCCGGATCGCGGGGACCGGGCCGGTGGAGAAGCGCTCCGGCGAGACACCTGCGACGGTGCTGGCCACGATGCGGCCCAGCGGCTGTACGCCGAGGCGCTCGACGGCGGCGGCGGAGCCGATCAGGGTCGCCGCGGCGCCGTCGTTGACGGGCGAGGAGTTGCCCGCGGTGACCGTGCCGTCCGGGGTGAACGCGGGGCGGAGCTTGGCCAGCGCGGCGGCGCTGGTGTCGGGGCGCACCGACTCGTCGCGGGTCACCCCGGCGACCTCGACCACCCGGTCGTCGAAGCGGCCCTGCGCCCAGGCGGCGGCCGCGCGCTGCTGGGAGCGCAGCGCCCAGGCGTCCTGCGCCTCGCGGCCGATGCCGAACTCGTGCGCCACCTGCTGGGCGGCCACGCCCAGCGGCACGGTCCACGCGTCGGGCATCAGCGGGTTGACCATGCGCCAGCCGAGCTGCGTGTTCCACAGCTTCGCCTCGCCGGGGAAGGCCGTGTCGGGCTTGGCCAGCACGAACGGGGCGCGGCTCATGCTCTCCACACCACCTGCGACGACCAGGTCGTTGTCGCCCGCGCGGACCGCCCGGGAGGCCTGCACGATCGCCTCGGCGCCCGCCGCGCAGAGCCGGTTGACGGTCACCCCGGGCACGGTCATGGGCAGGCCCGCCAGCAGCGCCGCCATGCGGGCCACGTTGCGGTTGTCCTCGCCGGCTCCGTTGGCGTCGCCGAGGATGACGTCCTCGATCAGCGCCGGGTCCAGTTCAGGATGCCGCTTGAGCAGCGCGACCAGGGGCGCGGCCGCGAGGTCGTCGGTGCGTACGCCGGACAGCCCGCCCTTGTGGCGGCCGAACGGGGTGCGGACCGCGTCGATGAGAAACGCCTGCGAGGTCATGCTCCGCAGGCTACGTCAACTGAGGGATCGTTCAGTAACCCAGGTTCGTGAAGCCGAGGTACGCGCGCAGCTTCTCGGTGTGCGCCGACGAGGGCTGGGTGGCTCCGTCGATCGCCCGCAGCTCGGCGACGCCGCGCACGCTGGACAGCAGCCACACGCCGTCGGCCGCGGCCAGCTCGGCCGGGGTCACCATGCGCTCGGCGGCGGTCCAGCCGAGGTCACCGGCGTTGTCGAGCAGGTGCCGGGCGGTCGTCCCGGGCAGGATGCCGGTGGTCTCCACGGGCACCGTGTACAGCGTGTCCCCGCTCAGCCAGACCAGCGTCGAGGTGGGGCCCTCCAGCACGTAGCCGTCCGCGGACACCCACAGCGCGTCGTCGGCCCCCTGGGCGAGGGCCCAGCGCTGCGAGGCCATGTTGATCGCGTACGACAGCGACTTCACGCCGCCCAGCAGCCACGGAGCCGAGGTGCGCGCGTCGGCCGGGTAGCCCAGCGAGATCGTGGTGACGGTGATGCCGTCGCGCCGGGCGGCCAGCGTGGCCGCGCCGATCGGGTTCACGGTGGCGAAGCAGGTCACCGGGCCGCCGGTGGCGGCGGTCGCCTCCGCGCCACGGGTGCAGACCAGCCGCAACGCGCCCTCGGCCTCGGCCGGCCACTGGGCGCAGGCCGCCGCGGCCAGCTCGCGCAGCGCGTCCTCGGCGGGCAGGGCCAGCTCCATCCGGGCGGCCGAGCGGGCCATCCGGGCCAGGTGCTCGCCGATCAGCCACGGCTGCACGCCGCCACGCCCGTCGGGCCGCACGTGCATGGTCTCGAAGACCCCGTCGCCGCGCAGCACGCCGAGATCGTCGGCACGGAGCACGGGAGTGTCGGCCGGCACCACGCCGAGGCCCTGGACCACGAGAACAGGCTGCACCACGGCCGGAATGCTACGCCGCCGCACGGCCGCTCCCGCGACGGCCTTGATCGTTCGAGCGCGCTCAAGCGCCGAACTATGATCGGACGATGCCCGAACAAGGCTCCGCCGAGCTGGCCGAACTCCTCCGGGACCGCGGCCTGCGGCTCACCCCCCAGCGGCAACTGGTGCTCGACGCCGTGCGCCAGCTCGTCCACGCGACCCCGGAACAGGTGCACGCGGCGGTGTGCGAGGTGGCCTCCGGAGTCAACATCACCACCGTGTACCGGACCCTGGAGCTCCTGGAGGAGCTCGGGCTGGTGACCCACGTGCACCTGTCGCACGGCGCGCCGACCTACCACGACGCGGCGGTCGTGCAGCACGTGCACCTGGTGTGCCGCAGCTGCGACACGGTCACCGAGCTGGAGCAGAGCGAGCTGGCCCCGCTCGCCGAGCGGCTGCTGACGCAGCGCGGCTTCCGGATGGACATCGGGCACGTGGCCTTGTTCGGACTCTGCGGGAGCTGTGCGTGATGGGTACGACCGTGCTGGTGGGTCACTTCGACCCGGACTCCGCCGACGCCGCCGTCCCGGCGCACCACGGCGACCCGAACCGTGAGCAGCGCACCCTGCTCACCGCGGCCGGGCTGGTGGACCGCTCGCACCGCGGCGTGCTGGCGCTGACCGGCCCCGAGCGGCTGAGCTTCCTGCACAACCTCACCTCGCAGCACCTGACCGCGCTCGCCGACGGCCAGGGCACCCGCACGCTGGTGCTGTCCCCGCACGGCCACATCGAGCACGAGCTGTGGGTCTCCGAGCTCGACGGCACGCTCTGGGTGGACGTCGAACCCGGCACCGTGGACGACCTGGTGACCTTCCTGACCCGGATGCGCTTCTTCACCCAGGTTGAGATCAAACCCGCCGACCTGGTCGTACACAGCCTGGTCGGCCCGGGGGCCCTCGCCGCCGCCGCGAAACTCGGCGTCGCCGTGCCCGCCGAGCCGGACGTGCTGGAGGTGCCGGGGCCGAAGTTCGCCACCGGCGCGGTGCCGCCGCGACCGACGACGGTGTACGCCTTGGCCCCGCTGCCCGGCGGCGGTTTCGTGCGCCGCCACACGCTCGGCGACCTCCCGGTGCTGGACCTGCTGCTGCCCGCCGAGACCGCCGCCGCGACGCTGGCCGCCCTGGAGCTGCCGTCCGCGGGGCTGTGGGCGTACGAAGCCGTGCGGGCGGCCGCGAAGCAGGCCCGGGTGGGGGTGGACACCGATCACCGGACGCTGCCGTCGGAGGTGGACCTGACCGCCGCCGCGGTGCACCTGGAGAAGGGCTGCTACCGGGGTCAGGAGACGGTGGCCCGGGTGCACCACCTCGGCAAGCCGCCGCGCGCGCTGCGCCTGCTGCACCTGGACGGCATCGCCACCGACGAGCTTCCGGCGCGTGGCACCGAGATCACGGCGAACGGCCGTACCGTCGGATTCATCGGCACCGCGGCCCGGCATGCGGAACTCGGACCGATCGCGCTCGCGGTCCTCAAGCGCAATATTTCCGGCGACACCCCCCTCATCGCGGGAGAATCTACGGCCTCTATCGACCCTGACTAGAAATATGACAGGATGCGCGCATGACGAACGGCACTCTGATCACCGTCGCGCCCACCGGCGCGGAATCCGCCAAGGCTGACGTCCCCGCCCTGCCGGTGACGCTCGACGAGCTGGTCGCGACCGCGAAGGAGTGCGAGGCCGTCGGCGCGAGCGTGATCCACGTGCACATCCGCGACGAGGCCGCCAAGCCGAGCCTGGACCCGGTCCGGCTGCGCGAGACCGTCGCCGCGCTGCGTTCGAGCACCGACCTGATCGTGCAGCTGTCCAGTGGCGGCTCGGTGCACGACCCGGAGTCCGCCCGGCTGGCCGTGCTCGACGCCGGCCCGGACATGGCCAGCTGCACCATGGGCACCGTCAACTTCGGCGACGACGTGTTCATGAACCGCTGGGAGTTCATCGTCGACCTGCACACCCGCATGCAGGAGCGCGGCGTCGTGCCCGAGTACGAGATCTTCGACCTCGGCCACCTGTGGGCCCTGCAGCGCCTGCTCGACAAGTACGGCCTCCCGTCCGGCGGCCACGTGCACGTCGACCTCGTGATGGGCGTGCCCGGCGGCATGCCCGGCACCGCCGCCGCGCTCGTCGCCTGCCAGCAGGCCCTGCGCGACCTGCCCGAAGGCACCACGTTCTCGGCCACCGGCATCGGCCGGTTCACGCTGCCGGTGCTGCTCACCTCGCTCGGCTCGGGCGGCCACCTGCGCGTCGGCATGGAGGACACGGTCACCTACGCCAAGGGCCAGCCGGTCGAGTCCAACGCCCAGCTGGTCGCCCGCGCGTCCGCATTCGCCCGGTTGGCGCAGCGGCCCCCGCTGACGCCGGGTGAGGCACGCAACCTCCTGGGGATCCCGCCGCGCTGAAATGTGAAACCCCGGTAGCGTTCCTTACCATGGGCAAGGTTTACGAGGGCGGCGTGCCGCTCGTCGAGGTGGAGCGCAGCGGGTTCGTCGAGGGCTGGCACCGCGGGTCGGTGATCGTACTGGACGCGGCCGGAAACCCGGTCGCGGCCGCCGGTGACGTCACCGGGCCGATCTTCGCGCGCTCGTCCAACAAGCCCATGCAGGCCATCGGCATGCTGCGGGCCGGGCTGCGCCTGGCCGACCCGGCCGACCTGGCGCTGGTCGCCGCCAGCCACTACGGCGAGGACTTCCACGTCTCCCGGGTACGCGCCCTGCTGCGCAGCGGCGGGCTCACCGAAGCCGCCCTGCGCTGCCCGCCCGACCTGCCCCTGGACGACGCCGCGAAGATCGCCAGCGGCGGCACCCCGCAGCGGGTCTACATGAACTGCTCCGGCAAGCACTCCGGCATGCTGCTCACCTGCCGCGCCGCCGGCTGGGCCGTGGAGGACTACTTCCAGCCCGATCACCCGCTGCAGCACCGCCTCAACGAGACCATCGAGGAGTTCGCGGGCGAGTCCGCGGCGGCGATGGGCGTCGACGGGTGCGGGGCGCCGGTGCTCGCGCTGTCGCTGACCGGGCTGGCCACCGCGTTCCGCCGGATCGCCGAGGGCGTGCCCGGGTCGCTGGAGCGCTCGGTCGCCGACGCGATGCGGGCGTACCCGGAGCTGGTCAGCGGCACCAACCGCGAGGACGCCCAGCTCATGCGTGCCGTTCCCGGCCTGGTCAGCAAGGTCGGCGCCGAGGGCGTGTGGGCCGCGGCCGTACCCGGCAAGGGCGCGGTAGCCATCAAGATCGATGACGGTGCCGCCCGCGGCCGCGGCCCCATCATGATCACCGCCCTGCGCCGCCTCGGCATCCCCGTCGACGTCCCCACCCTCACCGAACCCGCCCTCCTCGGCGGCGGCCGCCGCGTAGGCGCCCTCCACCCCCTCTGGTAGCCCACTCCACCGCCACGGCCGCCGCCACCGCCTCAGCGCGCCGCGCTTCACCGCACTGCGCATCACCGCACTGCGCCGCGCCCCACTGCACTGCGCCGCGCCTAATCGCGCCGCGCCGTGCTGCGCTGATCATGAAGTTTTGGCGGCGACACGCCGGTGACCGTGCCATAAGTTCATGATCAACGTGGTTGTGGCGCGAAGGGCTGGGCTGGGGTGGGTCGGGAATGGGGGGTTTGTGGCGTGGCGTAGGTCGCTAGCGGGTAGTTAGCAATATGCTTGCTGTTGCTAGCGGTCGTGGGTAGCTTGGTGGGCGTGCAGAGTCCCGACATCGGCGCCTTCATCAAGGACTTGCGGGAGAACGCCCGCATCTCCCTGCGGCAGCTGGCCGAGCAGGCCAACATCAGCAATCCGTACCTGAGCCAGATCGAACGCGGGTTGCGCAAGCCGTCCGCCGAGGTGCTGGCGCAGCTGGCTGCGGCGCTGCGGGTCTCCACCCCGGCCATGTACCTCAAGGCCGGGCTGCTCGGCTCTGACGACCACCAGGGCGTGCCGACCGCGATCGCGGCCGACCCGCTGCTGACGGTCGCGCAGAAACAGTCACTCACGCAGATCTACGAGACGTTCGTACGCGAGAACGCGCGCGCCGAAGAGGCCGCCACCCCGGAGCCCGTCCCCGCGGCGGCCCCGGTGGAGCCGACCGTCGCCACGGCGAAGAAGCCGGCGGTCAAGAAGGCGGTCAAGAAGGCCGTGCGCCAGCAGGCACAGGAGGAACAGTGACCATGACCCAGACGTCGAGCAAGTCCGGCAAGTCCGACGAGCGCACCTACCCGAGCGCGTTCTACGCCGCCGCGGGCGTGGGCGACATCGCGTACGAGCAGCTGCGCAAGCTGCCCGAGCTGGCCGACAAGCTGCGCGACAAGGCCGCGGAGCTCGCCGACCAGGCCGCCAAGACCGACATGCCGCAGTGGAAGGCCAAGGCCAACGAGTACGGCGCCTTCGCCACCAGCAAGGCCGCCGAGTTGACCTCGAAGGTCGACGCGGCGCAGATCCGCGACAGCATCGTCTCGGGTACGCAGACCGCGGCGGAGAAGGCGACGAAGTTCTACGACTCGCTGGTCGCCCGTGGCGAGCAGGCGTTCACGGAGCAGCCCGCGACGCCGGGCTTCGACGCCAAGCCCGAGACCAAGTCCGCGCCCACGGCGGAGGCGAAGGCCGAGGCCAAGACGGGGGAGGACGTGCCGCCGGCCGCCAAGCCCGCCGCGAAGAAGCCGCCGCGCGCGGCGAAGTGACCCCGCGCTCTCGTCGCGGCGCGCCGATCGATCGGTCGGCACGCCGCGACGAGACGTATCCGGCGTCGTCACCGCTGGGATGCCGGGCTCGATGGTTCTAAGCTGTGAGCCATGGCTGCGATCGTTATCAAGGGCTGGATCGACTTCATCCTGTGGATCTTCATCCTGGGAATCCTGCTCTGGGCTTTCGCCGACTGCGTCATCCGGCGCAAGGAGGCGTTCCCCGCGATCGGCACCATGCCCAAGGCCGGTTGGCTGCTCGTGATGGTGCTGCTGGTCGTGCTGACGTTCTTCACCGGTGTCAACTTCTTCGCGTTCATCGGTGCCGGCGTCGCCGCGTACTACCTGCTGGATCTGCGCCGCGGCCTGCGCGAGGCCGCCGAGGGACCCTGGTGATTCGGTGATCAACGATCTGCGCTGGCCGCCCCCGCCGGACGGATTCCCCCGACGCCTCGGCAAGCCGCGCAACTCCGCCCCCAACACCGGCCGCCCCGCCCCGCCCGCGCTGCCCACCGAGATCGTCGACACCCCGCACGGCGTGCAGCTGGAGCGGCTCAGCACCGGTGTCGGCGAGCCGGTCACCGTGTTCGCGCACGGGCTCGGCCACGGCATCGCCGAGACCCGGCCGCTGGGCAGCGCCGTCGCCGGCAAGCGGGTCTTCTTCCAGTTCCGCGGCCACGGCGAGTCCAGCTCGCCACGGGGTGCCTGGGACTACGGTGATCTGGCCCGCGACCTGCGCGCCATCGCCGACATGGCGGGCGCCACCCGGGCCCTGGGGGTGAGCCTGGGCGCGGGCGCGCTGTGCCGGCTGCTGGCCGAGACGCCCGACCGGTTCGAGAAGGTGGTGCTGTTCCTGCCGGCGGTGCTCGACCGGCCGCGGCCCGAGGCGGCCCGCCGCCGGCTGGTCAACCTGCTGGAGGCGATCAGCAGCGGTGACCTGCCGACCGTGGCCAACGCCGTGGTCGAGGAGATCCCGCCGTCGGCCCGCAACGGGGCTTCCGGCTGGGCGTACGTGCGCCAGCGCCTCAACACGCTGATGAACACCGGCCTGAGCAGCGGCCTGCTCACCCTGCCCGACCAGGTGCCCGTGCCGGACGTCAACCTGCTCCGCGACGTGAGCGCCCACGTGCTGGTCATCGGCTGCATCGGCGACGACCTGCACCCGGCGTCGGTCGCCGAGGAGCTGGCGGGCGTGCTGCCGGAGGCGACCCTGCACATCTACAACCGGCCGTCGGTGCTCTGGCACGAGCGGGCCGACCTGCGGGAGCGGATCTCCGGTTTCCTGAACGGCTGACCGCCGCGTCGCGGTCCGCCCGCACGGCCGACCCCTACGACTTCCCACCGGCGTCCACTAGGCTCCCCGTTCGTGGCAGGACGAGCGGTCTCAGAGTTCTTCTTCGGCGTACGGCTGCTCCTGCGGGGTATCGGGCGCTACGTCCGCAGCCCGCGGCTGATCCTGCTGGGGCTGATCCCCGCTGTGCTCAGCCTGCTGCTGTTCGCCGGGCTGTTCACACTGCTGTTCTTCTACGTCGACGAGTTGTCGGCCGAGGTCACCTGGTTCGCCGACGACTGGGCGCAGGGCCTGCGCGACTCGGTGCGCCTGCTCGCCGGGATCGCCCTGGTCGGGGTGAGCGGGCTGGTCGCGATCCTGTCGTACACGGCGGTGACGCTGCTGATCGGCGACCCGTTCTACGAGGCGATCGGCGCGGCGGTCGAGGAGGACTTCGGCGGCGTGCCCGACGCGGTCGACCTGCCCTGGCACCAGGAGCTGCGGCGCAGCATCTTCGACGCGCTGCGGCTGCTGGCGGTGTCCGTGATGATCGCGATCCCGCTGTTCGCCGGCGGTTTCATCCCGGTGGTCGGCCAGACGGTGATCCCGGTGCTGGGCGCGTTCGTCGGCGGCTGGTTCCTGGCGCTGGAGATGGTCGCGGTCGCCTTCAACCGGCGCGGGCTGCGGCTGCCCGACCGCCGGGTGGCGCTGCGCAGGCACCGGGCCAGCGCGTTGGGCTTCGGCGTCGCGGTGTTCTGCTGCTTCCTGATCCCGCTCGGCGCGGTGCTGATCATGCCCGCCGCGGTCGCCGGCGGCACGCTGCTCGCCCGGCGCTCCCTCGGCCTGTCGATCGAGCAGTAGCCCATGTCCAGCCGAGCCCTCCCCGACAGCCCCACGTCCGCTGCCTCACCGGCTGACGCTCCCGAGAGCCCGAGCCCGAGCCCGAGCCCGAGCCCGAGCCCGAGCCCGAGCCCGAGGCCGCGCGGTGCCACGCCCGGCCCGCTCCCGGCCGGCGCTCAGCGCAGCCCGGGAGGCGGGTCCGCGACCTGGCGGCCGGTCGCGATCATCGCGCTGCTGTTCGCCGTCACCGCCGAGTCGCTGCGCGCCTGCGGGCCGCTGCTCGACCAAGTGGCCGGGCCGGTCGGCATCGTCAACGCGGCGCTGATCGCGGTTGCGATCTTCACCGTGCCGGGACTGCTGCTGAAGGTGCGAGTCGGCACCGGCAGGATGCCGTTCCTCTCGATCACGGTCGGGTTGCTGGCGGTGGTGCGGGTCGGCGGGGGTGAGCCGTACCTGGAGCCGACGCTGCTCGTGGTCGCGCTCGGGGCCGTGCTCGCGATGGTCGCGCTCGCCGGGGCGGTGCGCCGGCTCGGCGACCCGGTGACGGTGACGGTCGGCCTGCTGGCCGGTGGGGCGCTCGACCTGGCGGTGCGGTCGGTCTCGGTGACCTGGGACGGGCTGTGGCACCGCGGCGACCTCACCGGGGTGCTGGTGCCAACCATGATCCTTGGTGCGCTGGCGCTGCTGTGCCTGCCGCGCACGCCCGAGGTCGCGCCGGAGGCCGGCGGGCGCACCTGGGCGCTGGGCGGATACCTCGCGCTGTGGACCACGACCCTGGGCAACGCGGCCTTCGCCGCGTCGCAGTCGGGGGTCGCGCTGCAGCTGTGCCTCGCGGCCCTGATCGGGGTGCTGCTGGTCGCGATCGAGCTGGTACGCCGGCTGACGCTGCGCGGCGGCACGAACGCCATCCCCGAGCCCGACCACTGGATCGCGGGCTCGGCGGCGCTCGCCGGGATGGCCGGCGGCCTCGCCCTGGCCTGGTGGGGCGCCGGACCATGGGTGCTGCTCGGCATCGCGCTGACGCAGCTGTCCGCAGCCGTCGCCGTCGCGCGGGCGACCGCGGCCCCCGGCAACCGGGGCGACTGGGCGTACGGCCTGGTCTGGGTCCTGCCTGTGCTGCTGTTCCAGGTGCACTACGACATGCCGCTGCCGTTCGACAACCGGTGGCTGCTCATCGCGCTCGCGGTCGCCGTCGGGCTCGCCGCGATGGGCCGGCGGCCGCTCCACCCGGGCGGCTGGCGCGTCGACCTGCGCGGGCTCGTGGCCCGACCGGCCCTGGTCACCGGGGTCGCCGCGCTCCTGCTGGCGGTACCGGCGCTGATGCACGTCACTCGACCTGCCGCCGCCACGGCCGAGGCGAGCGCCACGGGCCTGCGAGTGCTGAGCTGGAACGTCAAGTACGGCCGGGACGACGCCACCGGTCAGGCGGACCCGCACCAGCTTGCCGCGGCGATCCGGGCCGCGGCTGCGGACGTGGTCGTGCTGCAGGAGGTCAGCCGGGGCTGGGCGATCGGCGGCGGCGTGGATGTGGCCGAGTACCTGTCGCGCGAGCTGGGCATGCCGTTCACGTGGTCACCGGCCGCGGACGGGCAGTTCGGCAACCTGCTGCTGACCCGGCTGCCGGTCAGCTCGGTGCGCACCGGGCGGCTGCCGTACGGGCAGGGGCCGATGTGGCGGTCGTACCTGAAAGCGACGCTGACCCTGCACGGCGGCCGCACCCTCGACGTGGTCACCGCGCACCTGACCCACCGCAAGCCGAACACGCCGACCCGGCTGGCGCAGATCGACGGGCTGCTCGCGCAGGTCGACCCGGCCGCCCCGACGCTGATCGCGGGCGACTTCAACTTCTGGCCGAGCTGGCCCGAGCAGCGCTCGTTCACCAGCGCGGGCTGGGTGTCCGCGCAGGACGTCACCGGCCACGGCGCGGCCTGGACCTCCCCGACCGACCGGCCGACGAACCGCGTGGACTGGGTGTTCGGCTCCCCGCAGGTCGCCTTCACCGACTTCGCCGTTCTCACTCAGATCACCGCCAGCGACCACTTCCCGGTCCTGACCGCCCTCACCCTTCGCTGACCCGCCCACGACGGGCCGCGCCGCAGGTCACGGTCTGTTCGACGTTAAGAGAGGCACCTTCTACAACGCGGAGCGTTGTGAAGGTGCCCTTCCTTCTCAGGTCGTGCCGCGGATGACGAGTTCGGTGGGGAGGATGACGCTGTCGGCGATGGACTCGCCGGCGGCGAGGCGGAGCAGCTGGCGGGCCATCTCGCGGCCCTGGCCGACGATGGGCTGGCGGACCGTGCTCAGCGGGGGCTCGGTGTAGCGGGCCAGGGCGATGTCGTCGAAGCCGATCACGGCGACGTCGTCGGGGACGCGTCGACCGGCTGCCTGCAGCGCTTGGAGGGCGCCGTGGGCCATCAGGTCGGAGGCGACGAAGACGGCGTCGAGGTCGGGGTCGTCCTCCAGGAGCTGGCGCATCGCGACAGCGCCCGAGTCGCGGGTGAAGTCGCCGACGGCCACGATCGAGCGCCGATCGGAGCCGCGCAGCTCTTCCCGGTAGCCGGTGAGCCGGTCGATGCCGGCGACCATGTCCTGCGGGCCGGCGATCGTCGCGATCCGGGTCCGGCCGGTCTCCAGCAGGTGGCGTACCGCCATCCGGCCGCCGTTGACGTTGTCGACCTCCACGTACGGCACGCGCACCGGCCCGAGCGGGCGGCCGCCGCACAGCACCGGGATGCCCATCCGGGCCAGCGTGCCGGGCAGCGGGTCGGCGCCGTGCATCGAGGCGATGAGCACGCCGTCGATGTGCCGGGCCAGCGCGTACCGCTCGATGCGGTCGTGGCTGGCCTGCGAGCCCGCCACCATCAGCACGAGCTGCTTGTCCGCGGAGTCCAGCTCCTGGCTGACGCCGCGGATGATGCCGGGGAAGAACTGGTCGTCGGAGAACACCCGGGACGGGCTCTCCGGCAGGATCAGCGCGAACGAGTCGGTGCGCTGGGTGACCAGGCTGCGTGCGGCCTGGTTGGGCACGTACCCCAGCTCGTCGATGGCGCGGCGCACCGCGGTGCGGATCGACTCGGCGACGGTGGGGGAGTCGTTGACGACGCGCGACACGGTGGCCCGGGACACCCCGGCCCGCTGCGCGACCTGTTCGAGGGTCGGCCGGGGCATCGGTGCGCTCAGCCGGTGCGCAGGCAGGCCAGCAGCGACTCGTCGCCGCTCACCTCGAGCGTGTCGAAGCCGATCCGGCCCCACAGGGCGAGCATCAGGTCACTGGCCGGGCCGGACGCGTGCACGCGGGTGTCCGGGCCTTCCGCGTCGAGCAGGGTGTCCGTGTCGAGCAGGGCGATGCCCTCCCCGCGCAGCCGGACGAACCACTCCTGGCCCTCCTCGGGGGCGGTGAGCTGGACGACGCCGTACCGGTCGGTGGGGCCCTTGCGGCGGCCCGCGGGCAGCCAGCTGTCCAGCACCTCGGTGATGCCGTCGACGGCCAGCCGGTCGTCGAGCGGCTCGGCCAGGCCCTGCGCCATCTGCATGTCCCAGCGGTGCACGGCGGTCTCGTGCGCCATCCGGCGGTGCCAGAAGTCGGCCGTCTTCGCCTGCGGGGCCCAGTTCCAGGCGGGCATGTGCGGGTCGAGCGCGTCGAGCAGCTCCAGCAGGCTCTTGCACTCCTCGTCGAACCAGGTCAGCGACTCGTCCGCGCCCGGGTAGTCGTGCCGCCGGGCGGCCGGGTCGGGCGCGCTGGTGATCCCGCGGCTGGCGAAGCTGCGCACCCACCGGTACACCCCGCCCAGGTGGTGCACGAGGTTCAGCACGGTCCAGTCCGGACAGGTGGGCACGATCGCGGTCAGTTCGGCCTCGCCCGCCACGGCCCGGAACGCGGCCGCGTCGGCACGCAGCGAGTCCAGCCAGAGTTCCTTGCTGCCGTGAGCTCTCATGGCCTCGTCCTCATCGCGTCTTCCCCACCTGGTCATTCGGGATCAGTGGCGGCACTAGTGTGGTGACGTGTCTGACAATAGTCCCGCCCGCCACGCGCTCGCCGACCTGACCACCCTAGGGCTCGGAGGCCCGGCCGGGCGGCTGGTCACGGCCGAGTCCGCGGACGACATCGTGTCGGCCGTACAGGAGGCCGCCCGCGCCGACGAGCCGCTGCTGGTCCTCGGCGGGGGCAGCAACGTCGTCATCGGCGACGTCGGCTTCCCCGGCACCGTGCTGCTGATCCGGTCCTCCGGGGTCGAGGTGACCGCAGAGCACGGCGACGCCGTGTCGGTACGCGTCGCCGCAGGTCATCCGTGGGACGACTGTGTCGCCCAGACGGTCGCCGACGGCCTGGCCGGGGTGGAGTGCCTGGCCGGCATCCCGGGGGCGGCCGGCGCCACGCCGATCCAGAACGTCGGCGCGTACGGCCAGGACGTGTCGCAGACGATCGAGTCGGTGACGGTGTACGACCGCACCGAGGGCGAGATCGACGTGTTCACCCCGGCCGACTGCCGCTTCGAGTACCGGAACAGCCTGTTCAGGTACAGCGACCGCTGGGTCGTCCTCGACGTCACGTTCCGGCTGCGCCGCGACCCGCTGTCCGGCCCGGTGGGACACGCCGAGCTGGCCCGCCTGCTCGGGGTCGGGGAGAACGACCGGGTGCCGGCGGCGGCCGCCCGCGAGGCCGTGCTGGAGCTGCGTCGCGGCAGGGGCATGGTGCTCGACCCGGGTGATCCGGACACCGACTCGGCCGGCCCGTTCTTCGCCAACCCGGTGCTGAGCGCCGCGGCGTACACGGAGCTGCGCCGGCGGGCCGACGGCGCGGAACCGCCGGCCTGGCCGGGTGCGGACGGGGTGATGAAGGTGAGTGCGGCGTGGCTGGTCGAGCGGGCCGGGTTCGCCCCCGGGTATACGCGCGGGCCGGTCGCGATCTCGTCCAAGCACATCCTCGCGCTGACGCACCCGGGCGGCGGCACCACCGGGGAGCTTCTGGAACTCGCCGCGGAGATCCGGGACGGCGTGCACGAGCGGTTCGGGGTCACCCTGCGCCCGGAGCCGGTCCTGGTCGGCTGCGAGCTCTGAGGTCAGCCGTGCGGGCGGCGCCGGCCGCCCGCCAGCCACCCGAGGCCGCCGCACACCGTGAACAGCACGAGCAGGCGGATCAGGTCGTCGCGGTTCACTCCGCGGACCGCCTGGCCAGCACGAACGCCACGACCAGCATGATGATGCCGAGCAGCAGCAGCCCGACGCCGAGCAGGAACGGCGGGCTGGCGCGTACGGTGAGCTGCTGGCCGTGCGCCAGCATGGCGGGAAACTCCCCGATAAGGTTCATAACGGACGTAACGACCGGCGGGCTCGGAAGGGATCATCGCTCCCACGCATGCCGCACCACCGGTCCGGCGCTCGGGCAGGTCAGCGGGTCGGCCAGGTGAGGGTGACCTCGCCGAGCCGCCAGCGGGCCGGGCGATCCAGGACCGGCCAGCCTGCCGCCTTGAGCCGGGACACCGCGTCCAGCCAGCGCTGGCGCGGGCCGAAGACGGCCAGCGGGGCGGCGTGCCGCCAGGCCTCGTCGAGCGTACGCAGCAGGTCGTACACCGGCTCGCCCGGCACGTTGCGGTGGATCAGCGCCTTGGGCAGGCGCTCGGCGAACGTCGCCGGGGACTCCAGGGTGGACAGCTTCGCCGCCAGCGTCAGCGTGGCCGGGGTGGCCGCGCCCGCGGGCAGCGCCGCCCAGCTGCCGAGGCGGCCCAGCTCGTCACAGGTGCCCTCGATCAGCCAGCCGCCCGGGGCCAGGTTGCCGGTGATCGTGGTCCAGGCGGCGGGCACGGCGCTCTCGTCGTACTGCCGCAGCACGTTGAAGGCCCGGACCACGACGGGCCGCAGCCCGGCCAGCTCGAACCCGCCCCGCGCGAACGTCAGCCCCGGCGGGTCCGCGGCCACCTGTGCCGCCGCGACCCGCGCCGGATCGATCTCCAACCCGGCCACCCGGACCCCCGGCCGCACCTTCGCCAGCCGCGCCCGCAACTCCACCGCCGTGATCGGCGTAGCCCCGTAACCGAGGTCGACGACCAGCGGATCGGCCGCCTCAACCAGCGCGCGACCACACCACCAGGCGATCCACCGGTCCACCCGCCGCAGCCGGTTCGGATTGGTGGTCCCCCGCGTGATCTCCCCCTGCGGCTTCACCGCCCGCACCCCTCCCCTCCGCGTTGATCATGAAGTTATGCCGGCGACACGCCGTCCAACCGTGCCATAAGTTCATGATCAACCCGGAACGGCGGCCGGGGGCTAGACGCCGACGCGGTGGACCTTGTGTTGGGCGGCTTGGGCGAGGGGGCGGACGACCATGCGGTCGATGTTGACGTGGTGGGGGAGTTCGGCGCACCAGGTGACGCATTCGGCGATGTCGTCGGCGGTGAGGGGCTCGGCGACGCCGGCGTAGACGGAGGCGGCGCGGGCGGCGTCGCCGCCGAAGCGGTTGAGGGCGAACTCGTCGGTCTTGACCATGCCCGGGTCGATCTCGACGACGCGGACCGGGTCGCCGCACAGCTCCAGGCGCAGGGTCTCGACCAGGGCGGTCTGGGCATGCTTGGCCGCCGCGTAACCGCCGCCACCCTCGTACACGATGAGGCCGGCGGTGGAGCTGATGGTGACCACGGTGCCCGCGCCGGAGGCGATCAGGGCCGGGAGCAGGGCCTTGGTCAGGCGCAGCGTGCCCAGCACGTTCACGTCGTACATCGCCTGCCAGTCGGCGACGCTCGCGGTGGCCACCGGGTCCGCGCCGACCGCGCCGCCGGCGTTGTTGACCAGCAGGTCCACCCGCTCCACCGTCGCCGCGTACTGCGCGACCGCGTAGTCGTCGGTTACGTCGCAGGTCACGGCGGTGCCGTTGATCTCCTTGGCGAGCGCCTCGACGCGCTCGGTGCGGCGGGCGAGGGCGTGCACGTGGTAGCCCGCGGCGGCCAGGCGCCGGGCGGTGGCGGCGCCGATGCCGCTGGACGCCCCGGAGACGACGGCGATCTTCTGGTACGACATGAGCAGCATCCTAAGCGGCGTGACGTCCCATCATCCGGGCTGCGACGCTCATCACGCCCGGATCGGGAAGACACCCGGCCCAGCCGATGTTGATCGACCTGTGAGCTCTCGTTCCCTCCCCCAGGGGCTGCCCAGGCGGATCGCCACGCTCTCCGTGCACACGTCACCGCTGCACCAACCGGGCACCGGCGACGCGGGCGGGATGAACGTGTACATCGTCGAGGTCTCCAAACGCCTGGCCAAGGCCGGGATCGAGATCGAGGTGTTCACCCGGACCACCGGCGGCGACCTGCCTCCGCGCGCGGAACTCGCGCCCGGGGTGACCGTCCGGCACATCAGCGCCGGCCCGTACGAGGGCCTGGCCAAGGAGGACCTGCCCGCGCAGCTGTGCGCGTTCACGCACGGCGTGCTCGGCATCGAGGCGGCCCGCCCGCCCGGCCACTACGACCTGCTGGCCTCCCACTACTGGCTGTCCGGCCAGGTCGGCTGGCTGGCCAAGGACCGCTGGGGCGTGCCGCTGGTGCACACCGCGCACACCCTCGCCAAGGTCAAGAACTTGCAGCTGGCCGAGGGCGACCGGGCCGAGCCGATGGGCCGCGTCGTCGGGGAGGAGCAGGTCGTCGAGCAGTCCGACCGGCTCGTCGCGAACACCCCGACCGAGGCCCGCGAGCTGATCGACCTCTACCACGCGCCGCTGGAACGCGTCGCCGTGGTCGCGCCCGGCGTCGACCTGGAGCGCTTCCGCCCCGGCGACCGGCTCGCCGCCCGCGCCCGCCTCGGCCTGCCGCCGCACGCCAAGATCGTTGCCTTCGTCGGCCGCATCCAGCCCCTGAAGGCCCCCGACGTGCTGATCCGGGCACTTGCCGAGCTGCGCGACCCCGACGCGATCGCGCTGGTCGTCGGCGGCCCCAGCGGCTCCGGCCTGGACCGGCCGACCTCGCTGATCGAGCTGGCCGACTCGCTGGGCGTACGCGACCGGGTGCGCTTCCTGCCGCCGCAGGCCGGGGACCGGCTCGCCGACGTGTACCGGGCCGCCGACCTGGTCGCCGTGCCGTCGCACAACGAGTCGTTCGGGCTGGTCGCGCTGGAAGCCCAGGCCTGCGGCACACCCGTCGTCGCGGCCGCCGTCGGCGGTCTGGTCACCGCGGTACGCGACGAGGTCAGCGGCGTGCTGGTCGACGGGCACGCCGCCGCCGACTGGGCCCGGGTGCTCGACCGGCTGCTCGCCGAGCCCGGCCGCCGCGACGAGTTGGCCCTGGGCGCGGTCAAGCACGCGTACGACTTCTCCTGGGACCACACGACCGCCCGGCTGCTCGACGTCTATCGTGAGGCGATGACCGAGCACCGGTCCCGCCGGCAGCTCGAACTCGCCGGCTGCGCCCGGTGGTGACCCGCTAGGAGCCTCATGACCACGGTCGCCGAGGCCTGCGCGCTGATCGAGCAGGCCTGCGCCGAGCTGCCCCTGGACCGCACCGGCCCCCACTCGTACGTGGTGACCCTGCCCGGCACGCACAAGCTCAAGACGAACGTGAACCTGATCGTCGGCGAGCACGCGCTGCGCATCGAGGCGTTCGTGGTGCGCCAGCCCGACGAGAACCGCGAGGCCGTCTGGGCCTGGCTGCTGCGCCGCAACGCGAAGCTGTACGGGGTCGCGTTCACCGTCGACGCCGTCGGCGACGTGTACCTGACCGGCCGGCTGCCGCTGGCCGCGGTCACCCCGCAGGAGCTGGACCGGCTGCTCGGCGCGGTGCTCGCCGCAGCCGACGAGTCCTTCGACACCCTGCTGGAGCTGGGCTTCAGCACTGCGATCAAGCGCGAGTGGCGCTGGCGGATCAGCCGCGGCGAACCCACCGACAACCTGCGCGCCTTCCGCCACCTCATGGACGAGCCGGCCGCACCCGCCGAGGAGTCCGTCCTCGACACCGGCACCGACGTGCTGCCGGAGCCGGGCCGCGACAACCCGGCCGGCGCGGACGCGGACCACCGGGCGTGAGCCGGTCCCGTGCGAGCCGGACCGCACGCCGAGCAGACGCGTTCGGCCTGCTGGCCGGAGTAGCCCTCGACGCCGCGTTCGGCGACCCGCGACGGCTGCACCCGGTCGCCGGGTTCGGCGACTTCGCGAAGGTCGTGGAGCGGTACACGTACGCCGACTCGCGGCGGGCCGGGGCCGTGTTCACCACGCTGGCCGTGGGCGTGCCGGTGGCGGCGGCGGTGCTGGCGCACCGGGCCACCCGGCAGCGGCCGGTGCTGCGGGGCGTGCTGATGGCGGCCGGGACCTGGGCCGTGCTCGGCGGGCGCAGCCTGCGCCGCGAGGGCGGGCTGATGGCCGGGGCGCTGGAACGCGGCGACCTGCCCGCGGCCCGCGCCCGCCTGTCCCATCTGTGCGGCCGCGACCCGTCCACGCTGGACGAGCCGGAACTGGCCCGCGCGACGGTCGAGTCGATCGCGGAGAACTCCTCGGACGCGGAGGTCGCACCGCTGGTCTGGGGCGCGCTGGCCGGGCTCCCCGGCCTGGTCGGCTACCGGGCGGTCAACACACTGGACGCGATGGTCGGGCACCGGTCGGCGCGGTACGCCCGCTTCGGCACGGCCTCGGCCCGCCTCGACGACGCCGCGAACCTGCTCCCGTCCCGCCTCACCGCCGCGCTGGCCGTGGCCGCCGCGCCGCTGGTCGCCGGTTCCCCGGCCCGCACCGCCCGCGTCTGGCGTCGTGACGGCCGCGCTCACCCCAGCCCCAACTCCGGCCAGTGCGAGTCAGCCTTCGCCGGCGCGCTCGGCGTACGCCTCGGCGGCACCAACGTCTACTTCGGCCGCTCCGAGACCCGCCCGTACCTCGGCTCCGGCCCCGGGCCCCGCTCCCGCGACATCCGCCGCGCCGCCACCCTCTCCGCCGCCGTAGGCCTGGCCACCGCCACCCTCGCCGCCCTCACCCGCTTCGGGCGAAGGAAGGGCACCTTCTTAACGGAATCCGTAGAGGAAGGGCACCTTCTTAACGGTCGAGGTGGCTTGAGCAGCGGGTTCGGTTCCCGGTTGGGGTTGCGGGAAGGTGGGCGGTTGCGGGCGGGGGTGCGGTTGCGGGCGGGGTCGGCGGTGGGCGGCGGGGCGGCGGCGCTTGCCGCGGTGCCGTCGCCGACTTGGCGGGCCGGCCGCTTCGCCGCGGTCGCGCGATCCCTGACTGCCGGATCTAGAAGAGTTGTGGTCGCCAGGACGACCACAACTCTTCTAGATCCAGAGGCCCGCCGCAGCGTCGAGCCGCGAAACGGGGCAAAGCGATGACCGGGGGCTTCGACCTCGGGCACCACGGGGACGTCGAAGTCGGCCCAGGGCTGATCGACCTGGCGGTGAACGTGCGCCAGGCCCCGCTCCCGGACTGGCTCGCCGACCCGATCCGCGAGTCGCTGCACCGCCTCGACGCGTACCCCGACGGCGCCGCCGCCCGCGCCGCGATCGCGGCCCGGCACCGCCGGAACCCGGAGGAAGTGCTGCTCACCGCCGGTGCGGCGCAAGCGTTCACGCTGCTCGCGCAGGGCCTGCGGGACGCCCGGCGGCCGGTCGTGGTGCACCCGCAGTTCACCGAACCGGAGGCGGCCCTGCTCGCCGCCGGGCACCGGGTCGACCGGGTGCTGCTGCCGGAGCCGTTCACCCTCGACCCGGCCGCCGTGCCGGACGACGCCGACCTGGTGCTGCTCGGCAACCCCACCAACCCGACCTCGGTCGCCCACCCCGCCGCCGCGGTCGCGAGCCTGGCCAGGCCGGGCCGCATCCTCGTCGTCGACGAGGCGTTCGCCGACACGATCCCCGGCGAGCCGCACTCCCTGGCCGCGCGGCGCGACCTGCCCGGCCTCGTGGTGGTCCGCAGCCTCACCAAGACCTGGGCGCTGGCCGGGCTGCGCGTCGGCTACCTGCTGGCCGCGCCGGAGCTGGTGCGGCGGCTGGCTGCCGTACAGCCGCTGTGGCCGGTGTCGACGCCCGCGCTCGCCGCGGCGGCCGCCTGCGCCACCGATCATGCCGTCGCCGCCGAGGAACGCATCGCCCACGAGCTGGCCGCGCGCCGCGAACACCTGCTCGCCGCCCTGCGGCGGCTGCCCGCGGTGGTCGTCGCGGGCACGCCGGCCAGCTCGTTCGTGCTCCTCAAAGTCAACGACGGTCTGGGCGTACGCAGCCGCCTGCGCGACGCGGGCTACGCCGTGCGCCGCGGCGACACCTTCCCGGGCCTGGGCCCGGACTGGCTGCGCATCGCCGTCCGCGACGAGCCCACCACCGACGCCTTCGTCGCTGCTCTGCTCGCGACTGTGTCCTGAGCTGTCGGCGGGCAGCCGCAGGTCGCGGACTGCCCAGCCGCCGATACGGCGTTTCCCGGTAATTGGCGGTATCTCCATTCCGCCCACTTCTCAAGATCTGTTTTTGTGGTCGCTGGACGTCCCTATAGGGGCACCCAGCGTCCACAAAAACGGATCTTAGGACGGGAAGACCTCATCCCGAACCGAGAGAGCGGTTTGGTAGGTGGCGGCGTCGAACAGGACCAGCGTTGCCTCCTCGACTGCGGTCTCGGTGTGCTCCAGCACGTCCAGGGCCTGGCGGACGGCGTCGTCGACCGGCCAGCGGTATACGCCCGACGAGATGAGCGGGAAGGCGACGGTACGTGCGCCCAGGTCGCTCGCCACCCGCAATGCGTTGCGGTAGCAGTCGCGGAGCAGCTCGGACCGGTCCTCGGTGGCGCTGTAAACCGGGCCCACGGTGTGTACCACCCAGCGCGCGGGCAGCCTGCCTGCGGTGGTGGCGACGGCCTGGCCGGTGGCGAGCCCTCGGCCGTACTGGGACGCGCGCAGCGCACGGCACTCGGCGAGGATCTCCGGCCCGCCCTTGCGGTGGATCGCCCCGTCCACCCCGCCGCCGCCGAGCAGCGACGAGTTGGCCGCGTTGACGATCGCGTCCACTTCCTGCCGGGTGATGTCACCCTGGATGAGGTTCACCTGCATGATTTGCTCCAGGATCAGCGGTCGAACTCACCGGCTTTGACCCCGGAAAGGAAAGCGGTCCAATCGTCGGCGGCGTAGGCGAGCACCGCGCCGCCCCGGTCCTTGCTGTCCCGAACACCGACGGTATCCGTCTCGACCGCGACCTCGACGCAGTTTGCGCCCTGGCCGTCACTGCGGCTGCTCTTTTTCCAAATGGCGTGCTCGAACATGTCCATCATCCTCGATCAGCAAAGAGCCGGGCGGATTCCTCGACGCTCAATGCGCCTCCCACCAGCATTTCGAAGGACTGTCGATGGGTGGCTATTTGAGCCTCGTCCTCAACGTACACGCCCTTGCCGAGGTGATCGAAGTAAACCAGGCCCGGGTCATCGGGCTCGGGAAAGTCCAGGATGACGACAGGTCGACCGTAGGGGGCGTACGCGGGCGAGCTGAACGGCACGAGGCGTAGTTCAATGTTCGGAGACTTGCTCATCCGCGCCAGGTGCGCGAACTGTGCTCGCATGACGTCTGCGGTCCCGACCACACAGTGCAGTGCAGCCTCGCCGATGATGGCACGCAGCTGTAGCGGTTCGTCGCCCGTCAGGCGGGCCTGGCGCTTGAGTCTTGCGTCGACGACCCGGTCAACGCGTTCGGCCGTCGCCGTAGGTTGAGCCTGGCGGACGAGTGCGCGGGTGTAGTCGGCCGTCTGCAGCAGCCCGGGAACAAGCAGGGTTTCGAAGTTTGAGATCGATGAAGCGGCGCTCTCGAGCCCGATGTACAGGTTGAACCACTCCGGCAGCTCGTATGCCTGCCACCAGCCGCGCCGACCAGACTCACCCGCGAGCTGCACCAGCAGGTCTCGTTCACTTGGATCGACCCCGCCATAGCGGTCGAGCAGAAGCTGGACGTCCCCGGGGCGAAGTGGCGTCAGCCCGCGCTCAAGACGGCTGATCTTCGCGTCGGAGCCTCGGATGACCGCTGCGGCTTCGATCGTGGTCAGGCCGGCCTTGCCGCGCAACTCGCGCAATCTGTAGCCGACGCGTCGCCGGATAGCAGTGGGACTCATGGGCATCAAGACAGTGTGCAGGGGCGTCATGGTGTCTGTAAAGGAATCATCAACGATAGGTTGCCCGTGCAGATTGCATGCGGCAGACTAAGTCAACCGTCCATATGCAACAGACAGCGCATCAGGAAGGTGCGCTGAAAAGCTGGAGGCGGGGCTGACTGGTTGGTCCCCGGCGCCCCGCCTCCCCACAACTCCACAAGGAGGTGGTTGATGGCAGTCTACGTGGCCGTCGCCGTGCTCGGCGCGGTCGTCGTCCTGGCCATGCTGGCCGGGTGGGCGCTGCGCGGGTACGCGGCGAACTGGTGCATGTGCTGCGGTGGCGCGGTCGGTGCGGTCTGCGGTGCGTGCACCCATCGCGCGATTCGCGAGCAGGTGATGTGCACCCCGTCGCCCCGGCTTGTCCGGGACCGAGTCGACGTCGAGGCGGTGTCCGCGTGAGCACTCCTCCGCAGGGTCATGCCCCGATCTCGGATGAGCTGGCGCGACGGTACTGGGAGGCCGTCGCCGTGCACGGCGACGACCCGGCCACCGACATGTGCGTGCACTGTCGGCGGAGCCGCTGCCCCGAGTGGGCGTACGCCGTGGAGCAGCTGATCCTGGCGGACCTGCTGAACTTCGAGAAGTAGGCCCCGCGTACGGCTGAGCCCACCCGCTGGACGGCGGGTGGGCTCAGTGTTCGTGCGTCACTTGCAGGAGTACGTGAACTTCGACGAGCCCTGGACCACGCTGGGCTCCAGGATGCGCAAGGTGGCCTCGGCCTCCCGGCTGCCCTTGCCCTGGAAGCGCCAGAACAGGTGCACCTGCACGCTGCGCTCGCCCTTCTTGACGGCCTGCTCCAGCATGCCGGAGGTCTCGCCGTCGTTGCGCAGCCACTCGTACTTGATGATCCCGGCCTGGCCGTCGGTCTCGATGAGGCCGACCACGTCGACGTTGACGTTGCACTCGGCGGTGACCGGCGGGACGACGGGCGTGACGGTGACCTTGGTGACCTGGACGGCGTTGTTGCGCTCCTGCCACCAGTTCCAGCCGACGTACCCGGCGATGACCAGCAGGGCGACCGTGGTCAGCGCGCTGAAGAACGCGGCGATGCGCTTGCCGATCGTCTTCTTCGGGCGGCGCGGCGGGGCGGCCTGCGCGGCGGCCATCTGCCAGGCGGGCGGCGCGGGCGGCACACCCTGCCCGAAGCGCAGGTTCACGTCCGGCTGAGGCTGGTGCGCGGCGGGCGGCGCGGCGCGGCCCACCTGGTACGCGCCGGACTTGCGCTGCTCGTCGGCGGCGCGGTTGCCGAGCCGGGTCGCGCCGTCCGGCGGCACAGCGGGCATGACGGCGGTCGGCGGCGCGGTCCGGGGCGTCTGCGGCGGCACCGGCGGCGGGCCGGAGTGCGAACCCCCGGCCAGGTGCACGGTCTCCTCGGAGCCGGGAGCAGCCGCGGGCGGGGAGATCGGCGGAGCAGAGACGGGCGGAGCAGAGACGGGCGGAGCCGGCACCGGCGGTGCGGAGACCGGGGCGGCGGAGAGCGGGTGCATCTGGGCGGCGAGGGCCTTCAGCGCGGCGCGGTCGCCGAAGCCGGGGATGCGCTGCGCCGAGGTGCTGAGCGTGGTCAGCGCGGCGGTCAGCCCGGCGCTGCCGCCGACGGCCTCGGCCTGCTGCCCGGCCTGGCGCAGCAGCTGCTGGGTGCCGGCGTCGTGGCAGGCGTCGGCGAGCTGGGCCAGCAGCCGGGACCAGCCGGTCGCGTCGTGGCCGGGGCCGGGCGTCGTACCGAGCACGGCGTGCCCGTAGCCGGCCTCGGCGAGCAGCGCGGCGCCACCGGCGCTGACGACCACGCCGTGGGCGTTCAGCTCGCCGTGGGCCAGCTGCCCCTGGTGCAGCTTGAGCAGTGTCTGCGCGGTGTCGGTGGCGATCAGCGCGGCGACGGCGGGCGGCAGGGTCACCCCGGCCGCCAGTGCCTGCGCGAGCGTCGGCGACGGCGCCGCGTTGGTGATCAGCCAGCTGTGCCGGCCCTCCGTCACCTGGTCGATGACGTTGAGCAGGCCGGGCACGCGCAGGCGGGTCTGGGCGCCGACCGCGTCGGCGAGCCGCCGCGCGGCGGCCGGGTCGGTCAGGCCCCGGTCCTCCAGGCGCAGCGCGCCGCGCTGCTTGCCCTCCGCTGTGGACACCGTGTGCCACGTGCCGAGCCGTCCGGCCCGCCCCGCGTCCAGCAGGGTGTACTTGCCCCCGATGGTGTCGCTCAAGTCCTGCTCCTAAAAGATGCAAACGCCGTCGGAGACGATGGTCATGGGCTTGCTTGCCGGGCCCGCAGGCTTCGACGTGACAGTCAACTGGATGCGAGGTGCCTGAACCTGGTCATTATGGAATGCGGCCAGTGATTCAGTTTCGATCACCGGCATCGTTGCGCCGGCGGCTACGGATTGCGTCACGCTGATCGGGTCCCCGACCTGCTTCCCGAAACAGTCGAGCTGAATGTAAGTGAATATCAGCGTGAAAGCGCCGCCGTTGTTGGTGCGAACTGTGACCTGGGCGCGTGTGTTGCCGCTAGTGGGTGGCGAGCTCTGGCAGACCCTGCCGTACCAACAGAATTCGCTGAGCACGATCGCAAGCACCTGGGTAGGCGCGGGCGGCGACACGGAAGGCGACGGCGACGGCTTCCGGCTCGGGCTCGGCTCCGGCTCATCCGACGGGGAGGGCGACGGCTCCGCCGACGGGCTGGGCGAGGGTGACGGGCTGGGCGAGGGTGAGGGCGACTCGCTCGGCAGCGGCGACGCGTCCGCGGTCGCGCTGGGCAGCACCGTCGGGTTGCTCGCCGGGCTCGTCGGCCACAGCGCGGCGGCTCCCGCGCCGCCCAGGACCAGCACCAGCGCGGTGATGCTGGCCGCGGTGGTGAACGCCTTGCGGGACATGCCGAGGATGGTGGTGCCGATGGCGGTGGCGTTGGCCTGCACCGCGGCCAGCGGGAACAGCAGCGCCAGGAGCAGCGCGCGGCGGGCCAGCTTGCTGCGGCCCTCCTCCTCCCACTCGGGTCCGTAGCCGGCCCCGGCGACGGCCTCCAGCTCGCGCAGGAACGTGGCGGCGTCCTTGGGGCGCTGCTTGGCGTCCTTGGCCAGGCCGCGCCGGACGAGTCCGCGTACGGCCTCGGGCACCATCTCGACCGGGACCGGCGCCTGCTCGTGCTGGCGGCGCAGGCCCTGGAGGTCGCCGGGGGCGCGGAACGGCGGCTGCCCGGCCAGGCACTCGAAGAACGTGGCGGTCGCCGCGTAGATGTCGGTGGACGGGCTGGCGGGAGCGCCGGCCCACTGCTCGGGAGCCATGTACGACGGCGTGCCCGCGAGCGGGCCCTGGCGGCCGCTGCGCGCGGCGATGCCGAAGTCGGCCAGCTTGCTCTGGCCCTCGCCGTTGACGAGCACGTTCTCGGGCTTGTAGTCGCGGTGCACGACGCCGCGGTCGTGGGCGGCGGCCAGGCCGAGCAACGAACCCTTGAGCACCACGAGGGCGGCTTCAGGCTCGGTGGGGCCCTGCTCGCGCAGGATCGCGCGCAGCGCGACGCCGTCGACCAGCTCCATCACGATCGCCGCGCCGCCGGGCGCCTCGATGTACTCGTACAGCCGCGCGACCTGCGGCGACTCCACTTCGGACATGACCCGGGCCTCGGCCCGGAACGCGCGGATGAAGTTCTCGTCGTCGCGCAGGTGCTCGGCCAGGTACTTGATGGCGACCTTGACCTGGGTCGCCTCGTGCTCGGCGAGCACCACCAGCCCGGACGCGCCGCGCCCCAGCTCCCGGATCTCCACGTATCCGGGCACGGTCCATGAAACGGGCTGAGTCATGCGGTCACCTCCGCGGTCGCGGCCTTGCGGGACTTGATGATGCCGGTCAGCTTGCGGAACAGCCGGTACCAGATCGGGAACATGATCAGGCCGATGCCCAGGGCGATGACCAGCACGTCGATGCCGGGCGGCAGGTACTCCTCGACGAGCCCGCCGAGCCGGTCGCGCCAGGCCAGGAAGCCCAGCAGCACGAACAGGCCGGTGCCGACGACGGCGGTGAAGCCGTACGCCGCCATGCCTATCTGCTTGATGCCGGGCTTGCGACCGGCCTTGATGTCGGACCAGATGCCCTTGGTGAAGTACGCCGACGCCTCCTCGCGCAGGCGCGGCAGCCGCAACCCGTCCGCGAGCGCCTGGTAACCGTCCAGCGGCATCAGCGGGTTGAGGTTGTACAGCGTGTTCAGGTAGAGGCCGAAGGCCAGCTGGTAGGCGATGCCGGAGACCTGCGGCGCGGGCACCCAGGCGGCGACCGCGCCGAGCATCCCGGCGATGGCCGCGGTGGACAGCGGCCCGGACAGCGTCACCACGATGCGCGACCAGCGGCTGCCGAACCACATGTCCGAGGTGTCCACGAAGGCGAACGGCATGCCCATCATCAGCATGAACCCGCCCCGGGTGACGGTGCGGCCGTAGGACTTCACCGCCAGCGCGTGCGCCGACTCGTGCACGATCAGGGCGAACAGGTAGCCGGCCGCGATGATCACCGCGCCCCAGATGCCCGCGCCGTTGATGTCGAACAGGTTTTGGCTGCCGCCGGCCACGGTCATCGCGTAGATGCCGCCGACGATGCAGAACCAGAGCCCGACCACGCCGGTACGGGTGAAGAAGCGCCAGCCGAACGACCGGTACATCTTCGTGAACAGCGTGTCCAGGCCCTTGACCGACACCTCCATGCGCAGCAGCGTCTTGAGCACGGCCTGCCCGAAGCGCTTGAGCAGCGGCGGTTTCTCGGCCTCGCGCTGGCCGTGCACACCGCGCACCAGCTCCAGCGCCGCGAACGTGCGCAGCGTGCGCTCGATGCGGGGCAGCGCCAGCTCGCCGTAGCGCTGGGCGTATGCGAAGAGCAGGTCGCGGATGGTGTTCTCGCCGTCGAGCTGGTGCCACAGGAACACGTCGCGCTCGTCGAGCTGCAGGTACTGCCCGGTGCGGGTGTTGCGCAGCACCCACTGCTGGTCGCCGCGCATGTCGGGCACCTGCTTGAGGGCCCAGCCACTGCGCCGCCGCGGCCGCGCGGTCAGCGGGCCGGTGGCCGTCGGCGCGGTCTCCGGCTGCCCGGCCGGGAGCAGGATGCTGTGCTCGACGCCGCGCACCATGGTCTTGGAGCCGATCGCCGCCGAGCGCGGCTGCGCGAATCGCAGCGGTATGTCGCCGATGTGCAGTTCGGACTCGTCGGGCAGCGGGGCCCAGTCGCCGTGGAAGGTGCGCCGGCCGATCGTGGTGCCGTTGAACGAGTTGAGGTCCTCCAGGTGGAAGCCCTCGGCGTTGCGGACGACCCGGGCGTGGTGGCGCGAGACGCTGGCGTCGTCGAGCACGATGTCGTTGTCGGGGGCCCGGCCGATCGTGGTGTGCGGCTTGACCAGCGGGTGCACCCGCTCACCTGCGGCGTCGTGCCAGCGCAGCTCCGGCGCCGCGTAGGACTCCACCACAGCGCCCTTGCGGAGAGTGCCGCAGTGCAGGCAGTAGGGGTAGTCCCGCCGCAGGTGCACATGGCAGGCGTGGCACAACATCGTTCGGCCTTTCCAGGGGGTGTGGAGCCGTGCGGCGAGCCGAATCATAGGCGTCCGAACGGCTGCACGCTCTCGGCTGACTGCTTTACGACGGTGATCCGTTCAGGCGGTTCGTCGATGCGTGGAACGCCTGCCGGGCAGCAGAGGTGCGACGGGGGCGCACACCCCTGCTGCCCGGTGTCTGTGCGGACGGTCAGGCGGTCGCCGTGGCTTCCGTACCGTCGTCGTCGGACTTGAAGACCTTGCCCGCCACGGCGCCGGCGACGCCGCCCGCGACCGCGCCGGCGGCCAGGCCGGCACCGCCGATGATTAGCTCCTCGGTGCCGATGCCGGCCGAGCTCTCGCTCGCGGCGGCCGCCGGGTCGGCCGGCACGGCCGGTGCGGCCGAGCCCGGCTGGGCCGGGTCCGCGGCGCCCGGGGTGCCGGTCGGGTCGCCGGACTGCACGACCACCACGACCGGGCCGGACTCCTCGGCCGGCACGGGTGCCGGGTCCGCGGCGGGCGCGGGCGCAGGGTCCGGCGCGGGAGCGGGTTCCGGAGCCGGGGCCGGCTCGGGAGCGGGCTCCGGCGCGGGTTCCGGCGCGGGCGCGGGCTCCGCGGGCTCGGCGGGCTCCGCCGGTTCCGCGGGCTCGGCCGGCTCGGCCGGCTCCGGGTCGGGGTCGGCCGGGAACAGGTCGAGGTCCGGCGGCAGGTGGATCGGCGGGATCCACGGGCCCGGGTCGGGGTCCGGGGTCAGCGGCGGCAGGTCGAGGTCCGGGGGCAGGTGGATGATCGGCGGCACCAGCGGGCCGGGCTCCGGGTCGGGGGTGAACGGCGGCAGCAGGTCGAGGTCCGGCGGCAGCTCGATGATCGGCGGCACGATCGGGTCGGGCTCGGGGTCCGGGACCAGGGGCGGCAGCTCCAGGTCCGGGGGCAGGTGGATGATCGGCGGGACGAGCGGCTCGGGCTCCGGGTCGGGGTCCAGCGGCAGCAGCTCCAGCGTCGGGGGCAGCTCGATGCCCTCCTCGGGCAGCGGCAACGGCAGCGGGGGCGGCGGCAGCGGCTCGTCCTCGGGCTCCGGGGTGAGGTCCTCGGAGGCGACCGGGATCAGGTCGGCCGGGACGAGCGGCGGCGGAGGCGGCGGCGTCGGGTCGTCCGGGGGCTCCGGCAGGTCCGGCAGCTCGGGCACGGCCGGGGTCAGGTCGGCGGGCGAGATCAGGCTGCCGAGGCCGCCGGTGCCGATGCCGGACTTGGACAGGCGTACGCCGAGGGCGGTGGGCCCGGCGCCGGCCGAGGCGTCGGCCAGCCCGCGCAGCTGGTCGGTCTCGTCGGGGGTGAGACCGTACTGCGCGGCGACGGCGTCCGGGTTGGCCCGTGCGTGCCGGGCGAACTCCGGGTCCACCGCCATCCTGGCGATGAGATCGCGGAACTGGGACATCGGAGGCTCCCTTTCGGTGGGAGGGGGTTTCCTGCGGGGGCGTTGCGAGGTGACTTCACGCTAGGTCCGCTAGGGGACTGCGCACATCGCGGCGAGTACGTAACTTCTGCACCGGGGGTGCCTGCGTACCGACCCGGAGAGGGGAGGCGTCGTGGACCGACGAGAGGCCGCCGAGCTGCTGCGGGAGCGCACCGGCCGCTCCGTCGCGCCCCGCCTCGTGGAGCAGCTGCTGCGGCGTACCGACGCGGACCCGACAGTGCTGGCGGCGATCGCCGACCAGGTCGACACCGACGGCGACGGCCTGCACCGGCTGCCGCTGCGCTGGCCCGACGAGCTGGCCGAGCCGGTACGCGCCGCGCTGCGCGCGCTGGAGCCGGCCGCGCGCGAGACGGTGACCGCCGCCGCCGTGATCGGCCGCGAGTTCGACCTGGCCATCCTGGAGGGGGCCTGCCCCGAGGTGGACGTCCTGAGCGGCCTCGACGACGCGGCCGAAGCCGGGCTGGTCCGCGAGCAGGGACCTCAGGTGTACGGCTTCGTGCGCGCGCTGGACCGGGAGGTCTGCTACGACACGCTCGGCGCGCGGGCTCGCGCGGCGCTGCACGAGCGCGTCGCGGCGGTGCTGACCAGGCTGGGCGCGCTCGGCGGGACGCGGGCGGCGACACTGCCCGAGCTGGCGCATCACACGGCGGAGGCGGCGGCGCTGGGCGGGGCCGCCCGGCTGGACGCCGCGGTAGCGGCCTCGGCCACCGCTGCCGCCGCCGCCGACGAGGAGGGCGCCTACGACCTGGCCGCGGGCTACTACGCGCAGGCCGCCCTGTTCGCCGGGCGGGCCGGGTGGACCCCGGCGCAGGCCGGGCGGCTGCTCGCGGCCTCCGGCACGGCCCGGCTGCGCGGCGCGGGCAGCGCGGCGGCCCGAGAGGCCGGGCGGGCGTCGCTGACGGGCGCGCTGCGACTGGGCCTGCGCGCGACGGACGTCGGCCTGATCGCCGCGGCCGCGCTGGGGCTGGGCCCGCGTCCGAGCGCGGGCGCGCTGGCCGGAGGCACGGCGGTGCCCGCGGATCCGGTGCGGGTGGCCGTGTTGCGGGACGCCTGTGCGGCGCTGCCCGCTGCGGGGTTGCCGCCGGAGCAGCATTCGGCGGCGGCGCGGCTCATGGCCCGGCTGGCCGACGAGCTGGGGGAGGCCGAACTGGCGCGGCGAGCGCTGGACCTGGCCCGCGCGGGCGGGGACCCGCGGGCGGTCGCGGAGGCGCTGCTGGTCGTGGGGGACCGGCTGGACCAGGTGGTACGCGAGGCCGCCGCGCTGGGCGACGCCGAGCTGCAGGCCAGGGCGTACGACCTGGCGGCGGCCGACGCGCTCCGGCGGGGCGACAAGGCCCGCGCGGCGGCGCTGCTGGCCCGGACTACGGCGCTCGGCGAGGGCCGTCCCACGGCGCTGGTCCGCTGGTACGCGCTGCGGGCCGCGGCCGAACTGGCCACCCTGCGCGGTCGCCCGGATCCGGTGGCGGCCGACCGGGCGCTGGCCGCCGGGCAGCTCGTCGACCCGGCCGCGGCCGAGGCGGCCGACCGGGCGCTGCGGAGCTGGTCGGGGGCGGACGCCGGGCCGGGCGGGTTGACCGCCCGCGAGCGGGAGGTGCTGGCCTGGGCCCTGCGCGGTGCGCCCGCCAAGGAGATCGCGAGCGCGCTGGTGCTCGGCGAGCGGACCGTGGAAACCCACCTGGCCAGCATTTACCGCAAGCTCGGGGTACGGACCCGGATCGAGTTGATCAAGAAGTGGGGAGACGGTAGCCCACCGTAGAGACGGTGGTTACCAAGTGTGACGAATGAGATTCGCAAATGACTGGACGGCCACTTGACCAGCGGCGTAGCGTCTCTTTCAAGCGCATCGCTCGATGAAACCCGGGGGATGGCCCAGCCGATCATTTATCGGTTGTGGCGCCGAGCGGATGCGCCGGGGGATGGGTGGCACCACGCCGTTGGGGGACGGCCGCCACCTGAGACCGGTCGGCCGGCCGGCGACGCTAACGGGGGTGAGCGTCGCCGCCGGCCACCGGCATGTCCAGCCCTCGCCGCCGGGCAGCGACCCGTCAAGATCGCCCGACTTGCCTGGCACCTGTGCGTATCTTGAGCGCGCATACGCCCATGTGCCAGGCAAGTTCGACGATCATGGGGCCGGGTTGGCCCGGTGGTGGGTCAGCGGCCCTGGTTGGCGACGGCGGCGGCGGCCTCGGCGGCCGCGGCGGGGTCGAGGTAGGTGCCGCCCTTGGTGATCGGGCGCAGGTTCTCGTCGAGGTCGTAGCGCAGCGGGATGCCGGTCGGAATGTTCAGCGCGGCGATCGCCTCGTCCGAGATCCCGTCCAGGTGCTTGACCAGGGCGCGCAGCGAGTTGCCGTGGGCGACCACGAGCACCGTGCGGCCCGTGCGCAGGTCCGGGATGATCGCGTCGTACCAGTACGGCAGCATCCGGCCGACGACGTCCTTGAGGCACTCCGTACGCGGCTTCAGCTCGTCCGGGAGCTGCGCGTAGCGCGGGTCGGCGACCTGCGAGAACTCGTCGTCGTCGGCGATCGGCGGCGGCGGGGTGTCGTACGAGCGGCGCCAGAGCATGAACTGCTCCTCGCCGTACGTGTCGAGGGTCTGCTTCTTGTCCTTGCCCTGCAGCGCGCCGTAGTGGCGCTCGTTGAGCCGCCAGCTGCGCGACACCGGGATCCAGGACCGGTCCGCGGCGCCGAGCGCGATCTCGGAGGTGCGGATGGCGCGTCGCAACACGCTGGTGTGCACCACGTCGGGCAGCAGTGCGTGTTCCTTGAGCAGCTCGCCGCCGCGGCGCGCCTCGGCCTCGCCCTGGGCGTTCAGGTCCACGTCGACCCAGCCGGTGAAGAGGTTCTTGGCGTTCCATTCGCTGTAGCCGTGCCGCAGCAGCACCAGTGTTCCAACCATGCCCGCCATCTTTCCCGATGGGCGTCAAGGGCCTGTGACCAGTCCCCTTGCGGCGAACGACCGCGCAGCGCAGCGGAGCGGTCGCCGAGCCGTCGGCGCAGCACAGTGACGACCACCACGTGATATTCGAGGTGACTTCCGTCGTGCCAGCGCCCTAGGTTGTAAGGCACCGAGTGGGGTTTCGAGCATTACAGGGGTGCGGCGTGCGGGGCTGGTTGGCGCAGACGGCGGGCGGACTGCCGAAGATCTTCTGGTATCTGTGGACCGGCACCTTGATCAACCGAACCGGCGCGTTCGTGATGCTGTACCTCGAGATCCACATGGTGGTCGAGTACGGCTTCTCCGCCACCTTCGCCGGGCTCGTGCTCGGCCTGTTCGGCGGGGGCATGGCGCTCGGCTCCCTGGTCGGCGGCGTGCTGGCCGACCGCTGGGGGCGGCGTTCGACGCTGCTGGTGTCCAACGTCGCGCTGGCCGGCACCGCCGTGGTGCTCGGCTTCGTGTTCCAGCCGGTCGCGGTCGCGCTGCTGGCAGCGGTGTACGGGTTCTGGAACGGCCTGGGCCGCCCCGCCTTCTCCGCGACCATGGTCGACGTGCTCGGGTCGACGAAGCGCATGCGTGGCATGAACCTCAACTACTGGGCCATCAACCTCGGCTTCTCGTTCGCGGCGGTGCTCGCGGGAGTGCTGTCGCGCACCCCGCACCTGACGGTGTTCCTGCTCAACGCGGCGACGCAGCTGGTCATGGCGGCGATCGTGTTCTGGCGGGTGCCGGAGACGCAGCCGGTCCGGGCGGCGGCGACCGGCACCGCCGTGCCGCACAAGGCTCCGGTCGAGGGAAGCATCCTCATGGTGCTGCGCGACCGGGTGTTCATGACGTTCGTGCTGCTCAACCTCGGCCTGTGGATCATCATCGAGTCCTGCAAGCTGATCCCGATCGCGATGCACCAGCGCGGCCTGGACGCCGCCGACTACGGCACCGTGATCGCGGTCAACGGCATCATGATCGTGGTCTTCCAGCTGTTCGTGCCGAAGCTGCTGGCCGGGCGCAACCGCAGCCGGGTGCTGGCGCTGTCGGCGCTGCTGGTCGGCCTGGGCATGGGCGCGACCGCGATCGCGGGCACCGTGCCGGCGCTGATGCTGACCGTGGTGGTGTGGACCGCGGGCGAGATGCTCAACGCCCCGGTCAACGGCACTCTCATCGCCGACCTGTCCCAGCCCGCGATGCGCGGGCGCTACCAGGGCGTCGCCTCGATGGGCTTCACCGCGGCGAACTTCGTCGCGCCGGTGTTCGGCGGCATGCTGCTCGACCACGCGCCGCCGATGACGTTGTGGCTGGTGCTCGCCGCACTGGGTGTCGTCGTCGCGACCGGTCAGCTGCTCAGCGGCCCGGTCCGCGAGCGCCGCGCCCGCGCCCTCACCGAGCCCAAGCCCACCGCGGAAGGAGCGGACCTTGCCCCCGTCGCCGCGTGAGACCAGCGTCCCGGCCGGATCCAGGCGGTCGGCGACCGACCCCGATGCGGGTGTCCAGGCCGTGTCGGACCGCGCGGCCGCCGTTACCGGACCGGCCGAGACCGCCGGGCCGGGCCGGCCGGTGACCGGCGGTTCCGCTCCGTCCGGGGTCCGGCGCTGGTTCGCAGAGACGGTCGGCGGGCTGCCCGCGACCTACTGGTACCTGTGGACCGGGTCGCTGATCAACCGGGCCGGCGGCTTCGTCATCGTCTACCTGACCATCTACCTGACCACCGTGCAGGGCTTCTCGCCGTCGCAATCCGGCCTGGTGCTGGGGCTGTGGGCGGCGGGCGGCGCGATCGGCACGATGGCGGGCGGCGTGGCGGCCGACCGGATCGGGCGGCGGATCACCCTGCTCGTCGCGCACCTGGGCGGCGTGGTGCTGCTGGTGTCGCTGGCGTTCGCCCAGGGCTTCTGGGTCATCGCGCCGCTGACGTTCCTGTTCGGTCTGGTCGGCGAGGCGTCGCGGCCCGCGTTCCAGGCGCTGATGGTGGACGTGGTGCCGGAGAAGGACCGGCTGCGTGCCTTCACGCTCAACTACTGGGCCGTCAACGTGGGCTTCGCCGTCGCCGCGACGCTGGCGGGACTGGCCGCGTCCGCCGACCCGAAGCTGATCTTCCTGGTGGACGCCGCGACCGCGCTCGCGCCGTTCCTGTTCATCCTGCTCAAGGTGCGCGAACCACACCGGGCGCGCCCGGCCGCCGCGCCGCACGCGCCGGTCGAGCGAGCGGGGATCGGCGTCGTGCTGCGCGACCGGGTCTTCCTCGGCTTCGTCGCGGTGAACCTGCTGATCTCGTTCGTGTTCATGCAGCACCTGTCCACGCTGCCCATCGCGATGACCGGCGACGGCATCCCGGCGCAGCAGTACGGCCTGGTCATCGCACTCAACGGGGTGCTCATCGTGGCCGGGCAGCTGTTCATCCCCAAACTGATCAGGTCGTACGACCGCTCGCGGGTGCTCGCCGTGGCGGCGCTGATCATCGGGCTGGGCTTCGGGCTGACCGCGTTCGCCGACTCGGCCGCGTTCTACGCGCTGACCGTGCTGATCTGGACGGTCGGCGAGATGCTGAACTCGCCGTCGAACTCGACGCTGACCGCCGCGCTGTCCCCGGCCGCCATGCGTGGTCGTTACCAGGGGGTGATGTCGCTGTCCTGGTCGGTGGCCGGATTCGCCGCGCCGGTGCTCGGCGGGTACGTGCAGCAGCACCTCGGCGACGAGGCGCTGTGGCTGGGCTGCGGTGTGATCGCTATCGTCGCGGCGGCCGGTCAGCTCTGGTCGGGCCCGGCCCGCGAGCGGCGGGCCGAAGCGCTCCAGGCGGTGTGAGGACGGGTATGCGGTTCGTTCGTGAGTCGGTGGCCGGGCTGCCGCGTACCTTCTGGATGCTCTTCTCGGCGATGCTCGTCAACCGGGTGGGCGCGTTCGGCATGCTGCTGCTCCCGATCTACCTGACCACCGCGCGCGGCGCGTCCGTCGCGGTCGCCGGCCTCGTGGTCGGCGCGTACGGGGCCGGTGGCGCGGGCGGCACCCTGCTCGGCGGGGTGCTGGCCGACCGGTGGGGCCGCAAGGCGACGTACCTCGCGGGCACCAGCACTGCCGCGGTGCTGATGGTCGGGCTCGGCCTGGCCCGGCCGATCTGGCTCATCGCGGTGCTGGCCGCCGCCGTCGGCCTGGCGCACTCGCTGCCCGGCCCGGCCACGGTCGCCGCCATCGTCGACGTGCTGCCCGAGGCCGACCGCTCCCGCGCGTTCAACCTGCAGTTCTGGGCGTTCAACATGGGCAGCGCGATCGCGGCGGCGCTGGCCGGGGTGATCGCCGAGTTCAGCTTCCTCGCCCTGTTCCTCATCGACGCGGGCATGACCGCGGTGACCGCGCTGCTGGTCTGGCGTCTGGTGCCGGAGACCCTGCGGCGCGAGCGTGTCGCGACCGGTCCGGCCGCCCGTCCTTCCATCGACGTTGGCCTATCACATGGAAAATCCGGCGGCCGGAGTCGACGTGATAGGCCAACGTCGATGGCGGGGTGGCTGCCGATCGGCCGGCCGAGGACCGTGGGCCGGTCCGGTGAGCGGGGTGGGCTGGGGGTCGTGCTGCGGGACCGGGTGTTCCTGACCTTCGTCGGGCTGACCTTCGTGCTGGCGCTGCTCACGGTGCAGGGGCAGTCGATCCTGCAGCTGGCGATGGAGGGCGACGGGCTGCGCCCGTCCGCGTACGGGCTGGTCGTCTCGCTGGGCGGGGCGATGATCGTGGTGGGGCAGCTGTTCGTGCCGCGGCTGATCGGGGCACGGCGGCACGCGGTCGTGCTGGCGGCGGCGTTCGCGCTGCTCGCGGTCGGCTACAGCACGGTCTTCCTGGCCGACCGGCTCTGGGTGTACGTGGCCGCGGCCGCGGTGTGGACGGTCGGCCAGATGCTGGCCGCGCCGCCGAACGCCTCGATCATCGCCGAGCTGGCCCCGACCGCGTTGCGCGGTCGCTACCAGGGCGTCTTCTTCCTGGTGTTCCCGGCTGCCGGGTTCGTCGCGCCGTCGGTGGGCGGCTGGAGCCTGCAGCACCTGGGTGCGTGGCACTGGCTCGCGTGCGGCGTGCTGGGTCTGCTGGGCGCGGCGGGTCACCTGTGGACGGCCCGCCGGCGCGAGGCGCGGGCCGCGTCGATCCGGGCGGCGGAGATCGCCCCACAAGAGACGGTCGAGCCCGCTTTCGCCTGATCGGCATGGGATCGCGACGCACCGTCGGCGTGAGCCGCAGTGCCGTGATAACCGGGTGACATCGACTCCACCGAATGGCCGATCGGGCGCTCATCCCATCGAAGGATGTCGCAAAGTAACGGTTTGAAAACGGCCAACGTGACTGTTGACACAGCGCCAAATTAAGTAAGAATTCTTTCCACATACAGTTAACACTCCTTCCTAAAAGAGGTTGACGAACGTGGAACGAGGCGCGTACCCGACGGCCGGCACGGACAGCGTGCTCGCCCGTTTGCGCGCCAAGCTTCCCGAGTTCACGGGCGCTCTGCGGCGGGTCGCCGAACAGGTGCTCACCGATCCCTCCGGTGCCTCCCGCGCCACCATCGTCGAACTCGCCGAGCGCTCGCGAACCTCGCCCGCCACCATCACCCGGTTCTGCCGGGCGGTCGGCTTCGAGGGATACGCCGATCTGCGCCTGGCCATCGCGGGGGAGACCGGCCGCGCCGCCCGCTCCGCGGGCTGGGTCGTCGACATCGGACGCGAGATCGAACCGGGCGACCCGCTGGAGCGCGTGCTCGGCCAGATCATGGCCGCCGACACCCGGGCCATGCAGGACACCGCCGCGATGACCGACCTGGTCGAGGTCGAGCGCGCCGCCGACGCCATCGCCGCCGCCGACCGCGTCGACATCTACGGGGCCTCCGGCTCCGCCCTGGTCGGCGCGGAGATGCAGTTCTCGTTGCACCGCATCGGCATCGCCGCCTGGTCCTGGCCCGACGTGCACAACGGTCTGGCCAGCGCCGCGCTGCTGAGCGCCGGTGACGTCGCGCTGGGCATCTCGCACTCCGGCCAGACCCGGGAGACCATCGAGATGGTCGCCGAGGCCGGCAGCCGCGGCGCGATCACAGTCGCGCTCACCAGCTTTCCCCGCTCACCGCTGGCCGACGTCGCCGATGTCGTGCTCACCACGGCGACGCAGGCCACCACGTTCCGGCCGGACTCGCTCTCGGCCCGGCACCCGCAGCTGGTCGTGCTCGACCTGCTGTACATCGCCGTCGCGCAGCGCACCCACGAGCGTGCGCACGCGGCGTTCCAGCGCACCGCCCAGGCGGTCGCCGGCCACCGCCTCCGGGAGGTGGTGTGAGCGATGTCCACCCTCACGGCGGTTCTCACCCGCACGGCTTCGGGCCGTGCCCTCAACTCCGGCGCATCTGTGCCGGTAGACGCGGCGACGTCGAACGACGCACCGCTGCGGTATCTGGTCACGCCCCCCGGCGTGACGTTTCCCGGTCTCCCCGGGGAAGCGCAACACCAGATCGAAGTGCAGCGACGCGCCGGATGGGCCCGACGCGCCGCGATATCTCGTACGAGGAGATTGTCATGACCGTAACCCCCGACAGCCCGTCGGAGCTGAACCGCCGCACCGTGCTGCGCCGGGCCGCTGCCGCCGGTCTGCTCGCCGCCCCCGCCATCAGCGCCCTGGCCGCGTGCGCCAGCGAGGACGGCGACGGTGGCACCACCGGCGAGAAGACCGAGGCCAACCCGTTCGGCGTCGGTGACAAGCAGCCGCTGGAGGTCGCGTTCTTCAACGGCGGCTTCGGCGAGGACTACGCCAAGTTCGACGTGGCCGCCTACGAGGCCAAGTGGCCGGGCAGCAAGGTCGACCTGAAGTTCTCCAAGCTGATCCTCACCGACTACCAGCCGCGCTTCTACGGCGGCAACCCGCCGGACCTGCTGAACAACTCGTCCCCCGAGACCATCCCGGTCGGCCCGGTCATCCAGGGCAACCAGCTGCGCGACCTCACCGAGCTGCTCGAGGCGGGCAGCTACGACGACCCGAAGGTCAAGGTCAAGGACACCCTGGTCGCCGGCACGATCGAGTCGGGCCTGTTCAACGGCAAGCCGTACACCCTGAACTACGCGTACTCGATCTACGGCATGTGGTACGACGAGACCCTGTTCGCCACCAAGGGCTACACCGTGCCGAAGAACTGGGACGAGTTCGCGGCGCTGGCGGAGAAGGCGAAGGCCGACAAGATCGCGGCCTTCACGTTCCAGGGCATCCACCCCTGGTACATCTTCAACGTGGTGAACGAGTTCATCTGGATGGCCGGTGGCCTCGACGCCTTCATGAAGATCGACAACCTTGAGCCGAACGCGTGGAAGCAGGACGCGGTCAAGCTGACCGCCGAGCGCCTCGCCGAGATGGCCGCCAAGGGCTGGGTGCAGGCCGGCGCGTCCGGTCTCGACCACACCACCACGCAGCAGGCCGTGCTCGACGGCAAGGCCCTGTTCATCTGGTGCGGCTCGTGGCTCGAGGGCGAGATGGCCAAGACCATCCCGGCCGGGGTCAAGCTGGCCGTGGCTCCGCCGTGGAACATCTCCGCTTCGGACAAGAGCAAGTACGGCACCGTGCACGCGGCGCCGGGCGAGGGCTTCATCGTCCCGAGCCGGAGCAAGAACCCGGCCGGCGGCCTCGAGTTCCTGCGCATGATGCTGGGCAAGGAGCAGGCGCGCAAGTTCGCCGAGCTCACCAAGTCCCTGCCGGTCGTCAAGGGCGCCGCCGACGGCCTGACCATCTCCAACGCCCTGACCTCCGCCTCGAAGGTGGCCGCGGCCGCCCCCGAGGTCATCAGCTGGCGCTACGAGGGCTGGTACGCCCCGCTGGTGACGGCCGTGGGCAACGCCGCCACCGACCTGCTGGCGGGCAAGTCCACGCCGGACGCCTTCATGGCCGCCGTGCAGAAGGTCGCCGACGAGGTGGCCAAGGACGAGAAGATCGTCAAGCAGAAGCGCACCGCCTGATCGTCGCGTGATCGGGTCTCCCGATCACGGGTGGGGCCGGCCCGGCCGGCCCCACCCCCCGCGGAACGCGGCTCACCTGGTCTGTGGCTGCCCCGGCAACCCGCCCGTTCCCCTCGCAGCTGTCAGCAAAGGAACTAGATCATGCGGAACGGCAGAGCGCCCTTCATTGCAGGATTCCTCTTCGCCCCGGTCCTGCTCTACGTGGTGTACGTCCTCATCCCCTACGTGCGTACGGCGTACTTCTCGCTGACCGACTTCAACGGGTTCAGCCCCGAGTACGGCTTCGTAGGCCTCGGCAACTACCTGGAACTCCTCAAGGACGAGGTCTACCTGCGGGCCATCGGCCACAACGCGGTCGTGCTCACGGTGTTCCCCATCGTCACGATCCTGCTGGCGCTGTTCTTCGCGTTCATGCTCAACGTCGGCGGCCGGGGCGACAAGGCCGGCATCCGCGGCGTGCGCGGCTCGTCGCTGTACAAGTTCATCTTCTTCTTCCCGCAGGTGCTGTCGATCGCCATCGTCGCGGTGATCTGGCGCCGCGTGTTCCAGAGCAACGACGGCGGCATGATCAACGCGGTCCTGATGTCGCTCGGGCTGGTCGACGAGGAGAAGCCGCTGCTGTTCCTCGCCGAGTCCGACTCGGTGATCCCGCCCATCCACCTCGGCGCGTTCACGCTCGACGCACCCGTGGTGCTGATCTGCCTCATCGCCGTCGCGATCTGGGGCGGCGTCGGCTTCTACCTGGTGCTCTTCTCGGCGGCCATGCAGTCGATCCCGAAGGACATCTACGAGGCCGCCACCCTCGACGGCGCGACCCGCGTGCAGACCTTCTTCCGCGTGACGCTGCCGCTGCTGCGCGAGCACGTCTCGGTCGCCTGGATCTACCTCGGCATCGCCGCACTCGACTTCTACGCGCTGGTCATCGGCCTCACCCCGGGAGCCGGTGGCGGCGGCCCGAACAACGCCAGCGAGGTCATGAGCTCGTGGATGCTCACCAGCGCCTTCCGCAGCAGCCGCTACGACGGCTTCGCGTTCGCCTGCGCGATGGGCATGTCCATCGCCCTGCTGACGATGCTGCTGGCCGGTGTGCAGTTCCGGCTCACCCGCAGCCGCGACAAGCTCGAGTTCTGAGAGGTATACGAGATGGCCACCACCGTTACCGCAGACGCCCCCGCCGCGGCCGCGCCGCCCGCGCCGGCCGCCGCGCCGGTCAAGCAGCGTGAGGGATACGCCGCCAACGCCTTCGCCCACATCTTCCTCGCGGTCTGGGGCCTGCTGGTCACCATCCCGCTGATCTGGGCCGTGATCCAGTCGTTCAAGACCGACGACGAGATCATCCACGACCCGCTCGGCCTGCCCGAGCAGTGGCTCTTCGGCGCCTTCGGCCGCGCCTGGACCAAGGGCAACATCGGCGAATTCTTCCTGAACACGGTCATCGTGCTGCTCGGCAGCGTGACGCTGACCATGCTGTTCGGCGCGATGGCGGCGTACGTGCTCGCACGGTATCCGTTCCGGGGCAACCGGGCCGTGTACTGGATGTTCGTCGCCGGTCTGACGCTGCCGATCTACCTCGGCATCCTGCCGCTGTTCCTGCTGGTGCAGGACATGTCGACGGCGCTGGGCCTGGAAGAGGTCATCGGGCTGAACACGCACCTGGGCCTGATCCTGGTGTACGTGGCGTACTCGATGCCCTTCACGGTGTTCTTCCTGCACGCCTTCTTCCGGACGCTGCCGACCACCATCGCGGAGGCCGCGTCGGTGGACGGGGCCGGGCATGTGCGACTGTTCTTCCAGGTCATGATGCCGATGGCGAAGCCCGGTCTGATCAGCATCGGGATCTTCAACGTGATCGGGCAGTGGAACCAGTTCCTGCTGCCGACCGTGCTGATGAAGGACTCCGACAAGAAGATGCTCACCCAGGGCCTGCTGGAACTGGCGACGAACGCCCGGTACGAGACGGACTTCGCACGGCTGTTCGCGGGCATGACCATCGCGATGCTCCCGATCCTCGCCGTGTACCTGGGCTTCCACCGCCAGGTCCAGTCCGGCCTGACCGGCGCGACACTCAAGTAACCCACCCCCGCCCGCCCGCCCCGGCTCCGCGCCCCGGCTCCGCTTTACATACACGTTGGCCTATCTCATCGAATCCCAGTGCCGGATTTTCGATGAGATAGGCCAACGTGTATGGCGGGACGGGTGGGGTCCTGTGGATGACGCGCGTGTCGTCCACAGGTGGCAGATTGCCGGTGGTTTCGGGGTCGGCGATCGTCGACGCTGCCGGGATGCGACCGGCTCTGCGTGAGGTGATGTCGGCTCGGGACGGGCTGGCCGACCGGGCGGCCCTGACGAGCGCCGTGCCCGAGTACGTGCTCGCGTACGCGGTCCGGGCCGGGCACTTGGCGCGGACGTTGCCGCGGACGTTCCTCCTGCCGGACGCGTTGAACGACTGGGACACAGTGCTTCGGGCCGCGCTGTCGTACGCGGGCCCGCCGGTGGCCGTGAGCCACCTCTCCGCGTTACGGGTCTGGGGACTGCCGGTGCCGGACGACTCGTGGATTCACCTGCTCACCGGGCAGTCCCGCCATCTGCGCGGCGCGCCTGGGGTCAGGGTTCACCGGCGGGAGGACTTCAATCCTGAGCCGTCACACGTCGTCACCCGGGTCGGGATCCCGGTCACCCGGTTGGAAACGGCGATCGTGGACAGCCGGCCGCTGCTGGACGGTGACGCCAGGCGAGCCCCGGCGATCACGGCCGTCGCAGATCGGATGACGACGCCGGGCCGGCTTCGTGAGGAGCTGGAACGTACTCCGCGACTGGCCGGCCGCCGCTATCTGGTGCAGCTGCTGGACCGGCTGGCGGCGGGCTGCCACAGCCCGCTCGAGTTGTGGGGACACGACCGGGTGTTCCGTGGACGGGCGTTCGCCCGGCTACGCCGTCAAGTGAAGGTCATGGTGGGTGAACACGCCGTCTACCTGGACATCCTCGACGAGCAGACGGGGCTCGACATAGAGCTGGACGGCGCGGCGTACCACTCCTCACCCCGTGATCGGGAGCGTGATCTTCGGCGGGACGCGGCGCTCACCGCGCTGGGCTTCACGGTCGTACGGTTCACCGGGACGCGCCTGCGGCGCGAGCCTGATGCCGTACGGGCGGAGGTGGCCCAGATGATGTCCCACCGCTCGCGACGTGCCTGAGCATCCCTTGCAGGCCAACTCCTGTTCGCCGGACCGCCCGGTGATCTGCGAACGGCGCCGGTTCGCCGTGAACCCCATAAACGTTGGCCTATCTCATCGAAAATCCGGCGCTCGGAGTCGATGAGATAGGCCAACGTCTACGTAAGGCGGGGTCTGGCGATGGTGCGGGGAGGGTGGGGGTCAGGATTCGCCGGTTACCAGGTAGATGACGTGGCGGCCGGCGTTGACGGCGTGGTCGGCGTAGCGCTCGTAGAAGCGGGCCAGCAGGGCGGCGTCCACGGCGGCTTCGACGCCGTGCGTCCACTCGGCGTTGAGCAGCTTCTGGAACAGCGCCTTCTCCAGCTCGTCCATGGCGTCGTCGTCGCGCTCCAGCTCGGCGGCGCGCTCGATGTCGCGGGAGGCGAGCACCAGCGTGATCTTGCCGGCGATGCGGTCGGCGATGTTGGCCATCTGGCCGAAGACGCCGGTGAGCTCGGCGGGCACGCAGACCGCGGGGTGCCGGCGCAGCGCCGACTTGGCCACGTGCTCGGCCAGGTCGCCCATACGCTCCAGGTCGGTGCCGATGTGCAGCGACGTGATCACCATGCGCAGGTCGGAGGCGACGGGGGCCTGCTGCGCGAGCAGCCGGAGCACCTTCTCCTCGACGGCGCGGAACAGGGCGTTGATCTCCTCGTCGCGGGCGATGACGCGCTCGGCGCCCTCCTTGTCGGCGCTGAGCAGGGCGGTGGTTGCCGCGCTCATCGCGGTGCGGACCGCCTCGGCCATGGAGACCAGCAGGCGGCCGACCTCGAGCAGGTCGGCACGGAACTCCTCGCGCATTGATCACTTCCAGTAACGGTGGGGGGCTCTGGTCCGCCCCACGGTAGGCGGCGTGCACGGCCGGAAGGTGAACGCCGGTGAACGGGAGCAGGCGCGACGGTGAACACTGTGCAACCAATGCCCTATATGAGCAGGTTACAGATGATTTGTACAAGAACGTTGGCTGAATGATCTGACCTACGATCGCAACGTGACGATACTGGCAGCGCCCCCGGACGGCGGCACGCTCATGCTGGCGATCGCCGTCGGCATCGTGCTCGGCCTCGCCGCGGGCCTGCTGCTGGCCCGTTACCAGGCACACCGGCGAGCGGCGCGCGCGGTGAACGCGCTGGGGCCGTCGGGGCTGGGCGCGCCGCCCGTGGGCGACCCGCTGGCCGGGCTGGGCCGCAAGAGCCTGGACGCGCTGCGGGTGGGCGTGGTGCTGCTCGACGGCACCGACCAGGTCGTGCTGGCCAACCGGTCGGCGCGGGCCATGGGCATGCTGCGGGCCAGCGCCGTGCCGGGCACGATCGCCGCTCACCCGATCCTGCGTACGCTCGCCGGGCAGGTGCGCCACACGGGCGTGCCGCGCGAGGTGGAGCTGGACCTGCCGCGCGGCCGCGAGCTGGCCGAGTCGCAGCCGCTGGGCGTGCACCTGCGCGCGGTGGCGGTCGGCGGCGGGCTGGTCTGCGTGGAGGCGGCCGACGTCACCGACGCGCACCGGGTCGAGCGGGTGCGCCGCGACTTCGTGGCGAACGTGAGCCACGAGCTGAAGACCCCGATCGGCGCGCTGCAACTGCTCGCCGAGGCGCTGCTGGACGCCACCGAGCCGCCCGACGAGCAGCCGGCCGACCCGGAGGCGGCGGCGGCCCAGGCGGCCGAGGACGTGGTGGCGAGCCGGCGGTTCGCCGAGCGCATACAGCGGGAGAGCACGCGGCTCGGCCGGCTGGTGTCGGAGCTGCTGGAGCTGTCCCGCCTGCAGGGCGCCGAGCGGCTGCCGGACCCGGAGCCGGTCGCGGTGGACGCGGTGGTGGCCGAGGCGCTGGACCGGGCCCGCACCAACGCCGCCGCCAAGCACATCGAGCTGGTCGTCGTCGGCACCCGCGGGCTGACCGTGTACGGCAACGACAACCAGTTCGCCACGGCGCTGGGCAACCTGGTCGAGAACGCGGTGGCGTACTCGCACGAGCACTCCGCGGTCGTGGTCAGCGCGCTGGCCGAGGGCGACCGGGTCGACATCAGCGTGTCGGACCAGGGCATCGGCATCGGGCCGGGGGACCTGGACCGGGTGTTCGAGCGCTTCTACCGGGCCGACCAGGCCCGCTCGCGGGCGACCGGCGGCACGGGCCTCGGCCTGGCCATCGTCAAGCACATCGCCACCAACCACGGGGGGCGCGTGGACGTGCGCAGCCGTCTGGGTGGAGGCTCGACGTTCACCCTCCGGTTACCTGCCCGACCACCGGAGGCGATGCTTCCGCTACCCGCCTCCTTTGAGATCGATGCGGCGCCGGTGCCCGACGCCCCTGCGCCCCCGACCCTCTCCGACGGCCCCGCCGTCGCGGACCTGAACCACGCGGCCGACGCCGTGAACCTCGCAGCCGAGGACGCCAACCCCGCAACGGCGGCTGCGAACCCCGCACGACCGGCACAGACCGGCTGACTGGCAACTGCGAAAGGTGGGCGTGATGTCCCGCGTACTGGTCGTCGAGGACGAGGAGTCGTTCTCGGACGCGCTGTCGTACATGCTGCGCAAGGAAGGCTTCGAGGTGTCCGTCGCGGCCACCGGCACCGCCGCGCTCACCGAGTTCGACCGCACCGGCGCGGACATCGTGCTGCTCGACCTGATGCTGCCGGAGATGTCCGGCACCGAGGTCTGCCGCCAGCTGCGCCAGCGCTCGCACGTGCCGATCATCATGGTCACCGCGCGGGACAGCGAGATCGACAAGGTGGTCGGCCTGGAGATCGGGGCCGACGACTACGTGACCAAGCCGTACTCCCCGCGCGAGCTGGTCGCCCGCATCCGGGCGGTGCTGCGCCGGCAGACCACCGACGTGGTCGAGGTGGCGGGCGGCACGCTGGCGGCCGGCCCGGTGCGGATGGACGTCGAGCGGCACGTGGTCACCGTCGACGGCGCGCCGGTGCAGCTGCCGCTGAAGGAGTTCGAGCTGCTGGAGCTGCTGCTGCGCAACGCCGGCCGGGTGCTGACCCGCGGCCAGCTCATCGACCGGGTATGGGGCGCCGACTACGTCGGCGACACCAAGACCCTGGACGTACACGTGAAGCGGCTGCGCTCGAAGATCGAGCCGGAGCCGTCGACGCCCCGCTACCTCGTCACCGTCCGCGGCCTGGGCTACAAGTTCGAGCCGTAGGCCGTCACCGCGACTTTCTCCACGCTCCGTCCCTGCCGGGTCCCGCGGCACGGGCGGAGCTTCTTATTACCCCCAGGCTGTCAACCTTCGGGTTAAGGGCGTCGTCCTTGGTGGGCGACGAAAGGAGAGCCTGTGCGGTCACGAGACGCGTACGCCGGGCTGGCGGACCTGGTCGCCGCGCGCGGCCCGGCCCTGCTGGCCACGGCGACCCTGCTCAGCGGCGGGCGCACCGCCGGAGAGGACCTGCTCCAGGCGGCCCTGGAACGGATGATGCGGGCCTGGCGCCGCATCGACGGCGACACCGAGGGCTACCTGCGCCGGACCATGTACCACCTGGCCGTGGACAGCTGGCGGCTGCGGCTGCGGCGGCGCGAGGTCGTCGCCACGGTCGAGCCGCCCGCCCACTCCGACGGCACGGACCGGCTCGCGCTGCGCCACGCCCTGGTGCAGGCGCTGGCCCAGCTGCCGCCCCGGCAGCGGGCCGTGCTGGTGCTGCGTTACTGGGAGCAGCTCAGCGAGGCCGAGGCCGCGGCGGCGCTCGGCTGCTCGGTCGGCACGGTCAAATCCAGCGCCTCGCGCGGCCTGGCCCGGCTGCGCGAGATCACGGCGGCCTGGGCTCTCGACGAATCCCCACTGCGGATCGGAGCACCTTCATGAACAGCGCACTGGAAGAGGAACTGGCCGCCGGGATGCGGGAGCACACCGCCGACCTGCGGCCGAGCGCGGACCTGCTGGACCGGGCGGTACGCCGTAACCGCCGCCGTACCGCCGGCCGGGCGGTCGGCACCGGCGTGTTCGGCCTGGCGGCCGTGGTGGCGGTCGCGATGACGGCGCTGGGCGGCACACCCGCCGCCCCGACCGCGGACCCGGGCCTGCGGCCCGCGCCCGAGCTGCTGACCGTGGGCATGGTGTCGGAGCGGGCCGTGGCGGCGCTGGCCGGGGACGACGTGCAGCACGTCGTCTCGACCACCACCCACCAGGGCACCACCGAGCACGGCGAGTGGTGGTTCGACCAGACGACCGGCGACTCGCGCATCACCCACCTGCCGGCCCCCGGCGGCGCGTCGACCATGGACCTCTGGCAGGTGGTACGCGACGACACGCTCACCATGACGCAGGTCTTCCACGACGACCGGAGCTTCGTGCGCGACGAGCGGCGACTGAACGGGTTGCGGCCGTCGGGTCCGGCCGGAGGCACCCCCGAGGAGCTCCGGGCGGCGCTGCAGCGCGGCGACGGCTACACCCTGGTCGGCCCCGTCGACCTGGACGGCCGGGCGGTCCTGCACCTGCGCCTGGAGTTCGAGGACGGCTCGGACGAGCTGTGGGTGGACGCCGAGACCTACCGGGCGGTCCGCCGCGAGACGGTCAAGCACACCCCCGACGGCGACGCCCGCAACCGCCTCGACTTCGAGTGGCTCTCCCGCACCCCGGACTCCCTCGCACCCCTGACAGTGACCATCCCGACCGGCTACACCCAGCGGTCCCTGCCCCCCGTCGACGGCCCCATGTAGGCAGCTGCTGTTTCGG
>NZ_BONI01000012.1 GCF_016862635.1 Catellatospora coxensis | reverse complement strand
GAAAATGCGCGAGCTGCCGCCGGTGGCGGCGTTTTCCGGCGGTGGAGTGGGTCAGTAGAGGGCGCGGAGGGCTTGGGCGATCTCTTCGATGTCGTGGAGTTCGCCGGTGCAGACCGCGATGACCAGGTCGTATGCGGCGTTCTGGTCGAGGGCGGTGAGGCGGCGGCGGGTCACGGCGCCGTTGACGGTGAGGAAGGCGGTGGCCGTGATCCAGCCGATGCGCTTGTTGCCGTCCACGAACGGGTGGTTGCGGGTCAGCGACCGGAGCAGGGCCGCCGCCTTCGTCCACAGGTCCGGGTAGGCGTCCGCGCCGAACGCGCTGCTGCGTGGGGCGGCCACCGCCGACTCGACCAGCCCGGGATCGCGTACGGCGACGCCGAGCCGGTCCGCGATCGCCAGCACGTCGGCGTACGTCGGGACGTAGACCTCGCTCACTGGGCGAGCCGGGCGAGCAGGTCGGTGTGCATACCGATGATCTCGTCGACGGCCGCGCCGAAGCCCTCCGGGCCGGGCTCGATCTCGTCGAGGTCGTCGAGCGCGGCGAGGCGCTCCTCGTCGTCGACCACGGGCTGGGCCCGAACCTGCTCCTCGCTCATGTCCACCCCTCCTGAAGCCTTATGAATCGAGGTTAGCGGGGCGGGCAATCAGTTTGAGCGGCGTGCGGCGGCGCGCCTCGACGGTGGCGGGGTGCTCGGCGACCAGGCCGCGCTTGTCGCGTTCGGCGCACATCTCGGCGAGCCGGGCGTACGCCTGCTCGCCGACCAGCGCGGTGAGTTCGGGGCCGTAGCTGACGTACATCGGCTCCGTGCCGACGTGCGCGTCCGGCGACGAGGTGCACCACCAGTGCAGGTCGTGGCCGCCCGCGCCCCAGCCGCGCCGGTCGAACTCGCCGATGACCGATACCAGGATCTTGGTGTCGTCGGGGCGCTTGACCCACTGCTGGTCCCGGCGGATGGGCAGCTGCCAGCACACGTCGGGTTTGTAGGTGAGCGGGTGCACCCCGTCGCGCAGCGCCTGGGCGTGCAGCGCGCAGCCGCCCCCGCCCGGGAAGTCGGCGTCGTTGAGGAAGACGCAGGGGCCCTCCTCGCCGTCGGGGCCGCGCTGGACGGCGGTGCGCCGGGCCGGTTTCTCGTCGTGCAGCTCGTCCAGCTCGGTCCACTTCTCGAAGCCGCGTACGTGGTGCTGCCAGGTGTCCTTGTCCAGCCGCTTGACCGCGGCCTTGACCCGTTTGACGTCGTCGGCGTCGGTGAAGAACGCGCCGTGCGAGCAGCAGCCCTCATCCTCACGCCCGGCGATGATGCCCCGGCAGGCGCTGCCGAACACGCAGGTCCAGCGCGACAGCAGCCAGGTCAGGTCGGCGCGGATCAGGTGGGCCGGATCCGCCGGGTCGGCGAACTCGATCCACTCCCGCGGGAAGTCCAGCGAAGTCTCGCCCTCATGGTCCACGATCCCAGCCTACGGCGACGGCGGGCACCGATAACGTAGGCGCATGCGGCTTGGTGTCCTCGATGTCGGATCCAATACAGTTCATCTCCTGGTGGTCGACGCGCACCGCGGCGCCCATCCGTGGCCCGCGCACTCGCAGAAGGAGCGGCTGCGCCTGGCCGAGCAGCTCGGCGAGGCCGGGGAGCTGACCATCGCCGGGGCCGACGCGCTGGTGAAGGCGTGCGAGCAGGCCAAGACCGCGGCCGAGCAGCAGGGCGCGGAGGAGCTGATGGCGTTCGCCACCTCCGCGGTCCGCGACGCCACGAACTCCGCCCAGGTGCTGCGCCGGGTGTACGAGGAGACCGGCGTCGAGCTGCGGGTGCTCTCCGGCGAGGACGAGGCCCGGATGACCTTCCTCGCGGTACGCCGGTGGTTCGGCTGGTCGGCGGGCCGAATGCTGGTGCTGGACATCGGCGGCGGCTCGCTGGAGATCGCGGCGGGCATCGACGAGGACCCCACGGTGGCGGTGTCGCTGCCGCTGGGCGCGGGGCGGCTGACCCGGCGCTGGCTGCGGGCCGACCCGCCGGGCGCGGCCGAGCTCGCGGCGCTGCAGTCCTACGTGGACGAGCAGCTGATGCACCGGGAGCTGGACGGGCTCAAGGGCTGGGAGTGCGCCGCGGCGACCTCGAAGACGTTCCGGTCGCTGGCCCGGCTCGCGGGTGCGGCGCCCAGCGGGGACGGGCTGTGGGCACCGCGGGCGCTCACCCTGGAGGGCCTGCACCAGGTGCGCGGCTTCATCCAGCGCATCCCGTCGGCGGGTCTGGCCGAACTGGACGGAGTCAGCGCGAGCCGCGCCCATCAGCTGCTCGCCGGAGCGGTTGTGGCGGAGGCCGCAATGCGCCGGCTGGGCATCGATGAGCTGCGCATCTGCCCCTGGGCGCTGCGGGAGGGCGTCATCCTGACGCGCCTGGATCAGCTGTCCGCGGGCTGACCGGGGCTACCCTGGACAACGTGTCCGTTCCCGTGCTCCTGTCCAGCTCGTCTGTCTTTCCCGAGCCCACCGCCGCAGCGTTCGAGCTGGCGGCGTCGCTGGGATACGACGGGGTCGAGGTCATGGTGTGGACCGACGCGGTCAGCCAGGACGCCGGCGCGCTGCGCGGGCTGTCCCGGCACTACGGCGTCCCCGTGCTGTCGATCCACGCGCCCTGCCTGCTGGTCACCCAGCGGGTGTGGAGCAGCGACCCGAAGGAGCGGCTGCGCCGTGCGGTGATCCTCGCCGACACGCTGAGCGCGCCGACGGTCGTGGTGCACCCGCCGTTCACCTGGCAGCGCGACTACGCCCGGGGCTTCGCCGACACGGTGGGCAAGCTGGCGCACCGGCACACCGGGGTGCGCATCGCGGTGGAGAACATGTACCCGGTGCGCATGGGCCGCCGCCAGGTCGTGCCGTACCACCCGGGCTGGGATCCGACCGAGGCCGGGTACGACTCGTACACCCTGGATCTGTCGCACTGCGCGGCGTCGCGGTCCGACGCCCTGGAGATGGCCGACACGATGGGGCCGGGGCTGGCCCACATCCACCTGGGCGACGGCACCGGCGAGGGCCGGGACGAGCACCTGGTGCCCGGCCGTGGCGCGCAGCCGTGCGCGCGCCTGCTGGAGGGGCTGGAGCGGCGCGGGTTCACCGGCTCGGTGGCGATGGAGGTGGCCACCCGCAAGGCCGGCAGCCGCGCCGCCCGGGAAGCCGACCTGGCGGAGGCGCTGGCGTTCGCCCGTACCCACCTGGCAGCCGGCGTCGCCCCCACCCGCTCCTAGCCCGCCGTCCGCGGCCGCTGGTCGCGGCCTCCGGCGGTTTGGAAGGTGCCCTTCCTTTCATGGCAGAAGGCCGCTCCCCTGGAGGGGAGCGGCCTTTGGTGGTGGAGGCGGCGTCAGCCGACTGAAGTCAGGCTTGCCTGTTGGGGGACGGTGGGCTTGAGCTGGGCTTTGTGGGCCAGCTCGGTGACCGCGGCCTTCTTGCGGGCGCGGTGGGCCGCTACGTGCGAGCGCGTGGCGCAGCGCTCGGAGCAGAAGCGGCGGCAGTTGTTGGACGAGGTGTCGAGGTAGACGTTGCCGCAGCGGTCGTCGGCGCAGACCCCGAACCGGGCGCTGCCGTACTCGCAGAGCCACACGGACAGGCCCCAGACGGCGCCGGCCAGGTACTCGGCGCTGACCGCGGAGCCGCGGCTGGTGACGTGGATGTGCCAGTTCCCGGACTCATGACCGGAGATGCGGGGGTGCACCGGATGGGCTTCGAGCAGCGAGTTGAGCTCTTCGACGGCCTCACGTTCGCGGCCGTGGGCACCGTGCTCGAACACCTCGCGCAGGCGGCGTTGTGCCTTGCGGAACACCTGCAGATCGCGTTCGGTGGCGTCCTCGCACATCCAGTCCGGCCCCGGCAGGACAGCGCGGAGCTGGCTCAGGTCGTCCAGCGGCGCGTTGACAAGATCAACAGCCGTTCGGGCGTACGCATCGAAGTTCACCCGACAAAGGTAGTGCACCTACGGCGTGCGTGGGGTGTCAACATAGTGGGGTATGAAGCGAGCGTGACCGTCGGTGATCAGGCTGGTGCTCTCGCGTAGTCCCAATCCGGCCGATTCGCCGTCGATGATCCACGAACCCAGCACCACGTGGTTGCCCGCAAACGACGGCAGTGCACGGAACTCCTGGAAGCAGTGGCCGCCGGTGTCGTAGATACCGTCGGTGACCTGCTCACCTGCCGCAGTGACGATCCGCACATTGGCCCCCTCGCGGCCGAGCAGCGGCTTGGCCACGTACTCGGTGAGGTCGCGCGGGCCGTCCAGGTATGCCGGCAGCAGCAGCTCGTGGTCCGGGTACAGCTCCCAGAGCACGGCCAGCAGCGCCTTGTTCGACAGCAGCAGCTTCCAGGCCGGCTCGATCCAGGTGGTCGGGGTGCCCGGGGCCAGCGCGAGCCGCCCGTACGGCTCGGCGACCATCCACTCCCAGGGGTACAGCTTGAAGATCGTGATGATCGGGTCGCCGCCGCTGTCCCGGAAGCGCCGCCCGTCCCAGGCGATGTCGAGCATCGGGGTCACCCGCACGTCCAGCCCGGCCTGGTGCGCGGTGTCGGCCAGGTAGCCGACCGTCATCAGGTCCTCGAACGTCTCCTCCAGGTTCGACCACGCGAAGTGCACCGGTCCCGCGGCCAACTGGGGGCCGAGCCGGCGCCACGCGGCGATCAGGCGCTCGTGCAGGCTGTTCCACTGGTCCAGGTCCGGCCGGGTGTCGGTGAGCCAGAACCACTGGATGATCGCCGCCTCCAGCAGCGAGGTCGGCGTGTCGGCGTTGTACTCCAGCATCTTCGGCGGGCCGCTGCCGTCGTACCAGAGGTCGAACCGGCCGTACAGGGTCGGCGGCTGCTCGCGCCACACCCGGCGCACCTCGTCGACGGCCCAGGCCGGGATGCCGAAGTCGGCCCACCGGTCCTGCTCGACCACGTGTCTGGCGGCCGCCAGCGACATCCGGTGCAGCTCCTCGGTCGCCTCCTCCAGCCGCAGCACCTCGTCCAGCGTGAACGAGTAGCAGGCCGACTCGTCCCAGTACGGGGTGGTGGCGCCGTCGTCGAGCTTGGTGTCGGCGTAGAGCATGCCCTGCGCCCGGACCTTCTCCCGCCAGTCCGGGCGCGGTGGAACCTGATGGCGCTGCACGGGCGGTCAGCCGCCGCAGGAGGCGAGGTGGGTGCCGAAGCCGCCCGAATCGGGCAGCGCCTCGGTCGGGGCGGGGGGCTCGGCCAGCCGGATGCCGGAGCTGCCGGCGGCGAACACGGTCTGCTGGGGGTCGGGCTGACCCCAGCAGTCGTCGTCATCGTCGTCCAGGGCACAGGCCAGGCCGGCGACGAGCAGCACGACCCCGCCGATGATCACGGCGGGGGAGCGGAGCGGGTTCGAGTTCACAGCTGAAGTTTGTAGCCGACGCACACAACCCTCCCTTCACCGAGATATCGAGCAGTGTTCTTGTATACAGCGGGCAGGAGTCCCGTGAGCGGTCCGGTGCAGGCGGGTTACGCTGCCATCATGCTTCGCTCCGTGATCCTCGCCGCCGCCCGATCCCAGAAGGTGGAACGGCTCGTAGAGACCGCCCCGGTCAGCCGAGACGTCGTCAAACGCTTCGTCGCCGGCTCCGGAACCGGCGAGGCGCTCGACGCCACCCGGCAGCTCGCCGACGCCGGGCTCTGCATCACCCTGGACAACCTGGGCGAGGACACCCTCACCGCCGATCAGGCCAACGCCACCAAGCAGGCATACCTGGAGCTGCTCGCCGCCCTCGGCCAGGCCGGGCTGACCGCGCCGAAGGAGGGCGGCGGCGGGGTGACCGTGGCCACCGCCGAGGTCAGCCTGAAGCTGTCCGCGCTCGGCCAGGCCTTCGACGAGCAGCTCGCGGAGAAGAACGCCCGCGAGATCTGCGAGGCCGCCGCGGCGCTGGGCACCACGGTCACCCTGGACATGGAGGACCACACCACCACCGACTCGACTTTGGACATCCTGTCCCGGCTGCGCCGCGACCACCCGGGCACCGGCGCGGTGCTGCAGGCGTACCTGCGCCGCACCGAGGGCGACTGCCGGGAGCTGGCCACCGCCGGGTCCCGGGTGCGGCTGTGCAAGGGGGCGTACAAGGAGCCCGAGCACGTCGCGTACCAGGCGCCGCTGGAAGTGGACAAGTCGTACGTGCGGTGCATGAACATCCTCATGGCGGGCGAGGGCTACCCGATGCTGGCCACCCACGACCCGCGCCTGATCGCCATCGCGCAGGACCGGGCCCGCTGGTTCGACCGCTCGCCGGACGAGTTCGAGTTCCAGATGCTGTACGGCATCCGCCCCGAGGAGCAGACCCGCCTGGCCCGCGCCGGGCACACCGTGCGCGTCTACGTGCCCTACGGCACCGAGTGGTACGGCTACCTGATGCGCCGCCTCGCCGAGCGCCCCGCCAACCTCGCCTTCTTCGGACGGGCCCTGATCTCGAAGAAGTGACCGTCCGGCCGAATCACCTCGGCCGCGCAGGTGGGTAGCGTCCTCGTCCGTGATCACCGAGGACGCCGCCCATTCCGCTGACGGGTCCTCAGTCCCGCCGGTCCCGCCCGAGCACCCCGTTCCGGCGCAGCGCGCCGCCCCGGACCCGGTGTCGTACGCGGTTCCGGATCCGCAGGCGGCGCCGGGCCGGCCGGGCGGTTTCGGGGCGTTTCAGCCGTACCCCACGCTCTGGCCCGATCCGGCGCTGCTGCACCGGCCGCGCCGCCGCTGGGGCCGGGTGATCGCGCTGGTCGCCACGGGTCTGGCGCTGGCCTGCGCGGCCGCGGGCGGCCTGGCGGTGGTGCTGGTCCCGCCGGTGCTGGAGCAGTTCGCGGCAGCGGGCACGCAGACCCCCGGCACCGCGCCCAGCCCGCGGCCGGGCGACAAGCTGACCGTGCGCCAGGCCTGGGTCAAGGAGCGCATCGACGCGGCGCTGACCGTGCAGCGCGAGGCCCTGCTCGCCGGGGACGAGAAGGGCTACCTGTCGGTGGTCGACCCGACCGCCACCGGCGCCCTCGACGGGCTGCGGGTCCAGTTCCGCTCGCTGCGGGCGATGCAGGTCGCGGCCTGGAGCGACCGCGGCTACCAGCCGAGTCCCAGCCCGAACGACGAGTGGTCGGTCCGGCTGAACAGCACGCCGTGCTTCGTCATCGCGGTGTGCAACGAGTCCCGGACGCCGTCGTTCATGCGCTGGCGCATCGAGGACGACCGGGCGGTGCTGGTGCACTGGGAGCCGGGCGACAAGGACGGCGCGCCCTGGCAGACCGACGAGCTGGTCGCGCTGGCCGGGGCGCGCACCGTGGTCGCGACCACCCCCGTCTTCGAACGGGAGCTGCCCATGCTGCTCCGTGAGGCGGAGAAGGCCGCGAAGGTCGCCGACCGGTACGCCGTCGGCACCCCGCCCGCCCGCTACCCGGTGTACTACGCGGACAGCCGCGAATGGGAGCGCTGGTACGGCGGCCACCCGCCGGACTGGGCGGGCGGCGTCGCCATCCCGGTCACCCGCGACCGCTACGAACTGGTGCTCAACGGCGCCTACCTGATGCAGGCCGGGCTGGGTGAGCTGATGCGGCACGAGCTGGCGCACGCCTCCTCGCTGGCCGGGTCCGGCGGCAGCTACAGCGCCTGGTGGCTGGTCGAGGGCCTGGCCGAGGAGGCCGGGGCGAACGGCGCGAAGCCTGCCGCGTACCCGGCGATGGCCGACGTGCGCCGGTTCGTCAAGAAGTGGAACCGCGACATCGAGCTGGCCCCGCCCGGCGAGAAGACCCCGGAATGGGAGGTGGCGGGCCGCTACGGCGTCGCCTACCTGGCCGTGCACCGCCTGGTCGCCCGGTTCGGGTTCGCCAAGGCGATGGCGTTCTTCAAGTACGTGCTGCACTTCCAGCGGGAGGCGGCGCTGGCGGCCCCGCAGCAGCTCGGCATGAGCTGGGCCGCGGTGGAGCGGGATCTGGTCGACTACGTGCGGCGCACCGCGCGCTGAGCGGCGGTGGGCCGGCCGTCGAAGGATGGCGAAACGGGCGCACTGCTTGGATCGCCCATGCCGCTCATACCGGATTCGACTGCCGCGAGCCCTACCCGTGGCCGCAACCCGTTGGTAGCCTCCACGTCCGTGCCCCCCGAGGACGAGACCCACTCCGCCGGTTGGCCCCCGCCCGCCGATCGACGCTCGCCCGACGAGACCGGCACGGGGGCCGTCGACCCCTGGGCGCAGACCGCGCCCGACCTCCTGCCGCTCGACGATGAGGACCCCACCCCCGCCGCGGTGATCGCGGCCGCCCACTCCGCCGCGCCACCCGACGACGAGCAGCCCACCGCGCCGCTCGCCGGGTACGCGCCGCCCCCGCAGCCCACCGCGCCGCTCGCCGGATACGCGCCGCCCCCGCAGCACGCCGCCGCGGACGCCACGTTCGTGCCGCCGCCCGCGCCGATGCCGCCGGCCGGCCATCCCGCTGCCGGGCCGCCCGCCGGGCACCCCGCGCCGGGCGCCTGGCCCGCGTCGGCGGTCCCCGGCGGACGTCCGGTGTCGACGGCCCCGGCCGGTTACCCGGTTTCCGTGCCGCAGTCGGCCCACCAGCCCGGGACGGCCGGGCACCCGGTGTCGGGCGCGCCCGGATACCCGGTGTCCGGGATACCCGGCGGATACCCGCCGTATCCCGCGTCCGGTGTGCCGGGCGGCTACCCGGTGGCCTGGCCGCACGTCGGGCCGCCGCCGCGGCCCCGGCGGCGCTGGGGGCGGGTGCTGGCGTTCGCCGTCGTGGTTCTGGTGGTGGTGTGCCTGGTCGCGGGCGGGCTGGCGGTGCTGGCGTTCCCGTGGCTGAAGGAGCGGATCTCCGGAACGGAGCCGACCGGCGCGCCGAGCCCGGGGCCGAACGCCCCGTTCGCCGCCCGCCAGGCCTGGATCAAGGACCGGATCGGGGCGGCGCTGACCGAGCAGCACCGGGCGCTGCTGGCCGGCGACGAGCCGGGTTACCTGTCCGTCGTCGACCCGGCCGCGCCGCAGGTGCTGGACGGCATGCGTACGCAGTTCCGGTCGCTGCGCGCGATGCGGGTCGCGGGGTGGACCGACGAGCCGAGCAACCCGACCCCGGTGGCCGCCGACGGCGGCGAGCAGTGGTCGACCGAGCTGCGCGGCACCCCCTGCTTCGTGACGCCGACCTGCGCGAAGGCGGGCGCGAGGGCGCAGACCCGGTGGCGGATCCGGGACGGGCGGGCCTGGCTGATCGAGTGGCAGCCGGTCGCGACCCAGCCGTCGCCGCACCCGTGGCAGGTCGCGGAGCTGGTCGCCGACGCGGGGGAGCGCACCGTCGTGGCGACCACGCCGGACTTCGCGGGCAAGCTGCCCAAACTGCTGGCCGAGGCGGAGAAGGCGGCCAAGGTCGCCGACCGGTTCGCCCGCGCGGGCGCGGTGCCGTCGCGGTACGTCGTCTACTACGCGGGGCCGGAGGAGTGGCGGCGCTGGTTCACCTGGAACCCCGGGGACACCGTGTCCGGCGTCGCGCTGCGGGTGAGCGTGGAGCGCTGGGAGCTGATGCTCTACGACGACAACATCACGCCCGAGGTGCTGGGCGGGGTGCTGCGCCACGAGCTGACCCACGCGGCGTCGCTGGCCGGGCCGTTCAAGGACGGCGACACCATGTGGTGGCTGCACGAGGGCCTGGCCGAGTACGCCCTGATGGACGGTGCCCGGGTGCGCGACTACCTGCGCCTGCCCGCCATCCGGCAGCTCGTCGCCGACGGCTGGAACGGCGACGTGGAGTTCACGAACCCGCCCAAGGGCACCCGGGGCTGGATCGTCTCCGCCCGGTACGGGATGAGCGCGCTGGCCGTGCGGCACCTCGCGGACCGGTTCGGCGAGGCCCGGCTGGTCGAGTTCTTCCACCGGGTGGTCCACGACGGGGTGACGGTGCCCGTGGCGGCTCGGGAGACGCTGGGGGCGGAGTGGGCCGCGCTGGAGCGCGAGTGCGCGAACTTCATCCGGGACAACGCCGCCTGATCATGCCCTGATCGGCCCGATCTTGGGGAAAGGCTCGCATCGGTCACAACCGTCCCGGTACCGTACTCATTACACAGGAATCCGTGCTCGCGACACCTACCGCGACGCGACGCGCCGCCCGCGGCGCGGCCTGTACCGGAGGAGGTGGGCCTGCTCATGATCGGATCGACACGACAGGACGCACGGCTGGCGGAGGTCAGATTCCTCACCGTCGCCGAGGTGGCGACCCTGATGCGGGTGTCGAAGATGACCGTCTACCGCCTGGTCCACTCGGGGGAGCTGTCCGCCGTCCGGGTGGGGCGCTCGTTCCGGGTCCCTGAGCAGGCGGTTCAGGAGTACCTGCGGGGCGCTTTCTCGGAGCAATAGGGCGAAGCGCGAGGAGTGAGCTTGCGAGCCCCGCAGCGTGAGCTTGCAGCGGTGCAGTATCCGGGCTCACCTTGACGGTGACCCCTGGCAGTGGGCTCGCGGCTGCTCGGCTACCCTGAACGGGTTCCACCACCGTCAACTTCGAGGGGATGCCGCATGGGCTCCGTGGTCAAGAAGCGCCGCAAGCGCATGGCGAAGAAGAAGCACCGCAAGCTGCTGCGCAAGACCCGCGTCCAGCGTCGCCGTCTCGGCAAGTGAGGCCCGCGCCCGGCGCCGAGCTGACCGTCCGATCCGCCCCGTACCACTGGTGGATGCGTAACGACGGGCTCAGGCCCCGGGCGTAGTCCCGCGTGACCCGCTGCGGGCCGCACGGCTCGCGGGGTTCGTGGTGCTTCTCTTCATTCTTCGCCGCCCCGGGGAGGCGCGTATGTCCGCGGTCGCCAACGGCTCCGCCGCCGATCGCGCACGCGCTCCCCGGGTCGTCATCGTCACCGGCGTCAGCCGGTTCCTCGGCGCGACCATCGCCGCCCGGATCGCCGCGGACCCCCGGGTCCGCAAGGTGGTCGGCGTGGACCGGGTGGATCCGCCCGCCGAGCTCGCGCCGCTGCTCAGCGACGTCGCGGTGCGCCGGGTCGACCTGACCGGCGGTGCGTCCTCCCTGGTCAAGCTCGGCGCCGAGGCGCTCGTGCACCTGGCCGTGATGTCGTCGCCCGACCCGGAGGGCGGCGGGCGGGCCGCGATGAAGGACCAGAACGTCATCGGCACGCTCCAGCTGCTGGCCGCCTGCCAGCAGATGCCGTCGCTGCGCCGGCTCGTGCTGCGCTCGTCGACGGCGGCGTACGGCGTCTCGTTCCGCGACCCGGCCGTGTTCACCGAGGACACCGAACCCCGGGACGCCCCGCGCGGCGGCTACGGGCGCGACATCCTCGACATCGAGTCGTACGTGCGCGGCTTCCGCCGCCGGCGGCCCGACGTCACCACCACCGTGCTGCGCTTCGCCCCGTTCATCGGCCCGCAGGCCGACACGGCGCTGCTGAAGTTCCTGGCCCGCCCGGCCGTGCCGACGGTGCTCGGGCGGGACCCGCGGCTGCAGTTCATCCACGTCGACGACGCGCTGGAGATCCTGCGCCGCTCGGTGCTGGAGGACCACCAGGGCACCTTCAACGTGGCCGGTCCGGGCACGCTGACCCTGTCCCAGGCGGTCCGCCGGTCCGGGCGCATCGCGCTGCCGGTGCTGGAGCCGGCCATGCACGCCGCCGCCTCGGTCGGCCGCGGGGTGGCCGGGCTGAGCCTCGACCAGGTCGACCTGTTCGTGCACGGCCGCGTGGTCGACACCGCGAAGCTGGTCCGGCACTATGGCTTCACGCCCCGCTCGACCGCCGAGGCCTTCGACGACTTCGTGCGGGCCCAGGAGCCGGGCGCGGTCATCACCCCCGCCCGGGTGGCCGCGACCGAGCAGCGGCTGCTCGACATGATCAGGGCGGTGCGGGACAAGCAGGGGAGGGCCGGCCGGTGAGCGTCCCCGAGTACGACGACGAGTTCGACGAGCGCGTCGCCGCGGGCCTGGCGTTCGTGCGCCGCCGGCTGTCCGGGCAGTACCAGATCGACGAGTTCGGGTTCGATCCCGAGCTGACCGAGCAGGTCTTCCAGCCGGTGCTGCGCCAGCTCTACCACCGCTGGTTCCGCACCGAGGTGATCGACGTCAAGAACCTGCCCGGCGAGGGCGGCGCGCTGGTCGTCGGCAACCACTCGGGCACCGTCGCGCTGGACGCGCTGATGCTGTCGGTGGCCTGCCACGACGAGCACCCGGCCCACCGGCACCTGCGGCTGCTCGGAGCCGACTTCGTGTTCCGCATGCCGTTCGTATCCGAGCTGGCCCGCAAGTCGGGGGCCACCCTGGCCTGCAACCCGGACGTGGAACGGCTGCTGCTGGCCGAGGAGCTGGTCGGCGTGTTCCCGGAGGGGTTCAAGGGCGTCGGCAAGCGCTTCGCCGACCGGTACAAGCTGCAGCGCTTCGGGCGCGGGGGCTTCGTGTCGGCGGCGCTGCGCACCGGCAAGCCCATCGTGCCGGTGGCCATCGTCGGCGCGGAGGAGATCTACCCGCTGCTCGGCAACATCAAGCCGCTGGCCCGGCTGATCGGCGCGCCGTACTTCCCGGTCACCCCGACGTTCCCGTGGCTGGGGCCGCTGGGCCTGGTCCCGCTGCCGAGCAAGTGGCTGATCCGCTTCGGCGAGCCCATCGACACCACGCCGTACGCCGACGCAGCCGACGATCCCGCGGTCGTCTTCAACCTCGCCGACCAGGTCCGCGAGACCATCCAGACGATGCTCCACGAAACCCTCGAACTCCGCCCCGACCCCTTCGCCCCCTGAGTCAGGGGAGCTTGCGGAGGTCTAGGGCGTGCCAGGTGAGGGTTTCGTTGTCGCCGGTGGACCACCAGAGGACGCCGCCGCGGCAGGCGATGCGGCCCGCGTTCGGGGTGACGAGGGACAGGCTGCGGGTCTTCAGGTCGTAGAGCATCACGCGGGTGGTGGTCAGGCCCTGGGTGGAGCGGGTGTAGACCTCGAAGCGGTCCAGGACGGCGACGTCGGCGATGGCCGAGGAGACCGCGCCGGTGACCGTGCGTACGCGGTCGGAGCCGTCCGGGCGTAGCAGCTCGATGACGGTGGACGCCTCGGTGCTGCCGATGATCAGTGACCGGCACCAGGTCACCGAGCAGGTCATCAGCTCGCCGCTCTGCACGCCGACCAGGACACGCTCGGCCGTCTGCGGGTTGCTCAGCTCGATCGAGCCCGCGTCGGCGACCGGCTCGCTGACCAGCCACGGCCAGGCGCTGATGGCGTACCCGCCGGTCATCTCCCGCACCACGGGCCGGCCGCCGGCCAGCGGCACCGTGTGGATCGCGGAGACGCCGGGCTTGCCGACGTCGGCCATCCAGCTCAGCTGCCCGTCGTGCAGGGCCAGGTCGCCCTGCTTGTCGAAGAGCATCACGATGCCCGTGTCCTCGGTGAGCAGGCGCGGCGCGCCCTCGGCGAGCGGGACCGTCCAGATGCCGCTGCGGCCCGCGCCGTCGGCGTCGCTGCTCAGCTCGATCCAGGCCAGCACCGTGCCGTCGCTGGTGAACCCGGCGAACTCGGCGGCGCTGTCCTTGGGCATGCGGCGCAGCTCGCGTTCGACGTCCCCGTCGCGCAGCAGCAGGCGCAGATCGTCGCCGGTGGGGGAGAGCGCCGTGCCGACGGAGCCGGTCGCGCTGAGGAAGTAGAGCGGGCTGTACACCGATCCGTCGGCCAGCGTGCCGGGGGTGTCCTGCACGACGGTGCCCGGATACGCCTCGGCGAGCGCGGGTTCGGCCGAGCGGAGCGGGGGAGGCTGCCGTGGGCTCAGCGCGAGCATGAGACCCGCCGCGCCCAGGGCCAGCAGCAGCGCGACGGCACGGGGCAGCGGGAGGGTGCCGGGGTGCCGGTGCAGTCCGGGCGGTGCGAGGTCGTCCGGCGGTGGGGTGCCGCGCCGTCCGAGCAGCGTCACGTCTTCTTCCGGCGGCGGCTCAGCGCGACGCCGCCCGCGACCGCGCCGGCCAGCACGCCCGCGCCCAGCGCGACGGGCACGGCGACCTTGGCGGCCTTGCGGCCCGAGCGGAAGTCGCGGATGTCCCAGCCCTGGGCGCGGGCCATCCGGCGCAGCGCGCTGTCGGGGTTGACGGCGACCGCGCGACCGACGCTGGTCAGCATCGGCACGTCGTTGATCGAGTCGCTGTACGCGGTGCACCGGGTCAGGTCCAGCCCTTCGGCGGCGGCCAGCGCCTCGATGGCGTGCGCCTTGGCGGGGCCGTGCATCATCTCGCCGACCAGACGGCCGGTGTACGCCCCGTCGCGGATCTCCGCGACCGTGCCCAGCGCGCCGGTGAGGCCGAGCCTGGCCGCGATGACCCGGCCCAGCTCGACGGGGGCCGCGGTGACCAGCCAGACTCGCTGGCCGGCGGCGAGGTGCTGGTCGGCGAGCGCGCGGGTGCCGGACCAGATCCGGTCGGCCATCAGCTCGTCGAAGATCTCCTCGCTGAGCCGCTGCACGTCGTCGACCTGCCAGCCCTCGATGAAGGCGAGCGCCGCCTCGCGGGCCTGCGCGATGTCGCCGGAGTGCTCGGCGGCCAGCAGGCGGAACTTCGCCTGGCTGATGGCGAACCTGGCCAGGTCGATGGTGGTGAAGTAGCGCCGGGACGCCAGGCCGCGGGCGAAGTAGTACAGCGAGGCGCCCTGCATCATCGTGTTGTCGACGTCGAAGAACGCGGCCCCGGTGCGGTCGGCGACGGGGGCGGCCGGCTCGGTCAGGGGCATCGGCACGATGGCCGGGGGCATCAGCGGCCCGGCCGTGGCGGCGGTCGGCTGCGCCGGACTGCGACGGGGTGCCATCGGGCCCTCCTTCTGCGGGGAACGCGGTGCGCGCGACCGCTAGAGCGTATGCGCCGCAGGCCGCCGCACGCAGTAGGGGCGCGACGCCGTTCCCGGCGCCGCGCCCCCGTGTTGCCTTGCGTCCTGGCTAGCCGAGCAGGCCGCCGAGGATCCGTCCCAGTTCGTCGAGCAGGCCGTCGTCCTGCGCCTGTTCGGTCTCGCCGTCGGGTGCCGCGGGCGACGCCGAGACGGCCGGGCTCGCCGACGCCTGCGGCGCGGCGGGGCCGCCGTTGCCGCCCGGCTTGGCGTTCTCCTTGGTCTCCGCCGGCTGCGGCTGCTGCTCCGGCCGCGAGGGCTGGGTGACCGCGTTGGCGCACGCCCCCGGCACGGAACCGAGCTTGTCGCTGCCGTTGGAGCCCGCGCCGCAGGCCAGCGCCGTGCGGGCCGCGGCGGAGCGCTTCTCGATCCGGTCCAGCAGCGACAGCGAGCCGGTGACCTTCTCCCGGTCGGTGCCGCTGTCGAGCAGCTGCCCGACGAGCATGCGCTGGTCGGCGACGAAACGGTCGACCGCGTCCAGGGCGGAGGTGTCGCGCCGCGCGATGGCGGACGTGATCAGCATCCGGATGCCCTGCGTGGTGTCGCTGTCCATGTCGCCGAGCGCGGCCTTGAACCCGGTGGCGTCGGTGCGTACGGCGTGCGCCTCCGACAGGCGGGTGCGGGCGAACTCGAGGTAGAGCCGGCCACGGGACAGGTCCGAGCCGGCCAGCGCGAGCTGCGCCTTCTCGGTCTGCCGCTTGACGCCGTAGAGGGCGTCGCCGGGGATCGCCTCACCGCTGGCCACCGACACGCCGGACAGTGCCAGCGTGCCCGCGGCGATGCCGATGACGATCGCCCCGCGGGCACGGGCCCGGCCGGGGGTGCGCGCCGTCCAGGGCGCTGCCGCGCGCTGGTCCTCGACGTCGGTCCGGGCGGTCACGCCGATGCCCTCGCGTTCCGCGGTGGCGATCAGCTGAGCGCGCAGATCCCGTTTGAAGTTGGCCTCGGGTGCGCCGGGCAGGGCCACGGTGCGCAGCTGCTGCCCGACGGTGACCAGCTCGGTGAGCTGGCCGTCGAGGCGGGACCGGGTGTGGTGACGGCGGCCGCCGTTGGCCTCGTCGAGCAACTGGGCGAAGCGCTCGGCACGCCCACGATCGAACAGGGAAATGTTGTTCACCGCGGGCACCCCCCTTCGCTGATCGCGGTGATGGTTACGGCGAACGCTGAGAATGCCGCTCGCACTCGGTCAAACGGGACCAGGGCACGATCAGTTACGGCCGCCGAGGGTGACGGGTCACCCGGAGTGAGGTGAGTCACATTCACGGTTGGAACCCCTCGGGCAGGAGGCGGGCGAGGGCACGTACGGCGCGGTACTGGAGAGCCTTGATCGCGCCCTCGTTCTTGCCCATCGCCTGCGCGGTCTCCGCCACCGAGAAGCCCTGGAGGAACCGCAGCACGATGCATTCCTGCTGCTCGGGGTTGAGCTGCTTGACCGCCGTCAGCAGCGCCACGTTGGTGATGTGGTCCACCACGGCCGTCTCGGGGCTGCCCTCGGGGCCGCGGTCCTCGCGGTCGGCGTCGAGCACGTCGCCGGTGGTGACCTCCAGCCGGTACCGGCCGGACTTGAAGTGGTCGGCGACCAGGTTGCGGGCGATGGTGACCAGCCACGCGCCCAGGTCGCGGCCCTGCCAGGTGAAGCTGCTGATGCGCTTGAGCGCGCGCAGGAAGGTGTCCGAGGTCAGGTCCTCGGCCAGCGGGCGGTTGCCGACCCGGAAGTAGATGAACCGGAACACCGTGTCGACGTACCGGTCGTAGATGAGCCCGAACGCCTCGGCGTCGCCCTGCTGGGCCCGCTCGACCAGCGTCCACACCTCGTGCGCGGCGTCACTGGGATCGGGCCGGTCCGGGTAGCCGGTGCCGCCGGAGCCGCCCTCCTCGACGGACGGCAGGACCTGGGTCTCGCCGCTCTCGACGGCGGAGCCGCCGGCCTGGGTGGGGGCGCTGCGCCCGTTGACCCGTCCGCCCACGGGTTTGGTGCCCGGGGGCTGGTGGCGGACCGCGGCGTCGTTGCTCTGCCGGGTACGGATCCGCTGCGTGCCGCCGTCGCCACGTACCGCTGTGGCCAGCATGTCGTTGAGCGAAGTACGGAGCAGCGTCAGGCCGTCGACCAGGGCCCGGCGGGCCGCCGCCACCTCGCTGGTGACCACATCATCGCCGAACAACACAGAACTCATCCCGCCACCTCCGCGTGCCCCCAGACCGATCCGCCCCGGTGCTGCGGAGGACGCGTGCGACCTCCGGTGTACCGGGCAATCTCCACCATAAGCCGCTGAACACCCATGAGGTACTCGTTCGGTGCGATAAACGGCACAAAGGCCTCCTCTGGCTGAGGGGTGTCGTCTCATGGCAAAAAGGGTGAGCCGACCCTGAGGACTATAAAGGCCCCAACTCACCCAGCGGTGTGGAGTCAGTTACACGCCGGACCGAAATGTTGCACCGCCCCCCGTAGGGGTAGTCGCACACGTTGTGCGCTGGTCCGGGTACTGACCGAAAGTTTCGAGGGCTGCTCACCCGGCTGGGTGATGTGCTTGTCGTGCCTGTGACAGCGTCGTGTCAGGGCGGTGAACACGAGGGGTGGGCGCGCGGGCCGCGCTGTGGAAAACTCAGCCTCCGTGAACCTCGCCACACTGCTGCGCCAGCACGCCGCCGCGACCCCGGACCGCATCGCGCTGCGCGCGGGCGAGGACAGCCTGACCTGGGCGCAATGGGACGCGCGGGTGGACGCCGCGGCCCGCGGCCTGCACGCGCTGGCCCTGCCCGCCTCCGCCGGACATCCCGCGCGTGTCGCGATCGCCCTGCCCAACGGCCTCGACTTCCCCGTCACCCTGCTCGCCGTGCTGCGGGCCGGGCTGGTCGCGGTGCCCTGCAACCCCGGCTTCACCCCGCGCGAGCTGCGCCACGTGCTGGCCGACAGCGGGGCGCAGGTGCTGGTCGCGCCGCCCGAACTGCTGGCCGGGGTGGCCGACGCGGTGACACACCCGTTGGCCGCGCTGCCGGCGGAGCAGGGCGCGGCACCCGCCGAGGACCCCGGTGAGGGCCTGGCGCTGCTGCTCTACACCTCGGGCACCGAGGGCGTGCCCAAGGGCGCGATGCTGCCGCACACGGCGCTGCTGGCCAACCACCGGCAGCTGGCCGCCGTGGAGCCGCCGCTGGTCGGCCCGGCCGACACGGTGCTGCTGGCGCTGCCGCTGTTCCACGCGTACGGGCTCAACACCGGCCTGGGCTCGGTGCTGTTCCACGGCGCGGCGGGCGTGCTGCTCGCCGACTTCGACCCCGCCGGGTCCGCCGCGCTGATCGCCGAGCACGCCGTCAGCGTGCTGGTCGGCGTGCCGCCGATGTTCCTGGCCTGGAGCGCCGTGCCGGACGTCGGCGAGCGGCTGCGCTCGGTGCGGCTGGCGGTGTGCGGCGCGGCCGCGCTCGAGCCGGCCGCCGCGGCGCGCTTCACCGCGCTCACCGGGCACACCGTGCAGATCGGGTACGGGCTGACCGAGACCGCTCCGGTGCTGGCCTCCACCGTCGCCGCCCCGTCCGCCAAGCCGGGCTCCATCGGCCGGCCGCTGCCCGGGGTCGAGCTGCGCCTGGTGAACCGGGCCGGGGAGGACGTGTGGCGGGGCGGGGAGCCGCTCGGCGCGGCCGAGGAGGACGACCTCGACCTCGACGTGCCCGACTCGCCGGGCACCGATCCCGGCGAGGTGGTGGCCCGCGGGGAGAACCTGTTCGCCGGGTACTGGCCCGACGGCCGGGGCGGCCCGGACGCCGACGGCTGGTGGCCCACCCGCGACGTGGCGTACGCCGACGGCGACGGCGACCTGTTCCTGGTCGACCGGCTCGGGGAACTGATCCTGGTCAGCGGCTTCAACGTGTACCCGGCCGAGGTCGAGCAGGTGCTGCTGGCGCACCCGGGCGTGGCCCAGGCGGCCGTGCTGGGCGCGCCGCATCCGATGACCGGGCAGCAGGTGCGCGCGGTCGTGGTGCCCGCGCAGCGCGGCGAGGTCACCGCGGCGGAGCTGGCCGCGCACTGCGCCCGCAACCTGGCCAGGTTCAAGTGCCCGAGCGAGATCGAGTTCGCCGACACCCTGCCGTACTCGATCATCGGCAAGGTGCGCAAGGGCCTGCTGTGACTGTGTCATGCGGCTCCTTGGGAGAATGAGCCCGTGACGCGACTGACCCTGTACACCCGGCCCGGCTGCCACCTGTGCGAGGACGCGGTGGCGGTGCTGGAGCGCATCGGCGAGCCGTTCGAGGAGGTCGACATCTCCGGCGACCGGGAGCTGGAGGCCGAGTACGGCGACCGCATCCCGGTGATCGTGCTGGACGGCCGGGAGCACGGCTACTGGCGGGTCGAGGAGCAGCGCCTGCGCCGCGATCTCGCGGCCTGATCCCGCGGCCGGGGCGGGCACCCTGAGCAGCGGTCACGCGGGTAATCTGGCGCGATGAAGCGCGGCGCGAAGCACCTTGTCTGGGACTGGAACGGCACCCTCGTCGACGACCTGCACCTGGTCGTGAGTTCCACCAACGCCGCCTTCGCGGCCGCCGCGCCGGGCCTGTCGATCAAGGTCACCGCCGACGAGCACCGCCGCGACTTCCGCCGCCCGATCAGCGAGTACTACGGCTCGGTGCTGGGCCGGACGATCACCGAGGTGGAGTTCGCCGACCTGGACCGGGTGTTCCACGACGCGTACCGCACCGGTCTGGCCGAGCTGGCGCTGGCGGCCGGCGCGGTGGACGCGCTGCGCGGGTGGACCGGGACGCAGTCGCTGCTGTCCATGTGGTTCCACGAGGAGCTGGTGCCGACGGTCACCCGCTACGAGCTGACGTCGCACTTCATCCGGGTGGACGGGCTGCGCGAGCGGCTGGGCGGCGAGCAGGCGCACAAGGCGGGCCACCTGAAGCGGCACCTGGCCGAGCTGTGCCTGGAGGGCGCGGACGTGGTGCTGATCGGCGACTCGATCGACGACGCCGACGCGGCGGCGTCGGTCGGCGCGCGCTGCGTGCTCTACACCGGCGGCTTCACCGACCCGGCCAAGCTGCGCGCGTACGGCGTGCCGGTCGCGGACAGCCTGCTGGAGGCGATCGCGCTCGCGGCGTGACATTCGTCTCTGGAAGCCGCGAGACGGCGACGCTGATCAGTGCTTTGGGTGATTGGCTCCCTTTGAGCGTGTTTGCGCTGAATCGAGCGGGCGTGTTCTGGGAGCGATTGTCATAGTTGCGACATAATCGCGGAGCAGCGCCCATCCGGACGTCCGTCGCGAACCGCCTTTCCGGCGACTCTCCGTGACGGGCGGAGCGGCGTCGGGCCAGAGTGGGAGCACACATGCCGCGGGGGCATTCTGGCCGATTCGTGATCCCGGATGGGCGCGCTTTCAAGATCGCGATTTGTGCACCTGTTCACAAGCGCTTAGTCTGTTACCTCGACGTTCCCCGCTAGCACAGAGCCGTTCGGCCATGTGATCTGGGGTCTAAGCCTTGTTCGGCACGGAGTCTCATGAGTCAGCAGCGCACCGGTCACGAAGCCGGTATCACCGGCCGTGTCGGCGCGGTCACGCCCTCGGCAGCTCTGGGCAGCCAGCCGGATTTCCCGGACCTGCCCGAGGCCACCGTGGCCCGCCTGCCCGAGTACCTGCGTGCTCTGCATCACCTCGCCGAGACCGGGCACGACACCGTCTCCAGTGAGGGCCTGGCCACCGCCGCCGGGGTCAACTCGGCCAAGCTCCGCAAGGACCTCTCCCACCTCGGCTCGTACGGCACCCGCGGCGTCGGTTACGACATCGAGCCCCTGGTCGGCCAGATCGAGTACATCCTCGGCCTGAACAAGCGCCGCGCCGTCGCCCTGGTCGGCGTCGGCAACCTCGGTCACGCGCTGGCCGGCTACGCCGGGTTCGCCAGCCGCGGCTTCCGCATCGCCGCGCTGTTCGACGCCGACCTCACCCGGGTGGGCGAGCTGATCAACGGGCTTGCCGTGCGGCACATCAGCGACATCCCCGAGGTGGTCAAGTCGGAGGCGATCTCCATCGCCGTGCTGGCCACCCCCGCCGGAGCCGCCCAGGCCGTCGCCGACCAGCTGGTCGCGGCCGGGGTCACCAGCATCCTGAACTTCGCCCCGGTGGTGCTCAACCTTCCCGAGCAGGTCGACGTCCGCAAGGTCGACCTCGCCGTCGAGCTGCAGATCCTGTCGTTCCACGAGCACCGCAAGTCGGCCCGCGGGGCCGAGCTGGCCAAGGCGGTGGCCCTGGCCGGCGACCAGGCAGCACCTGCCGCCCCGGCGGCACTCAACGGGGCCGAACCGGCCCGCCCGGTGGCCCGCGCCGCCGGGCGGGGACGGGTGGCCCGGGTGATCGCTGAGGCGGGCGGGGCCGTGAACGGCAGCCCGGCCGCACGAGGAGAGGTGGCCGCGTGAACCTCGTCGTGGTCGGCGCGTCGTACCGGACCGCGCCGGTGGAACTGCTGGAGAAGCTGTCGCTGGTCGAAGGCCCGCAGGCGCTGCCCCGGCTGCTGGCCGGCGGTGAGCTGGCCGAGGCGGTCGTGGTCTCCACCTGCAACCGGGTCGAGGTCTACGCGGCCGTGCCCGCGTTCCACGCCGGCCTGAGCCACCTCGGCGAGGTGCTGTCCGAGCTGTCCGGCGTGCCCGCCGAGCAGCTCGCGAGCACCCTGTACGTGCACCACGGCCAGGACGCGGTGCGCCACGTCTTCCGGGTCGCCGCCGGGCTCGACTCGATGGTGGCCGGCGAGGCGCAGATCCTCGGCCAGCTCCGCGAGGCGTACCAGCAGGCAACCGAGGTCGACGCGGCCGGCAAGGTGCTGCACGAGCTGCTGCAGCAGGCGCTGCGGGTAGGCAAGCGGGCGCACGCCGAGACCGGCATCGACCACGCGCCGCGCAGCATGGTCAGCGCCGCGCTGGACCACGCCGTCGCGAACTCCGCGGACTGCCACCGCTGGCTGGTGGTCGGGGCCGGGGCGATGGGCGCGCTGGCCGTCGCCGAGCTGACCCGCCGCGGCGCGGGCACGGTCACCGTGGTCAACCGCGGCCTGGACCGCGCGCAGCGGCTCGCCGACGCGTACGGTGCCACCGCCGCCCCCATGGAGCGCCTGCCCGAGCTGCTGGTCGACGCCGATGTCGTGATCACCGCGACCGCCTCGACCGGCCACGTGCTCACCACGGGCAATGTCGGTGCGGCGCGCACCGGGTCCGCCAAGATCCTGACTATCATCGATCTGGCGATGCCGCGCGATGTCGAGCCGGCCGTCGCCGAGCTTCCCGGGGTGCGACTCGTCGACGTCGCGCGCCTGGGCACCGTGCTCGACCCGGCCACGTCCGGCGCGCCGGTCTGCCCCCGCTCGTCCGCGGACCGCGAGGTCGCGGCCGTGGAGCAGATCGTCGCCGGCGAGGTCGACTCGTACGCGAGCTGGCTGCGCGGCGCCGAGGTGGCGCCGACGGTCGCCGCGCTGCGGGCCCGGGCCGAGGACGTGGTCAGCGCCGAGCTGCGCCGCCTCGCCCAGCGCCGCACCGACCTGACCGACGAGCAGCGCGCCGACGTGGCGCACACCGTGCACCGGATCGTGCAGCGGCTGCTGCACCAGCCCACCGTGCGGGTGCGCCAGCTGGCCGCCGAGCCCGGCGGGGAGGCGTACGCCAGCCTGCTGCGCGACCTGTTCGACCTGTCGGTGATCCCCGGATCGCCGGACCACACGACGGTGGCCGACGTGCCAGATTTGAAGGGGGGTGCCTGATGAGCCGCTCAGGAGTGCTCCGGCTGGGTACGCGAGGCAGCGCCCTGGCGATGGCGCAGTCGCAGACCGTGGCCGACATGGTCACCGCGGCGACCGGGCTGCCGGTCGAGCTCGTGGAGATCGCGACGGCGGGCGACCGCTCGTCCGCGCCCGTGCAGCAGCTCGGCGTGGGCGTGTTCGTGTCCGCGCTGCGTGACGCGCTGTCCGCGAAGGAGATCGACTTCGCGGTGCACTCGTACAAGGACCTGCCCACCGCGCCCGCCGACGGCCTGGCCATCGCGGCCGTGCCCGAGCGGGCCGACCCGCGCGACGCCCTGATCGCCCGGGACGGGCTGACCCTGGCCGAGCTGCCCGCCGGCGCCGTCATCGGCACCGGCGCGCTGCGCCGTATCGCGCAGATCAACGCGCTGGGCCTGCCCGTCACCACCGTGCCGATCCGCGGCAACGTGGACACCCGGCTGCGCAAGGTCGCCGACGGCGAGCTGGACGCGGTCGTGCTGGCCCGCGCCGGCCTGGCCCGGCTGGGCCGCGCCGGTGAGGTCACCGAGATCCTGGACCCGATGCTGATGCTGCCCGCGCCCGCCCAGGGCGCGCTGGCCGTCGAGTGCCGGTCCGCAGATGCCGACCTGGTCGAGGCCCTCGCGGCTCTCGACCACCGGGCGACCCGTGCGGCGGTCACCGCCGAGCGGGCGCTGCTGGCCGCGCTGGAGGCAGGGTGCAGCGCACCCGTCGCCGCGCTGGCCGAGACAACCGAAGACGACGAGATCTACCTGCGCGGTGCGGTGATCAGCGTGGACGGGCGGTTCGCCCTCCGGCTGTCGCGCACCGGAACGCTCGCCGATGCCGAGCAGATCGGGCGGGCCCTGGCCGCCGACCTGCTCGAAGACGGTGCCGAGAATGTACTTGGGAGTGCAGAATGACCCGCACCCGTAAGCCCGCCGGGCACGTCGCGTTCGTCGGGGCTGGACCCGGCGACCCGGGACTGCTCACCCGCCGCGCGTACGACACGCTGCTCGAAGCCGACCACATCGTGTACGACCGCAGCGTGCCCGACGCGCTGCTCGACACGCTCAAGGCCGAGACCGGCGACCTGACCGAATACAGCCCCGCCGAGGGCGTGCCCGGGGACGTGGCCAAGGTGCTGCTGTCCGAGGCGCGTTCGGGGCGCAACGCGGTGCACCTGGTGACCGGTGACCCGTTCGGCCACGACGCCGTGGTCAAGGAGGTCCAGGCCGTCGCCCGGACCAACGTGCGCTTCGCCGTCGTGCCCGGCGTGCCCCAGGCCGCCGGTGTGGCGACCTATGCGGGCGTGCCGCTGACCGGCGTACGCACCGCCGCCGACGTCGACGACGTCACCACGCTCGACTTCGACGGGCTGGCCGCCGCGGTGCGGCACGGCTCGGTCGCGCTGGCCGTGGACGCCGGCGACCTCGCCTCGGTGCGCGACGGCCTGCTGGCCGCGGGCGTCGACGGCACCGCCCCGGTGGCGATCACCGGCGACGGCACCGGGGACACGCAGTACACCACCACCTCGTCGGTGGACAGCTTCGTCGCCGCCGCGCTGGGCTTCTCCGGCCGGGTCGTGGTGACCGTCGGCGGCGGCGTCCAGCACCTGGACAAGCTCGGCTGGTGGGAGCGGCGGCCGCTGTACGGCTGGCGCGTGCTGGTGCCGCGCACCAAGGAGCAGGCGGGCGTGATGAGCGCGCGGCTGCGGGCGTACGGGGCGATCCCGTGCGAGGTGCCGACGATCGCGGTCGAGCCGCCCCGGACCCCGGCCCAGATGGAGCGGGCGATCAAGGGCCTGGTCGACGGCCGGTACGCGTGGGTGATCTTCACCAGCGCCAACGCGGTGCGCGCGGTGTGGGAGAAGTTCGGCGAGCACGGCCTCGACGCCCGCCACTTCGGCGGCGTCAAGATCGCCTGCATCGGCGAGGCGACCGCCGAGGCGGTCCGCTCCTTCGGCATCCAGCCCGAGCTGGTGCCCGCGGGCGACCAGTCCAGCGAGGGCCTGCTCGCCGAGTTCGCGCCGTACGACGAGATCTTCGACCCGGTGGGCCGGGTGCTGCTGCCCCGCGCCGACATCGCTACCGAGACGCTCGCCGCCGGGCTCACCGAGCGCGGCTGGGAGGTCGACGACGTCACCGCCTACCGGACCGTGCGCGCCGCGCCGCCGCCGGAGGAGATCCGCAACGCCATCAAGTCGGGTGGTTTCGACGCGGTGCTCTTCACGTCAAGCTCCACAGTCCGCAATCTCGTCGGTATCGCCGGCAAACCGCACCAGCGTACGGTGGTCTCGGTGATCGGCCCGAAGACGGCCGAGACCGCACTGGAGTTCGGTCTGCGCGTCGACGTGCAGCCCGAGCACGCGTCCGTCCCCGACCTGGTCGAGGCGCTCGCGATGTACGCCGTCGAGCTGCGCGAGCGGCTTGCCGCGATGCCCGCCAAGCAGCGCCGCGGTTCAAAGGTCCAGGGCCCCACGGCCCTGCGCTTCCGCTGAGCCCGCGGCGGACCACCGCGTGATCGAAGTGTCCCCGACGTCGTTATAGGCAGCGTCGGGGACACCCCGGTCACAGGAAAGCAGGGAGTGCGTGATGTCCTTCCCGAACGTGCGGCCGCGACGGCTGCGCACCACCGCGGCGATGCGGCGGATGGTCAGCGAGACCCGGCTGCACCCGGCCGAGCTGATCCTGCCGCTGTTCGTGAAGGAGGGCCTCGCCGAGCCCCGCCCCGTGAAGTCGCTGCCCGGCGTGCTCCAGCACTCGCGCGAGTCGCTGCGCAAGGCGGTCGCCGAGGCGGCCCAGGCCGGCATCGGCGGGGTCATGCTGTTCGGCATCCCGGCCGAGAAGGACGCCGTCGGCTCCGGCGGCATCGACCCGAACGGCATCCTCAACGTCGCGATCCGCGACGTGGTCGCCGAGGTCGGCGACAGCGTCGTGGTGATGAGCGACCTGTGCCTGGACGAGTTCACCTCGCACGGCCACTGCGGCCTGGTGCGCCCCGACGGCTCCGTCGACAACGACGCGACCCTGGCGGCGTACGCCCGCATGGCGGTGGCCCAGGCCGCCGCCGGCGTGCACGTGGTCGGCCCCTCCGGGATGATGGACGGCCAGGTCGCCGTGGTCCGCCGGGCCCTGGACGAGGCCGGCTACCGCGACACCACGATCCTGGCGTACGCGGCCAAGTACGCCTCCGCGTTCTACGGCCCGTTCCGCGACGCGGTCGAGTCTTCGCTGGACGGCGACCGGCGCACCTACCAGCAGGACCCGGCGAACCTGCGGGAGTCGCTGCGCGAGGTCGCGCTGGACGTCGCCGAGGGCGCCGACATCGTCATGGTCAAGCCCGCGCTGCCCTACCTCGACGTGGTCGCCGCGGTCCGCGACATGGTCGACGTGCCGGTCGCGGCCTACCAGGTCAGCGGCGAGTACGCGATGGTCGAGGCGGCCGCCGCCAACGGCTGGATCGACCGCGACCGGGTGATGATGGAGACCCTGCACTCCATCCGCCGCGCCGGCGCCCAGCTGATCCTGACCTACTGGGCCACCGACGCCGCCCGCCGCCTGCGCGCCGACTACTAGTACACCTCGGGCGGCTCCGGGTCGTTGCGGTACTTCTTCACCCGGACCTCCCACTGGCTGCGCCGCCGCTGCGCGTCGCGCCGTGCCCGGTCGCGCAGGAACGTCTCCGGCGGCCGGGCCAGGCCGTACTGATCCGCCCACCATTCGCCCGGCCGCGGGTCGAGGATCAGATCCAGGTGTGAGGGATAGCGGCGTTCGGCGCCGTCGCGCAGCTCCTGATCACGCCGTTCGCTCATCGGCATCAGCACGTGCCCGTCGTCGTCGACCACGGTGAGGTAGTAACCCGCCGCCCCCATGATCTTCCGGAAGGCGATCAGGCTCGGCCACAGCTCGCCGGCCTCGATCCGGCCCACCGTCGACGCGTGCAGTCCGGCGCCCTTGGCCAGCTCACGCTGGCTGAGATCGGCACGGCGGCGGGCGGCCCGGATCAGCCCCACGACGGGGAACGGCTCGCCGGGCAGGCTCTCCTTGCGAGGACGTGGCATACCCGCCAGCCTCACCGCCGGCCCCCGGACTTGCAACCACCGCTCCCCGAACCTGTGGACAACCACCGGCCCTGTGGATAACCGGCGGTTCGGCGTCTCCTCATCCGCCCAGCTCATATGTACCCGCCGAACGCATTTGCTCTGCACCCAAAGCCTTGCTCTGCACCCATCGGCGCAACAGTCGGAAGGTCACCACCCGTTGCGTATGTGGGTGCAGAGCAAGCAAATGGGTGCAGAGCAAATGCGTTCGGCGCGTGTTCCTGACCTGGGCGGCGGCAGCGAAACGGGCACGTGATCGCCGTTTCATGTCACGAAGTGTGGTGCGACCTCACGTTGTGTCCGCAGACGGCGATCGTGCCCCGGCTAGGGCGAGGGCGAGGGCGAGCCCGACGGCGCGGGACGGGTCAGCTGCAGCAGCCGCCGCCGCAGCAACCACCGCCACCGCCACCGCCACCGCCACCGCCACCGGAGGGCGCGGGGACGGCGCCGCCGCGGCCGGCGAGGCCCACGGTGGTCAGCAGCTTCACGGTGTCGTCGTGGCCGGCCGGGCAGGGCGCGGGGTCAGCCGCGGCCGCCATCGGCCGGTTCACCTCGAACGTGTCGCCGCAGGCGCGGCAGCGGAAGTCGTAGCGTGGCATCGGATCAGCTTATGCGGAGGTTGGCGGCCAGTTCCACGACGTCGCCCTCGTACTCCAGCCACTGGCGGTCGGCGACGAAGCCGAGCTCCTGGTTGACCTTGATGAGGGGTTCGTTGACCGCGGCGTTCCAGGTCTGCACCTCGGTCAGGTTCGGCTCGGCCGAGCGCAGCTCGAACAGCATCCGGGCCTTGATGGCGCGGCCCACGCCGTAGCCGCGGTGGCGCGGCACGACGACGGTGTCGTACTGGTCGGCGCGGCCGGGGCGCTGGGCCGGCACCACGACCTCGGTCAGGCCGGCGACCTCGCCCGTCTTCTCCTGCACGGCGACCACGACGTAGAGCTGCAGGCCCCGGGCGGCCAGGGTGCGCAGGCTGGCGAGCAGCCGCTCCGGCTCGTAGGAGCTCGGGCGCAGCTCCAGGTCGCCGAGGTCGTAGTCGTCGCGCACCTCGGCCTTGGCAGCCGCGTACGGCGCGATCAGGTGCTCGGGCGGGCCGTCGGCGTAGAACTCGATCTGGTAGCCCGCGCCGACGCCGGCGGCCATGTCGCCGAGGGAGAACCAGTCGACCGTGTCGAGCCGCAGCACGCTGCGGATCTCGGTGAACGCCAGGGTGAAGCCGTACGCCTGGTAGAAGTCGACCGCGGACGTGCCGCCGGCCACCTCGACGCCCAGCGTGGTGAAACCCTTGCGCAGGGCGACCCGCACCTGCTCGGTCAGCAGCGCGCGGCCGATGGCCTGGCGGCGTGCCTTGGGGTGGACGAGGATCTCGACGACGCCGATGTCGCCCAGCAGGATGATGCTCCCGGCGCCCAGCGGGGCCACGCCGCGCGCGGCGTCGCCCTCGTTCTCCTCGACCAGCCACATCATCTTGCGTTCACCGGGCATGGTGACCGCCAGGTAGTCGCGCATCCTGCCGTCTTGCCACAGCGGATCATCAGGTAGGTCGACCGCGGACACCTCGTTGAGGAGTGCGACCAGAGAGGTGATCTCAGTGGCGGCGGCGGTACGGGGATCCCATTCGCGCACCTTCACTTGTCCAGCTTGCACACTGCGCCCCCGAAACGGAAGGGTCCCACCTGTCATCGTATGCAAACCATTACTCTGAGTGGCGTTCAATGACGTAGGCGGTGGCGGACGGTAGTGTTATGGGCCGTTTCGCTGAACTGTGCGAGACGTCCGGTGGATCAGGACTGACTACTGCGACCGTACGCCTGCGCGGTGTCGTACACCTTCTGCAGGTACACCCCGACGTTGTTGTACGACAGCACCACCGACTTCCAGTTGGCCACGACGGTCAGGTCCTTGTTCGGCGCGCAGAGGTAGTACGCCGCCGCCAGGGCCGAGTCGTCGAGGTCGTGCGGGTCGGTGAGCTGGTCGTTGTCGGCGTCCACCCCGTAGGTCGTCCACGTCGTCGGGATGAACTGCATGGGGCCGACCGCGTGGTCCCACTTCTTGTCGAGGTCGAGCCGGCCCGCGTCGGTGTCGTTGATCTTCTTGGTGTTCTTGGTGCCGTCCAGGGCGGGCCCGATGATCGGCGGCAGCGCCTTGGCGTCGTCGCCGAGCTTCGCGCCCTTGGCGCGGCCGTGGTCGGATTCGATCTTGCCGATCGCGGCGAGCGTGGTCCACCGCAGCTTGCACGACGGACGGGTCGACGTCACCACCCATTCGGCGTACGCGTACGCCTCCAGGGCCGTCACCGGGACGTTCACCTTCGCGGAGGTGGCCTCGGCCCAGCGGTGGAACGCGGCGGCCGGCCGGGCCGCGGGGCTGGGTGCGGCGGTGGCCGATGGAGTCGGCTCGAAGCTGGGGCTCGGCGTCGCGCTCGCGGGTGCCTCGCTCGACACCGACGGCGAGGGCGCGGGCGCGGCCTTGGCCCCGACCAGGGACGGGATCAGCAGCGCGCCGGACGCGCCGGCCGCGGCGACCAGCAGCGCGAGGGTGACGCCCGTGGTGGTGAGCCGGCCGACCGGGCGGCGCGACTGTCGCCAGACCACGCGGCCCGCGTCCATCGCCGCCGACCGCAGCCGCACCATCGCCGCCCCGACCGAGATCGCGGGCATCGCCTCGGGCACCGGCTCGGCGCCCGGGACGGTCGCGGTGTCCTGCGCGGGCGCAGTGTCCGACGTGGTCACCGTGTCCGCCGTGGTCACTGCGTTCGGCCTGGTCACGGCGTCACCGTCGGCCTCGGCCGCTGTTGCGGCAACGGTTTCCGCGTCCGCCGGCGCCGCCGCGCCGACAGCATCCTCGGCGGCCGGCTTCCGAGCCCGCGCCGCCGCTTCCGTGGTGTCCTCCCCGTCCCGCACGGGTCGAGTATGCCTCGCGCGCGCCGCATTGTCGTGCGCACGCCCTGTCCGTCGGCGGCGGCTCGGGTGATCCGGTTGTGACCTCACGGCCCACATCCGCCCTGCGGTGTCGTCGTTACGACGGTTGCAAGCTCGACACGGCGCCGATCGTCTCCGCCGTTTGCGGGTGGTGACACCTCGGACGGCTCGATCAACCCGTTCTCACGATGTCCTGTGCAGGTGGGGGTACGGCAGCATGAACCGCGACTTCCAGGGGGGCGGAGGTTATCCGCGCGTGCAGCAGCGTACACATCTGCCTCGGGGGCAGGTGACGTTCTTGTTCACCGACATCGAGGGCTCGACCCGACTGGCCCAGATGCTCGGTGACGGCTACCGGCCGGTGCTCCACGAGCACCGGCGGGTGCTGCGTGCCGTGCTCGCGGCGGCCGGTGGTGTGGAACTGTTCACCGAGGGCGACTCCTACTTCTTCGCCTTCGCCGACGCCTCGACCGCGGTGGAGGCGTGCGCCGGCGCGCAGCGCGCACTCGAAGCCCACACCTGGTCCGACCCGCAGGCGCAGCCCAAGGTGCGGATGGGGCTCCACACCGGAATCGCCCAGCCGCACGGCGGCGAGTACGCCAGCCCCGAGGTGCACCGCGCGGCCCGGGTCGCCGCGGCGGCGCACGGCGGGCAGATCCTGCTCTCCGCGTCGACCGCGCAGGCCGCGTCGCACCTGCCGGACCAGGCCTGGCTGCTGGACCTGGGACTGCACCGGCTGCGCGGCTTCGACGGCCGCGAGCGGCTGTTCCAGCTCGTCGCACCCGACCTGGAGCAGCACTTCCCGCGCCCGCGCACCGAACGCACCGCGCCGCACAACCTGCCCAGCCCGCTGACCTCGTTCGTGGGGCGGCATCCGGAGCGTGCCGAGCTGGCCGAGCTGCTGTCGGCGCACCGGCTGGTGACCGTGGTGGGCGCGGGCGGGGCGGGCAAGTCGCGGCTGGCGGTGGCCGTCGCGCACGACCTCATCGAGTCCTGTCCGGACGGCATCTGGAGTGTCGACATCGCCGGCGTCACCGACCCCGGCCTGCTCGCCTTCACCGTCGCCACGGTGCTGGGGCTGCGCCCGGAGCCGGGCCGCCCGGTCGTCGAGACGCTGGTCGAGCACGCCTCGACCCGCCGGCTGATGCTGCTGCTGGACACCTGCGAGGCGCAGCTGGGCGTCGTCGCGCCGCTGGTGGCCCAGCTGCTGGCCGGGGCGCGCGAGGTGACCGTGCTGGCGACCAGCCGGGAACCGCTGGGCATCGCGGGCGAGCTGGTCTGGCGCATCCCGCCGCTGTCGCTCGCGCCCGCCGCGGGCGGCGGTGTCAGCGACGCGGTCACGCTGCTGGCCGAGCGCACCGCGGCGGCCCGGGGCGGGCGCGCGGTCGAGCCGGCAGAACTGGCCGACCTGGCCCGGGTGGCGGCCCGCCTGGACGGGCTGCCGCTGGCGATCGAGCTGGCCGCGGCGCGGCTGCGGGTGCTGTCCGGCGGTGAGCTGGCGGCCCGGCTGCACGCCGAGCTGACCGCCGAGGAGAGCGATCCGCTGCAGGCCCTGGACGCGGGCCCGCCGCACTCGGGTGCGCACGCCCGGCACGCCACCATGCAGGCCACGGTGACCTGGTCCTACCGCACCCTGCCGGACGACGCGGCGCGGCTGCTGCGCTGGCTGTCGGTCTTCGCCGGGCCGGTCAGCCTGGCCGGGGTGGAGTCGCTCATGGACGGCGACCCGCTCGGCCCGCTCACCGTGCTGGTGGACAAGTCGCTGGTGCAGGCCGAGCCGGGCGCGCACGGCACCACCTACCGCATGCTCGACCCGATCCGGGGGTACGCCGCCCGGCGGCTCGCTGCGCACGGCGAGGAGGCGGCGGCCCGGGACCGGCACGTGGCCTGGGCGCTGCGCGCGCTGCACGCGGTCGGTCGCGGGCCCGACGGGCAGCCGGTGACCCTGTCGCTGTACTCGATCGACCCGCTCGTCGCGGAGCTGCGCGCCGCGCTGCGCTGGTGCGGCACGGGCGGCAGCGCCCGCTCCGGGCTGCAGATCTCCTGCGGGCTCGACCAGTGGTGGCGGGAGCGGGGCCTGGCCCGGGAGGGCCGGCTGTGGCTGTTCCGGCTGTACGCCCGCCTGTCCGAGACCGGTGAGCAGGTGCCCGACGCCGAGCTGGCGCGCGCCTACCACGCGCACTCGGGCCACGCCGCCGTCGACGGGGAGTTCGTCGAGGAGCTGCGGTTCAGCCGGCGCGCCGAGGCCGCCGGCCGCCGGGCCGGGGATCCGGGCCTGCTGGCCCGGGTACTGGCCGGGCGCTCGGGCGCGCTGCGCGACGCGGGCAAGCCCGACGACGCCGAGCAGGCCTGCCGCGAGGTGCTCGCCTGGGCGACCCGGTACGACGTCGCGCCGGACGCGCTGTTCGCGGTGTGCAACCTGGCCGAGCTGCTGTGGCTGCGCGGCGCGCTGGACGAGGCCGCCACCCTGCTGGCCGCCTCCCGCCAGCTGGAGCAGCTGCGCCCGGCCGAGCGCGGGCGGCGCACCCTGGACCTGCTGCTGGGCATGGTGGCGCTGCGCCGGGGCGACCTCGTCGCCGCGCACGAGCACCTGACCGTGGCGCTGCGCTCGCGCATGGCGTACGGCTTCCACGGGCGTGCCTGCGTGGCCGTCAAGGCGATGGCGGCGCGGTGTGTGCAGGGCGGGGACGCGATGACGGCGGCGACGCTGTTCGGGGCGGCCGAGTCGACGACGGTGCGGCTGCACTGCGGGCCGGGAATCTTCGCCCCGTTCTGGACCGCGCAGCAGGAGGCGGCCCGGGCCGCGCTCGGTGACCCGGTGTTCGACGAGGCGTACGCCCGGGGGGCCGCGATGTCGCTGGGGGAGACGGCGTCGCTGGCGCTGGCCGTGGAGCACCCCGATCTCGCGGTGGACTCCAGCCGCTTCGCCGAGCTGCCCAGCGGTTCCTGAACAGGCCCCGAACGCAGTCCTGCGCAGCCTTCCCGGAGACGGATCGGGAAGCCTGCGCAGGAACCGCGGGAGCGGGCGTGGTCAGTCGTTCTCGGCGACGCGGCGCAGCGCGTCGTCCTTCAGCTTCTGCGCCTTGGCGATGTCGGTCTGGCTCACCGCGCCGACGCTGCCGAACTGCTTGACGGCCTGGTAGTACGTCCAGGCGAGGCTGGTGCAGGCGGGCCGCACGACGACGTTGTACGTCGCGCACTTGCGCTTGAGGTCCTCGTAGAACGCGCTGTCGATGCGGGCCTTGTTCGCCGAGAACTGGCCCATCGCCTTGTAGTTGCGGTAGTTGAAGTCGTGCCGGTGGCAGGACAGCTTGAAGTCGAAGCCGAGCGGATTGTCCGGGCTGCTGGAGCAGTAGTCGGTGCTCCAGTCGAAGGCGTACGCCGCCCACGCGCCCTGGTTCTGCCGCGCGCTGTTCCACGCGTTGTAACTGCTGACGCTGGTCTGGCTCCAGCTCGACATCACGGACAGCTTCTCGGCGGGGGTGACCGCGGCGGCCGGCGAGGCGATCGCGAGAACGGCGATCATCGCGGCCGCGGGGGCGAGCAGCATGCGCAGGCGGGACATGGCTTCACCTCGGCGAATAGGGTTCGTCAGGGGTTCAACGAGCCGGTTGCCCGACGCTGGGGTGTGCATCGGTGGAGCTGAATGTAGTCGTTGCGCCCATGTTTCGGAAGTGTTGATTTTTCCGGCACGGCAAGGGCTTGCAACCCCGCTGCCCGATGCTTACGTCCCCTGCCTGGAGACGACGGGAAGGAACGGCGTGAGGCGCGAGGACGAACCGGAGTACCGGGAGTACGTGGCGGCACGGCTGGAGAGCCTGCGGCGCATCGCGTTCCTGCTCTGCCACGACTGGCACGCCGCCGACGATCTGGTGTCGACGGTGCTGCTGAAGCTCTACCGGTCCTGGTCGCGGGTCCGCCGGGCGGACAACGTCGACGCCTACGTGCGCGGCATGCTGACCAACGCCTGGCTGGACGAGCGGCGGCGGCCGTGGCGGCGCGAGCGGCCGGAGGCGGAGCTGCCCGAGGTCGCGGCCGCACCGGTCGAGCCGGGTGACCGCACCGGCATCGGCCGGCTGCTGCGCTCGCTGGGCCCGCGCCAGCGGGCGGTGGTGGTGCTGCGCTTCTACTGCGACCTGTCGGTCGAGCAGACCGCGAACCTGCTCGGCATCTCCGAGGGAACCGTGAAGAGCCAGTCGGCTCGGGGGCTCGAGACCCTGCGTGGCCTGGCAATCGAGGCGAATGCAGAGGGACGGCTATGAACGACTATCGAGACACCCTGGACGAGTACGTGGGCACCGCCCCGCGTACCGCCATCGACATCGACGACCTGGTCCACCGGGGCAGGCGCGCCGAGCGGGGCCGCCGGATCGCGGCCGCCTCGGGCGGGCTGGTCCTGTCCGCGGTCGCGGCGCTGTCCGCGGTGAGCCTGCTCGGCGCCGTGGCACCCGGGCCGGGGCTGCCGGTGGCGGCCTCAGCGGCCGTGTCCACGCCGTCCACGAGAGCGGAGACGCCGGACGAGCGGGCGCAGCGGCTGCTCGAGGTCCTCCAGGCGGCGATCGCCCGGGAGGCGCCCGGGGTGACCGGGCTGGAGACCCTGCGCCGGCAGATGCACGTGTGCAGCCCGGGTGCGACGCCACCCGCGCGGCTGGTCCCGTACGACGCCGCGACCTTCGACGCCGCCTGCCCGGCCGACTCCGCGCTGCACCGGCTGCGCCTGGAGAACTTCGACTGGCTGGGTCAGCTCACCGTCGGCGGGGTCACCACGGCGGTGCGCATCCACGTCGGCGCGGTTCCCGCCGAGGACCCGTCGGGGGAGCCGGAGCTGATGCCCGAGCTGGGGCGCAAGCTGCCCGGTGGCGGCGCGGGAGTGCCCGGCGCACCGGCCGTGGCGGTGATGGCCGGCGACCTGGTGGTACAGGTCGTGAAGCCGGACGGGACGCTGTTCTTCGTCGGGCACCCGGAGAAGCGCACCTTGCCGTGGACCGAGTTGTGGCAGGCCGTCGGGGTGGACCCGGCCCTGCACCTCTGACGACGGACGGGAAAGGGCGCCCACCGGGTCTCGGCGGGCGCCCTTTCTCACGAGCACGCGAAGGGGTGCGTGCTCTACCCCCGGATCAGGGGACGAAGCGGGCCGGGCTGGGCAGGCTCTCGTTGTAGAGCCGGTCCAGCGAGGTGACGAAGTAGGTGTAGCGCTGGCCGGGCACCGCGGTGGTGTCGGTGAACTCCGTGCCCCGGGTCGTCGCGACCAGGTTCGTCGCGTCGGCGAAGTCGCAGGCGCTCGGCAGGATCCGCAGGCCGTTCACGCGGTAGACCGCGTACGACGCGGCCTGGCCGAAGGGGCCCGCCCCGTCGGCCAGCGGCTGCCACTGCAACGCGATCCCCGCATCGCTCCGGTCGGCCTTGGTGACGACCGGGAACAGCAGCGGCTTGCTGGGCAGGTGGGGCATGGCCGGCACCAGGGCCGGCTTGCTGTAGTGGTCGGCGGCGTACACGTCGGTGGCGCCGATCCGGTTCGCCCGCACCTGCACCGCGCTGAAGTGCACGTTGCCGGACACGTGGTAGTCGCGGTTGAAGGTGAGGTGCCTGCTCATCTCGGCCGGATCGAACCACGCGGCCGGCTGCCCGGCCGTCGCGATCTTGTAGTCGGCCTGGCCGATGTAGAGCTGCGTGTTCGTGCCCGCGACCACGTCGGACCACCACGGGACGAGCTTGGCGTAGTCGGCCACGGCCAGCCCGATGTTCCAGTAGACCTGCGGCACGATGTAGTCCAGCCAGCCCTCCTTGACCCACTTGCGGGTGTCGGCGAAGTTGGCGTCGTAGGACTGGGTGCCGTTGGTCTCCGAGCCCAGCGGGTCGGCGGCCTTGTTGCGCCAGATGCCGAACGGGCTGACCCCGAACTTCACCCACGGCTTGGCGGCCTTGATGCGCTGGCTCATCTCGTGCACCAGCAGATCGATGTTGTTGCGCCGCCAGTCCGCCTTGCTGGCGAAGCCGGCCCCGTACTGCTCGAAGGTGGCCTGGTCGGGGAAGTCCTGCCCGGCCGCCGGGTACGGGTAGAAGTAGTCGTCGAAGTGCACGCCGTCGATGTCGTAGTTCTCGACCGCGTGCATCATCGCGTCCTGCACGTGCCGGCGTACCTCCGGGATGCCCGGGTTGTAGTAGAGCCGGCTGCCGGCCGCGTTGACCGGGTAGGCCAGCGCCCAGTCCGGGTGCACCCGGGCCGGGTGGCCGGGGGCGAGGTTGTTGACGTCGGTGCCCGCGCCCAGGCCGCTGGCGCTGGTCGGCATGGAGACGCGGTAGGGGTTGAACCAGGCGTGGAACTCCAGGTTGCGGGCGTGCGACTCGGCGACCAGGAAGGCCAGCGGGTCCCAGCCCGGCCCGACGTTGTCGCGCTTGCCGGTCAGCCACTCCGACCAGGGCTCGTACGGCGAGGGCCAGAACGCGTCCGCGGTGGGGCGGATCTGCACCACGACGGCGTTGTGGTTGAGCCGCTGGGCGAGGTCGAGCCAGCCGCGGTACTCCGCCTTGAGCTCCTCCTCGGCCTTGCCGGGGGCGCTCGGCCAATCGATGTTGACTACGCTGGCGATCCACATCGCCCGCAGCTGCCGCTTGGGCAGTGCGGGGTTGAGCGTGCACTCCGTCGCGTCCGGCGTGGCCGCCGGCGCGGAGGACAGCAGGTCTGCCTGCGCGCCGCCGGGCACCAGCAGCGCGCCGAGCAGCGCTGTCGCGGCCGCGGCCGCGATCAGTCTCATGCGCATGAGAATTCCTCCAGTAGCAATGTGCAGTCCGAAGAAAACTTTCATTCTCCGGCCAAGAACGCAAGAGGCTCGATGGGTAGGGTTCCCGAGGACTTCTCATCTGCCGCTACCATCTGGCGGACGGTGACAGCGTGTCGCCTGCCACAGCGTGGGGAGCTGAGATGTCCTACTCCGACTACGGTTCGCGCCGCGACGAGCCGGAGGGTCACCCGACAGACCCGTGGCGGCGCCTCGGCGAGGACGACGGGCGCGGCCAGCCCCCGTCGGCACCGACCTCCGGCACCAACGGCACATATCCCCAGCAATACGGCTATCCCCAGCAGAACAGTGGTTATCCACAGCAGCCGGGTTATCCACCGGTCGGAGGTTATCCACAGGACGGCGGGTACGCCGGATCGGGCGGATACGGCGGCGGACAAGCCCAGCAGGGCTATGGCGGATACCCCGCGCAGAGCGCATATCCGCAGGCAGGCGGCTATTCGCAGCAGGACGGGCCGGGTGTCCAGGGCGGTTATCCACAGCAGGGCGGCTACGGTCACCAGGACGGTGGTTACCCACAGCATGGCGACGGTTACCCACAGCAGGGTGGTTACGGCCAGGGTGGATATCCACAGCAGGGTGGGTACGGCGCACAGGGTGGGTACGGCGGCCAGCAGGGCGGTTACGGCCAGGCCGGCTACCCGGCCCAGGGCGGCCAGCCCCAGCAGCAGCCCTACGGCCAGCCCGCGGCGTACGGCCGGCCCACGGGGCAGGGCGGGTACGGGCAGCAGGGCGGCTTCCTGGGCGACGTGAGCGTCGACGACGACCCGTTCGCCGGCCACGAGCCCCGCAGCAAGCGCCGCTACGAGCCCGACCCGCCGTACAAGAAGTCCCGCAAGGGCCTGTGGATCACGCTCGTGGTGCTGCTGGTGCTCTGCGGCGGCGGGGCCGGCGGCGGGTACTTCTTCCTCAAGGACTTCATCGCCGACGCCGCGAACACGGCCGAGCAGGCCGCGAGCATCACGGTGAAGGAGCCGACGCAGCTCGGCGGCCGGGAGAAGAGCACCGAGGCCGACCTGGTGAAGGCGGCCGGCGAGCTGAAGGCCCAGATGATCAGTGACGAGCCCGGGGTGACCGACTCGGTCGCGGCCTTCTACGGGGATGTGAAGAGCAAGAACATGGCCATGGCGTTCGCCGCGGCGCTGCCGGTGCTGAACCCGAAGGCGGAGCTGGACGAGATCACGAAAGCGGTGACGGGCACCTCGAAGGTGACCGAGCCCTGGGTGGACGTGCCTGCCGGGCCGCTCGGCGGCGTGGCCAAGTGCGCCGCGATGACCTCGGACAACACGCCGATGGCGGTCTGCGTGTGGGCCGACGCGGGCAGTGTCGGCTCGATCATGTACTTCGACAAGAAGGTCGCCGACGTGAAGGACAAGTTCGCCGGCGAGCGCGGCCAGTTGGAGACGAAGACCGAGCCGAAGTCCTGAACCACGGCAGACGAAAACGCCGCCCGCGATCGGTCGCGGGCGGCGTTCTCGCGTGTCAGCCGGTTACAGGATGGTCCAGGTGTCGCCGGAGTTGAGCAGGGCGGCCAGGTCGGCCTCGGGCTCGCCGGCCTTCGCCTTCGCCGCGTCGAGCTGGTTGCGCACCAGCTCGTCGTAGGACGGGCGGCGTACCGAGCGGAACACGCCCACCGGGGTGTGCCGCAGGTCCGGTCCGGCCAGCCGGGACAGCGCGAACGCGTACGCCGGGTCCTCGGCGTGCGCGTCGTGCGTCAGCACCTCGCCCGCGTCGACCGCGCCGGCCTCGCTCACGGCCAGGCCGAAGCTGCCCGCCGGGTGCGTGACGACGTGCGAGCCGTCCTTGCCGAACGTGATCGGCTGTCCGTGCTCCAGGCGGATCAGGTACGCGTCGCGCGTCTCCGGGTCCTTGAGCACCTCGAACGCGCCGTCGTTGAAGATGTTGCAGTTCTGGTAGATCTCCACGAACGCCGAACCCTGGTGCTCGGCCGCCTGGCGCAGCACCGACTGCAGGTGCTTGCGGTCGGAGTCGATGGTGCGGGCGACGAACGAGGCCTCCGCGCCCAGCGCCAGCGAGATCGGGTTGAACGGCGCGTCCGAGGAGCCCGTCGGCGTCGACTTGGTGATCTTGCCGATCTCGCTGGTGGGCGAGTACTGGCCCTTGGTCAGACCGTAGATCTTGTTGTTGAACAGCAGGATCTTGATGTTCACGTTGCGGCGCAGCGCGTGGATCAGGTGGTTGCCGCCGATGGACAGCGCGTCGCCGTCACCGGTCACCACCCACACGGTCAGGTCCGGGCGCGACACCGACAGGCCGGTGGCGATCGCCGGGGCCCGCCCGTGGATCGAGTGCATGCCGTACGTGTTCAGGTAGTACGGGAAGCGCGAGGAGCAGCCGATGCCCGACACGAAGACCGTGCGCTCGCGAGGGATGCCCAGCTCGGGCAGGAAGGTCTGCATCGCGGCCAGGATCGCGTAGTCACCGCAACCCGGGCACCAGCGCACCTCCTGGTCGGACTTGAAGTCCTTCGCCGACAGCTGGACCGGCACCGCGTTAGACATTCTTGATCACTTCCTCGAGCATGGTCTCCAGCTGGGTGGAGGTGAAGGGAAGCCCGCGCACCTGGTTGTAGCCGACGACGTCGATCAGGAAGCGCGCCCGGATCACGTGGGCGAGCTGGCCCAGGTTCATCTCCGGGATGACCACCTTGTCGTAGGAGGCCAGCACCTCGCCGAGGTTCTTCGGCAGCGGGCTGAGGTGCCGCAGGTGGGCCTGCGCCACGTTCACCCCGCGCTGGCGCAGGGCCCGCGACGCCGCCCCGATCGGGCCGTACGTCGAGCCCCAGCCCAGCACCAGCACCTTCGCCTCGCCCGACGGGTCCTCGACCTCGATGTCCGGCACGTCGATCGCCTCGATGCGGGCGGCCCGGGTGCGCACCATGAAGTCGTGGTTGGCCGGGTCGTAGGAGATGTCACCGGTCTTGTCGGCCTTCTCCAGGCCGCCGATGCGGTGCTCCAGCCCCGGCGTGCCCGGCACGGCCCACGGCCGCGCCATGGTCTCCGGGTCGCGCAGGTACGGGTAGAACTTGCCGTCCTCGCCGTTCGGGCCGCTGGCGTACTCGACGCGCAGGTCGGGCAGCTCGCTGATCTCCGGCAGCAGCCACGGCTCGGAGCCGTTGGCGACGTAGCCGTCCGACAGCAGGATGACCGGGGTGCGGTACTTCAGCGCGATCCGGCAGGCCTCGATCGCGGCGTGGAAGCAGTCCACCGGGGACTGCGCGGCCACCACCGCGACGGGCGCCTCGCCGTGCCGGCCGAACAGCGCCATGTTCAGGTCGGCCTGCTCGGTCTTGGTCGGCAGGCCGGTCGACGGGCCCGCCCGCTGCACGTCCACGATCACCAGCGGCAGCTCCAGGGCCACCGCGAGCGAGATGGTCTCGCCCTTGAGCGCCACACCGGGGCCGCTGGTGGTGGTGATGCCCAGCGCGCCGCCGTACGCCGCGCCCAGCGCCACGCCGATCGCGGCGATCTCGTCCTCGGCCTGCACCGTGGTCACGCCGAGCTTCTTGTGCTTGCTCAGCTCGTGCAGGATGTCCGACGCCGGGGTGATCGGGTACGCGCCCAGCAGCACTGGCAGCTTCGCCTTCACGCCGGCGGCGACCAGGCCCAGGGCGAGCGCGGTGTTGCCGGTGATGTTGCGGTAGTTGCCCGGGGCCATCTGCGCCGGCGGCACCTCGTAGCGCACCGCGAAGCCCTCGGTGGTCTCGCCGAAGTTCCAGCCCGCGTTGAACGCGGCCTTGTTCGCGGCGACCAGCTCGGGGCGGGCGGCGAACTTGCGCTCCAGGAAGTGCATCGTGGACTCGTGCGGCCGCGAGTAGAGCCAGCTCAGCAGGCCCAGCGCGAACATGTTCTTGGCCCGCTCGGCGTCCTTCTTGCTCACCGGGTGCTCGGCCAGCGCGCCCACGGTCATGCTGGTCAGCCCGACCTTGTGCACGTCCCAGCCGGCGAGCGAGTCGTCCTCCAACGGGTTGCTGTCGTAGCCGACCTTGGCCAGGTTGCGCTTGGTGAACTCGTCGGTGTTGACGATGATCGTGCCGCCCTTGGGCAGGTCGGCGATGTTCGCCTTGAGCGCCGCCGGGTTCATCGCCACCAGCACGTTCGGCGCGTCGCCGGGCGTGAGGATGTCGTAGTCGGCGAAGGCGACCTGGAAGCTCGACACGCCGGGCAGCGTGCCGGCAGGCGCGCGGATCTCCGCCGGGAAGTTCGGCAACGTGGAGATGTCGTTGCCGAGCTGGGCGGTCTCCGACGTGAACCTGTCGCCGGTGAGCTGCATGCCGTCGCCCGAGTCACCCGCGAAGCGGATCACCACCCGGTCGAGCTGGTGGATCTCCTTGGCGGGATGCCCGTGCTCGCTGAGCTGCCCGGCCTGCCCGGCGCCCTCACGATGTTCGGCCACTGGACGCGACCTCCTGCTGGGGTGGTGTGCTGTTACGTCTCGATTAAGGTCAGCCTACGTCGGAGGTAGGGAATAGCGTTGACACGGCCCCCCCAGTGAAACCATGCGGAACGTGATAAACGCGACACTCTCCGGTGGGACGGGTCGCGCATATCACTTGCCCGTCCCACAGAGTGGCATTCCATCGGCTATTCGGCGAAGGATGTGCCATTCCAGGCGTAGGTGTGCTCCACGCTGAGGCCGCCACCCGCCGGGCCGGACGAGACGAGCAGGCCGTCGGCGGTCACCTGCCAGCTGCTCACCGTGTGCCCGGCCGCGGTGGGCACCCGGGCCACGGCGAACCAGCCGTCCGCGGCGGTGTCGAAGACGACCAGGTTGTGGCCGGGCTGGACGTCGGTCGAGGCCTGCGGCGTGTCATCGGGCGCGCACGCCACCAGCAGCACCAGGTACGGCCGCCGGTCCGGCAGCAGCCGCGGCAGGTGCGGGCCGTTGGACGGAGTGCCGGGAATCAGACTCCACTCGCGGTCGCCGTCCGGGGCGATGCCCTCCGCGCTGAACACCGGCCGCACCGCTCCGGCCGGCGCGGGCAGCCCGGCACAGTCCAGCCGGTCCGCGATACCGGTCAGGTCCAGGCGGCGGCCCTCCACCGTCGGCAGGACCGGCGGGTATCCGGCCGACACGTCGTGCCGGGCGAACGCCTTGCCGGTCCAGCGGAACCCGTACGCCATGCCCATCCGGTAGTCCTGCGGGCCGGTGTGCCACGGGTGCATCTCGGTGTAGAGCACCTGATCGGCCACCCAGACGCTGCGGAACAGCGCGCCCCGCTCACCTGCCCAGCCCAGCGCGCGCAGCGCCCCGTTCGCCGCCCGCTCCACCACCAGCAGGTGCGACGAGCCGTCGCCGCTGTCCTCCTCGCCCGACAGGCAGTCGGCGTGCAGCACCGCCTCGGCCGTGCCGTCCCCGGTGAGATCGCCGTAGGCGGCCCGCTCGGGGGACAGGAACAGCCGCGGCCAGCCGCCGCCACTGGTGATGACCGGGGTGCCCGTGCGTCCCTCGGCCTCGCGGAAGGTCAGCCGCCCGGACGGGCATTTCGGCGCGGCCGGGACGGTCACCACGGCCGTGCGCCAGTCGACGTCCAGGATCGGGTCGCCCGCGTCGACCGGGCGCACCGGTCCCGGGCTGGGCGGCGGCGCGCTCGGCAGGGACACGCTCCCGCTCGGGCTCGGGGTCTGCGCCGGGGGCGGCGGCTGGTGCCCGCCGAACCGGATCACCTGCAGCGCGAACACCGCGACCAGCGCGCAGGCGGCCGCCGTCGCGGCGGCGATCGCCCCGCGGCGGCGGCGCCGCTGCCGGTCCCCGCGCTGCCGCACGTCCTGCGGGGGCACGGGCTCGCCGCCGCCCGAGTGCTCGCCCAGCAGCGCCGCCAGCTCGGTGCGCCCGCGGTGCAGCCAGGACTTGACCGTGCCGGCGGGCACGCCCATCTCCCGCGCCACCTCGGCGACCGGCAGGTCCACGAGGTGGTGCAGCACGATGGCCTGGCGCTGGTCCATCGGCAGCGCGCGCAGCGCGGTCACCAGCGCCACGTGCTCCGGGTCCGCCGCCGGCACGTCGGTGGGGCGCTGGCGCACCAGGTGCGCGGCGGCCACCCTCAGGTTGCGCCAGCGGGACCGGGCCAGGTTGACGGTCACCCGGTACACCCACGCGGGCGGGTTGTCGTAGCGGGAGATCTCGGCCCAGCGCTGCCAGGCCCGGCAGTACGCCTCCTGCGCGAGGTCCTGTGCCTCGCCCCGGTCGCCGGTCAGCCCGAACGCGACGGCCACGGTGCCGGCGTAGTTCGCCTGGTAGAAGGCATCGAAGTCGGCGGCGTCGAGGGCGCGCCGGGCAGCGGGTCGCGGCGCGCGGGCCGACAGCGGCGCGGGCGTCGCCGGGGGCGGGACGGACATCGTCATGCAGGGTCACACACGATGCCCCGCCGCCCGGTTGCATGAATCCCAACTGTTACCGCCAGACGTTAGGCTGCGGTCGTGAACGGTTACCTCGACGCGTACGCGACGGTGGCGTTGCTGCTGCTCGTCGGTGTGCTGATCATCGGTGGGGCGTACACGGCGAACCGGCTGCTGCGCCCGTCGCGGCCCAGCGCGGCCGAGGGCAAACTCGACACGTACGAGTGCGGCCTCGACCCGGTCGAGGGCGGCTGGGCGCAGATGCAGATTCGTTATTACGTCTACGCGTACCTGTACGTGCTGTTCGCCGTCGAGGCGGTCTTCCTGTTCCCATGGGCGGTCGTCTATGTAAAGGCGGGCCTCGCGGTCGTCGTCGAGATGGCCGTGTTCGTGGCCGTGCTGGCATTGGGCCTGCTCTACGCGTGGCGGAAGAACGCGCTGCGCTGGCTCTGACCGCGTCGCGCACTCCCGGGCGCGCCCGGCCGAGCGCCGCGCTACCGGCCGGTAATGAGCCGGACGGATCCCGTGCCACGGGCCGGACAGCTCGGGTGGCAGGGTCGCGCTGGAGCGCCCTTCGTGCCACGATCGTGGGCATGGGCAACGTGCTGCTGCTGATCGTCGTCGCGCTCACCGTGGGCGCCGTGGTGTTCGGGGTGATGACGCTGGTCACCGGGGGTGACCCAGGTCTGGCGCCGGCCGAACCGGACGAGCGAGCCACTCCGCTGCCCGCCGACCGCCCGCTCGTCGAGGGCGACGTGTCCCGGGCGACGTTCGATCCGGCCTGGCGCGGATACCGCATGGCGCAGGTCGACCAGACGCTGCGCCGGCTGGCGTACGACATCGGCTACAAGAGCGAGCTGATCCAGGTGCTCGAAGCCGAGGTCACCGCGCTGCGCGAGGGCCGCGTCGAGGACGCCGACACGCTGGCCCGCGCCCGTGCCAGCGCGCTGGGCGTGGTCACCGCGACCCCCGTGGCCGAGGAGACCGCCGGCGTGGCCGACGAGGCCGCGACGGAGGACGCCGCCCCGGCCGAGCTCGACGCGACCGCCGAGGAGACCGGCGACCAGCCCGCCGACGAGGCTGACCACGAGACCGACCCGGCAACTGCCGTGGTGGACGAGGCGCCGGCCGGCGAGCCGGTCCGGCGGTGACGGCAGGCGATCCCACCGCGCCCGGCGCAGGTGAGGTCACCGCGACGATCATCGTGGCCGCGCCCGCGGAGCGGGTGTTCGCCGCGTTCATGGCGTGGGAGCGGCAGAGCGACTGGATCCCGCTGACCAAGGTGCGGGTGGTCGAGGGTGACGGCGGCGAGGGCACCGTGATCGAGGCGATCACCGTGGCCGGCCCGGCCGTGCTGCGCGACGAGATGCGCGTGGTCAAAGTGGACCCGCCGTACGAGGTGCGGGTCGTGCACCAGGGCAAGGTGCTGCGCGGCCCGGGTGTCATGCGGTGCACCCCGATGGCGGGCGACCGCACCCAGGTGGTCTGGCACGAGTGGTTCCACCTGCCCGGCGGCGTCGCGGGCCGGCTGGCCTGGCCGCTGCTGTGGCCCGGCTCCAAGGTCAGCCTCAAGCAGGCCCTGAAGCGCTTCGCGAAGATGGTCGAATCCGGCCGCCTGCCGTGAGTGAACCCCAAGCGGGGAAACCTTCTATCAGCGAAACCTTCTATCGTGAGCCGTCACGGTAGCCTTTGACCGTGGCTCCCACGACTTCCGGAGGGGACGCGATGAGTGCTGCCGTCGCCAAGCTCGCGCAGCTGCGGCCTGGTGCCCGCGGCTACACCGTCGCCGACCTTCACACGCTCCCGGAAGACGGCCCGCGGTACGAGCTGATCGACGGGAGCATCATCGTGTCCCCCTCCGCCACAGGCAGCCACAACATGTTCGCCCGGTGGATCGCACAGTTGCTGGAGGAGGCCAACCCCGACACCGCGTACGTGGTCGGCACCGACCAGTCCGTCACCATCGATGAACACAACGAACCCCGGCCCGATGTCGTGGTCTACCCCTCCGCGCATCTCGACGATTCGCCGTTTCCCGTGGACGGGGTGCAACTGGTCGTCGAGGTCGTCTCGCCGACGTCGGCGCTGCGGGACACCGAGGTCAAGCGCGTGCTGTACGCGCGGGCCGGTGTTCCGTTCTACTGGGTGGTCGTCCCGGATTCCGACGCCGACACCATCGCGCTCGCGGAACTGGTGCTAGAGGAGGGCAAGTACCGGTACGCGACGCACTACACGTCCGGGGTGTTCCGCACGCAGCAGCCCTGGCCGGTCGAGATCGACCTGCCGGCGTTGGCTGCGCGGACAGCCCGCTACCGTAGGCCCTCCTGACATGATCGTCTGACTTGCCTGGCAGGTGGGTGAAAGCGCGTCCAAGATGCGCACGATTGCCCGGTAAGTCAGACGATCTAGGACCTCACTCGATCCGGACGGCCCGTGGGGCGGCCGGGGCGGGGACGGGCCGCGGGGCGGGCACTGCGCCCGGGGACCAGCCGGGGCCGCGGAGCAGGGTCGGCAGCCACTCGCGGACGCGGCGCGAGCGCAGGTCGCGGAAGATGGCGGCGTATTCGTGGTAGGCGACGCGCAGCGGGTTGTGGGTCTTGATGTTCTTGGTGAGGCCGTAGATCGGGCGCTCGGTCTCCGGGGCGAACGAGCCGAACAGGCGGTCCCAGATGATCAGGATGCCGCCGAAGTTGCGGTCGAGGTAGCCGCCCTGCGAGGCGTGGTGCACCCGGTGGTGCGACGGGGTGTTGAAGACGAACTCGTACGGCCGCCACATCTTGTCGATGCGCTCGGTGTGGATCCAGAACTGGTAGACCAGGTTGATGCCGCCGCAGAAGGCGGTGATCGCCGGGTTGACCCCGGCCGCGGCCAGCGGCAGGTAGAACAGGAACCCGGTGAATCCGGTCCAGGACTGGCGCAGCGCGGTGGACAGGTTGAACGTCTGCGACGAGTGGTGCACCACGTGCGAGGCCCAGAGCAGGCGGATCATGTGGTGGCCGCGGTGCGACCAGTAGTAGCAGAGGTCCTGCGCGATGAGGAACAGCGGCAGCGCCCACCAGTGGAACTCGATGCGCAGCGGAGTGGCCAGGTAGACGGCGCTGGTGGCCGCGGCGGTGCCGATGCCCCAGAGCACGTCCCAACCGAGGCTGCCCAGGCCCATGCTCAGGCTCGTCGCGGTGTCCTTGCCGCCGTAGCCGATCTCGTCGGAGTCGGGATGGAACCAGTAGGACACGCGTTCGAGGACCATGAGCAGAATGAACAGCGGCACCGAGTACAGCACCACCGGTGGGAAGGCCGGGAGCTCCATGGGTTCCGAAGGCTATTCGCGTTCGCGTAAGGGGGCAAGAGGGTGAGCGACCTCATCATCGGCGAGGACGGGCTGGCACGCTGCGCGTGGTCGGCCGGCGTGCCGGAGTACCGCGTCTACCACGACCAGGAGTGGGGCACGCCGCTGCGCGGCGACGACGCATTGTTCGAGCGGGTGAGCCTGGAGGCGTTCCAATCCGGCCTGTCCTGGATCACGATCCTGCGCAAGCGGCCCGCGTTCCGGGCCGCGTTCGCCGGGTTCCACCTGGAGAGCGTCGCCGCGTTCGGGCCGGCCGACGTGGAGCGGCTGCTGAACGACGCCGGGATCGTGCGCAACCGGTCCAAGATCGAGGCGACGCTGCACAACGCGCGGGTCGCGCTGGAACTGCCGGGCGGGCTGAGCGCGCTGCTGTGGTCGTACGCCCCGGAGCCCGGCAGCCGCCCCCGGCCCGCCGGACGGGCCGACGTGCCGGCCACCTCCGCGGAGTCCGTGGCGATGGCGAAGGCGCTCAAGAAGCGCGGGCTGCGTTTCGTCGGACCCACCACGGCGTACGCGCTCATGCAGGCCACGGGCATGGTCGACGATCACCTGGCGGGCTGCCACGTCGCCGCGCGAGCGTTGTGATGGGATGAGCGGGTGAGCAGGAAGTGGCTGGTCAGTGTGGCGTTGCCGATCGAGGCCGAGTCGGCGGAGGAGGCGGTCCGGGAGTACTGGCGGTACGTCACCGAGCTGGGCCCGGACGAGCTGCCCGCATACGTCTCCCCGGCGGGGGACGAGCTGCAGATGACGGCGTACGTCACCGACGGCGTCGCCCCCCTCGACCCCGAAGAGGACTAGCGGCCCACGGGACTAGCGCCCCTCGAACACCGGCGTGCGCTTGTTGACGAAGGCGTCCGTGGACTCGCGGTGGTCGGCGGTGCCGCCCGAGCGCTGCTGCGCCGCCAGCTCGACCAGCAGGGCGTCGGCCAGGGTGCCGGTCGCGCCGTGCAGCAGCTCGCGCTTGATCTGCCCGTACGCCACCGTCGGGCCGGCCGCCAGCCGGGCCGCCAGCTCCTGCGCCGCCGGCAGCACCTGGTCGTCGTCCTCGGCCAGCCTGGTCAGCAGCCCGAGCCGGCGGGCCTCGTCGGCCTTCACCGGCTCGGCGAGCAGCAGCAGCTCGGCTGCCTTGGCCGCGCCGACCATCCGGGGCAGGGTCCACGACACGGCGGTGTCGGCGGCCAGGCCCACCCGGGCGAAGGCCATCAGGAACGACGTCGACGGGCCGCCGACGCGCAGGTCGGACAGGAAGGCCAGACCCGCGCCCGCGCCCGCGGCCGGTCCGCGCACCGCGGCGATCACCGGCTTGGGCAGCTCGGCCAGGGCCAGGGCCAGCGGGTTGTAGTGCTTCTCGACCGTGTCCAGGGGAGCCTTGCCGCCCATCGCGGACATGTGCTCGCGCAGGTCCTGCCCGACGCAGAAGCCCCGGCCCGCGCCCGCCAGCACCACGGCACGGCACTTCGGGTCGTCGGCCAGCTCCAGGAAGGTGTCCCGCAGCGCCACCTTGAGCGCGATGTCGAGCGAGTTGAGGGAGTCGGGGCGGTTCATGGTGACGGTGACGACGCCCTCGGCGTGGTCGACGAGCAGCGGTGCGGACATCAGCTCTCCCTGAGGCAGTGGTCGACGAAACGGTCGGCGGCGGGCCGCAGCCGGGCGGCCTGCCGGTCGAAGAAGGCGGCCGCGGCGGTGCCCGGCCAGTCCGGCGGCAGCAGCGAGGCGGGCAGCTGCGGGTCGCGGAACAGGAACGCGCGCCAGGCGTGCACCAGGGCGCACCGGGCCGCGTACGCGGTGCGGTCGTCGGTCAGCCGGGTGATCGCGCCGACCACCGGCGTGAGCTGCGCCACGAACCCGGCGTACGAGGCGCCCACGGCCGGCACGTTCCACGCTCTCATGATCAGCTCGCGGGCGCCGGTATCCCCGCCGGTGTGCGCCGCGGAGAAGCGCTCGAAGCGCACCCCGGCGTCGGCCAGCAACTGGTCGACCTCGCCCGCGGGCCGGGCGGCGAGCCAGACCCCGGTCTCCAGCCGCCCGTAGCCGAGGAACGCGAGCTCGGCGGCGAGCCGGTCGCGCTCGGTGCGGGCTTCCGGGGCGGAGATCACCAGGAGGTCGAAATGGCCGTCCCAGGAGCTGCGGCCGGTCCGGTAGATGCGGGCGGCGGCCTCGTCGAGGCGGCGTACGGCCCGCGGGGTGAGCTGGTAACCCGGTCCGGCGGGCAGTCGCACCGGGGCGAGCCAGCCTTGTCGCACCATGCGGGACACCGCGGTACGTACCGCCGGTGCGGCGATGCCGAGCGGCGCGAGCAGCCGGATCAGGGCCGCGATGGCGGCTCTGCCACCACGTTGCCGCAGGTGATCGCCGTAGAGGTCGAAGAGTGCGGAACGGGCCTGCATGAGGGGTGATTGTGACAGATGTGAACTGTGCTGGCGAGATGATGTCACACCGTGACCGGCCCGGTTTGGGCTTAGCGGAGTCCATCAGGGAAAATCATTGGTCGGCACCCGTTCGTGTGGCCCCACCCAAACCACACGCGGTGCCGGACGGCGTACGAAGACGGCGCGTCGCGGGCAGGCTGCATCGGCAGCCGTCGCGAGGTTTCGTCGGCGGAGCAGGCGGGGAGACCCGCCAAGTCTTGCATTCCACCCGGGTGCAGGTCTGGCAAGTCTGAGGGGAGACACACATGGCGGCGATGAAGCCGCGGACGGGCGACGGTCCGCTGGAGGTCACCAAAGAGGGCCGGGGAATCGTCATGCGCGTGCCGCTGGAAGGCGGCGGGCGGCTTGTGGTGGAGATGACACCAGACGAGGCCACCGCTCTCGGCGAGGCCCTCAAACTGGCCGTCGGCTGACATCGGGACCGGCCGGGCACCACCCCGGCCGTCCAACCCATCCCTCCCGGCATCACGTGCCACGCCCCGGGCGTGGCGCGCAGCCACCACACCCCCATTGCATCACCCACTCCTGACCAGCGGGAACGTGTCCTGGACCCCGGTATGCCGCGCGGCGGCGCGCCGCTACCGGGCGGGCACGGGCCTACGCCTCCGTCGCGGCCGGCGCCGGAGGCGGCGCGATAGGGTCAGGCGGTCGGCGGCCGGTGGGGCGTCGGCGGCACAGCCAGTGAAGGGGCAGGGATGATCTCGATTCGACTGGACGGCGCGGCGGATCTCGCCGGAACCGTCGCGTGCCCGGTGGGCACCGCCGAGGGCGAGTCCACGGCGGGCACACCGCTCGCGGTGCTGCCCTCCGACGTCGCCGCCGAGGTGGACGCATTCCTCGCCGCGACCGAGCACAAGGGCTCGGCCGGCGCCCTCCAGACGCTGCCGCGGCCGCTGCGTGAGCCGTCGAAGGCGCTGCTGGTCGGAGTCGGCTCCGGTGACGAGCCGGGCTGGCGGGCGGCCGGCGCCGCGCTGGCCCGTGCCGCGGCCAAGGAGTCGGTGCTCACCGTGCTCGCTCCCGCCGACCTGACCGACGCCGCGCTGCGCGGCCTGGCCGAGGGCCTGTGGCTGGCGTCGTACCGGTTCCGCGTCGCGGAGGAGAAGCCCGAGGCCACGCCGAAGCTGACCGAGGTCGTCGTCGCCGTCGCGGGCAGCCCCGAGCGGGAGGCCGTGCTCGCGACGACCCGCGTCGTGGCCGGGCACACCCGGTTCGCCCGGGACCTCACCAACACCCCGTCGCTGACCAAGACACCCGAATGGTTCGTACGCCAGGTGCGCGAGCGCGTCGGCGACGGCGTGACGGTCACCGTGCGCGAGCGCGACCAGCTGGAGGCCGAGGGCTTCGGCGGCATCCTCGCCGTCGGCGGCGGCTCCGTGAACGAACCCCGCCTGCTGGAGCTGAGCTGGTCGCCCGAGGGCGCGACGAAGCACGTGGTGCTGGTCGGCAAGGGCATCACGTACGACACCGGCGGCATCGACATCAAGCCCAACGACGCCATGCAGCTGATGCGCAAGGACATGGGCGGCGCGGCCGCGGTCGTCGGCGCGCTGCTCGCCGTCGCCGACCTGGGCCTGCCGGTGCGCGTCACCGCGCTCGCCCCGCTGGCCGAGAACATGGTCTCCGGCAGCGCCTGGCGCTCCGGCGACGTGGTCACCCACTACGGCGGCCTCACCTCCGAGGTGCGCAGCACCGACGCCGAGGGCCGGGTCGTGCTCGGCGACGCCATGGCGTACGCGGTGGAGAACCTCGGCCCCGACCTGCTGATCGACCTCGCCACGCTGACCGGCGCCTCGCGGATCGCGCTCGGCAAGAAGACCGCCGCCCTGTTCAGCGCCAACGAGGAGCTGATCGGCGGCTTCACCGCGGCGGGCGCCGCGGCCGGGGAGCCGGTGTGGCGGCTGCCGCTGGCGGAGGAGTACGCCGGGGACGTGTCCTCGGACATCGCCGACCTGGACAACGCGGCGGGCAACCCGGGGACGATCACGGCGGCGCTCTACCTGCGCGAGTTCGCGGGCAGCCTGCGCGACCGGTGGGTGCACATCGACATGTCCTCGCCCGCCTGGTCCGCGTCCCCCGACGCCGAGCTCACCAAGGGCGCGACCGGCTGGGGCGTACGCACCCTCGTCCGCTGGCTCACCACCGTCTCCTGACCCGCCCACCTGTTGCGAACGGGGTCAGGACTTCACGGCGGCGAGGAGGCCTTCGCCGAGGGGGAGCAGGGCGGGCTGCCAGGTGTCGTCGTCGCGTACGGCGTAGGCCAGGTCGCGGACCGTGAAGACGTCGCGGCCGCTGGTCAGGACGCCGTGCAGGACGACCACGCCACCAGGCCGCAGCAGCCGGGCGGCGGCGTCCATGAACGCGGCGTACTCGGTCGGGTCGGCGTCGACGAAGATCAGGTCGTAGGCGCCGTCGGCGAGCCGGGGCAGCACCTCCAGTGCCCGGCCGGTGATCACCCGGGCCCGCGAGGCGGAGAAGCCGGCCTCCGTGAACAGCCGCCGCGCCATACGCTGGTGCTCGGACTCGCGGTCGATGGTGGTCAGCACGCCGTCGGCGCGCATCCCGCGCAGCAGCCACAGGCCGCTGACCCCGGTGCCGGTGCCGATCTCGACGACCGCCTTCGCCGCACAGGCCCCGGCCAGCATGCGCAGCGCCGCGCCGACCGCCGGCGCGACCGGCTGCAGACCCACCTCGACGGCCAGTCCGCGGGCCGTCTGCGCGATCACGTCTTCGGGGACGAACGACGCGATGAAGTCGCCTGCGCTACCGGGCTGGCGATGCAGCGTCGTCATGGGGCACCTTCCGTGAACAGTGATTTTTCACGTTGAAACCGTGCCATCCTGAAACCGGGAACGGGACGGAGGGCTGGTTCAGTGACCGACGGCTGGGGTTATCGCCGGCCGGATGACGACGACTGGACGGCAGCGCAGCAGACGCCGCCGGCCGTCGCACCTCCGGCGTCGTTTTGGTGGTCCGATGCGCTCAACGATCCGTGGCGCGATCCGCACTCGCCGGTGGCGCTCGTGCCACCCGCCGAGCGCGCGCACGCGCCCGAGCCGGAGCCGTTGGCCGAGCCCGACCATACCCGACGTCGTACGTTGTGGACAGTCGCCGGAGCGGCCGTCCTCGCGGGCGTACTGGCCGGGGTGCTCGGCGGCGCGATGGGCGTGCGCTTCAGCGACGACCGCCAGACCGCCCGCTCGATCCTCGGCTCGACCGCCTCCCCACCGCAGCGCGCCCCCGAGTCGCTGGCCGCCGTGGCCAGCCTGTTGCTGCCCAGCGTGGTCACTGTCCGGGTGCCGGTGGACGGCAGCGTGTCGCTCGGCTCGGGCTTCGTGGCCAGCGCCGACGGCCACATCATCACCAACGACCACGTCGTGTCCGGCAGCTCCGGCGTGGTGAGCGTCATATTCGACGACGGCACCAGCTCCCCGGCGAAGGTGATCGGCTCCGACCCCGAGTCGGATGTCGCGGTCCTCCAGGTCAAGCGCCCCGAGCTGCACCCGGCGATGCTGGGCGACTCCGACGCGGTCGCGGTGGGCGACGCCGTGGTCGCGATCGGCTCGCCGCTGGCACTGCGCGGCACCGTCACCGCGGGCATCGTCAGCGCGCTGGACCGGCCCATCGCCACGGACGCCGAGAACGGCACGACCAGGTACTACGCCGCGATCCAGACCGACGCCGCGGTCAACCACGGCAACTCGGGCGGCCCGCTGGTCGACGCCGCGGGCCAGGTCGTCGGGATCAACGCCGTGATCAAGTCGATGGCGGGCAGCGAGGAGTCGGCCGGCAACATCGGGCTGGCCTTCGCCATCCCGATCAACCACGCCCGCCGGGTCGCCGAGGAGATCATCTCCGCGGGCCGGGCGCACCGTACGGTGATCGGCGCGGAGGTCGAGGAGTCGTTCCGCGGCCCGGCCGGCGGGGTGCGCCTGGGCGAGGTGACGGCCACCGGACCGGCCGCCGAGGCGGGCCTGCGCACCGGTGACGTGGTGACCAGCTTCGACCGCCGGCCGCTCAGCGAGCCCACGGACCTCATCGCACTTGTGCGGAAAACTGCACCGGGTGAGGTGGTCGAAGTGACCTACAAACGCGGGTCTACCAGCCATAACGCTGCCGTGACACTCGTCGCTGACGCCGACTGAGGGGTGGCCTGTCCGGCCGTCGCACACGTACCCTTGCGACGGCGGCCACAGTCGGGAGGTAGCGGTGTTCGATAACCTGGGCACACCGGAGTTCATTGCGCTCCTGCTGCTCGCGCTGTTGATCTTCGGCGAGCGGTTGCCCAAGGTCATCAGTGACGGCATGCGGATGCTGCGCGGGCTGCGCGCCATGGCCACCAACGCCACCGGCGACCTGAGCAAGGAACTCGGCACCGACATCAAGCTCGAGGACCTCAACCCGAAGGCGTTCGTCCGCAAGCACCTGCTCAGCGAGGAGGACGAGGCCGCCCTCCGCAAGCCGCTGTCGGGCATCTACGACGACCTGCGAGGCGAGCTGAACAACGCCGGCAAGCTGGCCGCCGAGACCAAGGCCAACGTCAACGCCATGGCCTCCGCCACCCCCACCAGCGCGTCCTCAACCCCCGCCACCCCCGTCGCGACCCGCTTCGACGACGCCACCTGACCCACCCCGGCACCGCCCGGCGGCGGCGCCCACCCTCTTGTGCCGGGTGGGTCAGCGTTTGGCGGGGGAGAGGCCGAGGGACTTGCCGACGAGGGACTCGCGGCGCAGGGCCAGGCGGTCGGCGATGGCGTTGAGGGCCTTGCCGGCGGGGGAGTCCGGACCGGCCAGGACGGCGGGCACGCCGTCGTCGCCGGCTTCGCGCACGCCGGTGTCCAACGGGATCTGGCCCAGCAGCGGCACCGACGCGCCGGTGAGGCGGGTCAGCGAGTCGGCCACGGTCTGCCCGCCGCCGGCCCCGAAGACCTCCATCTTGCTGCCGTCGGGAAGTTCGAGCCAGGACATGTTCTCGATGACGCCGACCAGGCGCTGGTGGGTCTGCAGGGAGATCGCGCCGGCGCGCTCGGCGACCTCGGCGGCCGCGGCCTGCGGGGTGGTGACGACCAGGATCTCGGCGGTCGGCAGCAGCTGGGCCAGCGAGATGGCGATGTCGCCGGTGCCCGGGGGCAGGTCGAGCAGCAGCACGTCCAGGTCGCCCCAGTACACGTCGGCGAGGAACTGCTGCAGCGCGCGGTGCAGCATCGGCCCGCGCCAGACGACGGCGGCGTTGCCGCTGGTGAACATACCGATGGAGATGACCTTCACGCCGTGCGCCTGCGGCGGCATGATCATGTCTTCGACCTGGGTGGGGCGGCCCTGCACGCCGAGCATGCGGGGCACCGAGTGGCCGTAGATGTCGGCGTCGACCACGCCGACCGACAGGCCCCGAGCGGCCAGCGCCGCGGCCAGGTTGACGGTGACGCTGGACTTGCCGACGCCGCCCTTGCCGGAGGCGACCGCGTACACGCGGGTGCGGCTGCCGGGCTGCGCGAACGGGATGACCGGCTCGGCCGCGGCGTTCCCGCGCAGCCGCTTCTGCAGGTCCTGGCGCTGGTCCGGGCTCATCACACCGAAGTCGATCTCGACCGCGGTCACCCCGGCGACGGTCGTCGCGGCCGCGGTGATGTCGGTGCGCAGGGTGTCCTTGAGAGGGCAGCCGGCGACGGTGAGCAGGATGCGGACGTACGCCACACCCGCGTCGACCTTCACCGACTCGACCATGCCGAGCTCGGTGATGGGACGCTTGATCTCCGGGTCGTTCACGGAGCCGAGCGCGGCCAGGACTGCCTGGTCGTCGGCGTGCACAGCGGTGGACATGCGCCCATGCTACCCGCGGCATCGATCATGGCCGGGCAACGCGAGGGCCGGGTGGTACGCGCAACATTCTCGCAACCCATTGCCCCGGTTCGCCCGATCGTGGGACCATCAGACGAACCAGCCGCGCGTCATGCCCCTTGCGACGCGCGGCTCTTCTTTTCCTTGCGCTCGGCCTTCTCCTGCTGGTGCCGCCGGTTCGCCGCGTCGTCCAGCTCCTCGGCCAGCTTGAGCAGCTCGGAGCGGATGTAGTCGCGGGTCGCCACCTCGTTGAGTGCCATGCGCAGCGACGCGATCTCCCGGGCCAGGTACTCCGTGTCCGCCTTCTGCGCCTGGGCGCGGCGGCGGTCCTCGTCCAGGGTCAGCCGGTCCCGGTCGGCCTGGCGGTTCTGGGCGAGCAGGATCAGCGGCGCCGCGTACGAGGCCTGGGTGCTGAAGAACAGGTTGAGCAGGATGAACGGGTACGGGTCCCACTGCAGCCCGAACACGCCGATCAGGTTGAGCAGGATCCAGACGATCACGAAGACCGTCATGTAGACGATGAACTTCGCGGTGCCCATGAAGCGGGCGAACTTCTCCGCGAAGTTGCCGAACTTGTCGGGATCCCAGCGAGGCAGGCGGATGGTGTGCGGCTCCCGGGGCTGGTCCAGGCGGTCGCTCATGCCTCCTCCTCGCTGCGCTCGTCGGTGGCATGCCTGCTGAGCCTGCTGACTCGCTCGCGAAGCTCGCTCATGTGGTGCGGTCCGCGGCGCGTTCCTGCTCCCGCCAGTCCCGCGGCAGCAGGTGGTCGAGCACGTCGTCCACGGTCACCGCGCCGACCAGCCGGTCGGTCGAGTCCACCACCGCGATCGCGACCAGGTTGTAGGTCGCCATCCGGCGGGTGACGTCGGCCAGCGGCAGGCTCGGCGACAGCGGCGTGATGTCGCGTTCCAGGACCCCGCCGAGCAGGTCGCCGGGCGGCTCGCGCAGCAGCCGCTGGAAGTGCACCACGCCCAGGTAGCGCCCGGTCGGCGTGTCGATCGGGGCACGGCACACGAACACCTGCGCGGCCAGCGCCGGGGACAGGCTCTTCTCCCGGATGCGGGCCAGCGCGTCGGCGACGGTCGCGTCCGGGGTCAGGATCACCGGCTCGCTGGTCATCATCGCGCCCGCGGTGTTCGGCCGGTACTGCATCAGGGCCCGCACCGGCGCGGACTCCTCCGGCTCCATCAGGTCGAGCAGCAGCGCCCGCTCGGTCGGCGGCAGCTCGGCGAGCAGGTCGGCGGCGTCGTCGGCGTCCATCTCCTCCAGCACGTCGGCGGCGCGTTCGCGGTCCAGCCGGGCCAGGATGTCGACCTGGGCGTGCTCGGGCAGTTCCTCCAGCACGTCGGCCAGCCGCTCGTCGTCCAGGGCCGCGGCGACCGCGTGCCGGCGCTGGTCGGGCAGGTCCTGCAGCGCGTTGGCGAGGTCGGCCGGGCGCATCTTCTCGAGCACCGACAGCAGCGCCCCGGTGCCCTGCAGCGCCCCCGCGTCGACGAGGCCGGTCAGCTCGTGCCACTCGAACTGGTGCAGCTGGCCGCGCCGGCTCAGCCGGCTGGTCACGTCGCGTACGGCGACGCGGCCGAGGTTCCACTGCCCGGCCCGGTCGGACTCCATGGCGACGTCCACCACGGTGGCGGGGGTGCCGCTGGGCGTGGTGATCCGCCGGTCGAGCAGGTCGGCGAGCACCATCAGCTCGGCCGGGCCCTTCTGGAAGCGGCGCAGGTTGATGGTGCCGGAGCCGAGCACCACGCTGTCGGCGTCGATCGAGGTGACCCGGGCGATCGGCAGGAAGATCTGCCGCCGCAGCGGCATCTCCGCGACCAGGCCGACGACCGACGGAGCCCCGTCGGGGCGCAGCCGTGCGACGGCGTCACGCACCCGGCCCACCTGGTCGCCGTTCGGGTCGTAGACGGGCAGGCCTGCGAGCCGGGCGACGAAGACCCTGGTCAGCGTGGCCATATTCGCATGGTATGCGTATTTCTCACATCGGTTGGGTGTTATCGGCGGCGGACCCGGTGCAGCCGGAACGGCTTGCGGGTCGCGTTGGCCGCCGGGGTCGGCCGGGGCTCGGCCCGCCCCGAGTCGTCGCCGGCCTGCACCGGATCCCCGGCCGGAACGAGCGCCACCAGGGCGCACTCCCGCGCCCACCGCTCAGCCAGCGCCTCCGCCGTGCCCGGCGCGTTGAGCCGCTTCCCGGCCAGCGTCACCGCCACGGCCTGCCACTGCTCGCCCCCCGGCTCGATCCGCTGCACCTGCGCCGGATAGGTCACCACCGCCCCGCCGTGGTCACCCCGCAACGTCACCGTCGCGCTCGCCGCGTCGGCCAGCCCCGGCAACTCCTGCTCACCCGGGCCGACCACCACGTGCAGCCGCCCGTCCTGCGGCAGGCACCACACGGCATACGCAGGCCCCCCGCCCACCGACACCCAAGCGATCGCCGCCTTCTTAGCGGCCTCCTCCACCAACGGATGCGTCATGCCGACCATCCTCCCACCCAAAGGAAGGGCACCTTCCCATCGCTATCCGTAGAGGAAGGGCACCTTCTTAACGCCCCACCCCACGCGGCCTGCACCATCCCGCCGCGCGGCGGTCGCGCGGAGCGCGGTGGGGGTGCGGGTTCAGCGGGTGGTGGGGAGGTCGATGTCGACGGGGTCAGGGGTGGGGAGGGCGGCCGGGCGGCGGGCGCCGAGGATGACGGCGGCGACACCGGCCATGAGCAGGGCGATGCCGGGCCAGGCGGCGGCGGGCGGGGCCTGGCCGAGCCACACCCAGCCGAGCAGGGCCGCCCCGGGCACCTCCAGCAGGATCAGCACGCTGATCGTGGTGGCGGAGACCTTGTGCAGCGCGTAGTTGAACATCGAGTGCCCGAGCAACTGCGCCCCGGCGGTCAGCGCGATGATGGCGAGCCAGGTCCGGTCGTCGAAGCCGGTGAGGTCGACGCCGAGGAGCAGGCAGACGCCGAGCAGCAGCACGGCGCAGACCGAATAGCAGACCGTCGTGTACGTCGTCGTCGAGGTGCTGCTGCGCGCCTTCTCGCCGAAGGACGTGTAGATCGCCGCGAGCAGGCCGCCGGTCACGGCCAGCAGGTCGCCGACGACGGCCGTACCCCCTCGGGTGAAGTCCGCGCCGGTCGCGATCGCCGCGCCCACCACGGCGCTGCCGATACCGAGCCAGGTCCACCGGCCCAGCCGCCGTCCCTGCCAGAGCGCGATCAGGCCGGCCCACATGGGCTGGGTGGCGACGAGGGCGGTCGCGGTGGCGACGGTGGTCATCTTGACGCTGGGTACCCAGGTGGCGAAGTGTCCGGCCAGGGCGAGCCCGGCCAGCACGCTCCACCGCCAGGCGTGGTCCTGGCGCAGGCCGCGGAGTTCGGCGCGGCGGCGGGTGAGGGTGACCGGGGCGAGCACGCCGACGGCGAGGGCGTTGCGCCAGAAGGCGATGGCCAGCGCGGGCGCGGCGGCGTACGCGATGAGCGGCCCGGACGACGACACGGCGAGGATCGCGATCATGATCGCGGCGATGGTGAGCGGGTCGAGCCGGGATCGCATGAGGCCCGATCCTGCCAGGCGCAGGTGAGCGGCCTGTCGGCACACCGACTTCCACTCAATGCGTTCATCTGCCCACTGTGCGCGATCATCCTATGTACTTCACGTGAGCGGCTGATTACTGTCGCTCGAATGGATTCAGAACCTTCGTTATCCGGCGTACCGCCGCGCGCGATCCTCTTCGATTTCTATGGCACGCTGACCTCGGCGTGCACCCGCGGACCGGCCCACGAACTGGCACCCCGGCTGCTCGGCTGCCCGCCCGCCGAGTACTTCGCGGTGCTCAACACCTCGTTCTACCCCCGCTGCCGCGGCGCGTACGGCGACGCCCTGGAGACCATGCGCTGGGTCGCCGCCGAGCTGGGCGTACGCGTGACCCCCGCGCGGCTGCGCGCGGCCCAGGCCGCCCGGCTGATGGCGGTACGCGCCGACACCCACCTGCGGCCCGAGGCGGTGCCCACGCTGTGGCGGCTGCGCCGGGCGGGCGTACGCCTGGCCGTGGTCAGCGACTGCGCCTGGGAGCTGCCCGAGATCATGCGCTCGTTGCCGGTCGACCGGCTGCTCGACGCGAAGGTCTACTCGGTCCAGGTCGGCTGCAGCAAGCCCGACCCGCGCATCTACCTCGCCGCCTGCGCGCGGCTGGGCGTCGCGCCCGAGGACTGCGTGTTCGTCGGGGACGGCGGTTCCCGCGAGCTGACCGGCGCGCAGGCGCTGGGCATCCGGGCGATCCGGCTCGCCGCGCCGGACCTGGCCGACCACCTGCAGTTCGCCTCCGACGACGGGTTCGCCGGCGAGTCGGCGGTCACGCTCGCCGACGCGGCCGCGCTCGCGATGACCCCCCAACCCGTGGGGGTATGACCACACGCCGCCGTGCCCTTCGCGGCGGCCCCCACCCGGCACCGCCCCTGCGGGGCGGCCCCGCCGCAGCTCAAACCCGCTCAAGCGTTTGGAAGGGCACCTTCTGCAACGCATAGCGTTAAGAAGGTGCCCTTCCTTCCTCAGCCTTGGCGGACGGACTGGCCGCCGTCGATGACGAGCATCTGGCCGGTGATGTAGCCGGCGGCGGGGGAGCAGAGGAAGGCGATGGTCGCGGCGACCTCGTCGGGCGTGCCGGGGCGGCCCATCGGGGTGTCGTAGCCGAGTTTGAGCTCGGCCAGGGTGGACGCCGAGGTGTGGATGGTGCCGGGCGCGACCGCGTTGACGGTGATCCCGTCGGCGACCAGCTCCATCGCCAGGGCCCGGGTCAGGCCGAGCACGCCCGCCTTCGCGGCGGCATAGCCGGCCTCGGCGGGCAGCGCGTTCACCGTTCCGGCGGTGGCGGCGAGGTTGACGATGCGGCCCCAGCCGCGCTCCGACATGCCGCCGAGGAAGGCCCGGCTGGACAGGAACGCCGTGGTGAGGTTGCGGTCGATCTCGGCCTTCCACTCCTCGAAGGTGAGCTGCGCCACCGGCCGGATGACCTCCGGGCTGGCCCGGCTGGTCAGGCCGGCGTTGTTGACCAGGATGTCCACGTCGCCCAGCTGCTCGGTGACCGCGTCGGCGAGGGCCCCGACCTCCGCCTCCAGCGTGAGGTCGGCGACGAAGCCGAGCACGCCCAGCTCGCCGGCGCGCTCGTGGATGCGCCGGGTGGTGGAGACGACGGCGACCTTCGCGCCGAGTGCGGCCAGCTGGCGAGCGGTGGCGAACCCGATGCCGTGCGGGCTGCCTGCACCGGTGACGAGTGCGACCCGGCCGTCCAGCCGGAAGAGATCCATCCGCTCGTTCATGGCTTGATCCTGCCGGTTTGTCCGAGCTGACGCCAGTAGGAGGCACCGCTTACTCTGTCGGGACCCCTTCCCCGGATGGAGCCAGGCCGATGAGCGACCCGACCGCGCCGCCGCCCGCGAGCCCGGATCCCGGCGTGTCGCAGCCGGCGTTCCCGGACCCGGTCCCGCTGACGTTCGGCTCGGCCGACCCCTTCCCGGCTGCTCAGGCACCCGCGTTCGGCAGCCCTGCGGGAGACTCGGCCCCGCTGGGGAGCCCGGCCGCCGACCCTGTGGCCGCCGGGCCGGGTCACTGGCCGAACCCGTATCAGGCGCCCGGCCACCATCCGGCGGGCGGTTATCCGACAGGCGCCTGGACACCGGTTGCCGGGCAGCCGCCGGTCTTCCCGGCGCACCCGTACGGCATCCACCCGCCGCCGGGATACGCGCCGTACCCGTACTACCGGTCGCAGCGGCGCACCAACGGCATGGCCATCGGCGCGATGGTGACCGCGTTGGTCGGAGTGCTCGGGATCTGCCTGTACGGGGTGCCCACCCTCGTCCTGGGCCCGCTCGGCGCGATCCTGGGGCACGTGGCCCGCCGCAGGATCCGCCAGACCGGCGAGGACGGCGAGGGCATGGCCCTGACCGGCGTCATCGTCGGCTGGGTCGGCACCGCGCTGGCGCTGCTCGTCATCGGCGGCTTCGTGGTGGCGATCTTCTTCATCGGGGACGACCCCGGCTACCGCAACGAGCCGAGCGGGGCCTTCTGACCGGCTCCGCGGCCCATCGCGCATCCTTGACGTATGGCAGCACTCCCTGAAGCCCTGGCCGAGGTACGCGAACTCCTGCTGGCGCCGGACCTGATCCGGGCCACCGCGGGCGGGCAGCGGCGCGACGGGACCCCGTCCGTGCAGCGCGCCACCCTGCGCCCGGTGACCCTGAAAGCGGGGGACCGGGTGCAGCTGGTGACCGAGGACGGGCAGCGCCCCACCACGGTCAACCTCGCCCCCGGCGCGGAGCTGGCCGGCCGGGTGGACGAGCTGCTGGCCGAGCCGTTCGGCAGCTGGACGGTGGAGACCGGGCACGGCACGCTGCGCCTGCAGGCGACGAAGAAGGGCGCGGTGCTGCACCGCTCGGCGGCCCCGGCCGCCGCGCCCGCCGCCACCGCGCACGACCGGGCGCGCGAGCACCTGATCGACCCCGGCGATCCGCTGTACGCGGTGATCGGCGGCGACGCGGCCAAGCGCCGGCAGGTCGACGCGTTCCTGCGGGCGCTGGACGCCACCCTGCCCGACCCGTCCGAGCTGCCGAGCCCGCTGCACGTCGTCGACCTGGGCTGCGGCAACGCGTACCTGACCTTCGCCGCGTACCGGCACCTGTCCGGCCTCGGCCTCGACGTGCGGCTGATCGGCGTGGACGTGCGTGACGACCAGCGCGAGCGCAACACCGCGATCGCCCGCAGGCTGGGCTGGACCGAGCACGTCAGCTTCGTCGCGGGCACCATCGCCGACGCGCCGGTGCCGCAGGCCGACGTGGTGCTGGCGCTGCACGCCTGCGACACGGCCACCGACGACGCGCTGGCCCGCGCCCTGTCCTGGGACGCGCGCTGGATCCTGGCCGCGCCCTGCTGCCACAAGGACCTGTCCCGGCAGCTGCGGCGGCGGCCGCCGGAGGGCGCGGCGGGGCTGCTGACCGAGCACGGCATCCTGCGCGAGCGTTTCGCCGACGTGCTCACCGACACGGTGCGCGCGGCCCTGCTGCGCCGCCAGGGGTACGCGGTCGAGGTGGTCGAGTTCATCGACTCCGCGCACACCCCGCGCAACGCCATGATCCGCGCCCACCGCACCGGCCGGCAGCCGTCCCCCGCGGAAGCCGCCGAGCTGGACGCCCTGCTCGCCGAGTGGCACGTCCAGCCCCACCTGGCCACCCTGCTCGCCGAGGGCTGACCGCCCGCCGCCCCGCGCAAGATCGCTCGACTTGCCAGGCAGGTGGGCAAAAGCGGCGTCAAGATACGCACAGGTGCCAGGCAAGTCGAACGATCAAGGCGCGGGCCGCGCCCCGTCGCGCCCGGTGCGTGGGTGGGTCAGGGGGTGAGGGCTTTGGCGAGTTCGATGGCGGTGTCGGCGAGCAGGGTGTCCGAGGGCATCGGGGCGCCGGCGAGCACGGCGACGTAGGCGGCGAACCCGGGCAGCGGGTAGCCGTCCTCCTCCGCGATCGCCGGATCGTGTTTGGCCAGCGAGGCGCGGGTGCGGGCCCAGGCGTCGAGCAGCTCGCGCTGCGACGGCACGCCGAAGCCGTGGCCGACCGGCGCGCTGTGGCGCAGCTTCACCACGGCCGACTCGTTGAGCGCCGCGGCCAGCCGGCAGCCGTGCGTGACGACCTCGGCCTGCCGCGCGTCGAGCCGCCGGTAGACGGTGCACCGGCGGTGGCACGTGGTGGCGCATACGCAGAGCGCGTGCGAGGTGTTCGAGTGCTGGCGGTCCAGGTACGTGCGCCAGCCGGCGTTGTTCTCGTGCGCCACGGTGAGGCTGCGCCGGGCGGCGGACTTCTCCGGCTTGGTGTGCGGGCAGTCCCGGTCGTCGAAGTCGCCCCAGGCGCTCCCGTCGCCGCCGACCGCCTTCGGCAGCCGCAGCGGGTCGGCGGCGTGCCCGAGCACCCGTTCCCAGACCAGCAGCGGGCCGTACTCGCTGGCGATGTGCACCGCGGCGACCACGGCCGTGGTCTCGCCGCGCCGGAAACGCGCGTCGATGACCTCCAGCAGCAGCCGGAACGCCGGCCGCATGCTGCCCAGCGCCCCGCGGTGCACCTCGCGGGGCGCCTGCGGCATGCGGCACGCCAGCGCCCGCTCCCGCAGGTGCTCGGGGACGTGGTCGCCGTGCACCTGGTCGGCGACGGCGTGCTCGGTGTTGGCCTCCGCGGCGGCGTTCAGCTCGCCGAAGTCCTCGGCGTCGAGGTCGAGCAGCCGCTGCCCGAACGCGCACAGCTGCTGCACGTGGGCGACGGACTCGGTGGACAGCGCGCCGCCGCCGGCCCGTGGCAGCACGCCGGAGTCCGGGGCGACCAGCGCGGCCACCTCCGCGAAGGCGTACCGCCTGGTCAGCGCGATGAGAACGTCGTGTGCCGTCTCCACACCGGCCAGTGTTCCACGCCCGCGCTCACCGGGCAGGCACCCCGAGCAGGGCACATGCCTCGCGGTAGAGCCGGGTCACCTCGACGCGCACCTGGCCGCGCTCGGTCAGCCGCTGCGCGAACGCCACCCGGATCGGCGTCTCGACCCCGTCGATGACGGCCTGGAACTCGATGCCCCGGTTGTCCATGCCCGACATCACCGCCGCGGTGGCGTTCGGGCGGGCCGGCTCGGGCAGCGTGGCCTGGCAGATCAGCAGGGAGTCGGCGGGGTGGTCGTCGTTCATGTGCCGCATGATCTGGGCGACGACCTCCGGCGGGAACGGGTTCGGGTGGACCCGGCCCAGGTCGGCCAGCAGCTCCGTGTTGAGCAGGTAGGCCAGCTTCACCTCGTTGATGATCCGGTCCTGCTCGTCGGTGTCCCAGGGCGCGGCGTCGAGCCGGGTGCGGTAGGCGTCCTTGAACGCGGTGGGGTCGGCGATGCCGTCGAAGGCGTAGAAGCGCAGGCCGTCGCCGCCGAGGGCGAGCCCGTACGCGCGGGCCAGGGCGCGGGCCACGTACTGGCCGCCGGACAGGTCGCCCAGGTAGCGGTTGTAGTGGTGGGCGACGAAGCCGCCGGGCCGGCTGAAGGCGATCTCGCGCAGGCGGGCGATGTACTCGGCGGTCGCCGTGACCGGGGTGAGCGCGTCGCGCCAGTCGGCGCCGAGCAGGAAGGCGAGGTCCGCGGCGAGCGCGGGCAGGCGGGTGAGCGCGTCGGCGTGGAAGCCGCCCGCGACCGGGTCGCCGCTCCAGCGCGCGGCGGCCTCCTCCAGCACCTGGTAGACGAGGTAGTGCTGCGCGGTGAGCGCGGCGTGGGCGGCGACGGTCAGCCGGCCCCGGGTCAGGTCGTCCAGGAAGGTCGTCTGCTCGGCCGAGCTGTGGTCGGACCAGGTGGCGGCGCGCAGGCGGGCGGAGAAGGGCTCACTCATGCGCAGCACCGTACGCGAGTAAGGTCACCCTAACCTCAAACTTTCGTTTGATCCTGGCCTGCGAAAAGGGACGCCCCCACCGCGGTTCTGCCGCGTGGGGGCGTCCCTTTCACGTCGAACGTCAGTTCTCGACCGAGGTCTCCAGCGCGCCCTCGGCCGGGCCGCCGGACCCGCCGGAGCGGCGACGGCGGCGGCGCGAGCGCGACCGCGAAGCGCCGCCCTCGCCTGCCGCGGCGGGCTCGGCCGGGCCGTCGGGGCCGTCCGCGGCGTTGGAGAACAGCGGCGTGAGCCCGCCCTCGTGGGTCACCGACGCGGCGACCGTGGCCCCGGTGCCGGCACCCCGGCCGCGGCGACGACGGCGGCCACGGGTGCCCTCGCCCTCGGCGCTGTCGGCCTCGGTGTCGGCCGGGGCGTCCTGCGTGCCCGCCTCCGGCGCGGCCGGAGCCTCGTCACCGGACAGGCGACGGCGGCGGCGCGGTGCGCGCTCACGCGGCGGGGCCTGCTCGGCCGCCGGACCGCGCTTGCCCCGGCCGCCGCGGGAGCGGCCGCCCAGGTCCTCCTCGACCTCGGCGGACAGGCCGGCCCGGGAGCGCTGGGCGCTGGGCAGCATGCCGCTGACGTCGGTCGGGATGTCCAGGTCGGTGTAGACCCAGGGCGAGGTGTGGTACGTCTCCGGCGGGCCGTCCGGGCCGGTCAGCTCCAGGCCGAGCGTCTTGTCGACGATCCGCCAGCGGGGCATGTCCTCCCAGTCGACGAAGGTCACCGCGACACCGGTGGCCCCGGCGCGGCCGGTGCGGCCGATGCGGTGCACGTAGGTCTCCGCGTCGTCCGGGCAGTCGTAGTTGATCACGTGGGTGACGCCGGAGACGTCCAGGCCGCGGGCGGCCACGTCGGTGGCGACGAGCACGTCGACCTTGCCCGCCCGGAAGGCGCGCAGGGCCCGCTCACGGGCGCCCTGGCCGAGGTCGCCGTGGACCGCCGCCGCGGCGAAGCCGCGGAAGTCGAGGTCCTCGCTGACCCGGTCGGCGTTGCGCTTGGTCCGGGTGAAGATCATGGTGAGGCCGCGGCCCTGCGCCTGCAGGATGCGGGCGAGCAGCTCCAGCTTGTTGAGCTGGTGCGTGCGGTACACGACCTGCTGGGTCTGCGGGCTGACGCCCGGCTCGGTGGTGTGCCCGGCGTGCACGGTGACCGGCGTGCGCAGGAACCGCCGCGACAGGGTCACGATCGGGTCCGGCATGGTCGCCGAGAACAGCATGGTCTGCCGCTCTTCGGGCAGCATCTTGAGGATCTTCTCGACGTCGTCGAGGAAGCCCAGGTCGAGCATGCGGTCGGCCTCGTCGAGCACGAGCGCCTTGACCTTGTCGAGCTTGAGGTGCTTCTGCTTGCACAGGTCGAGCAGGCGGCCGGGCGTGCTGACCAGGATCTCGACGCCGGCCTTCAGCGCGTCGATCTGCGGCTCGTACGCGACGCCGCCGTACAGCGCCAGCACCCGCACGCCACGGGTCTTGCCGGCCCCGGCGAGGTCCTTGGCGACCTGCAGGCCCAGCTCACGGGTCGGCACGACGACGAGCGCCTGCGGCTGGCCGCCGGTCTCGCCCTCGCTCGGGGCGACCGCGCGGTCGATCAGCGGGATGCCGAAGCCGAAGGTCTTGCCGGTGCCGGTGGGCGCCTGCCCGATCATGTCGCCGCCGCGCAGCGCGATCGGCAGCGCGTACTCCTGGATGGCGAAGGCCCGCTCGATGCCCATCGCGGCGAGTGCGGCCACGGTCTCCGGGCGCACGCCGAGCTCGGCGAAGGTGGGCGCGAGGGTGATCTTGGTGGTGTCTGTCATGGAATTCTGGGGTGCCCTTTCAGTGATCCGCGTACGGCGGACCCTGCGGGCTGCCCAGCGGATGTCGGTACGCCCGTTTTCATCGAAGGGCGTATATGTAGTCTCGAGCGCGGGGCGCGGCGATGAAGGAAATGGATCCCATCGCGCGGCGCGATCGTTGGGGACCGCGGCGCCGCACACGCGACGACATGGGCATCGGGCCCATGTCAACTCAGCCATCGTACGGCCCGGTGGCCGTCTGGTCACCTGGTGTGTGTCGAATTCCCGGTTCTTAGTGGGATTTCCCACGCAAAACGGTCAGTTGTTGAGCCCGACCGCCGTCATCCTGGCCGTGTGCGCGGTGGTCAGCCGCCGGAAAAGCCCGTCCACGGACTCGCCGTCGCCCACGCCCGCCAGCACCAGCGCCGTCAGCGGCGTGCGCTCCTGGGCGACGAGCTGAGCCTGTGACAGCGCCTCCCCGGTGAGCCGCCGTGCCCACATCGACAGCCGGTTGGCCACCTTCGGGTCGGCCGCGATCGCGGCGCGGATCTCCCCGGCCGCGAAGTCGGCGTAGCCGTCGTCGTGCAGCACGTCGAGCACCAGGGCCCGGTCCGGCGCGGCCAGCACGCCCTCGGGCAGCACCTCGGCCACCTCGCGGAAGAAGTCGTCGGAGATGCCCTCGCCGACGTACGCCTTGGTCAGCGCCTCCAGCCAGTCGCCCGGCTCGGTGTTGTCGTGGTACGTGCGCAGCGCCGTGACGAACGGGACCATCGCCTGCTCCGGGTCCACGCCCAGCGCGGTGAGCCGGTTGGCCAGCCGCCGGTAGTTGGCCATCTCCCAGGCGGCCATCTCGGCCAGCCGGGCCTGCCGGCCGAGGTCCGGCGCGAGCCGCGAGTCGGCCGCCATCCGGTCGAAGGCCAGCAGCTCGCCGTACGCGAGCATGCCCAGTAGATCGATCACTCCGGCGTCAGTCGACACGCCCGCAGACTACCGGCCGTACGCACCCGGGGCACCCGGCCGCGGCCCGGCCCTGCGCCGCCCGGCGCGCCGCACGGTGCCTGCGGCAGCTACGGCGAACGGCACGGCGCGTGCTGCGCCGTGCCGTTCGCCTGCAGTTATGTGCTGCGCCGCCTCAGCGGGCCGAGAAGCCGACACTCCGCGTCGACGCCTCGGCGATCTCCACATATGCCAGCTTGTCCAGCGGGACGATGACCCGCCGGCCCTTCTCGTCTACCAGCGTCAGCAGCTGGGCCTTCGACGCGAGCGCGTCGGCGACCATCTGCTCGACCTCAGCGGGCGTCTGCGTGCTGTCCACCACCAACTCGCGGGGGGCGAACTGCACACCGATCTTGACCTCCACACAACCTCCTCGGCTCGCTCCCGAGATTACCCCGGTGTCGCAGCTGGACGATGGCACGCCGACCGACCGCCCTCGACGATCTTGCGCGAACGGCCCCCTCAGCGCCCGATATACCCGTGTCGTGGGGGTCGCTCGTGCAAGATCGCCGCTCGGGGCGGGTCAGTGGTCGGTGCCGCTGAGGGGGAAGCTGCTGATGCCGCGCCAGGAGAGGGTGGTGATGAGTTGTTCGGCCTCGTCCTGGGCGATGACTCGGCCGCCGGCGAGCCACCAGCGGGCCGAGACCTGGGCGGCGCCGCACAGGCCGGCGGCCAGGACCTCGGCGCGGGCGCGGCTCACTCCGGTGTCGGACATGATCGTCTCGGTGATCGCCTCGACGGACAGCCGCTCCATGCGGTCGACGCGCTCCGCGACCGCCGGGTCGTTCCTCAAATCGGACTCGAACACCAGCCGGTACGCCTCGCTCTCGTGCGAGACGAAGTCGAAGTAGGCCTGCATCGCGCCCCGGACGCGTTCCTTGTTGTCCGTGGTCGCCGCCATGGCGGAGCGGATGCGCTCGGCGAACGCGTCGCAGTGCGTGTCGAGCAGCGCCAGGTAGAGCTCCAGCTTGCCGGGGAAGTGCTGGTAGAGCACCGGCTTGGACACGCCCGCCCGTTCGGCGATGTCGTCCATCGCTGCGGAGTGGTAGCCCTGGGCGACGAAGACGTCCTGAGCAGCGGCGAGCAGCTGCTTGCGTCGTGCCGACCGGGGCAGCCGGGTCGGCCGGCCCGTGGCTGTCGAGCCGGTCGGGTTGGCGCCACTGGTGGCCGCGGTCATCGAATCTCCTCACCCTGCAGACGGATCCTTTGACGGATCTTGCAAACTGGCCCGTCGTTGCAACTTATCGTCATTCGCCGTTCACGGTAGCCTCAGCGTGGGCGACGGAGGAGCGCACGGTGGACGTAACAGGGCAGACCGGAAACACAGCGGGAGCTGACGAACCCGCCGACGGGTCAGCCGGCGGAGTCGGACACCCGACGGCTAACGGGCATAAGCTCGCGAGCTGGGCGGATTCCGACCGGGCCGATGCATGGTCGAGTGCGGGCGCGGCGTTGGAGCCCGGCTTCGAACCGTTGACACCGTGGCACGCCACGGTAGCCGACCGCCGGGGGATAGACGCCCTCACCGGTGCCGACCCGGTCACCACCACGCTGGTACGCCCGCCGGACACCGCCCCGGCCGTGCGCAACGGCCACAGCCGCCCGTACGAGCGCCCCCTGCCGGAACCCTCCTCCCCCGGCGAGGACCCGTACGCCGACGAGTTCGCCCAGACCTCGGCCGAGTTCGCCCGGCACGCCGCGTTCGACGAGCCGACCCCCGTCAACGGCTCACCGGCCCTCGGCCTCGACGACACGAGCCGCATCCCCGTGTTCAAGCCGTACCAGCCCGGCCCCGGGGCCGCGGTCGCGCCACCGGAGGTGATCCCGATTCCGGTCATGCCACCGCTGCCCGCCGGGGCCAATCCCGCGCTGACGATGCCCACCGGCGGTTACCCGGTGCCGCCGCCCGGCCTGCGGCCCTCGCTGCCCGCCGAGCTGTCGGGGCCGGTGCCGTCCGCCCCGCCCGCGGACGCGCCGCTGGCCGCGATGGCCGAGGCGGCCACCCGCGCCGTGCCGCCCGCCCCGGAGCACCCCGCACCGGCCGCGGCCGCCCTTGACGACGAGCAGGACGAGGACCAGGAAGAGGCAGAGCAGATGTCACTCGGCGCACGCTTCGGCATGGCTTTCGCCGAGCCTGCACCGCAGGCCCCGCGTCCCGCCAACGGCCGGCCGGCCGTGCCGGGTCAGGAGCCGGGCCATCCCGAAGCCGCGGACGCCCGGCGCGGACCGGGGCCGGACGGAGCGCGCTCCGGCGACGCCGCCGAGCGGGTCCGGACGGGAGAGTTCCCGGTGCTGCCGGACCCGGCCGCCGCGGCCGCCGCGCGGCTCGACGCGGCCCGCGAGGGCTACGCCGCGGCCCAGCTCGGCATGGCCCGCCAGGCGGCCCGCGCGGCGCAGCTCGGCGGCTCCGCTGACGATCACGTCGGCGCGGTGACGGCGACCAGCCACGGCTCCGCCGCCCTCCGTGACGCCGCGGCCCTGCGCGACGCTGCCGGGCTGCGCGACTCGTCCGTGCTGCGCGATGCCGCCGCTCTGCGCGACGCGGCCGGACCACGTGACTCGTCCGCACTCCGCGATCCGGCGACATTCCGCGATCCAGCGACGCTGCACGATCCCGCGGCACCCCGCGGCACCGCCGCGATCCGTGAGGACGCCGCGGCCAACGGCGACGGGCGCGCCGGGGGCGACGACAACGGTCGCGCCGCGGGCGGTGGCGGCCGGGCGGAGCGAGGCAGGGCGCCGGAGACGGCCCAGGCGGCAGGTATACCCGGCCAGGAGCCTGGCCGCCCCGGCGACGACCTGCCGAACGGTTTCCCGGGCCAGCCTTCGTTCGTCTCGCAGCCGCAGCCGCGGCCCTACCTGCCGCCCTCGCCGCAGCCACACATCCCGCAGCCCGCGGGCCCGCCCGCGCACCAGCCGCCCGCACCGCCCGCGGGCGTGGGGGCGCAGCAGCCCGTGGACCGGCAGCCAGGGGTGCCCGAGGCCCGGCGCGCCGAGCCCGGCCAGCCCGGGAACGGCCCGGCCGCCGCGGAGCACCTGCCGCAGCGCGTGCCCGCCGTGCCCGACGTGCCGCCCGCCATCCACCCGGTAGTCGAGGCGGAACCGGTCGTGGCGGCCACGCCCCAGCTCGACCGCATCGCCTCCCACCTGCGCCGCAGTGACGACGTGGAGACGGCCGAGCGGCCCGACGGGTTCGACGTCGACGCGGTGCTGCGCGCCGTGCGCGGCGTCGCCGGAGTACGCGACGCGGCCCTGCGCACCACCGCGACCGGTGCCCACCACCTGCGGCTGGACCTTGACGAGGGGGCCGACCCCGCGGCGATCAGCCGGATGGTGGCCCGCATGCTGCAGGAGCAGATGGGCATCGACGCCGCGCCGGCCGGCCCGCTGGTGCCCAGGCCCGCGCCCGCCTCGGACGCCGCCCCGCCGGCGGCCACGCTGCCCGCGCCCCGCTCCGGTGCCGGGGCGTCCCCGCCGCCGGGGCTGACCGGGCTGCACCCGGACCCGCTGTCCGACCAGTCGCCGCGGGAGCCGCGCCGCCGCCACCCGGTGAGTGTGCCCCGCCGGGCGCCGGGCGAGCTGCGCGACCGGGTCGCCGCGCTGCGCTCGGTGAGCAGCGAGCCGGAGCTGCCCGCCGCGGCCTCGCCGCCGCCGCTGCCCACCGAACGCGACCAGGGCCCCCGCGCGATCATCGAGCACGTGCAGACCAGCACGTTCGGCCTGGACGCGACGGTCGAGGTGCGCCTCAACACCGGCGACCGGCAGGCCGTCGGGGTGGCCAGCGGGCCGGCCGTCGACGCGTACGTGCTGCGCCTGTGCGCCGCCGCGACCGCGGTCGCCATCGACGACCTGCTGCGTGAGGGCACCACGACGGGTGAGTCCGGCCGGTGCTTCGTCGAGCAGGCGACCATCGTCCCGATGGGCAGCTGCGAGGTCGCTGTCGTGGTGGTGCTGCTGGTCTGCGGCGGCTGGGTCGAGCAGCTCGCGGGCTCCGCGCTGGTCTCCGGGGACCCCCGCCGGGCTGTCGTCCGTGCCACGCTCAGCGCGGTGAACAGGCGGCTAGCGGCGCTGTTGCCGTAGGGATGTGGCAGGCTGTGTCGATGCGCACCGCCCTCGCACCGCCGCCGAGGACCGACTGGGAGCCCCCCGTCCGGTCCTCGCGAGTGGAGTCCGGGAGGCTCGCCAGGGCCCGCGCACGCCAGCGCCGCCGCCGCGCGACCGCGGTATGCGTGCTGCTCGGCGCGGCCCTGCTGGTCGGCGTGGACCTGCTGCGCGGTGGGCCCGATCCCGCGCCCACCCGGCCGGTGGCGTCGACTCCCATGGCCACGGAGAGCCCGGAGCCGGCGGCCTCGCCGTCGCCGGCGGCTCCCTCACCGAGCGCCGAGCCGGAGCCGGTCTACCAGATGGCCGGCGAGTTCCCCTCGTCCGGGCCGGGGACCTGGACGTACGCCAAGAGCCAGGGTGGGGTGCTGGGCACCGCCGGCAGCATCAAGCGGTTCCGGGTCGCGGCCGAGAAGAACGTCGCCGAGGAGGAGCTCGACGTGTTCACCAGCCTGGTCGACGAGACCCTGGGCGACGCGCGCAGCTGGATCGCGGGCCGGCAGTACCGGCTGCAGCGGGTGCCGACCGGGGCGTCGTACCAGTTCACGATCTATCTGGCGACCGGCGAGACGACCCGCAAGCTGTGCGGGGCGGGCGGCATGGACACCCGGATGAACGGTGTCTCGTACACCTCGTGCCGGTTGCCGGGGCGCGTCGTCATCAACCTCAACCGCTGGCGCATGTCGGTGCCCGACTACGTCAACGGCAAGATCGACCTGCACGACTACCGGCAGTACGTGATCAACCACGAGGTGGGCCACGAACTCGGCCGCTTCCACGAGGGCTGCCCGGGCAACGGCAAACCCGCGCCGGTCATGCAGCAGCAGACGTACGGCCTGAAGGGCTGCACCGCCAACGCGTGGCCGTACGTCGGCGGCAAGCGCTACACCGGGCCCCCGGTGGCCTGATGCACGGCGAACTGGAGCTCTTCGAGCAGCGGGAGGCGGCCCCGCGCCGCGCACCGGACGAGGCGTCCGGGTTCCGGTCGCGTCGCCGCGCCGAGATCCAGGCCCGGCGGCGCCGGAACCTGGTCGTCGTCGCCGGCGTGCTGGGCCTCATCGTGGTGCTGGTCGGGGTCGATCTGGCCCGGGGCGGCGACGGCCTCCTGCTCGACGGGCCGTCCACGCCGGTGGCCGAGTCGCCCGGTCCGGGCAGCCCGTCGGCCGAACCCGGCGCGTCGGAGCAGCCCCGCGAGGAGAGCACGACCGTGGCGGCGGGCAGCGGCAAGTTCGGCTTCGCCACCGGCGCGGGCAAGGTGCTCGGCAGCGCGGGCACCATACGCAAGTTCCGCGTCGCCGTGGAGAAGGACACCGGCCAGGACCTCAAGGCGTTCGCGGGCGAGGTCGAGCGGATCCTGGGCGACCCGCGCGGCTGGACCGGCGGCGGCAAGTACCGCTTCCAGCGGGTGGCCGAGAAGACCTCGAACGAGTTCACGGTCTACCTGGCCACGGCCGGCACCACGCAGAAGATGTGCGCCGCGGGCGGCCTGCACACCGAGGGTTTCACCTCCTGCCGCCTGCCCGGCCAGGTCATCATCAACGCCGACCGCTGGCTGAACGCCGTCCCCGGCTACGGCGCCCCGCTGCCCGACTACCAGGCCTTCGCCCTCAACCACGAGCTCGGCCACCAGCTCGGCTACGGCCACGACGCCTGCCCCGCCCCCGGCAAGCCCGCCCCCGTCATGCAGCAACAGTCCACCGGTCTCAAGGACTGCACCCCCAACCCCTGGCCCCACCCCGCCGCCCCCACCGACCCCGCCCTCTACCGCGGCCCCCCCATCCCCTGACAGGGCCACGGGCCGCCGGCCCGGGCCCGTTGATCATGAACTTATGGCACGGTTCGGCGGCGTGTCGCGGGAATAAGTTCATGATCAAATGAAGGCTGATCAGGGCGTGATGCAACTCGCATCCCAGCGGGTTGGAGATCATGGCATTCCCTACCGCGGCGAGCGAGAATGTGCCTATGTCGTTGCCGCCGCTTGTGGAGCCTGCCGAGTCGCTCTCGGTGGACGAGATCCGCCGCTACAGCCGCCATCTGATCATCCCCGACGTGGGCGTCGAGGGGCAGAAGCGGCTCAAGAACGCCAAGGTGCTGTGCGTCGGCGCCGGAGGGCTCGGTTCGCCCGCGCTGATGTACCTGGCCGCGGCCGGTGTCGGCACGCTGGGCATCGTCGAGTTCGACACCGTCGACGAGTCGAACCTGCAGCGCCAGATCATTCACGGCCAGTCGGACATCGGCCGGCCCAAATCGGAGTCGGCCGCCAACACCGTACGGGAGATCAACCCGTACGTGAACGTGGTCATCCACGACACCGCGCTCGACCGCGACAACGTCTTCGAGATCTTCGGGCAGTACGACCTGATCGTCGACGGCACCGACAACTTCGCCACGCGTTACCTGGTCAACGACGCCGCGGTGCTGCTCGGCAAGCCGTACGTGTGGGGCTCGATCTACCGCTTCGACGGCCAGGCCAGCGTCTTCTGGGCCGAGCACGGCCCCTGCTACCGCTGCCTCTACCCGGAGCCGCCGCCGCCCGGCATGGTCCCGTCGTGCGCCGAGGGCGGCGTGCTGGGCGTGCTGTGCGCCAGCATCGGCTCGATCCAGGTGAACGAGGCGATCAAGCTGCTGGCCGGCATCGGCGAGCCGCTGGTCGGGTCGCTGATGGTGTACGACGCGCTGGAGATGTCGTACCGCAAGATCAAGGTCCGCAAGGACCCGTCCTGCGTCCTGTGCGGCGAGAACCCGACCGTCACCGAGCTGCTCGGCGACTACGAGGCGTTCTGCGGCGCGATCTCCGAGGAGGCGCAGGAGGCGGTGGTCGACGCGACCATCACCGCCCGCGAGCTCAAGGAGTGGCAGGACGCCGACAAGGACTTCCTGCTCGTCGACGTGCGCGAGCCGGCCGAGTTCGAGATCGTCCGCATCCCGGGCAGCGTGCTCATCCCCAAGGGCGACATCCTGTCCGGCGAGGCGCTGGCCAAGCTGCCGCAGGACAAGCAGATCGTGCTGCACTGCAAGTCGGGCGTGCGGTCCGCCGAGGCGCTCGCCGCGCTGAAGGCGGCCGGGTTCAAGGACGCGGTCCACGTCCAGGGCGGCGTGCTCGCCTGGATCAAGACCGTCGATCCCTCCCTGCCCGCTTACTGAGGTCCACCCCGGACCATCCGGTCCACCCGGTGAAGGCCGGCGACACATCCGCTGTCGCCGGCCTTCGCCGTGTACGGGCACCGATGGCGGGGAGCGTGTGACTTCGATCACCGTCCATGCGTGAGCTTCGTCTCGCGGCCCCCGCCGAGAGCCGGAAAATGCCGCCGTACGGCGGTTTTGTAAGCCGTCACGGAGGCCCGAAACGGCTGTTTCCGAATTTATTTCACCCGCCCGTTCTGTTGACCTTGACCAACCTGATGAGGCCGGACGGTGACCGGGCACGTACCCTCGATGACCGTGGTGGACCTCGACGCGGCTATCGGATTCGTGGTGAAGAAGGGCGACCCGGTCGACCGGGCACGCCTGTCATACCTGCGTACCGGCGTTTCGCCCGCCGAGGACATCCTCGCCGCGGCCGAAGCCGGACAGGCCGACGGCGGTGGCTGGTTCGCCACCCAGCGCGGCAAGATCCCGTCCGTCGACGTCACCTGCTTCCGGCTCGCCCAGCTCGACGACCTCGGCGCGCTCGCGCGGCCCGGCGTCAAGCGCGCCTTCGACTGGCTGGCCGGTCGCCAGGCCGCCGACGGCAGCTGGCAGGAGGCCAAGGAGCTGGCCGCCGACGCGCCCGAGTGGGCGCAGCCCGGCGACCCGGAGGCCACGCTCTACCTGACCGCGAACGCCACGTTCTGGCTCACCGTGATGGGCCTCGACGTGCGCTCGTCGCTGCCGTACGGCGACCCGACGCCGATCCCGTACGCCGACGCGGCCCTGCGCGGCGCGGAGTTCATCAAGAGCAGCCTCAACTCGGACGGCACCTGGCCGTCCTACCTGGTCACCGGGTGGCTCGGCGCGGCCGTGATGTACCGCCAGGACATGTTCTACGAGGCCGCGCGCATGCAGGCGGTGCTCGGCGAGCGCCTGCCCGCGATGGCCCCCGCCGACGCCGCCGCCATGGCGGCCGCGATGCGCCGGGTCGGCGTGTCGGCCGACGACTGGACGATGATCGCCGCCAAGCGCCGGCTGGCCGAGACGCAGCGCACCGACGGGGGCTGGGACTCCGAGGACGGCGAGACCTTCGACGTACACCTCACCCTCAACGTCATCCGCGCCATCCACGAGATCACCCCACCCGGCCAGAGCAGCCTGCTCTGACCACCCCGCGCGGCCCGGCGGCCTGCGACAACTCTTAAAGACTTGCGGCCTCAGAGTCCCTCTGAGGCCGCAAGTCTTTAAGAGTTGCGACGCGAGGTGGGGCGCCGCAGGCGCGGCGCGGGGCGGCGCGTGGGTGGGGTCAGGGGCGGGTGTGGCCTTCGCCGGTGATGACGTATTTGGTGCTGGTCAGTTCGGGGAGGCCCATCGGGCCGCGGGCGTGCAGTTTCTGGGTGGAGATGCCGATCTCCGCGCCGAAGCCGAGCTCGCCGCCGTCGACGAAGCGGGTCGACGCGTTCACCAGCACCGCCGCCGCGTCGACCTGCGCCGTGAAGCGGTTCGCGGCCGGCAGCGAGGAGGTGATGATCGCCTCGGAGTGGCCGGAGCCGTACCGCCGGATGTGCGCGACCGCCTCGTCCAGCGACGGCACGACCCGCGCGGACAGCTCCAGGGCCAGGTACTCGGTGCCCCAGTCCTCCTCGGTCGCGGCGACGACGTCCCCGGAGTACGCGGCGACCTCCGGCGAGCCGTGCACGGTCACGCCCTGCTCGCGCAGCGCGGCCAGCGCCTTCGGCAGGAACGCGTCCGCGACGGCCGCGTGCACCAGCAGCGACTCGGCCGCGTTGCACACCGACGGCCGCTGCACCTTCGCGTTGAGCAGGATGGTCAGCGCCATGTCCAGGTCGGCGGATTCGTCGACGTAGAGGTGGCAGTTGCCGACGCCGGTCTCGATCACCGGCACCGAGGACTCCTCGACCACGGTGCGGATCAGTGACGCGCCGCCGCGCGGGATCAGCACGTCGACCAGGCCGCGGGCCCGCATCAGCTCCTTGACGGTGTCCCGGGTGGTCGAGTCGACCAGCTGCACCGCGTCGGCGGGCAGCCCGGCCTGGACCAGCGCGTCGCGCAGCACGGCGACGATCGCGGCGTTGGAGCGGGCCGCCGAGCCGGAGCCGCGCAGCAGCACCGCGTTGCCGGACTTGAGGGTCAGCCCGGCCGCGTCGGCGGTGACGTTCGGGCGGGCCTCGTAGATGATGCCGACGACGCCGAACGGCACCCGCAGCTGGCGCACCTGCAGGCCGTTGGGCAGGGTGCCGCCGCGGACCACCTCGCCGACCGGGTCGGGCAGGCCCGCGATCTGGCGCAGGCCGTCGGCCATGCCGGCCAGCCGCGACTCGCTGAGCGCGAGCCGGTCCACGGTCGACTCGGGGGTGCCCTGCTCGCGCGCCGCGGCCACGTCCAGGCCGTTCGCTTTCAAGATCTCGGGGGTACGCGCGGCGAGCGCGTCGGCCATCGCCGCCAGCCCGGCGTCCTTGGCCTTGCGCGACGCCGTGGCCAGCACCTGTGCCGCCTGCCGGGCGCGCGTCGCCTGCTCGATGACGCTCATGTCGTTTCCAGCCTTCCGTGGGTGCTGAGGTTCGTCCAGCTCAACCCGCTCGATGCGTTAAGAAGGTGCCCTTCCTCTACGCATGGCGATAACAAGGTGCCCTTCCTTACAGGAGGACGAGGTCGTCGCGGTGGATTACCTCGCGTTCGTAGGCGGGGCCGAGGGTGGCGGCCAGTTCGCCGGTGGAGCGGCCGAGCAGGCTCGGCAGTTCCAGGGCGTCGTAGTTGACCAGCCCCCGGGCCACGGCGCGGCCGGCGATGTCGATCAGGTCGACGGGGTCGCCGGCGGTGAACGCGCCGTCGACGCGGGTGATGCCGGCCGGGAGCAGCGAGGCGCGGCGGTCGACCACGGCGGTGACCGCGCCCGCGTCCAGGTGCAGGCGGCCGCGGGCGGTGGTGGCGTGGGCCAGCCAGTGCAGGCGGGCGGTCGCGCGTACCCCCGCGGCGTGGAAGAGCGTGCCGACCGGCTCGCCGGACAGGGCCGCGGCGGCCAGCGGGGCGGCGGTCAGCACCACCGGGATGCCCGCGTCGGTCGCGATGCGGGCCGCCTCGACCTTGGTGACCATGCCGCCGGTGCCGACCCCGGCGCTGCCCACGCCGCCCACCGACACCTCGGCGAGCTGCGCGAAGTCGGTGACCTCGTCGACCTTCCGGGAGCCCGGCTGCGACGGGTGGCCGGTGTAGAGCGCGTCCACGTCCGACAGCAGCACCAGCAGGTCGGCCTGGACGAGGGCGGCCACCAGCGCGGCCAGCCGGTCGTTGTCACCGAACCGGATCTCCTCGGTGGCCACCGTGTCGTTCTCGTTGATGATCGGCACAGCCCGCATATCGAGCAGTTTGCGCAGCGTACGGTGGGCGTTGCGGTAGTGCGCCCGCCGCGTCACGTCGTCGACGGTCAGCAGCACCTGCCCGACGGTCCGCCCGTGCCGCCCGAACTCCTCGGTGTACGCGTGCATCAGCCGTCCCTGGCCCACGCTCGCCGCCGCCTGCTGTGTGGCCAGATCCCGCGGTCGCCGCGCCAGCCCTAGCGGAGCCAGCCCCGCCGCGATCGCCCCCGACGACACCAGCACGACCTCCCGCAGCCGCTCCTGGTCCCCGCCGCTGCACAGCGCCCCCACCAGCCCCGCCAACCGCTCGGGATCCAACCCTCCGGCAGCGGTCGTCAACGATGACGACCCCACCTTCACCACCACCCGACGAGCCCGGGTGACCACTCCACGCATCAACCCATTCTGCCGCCCCACCTCCCGCCCACCCCGCACCGATCCCACCCACTGGCGCGCCCCACCACCCCTCTCCTGCGTTGATCATGAACTTATGGCACGGCTCGACGGCGTGTCGCGTGCACAACTTCCTGATCAATTAGCCTTCGGCTATGACTCCCGAGGAGTACACCGAAGCGGTGCTGAAGATGGTCGAGGCGATCCCGCCCGGACGTGTGATGACCTACGGGGCGATCGCCGACGCGCTCGCGGACGAGTCCGGCCGCAACTCCGCCCGCCGCGTCGGCACGATCATGGCGCGGCACGGGGGAGGGGTGCCCTGGCACCGCGTCGTCGGCGCCGGCGGCCGCCTGCCTCCGGGCCACGAGAACGAGGCTCGCCGCCGCCTGATCGCCGAGGGCGTCCCCTTCCGCGGCGACCACGTCGCCACCTCCGCCATCAACTGACCCCACCCCCGGGCCGCCTTGTTGATCATGAAGTTATGGCCGTGACGCGCCGTCGAGCCGTGCCATAAGTTCATGATCAACGCGAATCAGGGTGTGAGGCGGGCGGCGCCGCCGCGGCGGGGGTCGCCGGAGGCGCCGGCGGTGCCGATGGCGGAGACGCCGCCGAAGTAGTGGCTGCGGGACGGCCAGCGGTTGACGGTGTAGCCGGCTTCGGCGAGTGCCATCTCCTCGGGGACCGGGAAGTGGGGCTCGACGTGGACGACGTCGTCGACCGGGTGCAGGCGGGGGGCGCGTACGGCGTCCGGGGTGTCCAGGCCGTCGATGAGAACGCCGATCAGGGTGCGCAGGAGCGCGGAGCGGATGCGGGACGCCCCGGCGGAGCCGATGGCCAGCCGCAGCCCGCCGCCGGGGTCGAGCACGACGAGCGGGCACATCATCGAGGCGAGGCGCTCGCCGGGGGGCAGCTCGCCGGAGTACAGCTCGCCCTCGCCGAGCATCGAGTTCAGGTGCACGCCCAGCCCCGGCAGCCAGACCCCGGAGCCGAGGCCGAGGGTGGTGGTGATGACGCAGGCGTTGCCGGCGGCGTCGACGGCGGTGACGTTGGTGGTGTCGCCGAGCCGGTCGTCGGGGCCGCGTACGTCGAGCGCCCCGGCGAGCACCACGGCGCGTTCGGGCCGGGGCAGGTCGGCGAGGTCCGGGGGCAGCCCGCGCAGGGTCTGCACGGTGCGGTTGAGGTCGGCGCGGCCGTGCACGGTGTGCCCGGCCAGCTCGGCGGTGGTCACCGCCCGTTCGAGCACCTGGTACGCGGACAGGTCGAGCGGCCCGAGCGCCCCGCCGTCGGCGCGTACCGACTCGACGGTCGCCGCGCCCAGCTTGCCGGTGTAGCAGGTCGCCGGCCCTTCCGCGGCGATGATCTCCAGCGCGTCGGCGAGCCCGGCGTGGTACAGCCGGTCCCCGCCCTGCAGCAGCCGCCCGCCCGGGGCGTACGCGGGTCCGCCCTGGCCGGGCAGCATGGCCTCGATCAGCGAGGGCAGCGTGATCGCGTGCGCGAACGGCATGGCGACCCCCGCGCGGGCCAGCTCGGCGGCGGGCGCGACGACGTCGGCCCAGGGCAGCGCCCCCCAACGTGAGTGAATCTCGCCACATCCGGCGGGCAGGCCGGGCACCGCGACCGAGGCTCCGCCGATCTCGTACGGCAGCGGCACCTCGCCGAACCGGACCGCGATCGGCGTCATCGGCTCCGGCTTACGATCCCTATCCAGGCCGGGCATCGCGACGAAGAAATCAAGGCAGGTTACGCGACCGGTCGAAGATTCGTAGTATGTGGCGAATCCGCCGCCGCCCAGCCCCGTGAAGATGGTCTCGGCGACGCAGGCGGCCAGGGTCGCGGCGACTCCCGCGTCGGCCGCCGTTCCGCCCATCCGCAGTACCCGAAGGCCTACCTCAGCGGTGGCCGGATGGCCAGCTGCCACACCGGCAGGTACCAGCATTCACTCGCCTCCCGTACCATCCGCGCTCATGACATCCAGTGTGGAGGTGATGGAGGCCCCGGACGAAGCGCTTCCCACTCGAGTGCGAGTCGGATATTCGCTCGGCTCCCTGGTGACCGGTGCTTTCGGCACCGTCCCGGGCCTGCTGCTGCTGCCGTACCTGACCGACACCCTGGGTGTCGCCGCCGGCCTGGCGGGCCTGCTCGTGCTGCTCCCCAAGGCCTGGGACGTCATGCTCAACCCCGTGGTCGGCCGGATCTCGGACCGCACCCAGACCCGCTGGGGCGCCCGCCGCCCCTACCTGCTCTTCGCCGGCCTGGGCATGGCCGTGCTGTTCGCGCTGCTGTTCATGGCCCCGTTCGGGGACGGCGGCCAGGCGGGCCTGTACGTCGCGGTGATGTTCCTGCTCACCGCCACCGCGTTCGCGTTCTTCCAGGTGCCGTACGTGGCCATGCCCGCCGAGATGACCGGCTCCTACTCCGAGCGCACCCGCCTGATGACCTGGCGGGTCGCGCTGCTGGCCACGTCGATCCTGGTCTCCGGCGCGATGGCCCCGATCATCCGCGACGCGATGGGCGGCGGCCTGCCCGGCTACCGCTGGATGGCGCTGTTCGTCGCCTCGATCATGGTGGCCGGCACGCTGATCGTCTTCTGGAGCACCCGCTCCGCCCCGACCGGCACCATCACCGCCAGCGAGCCGTCGCTGCGCGCCCAGCTCAAGGTGGTCGCCGCGAACCGGCCGTTCCGGGTGCTGGTCGCCTGCTTCGTGGCCCAGTCGACCGGGGTGGCCTGCATGCTCGGCGGCGTCGAGTACTTCGCCAAGCACGTGCTCGGCGACGCGGGCACCACCACCGCCCTGTTCGTGGTCGTGGTCAGCCCGGCGCTGTTCGTGATGCCGCTGTGGCGGCGGGTCGGCGAGCGCCTCGGCAAGCTCAAGGGCTACGTGGTCGCCTCGATCACGCTCACCGTGGCGACGCTCGCGCTCGCGGCCGCCCCGCTGCTGCCGCACTGGACGATCTACTCGATCATCGCGGTGATGGGCTTCGGCTACGCCGGCCAGCAGCTGTTCGGCCTGTCGATGCTGCCCGACTGCATCGCGTACGACACCGCGCGCACCGGCAAGCGGCAGGCCGGCGTGTTCACCGGCGTGTGGACCGCGGGGGAGACCCTGGGTCTCGCGCTCGGCCCGTTCATCTTCGGCATCGTGCTCCAGCTCTTCGGTTACATCTCCACCACCGCAGGTGAGACGGTCGCGCAGAGCGATCTCGCGAAGACGGGAGTACTGCTCGGGTTCACCGTGGTGCCGGGTCTTATCGTGGGCATCGCGCTCGTGCTGCTGCGCGGGTACGACCTCGGCGGCGACCCGGCCGTGACCGAGAACCGCGAACCGCTGCCCGCCGCGGCTCCGGCCAGCTAGCTCCACGTCTCGCGGACAGACCTCAGGGGAGGGTGCACGCCACATGTTCGTGCAGCAGGTTCAGCGGTTCCACCAGCTCGTCCTCGGCCAGGACGTGAACTCCGCGCTGGCCGCGGTGGCACCGCTGGTGCAGGCCGCGCGGCTCGCCCCGGCGCACGAGCTGACCCCGGCGGTGACCCACCTGGCCCCGGCGATCGGGGCGGCGCCGATCCCGTTCGTCGCGGCCACCGCGGCCACCGCCGCGGGCGCGCTCGTCGAGCTGGGCGGCTCGCCCGGCCCGCTCACCCGGATCGTGCTGGAGCGCCTCGGCAGCGCGCTGACCGGCACGCACGCGTTCATCGACGCCTGGATGGCGTACGGCGGCGGCCGGCCGCTGCCGGAGCGCACGCAGATGGACATCACCGTGGCGACCGGACTGCTGGCCTCGCAGCTCGGCCCGGACCGGGCGATGCCGCTGGTCGCGGCGTGGCGCGACGCCCCGCACTGGGCGCTGGCCGCGGTGGCCTGCCTGCACCACGCCGAGGCGCGGGCCCAGCTCGGCGACCGCACCCCCTGGACCGCGCAGGTCGACCCGCTGCACTCGGCCGCGCCCGCGTTCATGCGGCTCATCCTGGCGCTGCGCATCATCGACGAGCACCTGCTCGTGCTGCACCGGCCGACCCGGCGCGGGGCGATGGTGTTCGTCAGCGGCGTGGCCGACAACTTCCAGCTGCAGACCCTGCTCGCCGACGCGCTCATCGGCGCGGGCCTGGTGCAGGGCAAGCGGCCCGACGCGCGCTGGGTCAGCGCGTTCCAGCACGGGCCGGACGGCACCGTGCTGGAGCATGTGGACGACAGCTTCCACCTCACCGACGCGACCGGCGCGACCATGCGCAACGAGGCCGGGCCGGCCGACATCGCCGTGGTCAGCGGCTCCCGCATCCTGGTGCTCGACGACGCCCGCTACAGCCGGCACTGGCGGCCGGGGCGGCGCTTCCCGATCACCGCCCAGGTCCGCGTCGACCGCATCCTGACTCAGGAAGAGGTCGACGCCTGGCTGGGCTACGTCCCGCCGAGCGCTTAGGCTTCCTGGTATGGCTCTGCCCTCGGTGCTCGGAGACCCGATCAAGTTCGTGCTGAACTGGGGTCGGCGCTACTCGCTGTGGGTGTTCAACTTCGGGCTGGCCTGCTGCGCGATCGAGTTCATCGCCAGCAGCATGGGCCGGCACGACTTCATGCGCCTCGGCGTGATCCCGTTCGCGCACGGCCCGCGCCAGGCCGACCTGATGGTCGTGTCGGGCACGGTCACCGACAAGATGGCCCCGGCCATCAAGCGGCTGTACGACCAGATGCCCGAGCCGAAGTACGTCATCTCCTTCGGCGCGTGCAGCAACTGCGGCGGGCCGTACTGGGACTCGTACTCGGTGACCAAGGGCGTGGACCAGATCATCCCGGTGGACGTGTACGTGCCCGGCTGCCCGCCGCGGCCCGAAGCGCTGCTGCACGGCATCCTGCGCCTGCAGGAGAAGATCGCCGCGGAGCAGTCCGGCTTCGGCGGCGTGCACCGCCCCGACCCGGCTGCGCTGACCGCCCCGATCGTGTCACCACCTGCCTGACCTGTCCTGCAGACCGTGGGGAGTCGCTTGGCGCGCCGCGAGAGCGGCGGCGCGCCGGGACGAGCCATGGTCTGTTTCCGCAGCGGGCGGTTGCGGTCGCGCGTTAGCGTTCGGCACATGACGCGTTCCGAGCAGATCCTGGACGTGCTGGTCACCGAGTTCGGTCCGCTGATGACGGCCGAGCCGGCCGCGTTCCGGCGCAAGTTCCGCAAGATGGCGTCCAGCGCGTTCGCGTTCTACCGCGGCAGCGCGTCCCTGTTCTACGCCGACATGAACGGCGAGTACGCCGACGACACCTTCCTGACCCCGCAGACCAGCCGGGTGTGGATCCACGGTGACCTGCACGCGGAGAACTTCGGCACCTACATGAACGCCGAGGGTGTGCTGGTCTTCAACGTCAACGACTTCGACGAGGCGTACGTCGGCCCCTTCCTGTGGGACCTGCGGCGGCTGTGCGCCAGCATCGCCCTGCTCGGTTACGCCAAGGCGCTGTCCGACGAGACCATCGGCTACCTGATCAAGGACTTCGCCGGGGCGTACCTGGCCGAGCTGCGGGCCATCGCGCTCGGCGGCGACGACGCCATCGGCTCGCTGACCCTGTCCACCACCACCGGCCCGCTGCACCGGGTGCTCCAGCAGGCCCGCCTCAACACCCGGGTGGACCTGCTGCAGGGCATGACCGTGATCGACCGGTACGAGCGCCGCTTCGTCGAGCGCGACGGCGTGTACCGGATCGACACGCCGACCCGGGCCGCGGTGGAGGAGGCGTTCCGTGGCTACCTGGGCACGCTGAACCCGCACCACGCGCACACCGGCCACGAGCGCGTCGAGCGCACCATCAAGGACGTGGTGCTGCGCAAGGGCGTGGGCATCGGCTCGGCGGGGCTGCCGTCGTACAGCCTGCTGCTGGAGGGGCACACCCAGGCGCTGGAGAACGACGTGGTCGTCTACATGAAGCAGGCGCAGACCCCGGCCGTGGCCCGGCACATCGACGACGCGCGGGTACGCGGCTACTTCCTGCACCAGGGCCACCGCACCGCCGAGTCGCAGCGCGCCCTGCAGGCCGCCGCCGACGCCTGGCTGGGCTACACCGAGCTGGACGGGGTCGGTCAGCTCGTCGCCGAGGTGTCGCCGTACGCCGCAGACCTGGACTGGTCCGACGTCAACGAACCCGACGAGCTGGTCAGCGTGGTACGTGAGCTGGGCCGGGCGGTGGCCCGCATGCACTCGGTCGCCGACGACGAGTCGAGCCACGACCTGGTCGACTTCTCCACCGAGGAGGCGATCGTCGCCGAACTCGACCGCGACGAGGCCGGGTTCACCACCGGGCTGGTCGAGTTCGCGCACGCGTACGGCGCCCAGGCCCGCGGCGACCACCAGCTCTTCGTCGACCTGTTCCGCAACGGCGCGATCCCGGGCGTGTGACGCCGCAGTCTCAGCAGTCCTCCGGCGGCACCAGGTAGTGGCGCAGGAAGACGCCCGTGGTGCGGCCCGGTGCCCACGACGGCAGGTCGAGGTGCTCGCCACGCGGGAACGTGTCGGGCAGCGTCGGGAGGCTGCCGAAGTAGAAGTAGCGATCGCCGGGGCAGCCGTACTCGCCGCCGAGCCGGCGGGTCCGGGTCGGCGACGCGGCGGTGAGCACGAAGTCGTCGCCGGTGGAGTACATCTGGACCTCCGCGTTGTAGGTGTAGTAGGCCGCCCAGCTCACGTGGATCTCCCAGCCCTCGCAGAGCCGGTCCAGGTCGGCCGGGGCGATGCTGAACGTGATCGTGGCAGGGGCGGGCGTCGCCGCATTGGTGATCTGCGGGATCACGATGTCCACGCAGGCAGGCGGCGGCGGTGAGGGAGACGGGGAGGGGCTGGCACCCGGGTCCGGGTTCGCCACCGGCTGCCCGGTCGGCCGCGGCGTGCCGCTGGGCGGCGTTCCGGGTGACGGAGAGCCACCCGGGCCCGGTGACGGCACGGGGGTCGTCGACAGCAGGACCGTCGGCGTCGCCGCGGGCCAGGACGGCGAGGCCGACGGGTCGACGGTCGGACCCGTGGACGGGGTCGGCAGCAGCGGCGGCACCGGCGACGTGGACCGAGGGATGAGGTTCGTGCCGAGGACGAGCGCCAGCGCCAGCACCACGGCCAACCCCGACACCCGCGTGACCCGGCGTCGCCGCAGGGTCCGGCGGGCGGCCTCGTGACCGGGTGGGCGCACGTGCGGCAGAGCGGCTCGGCCGGCGTCGGCGAGCAGGCGGCGTAGGTCGTCAGACACGGTCGACCTCCTCCGGGGCCAGCTCGGACAGCCGGTCGGCGAGGGTGGTCCGGGCCCGGTGCAGCCAGGACTTCACGGTGCCCTCGGCCACCCCGATCATCGCAGCGATCTCCGCGATCGGCAGATCCTCCAGATAGTGCAGGATCACCGCCTGCCGCTGGCGGGTGGGCAGGTCGGACAGCGCGGCGACGATGGCCACCCGGTCAGGTTCCGGGCCCGGCGCGAGCTCCTCGCGATGCCCGCGGGAGGCCAGTTCGAGACCACGCCGTACGCGCCGCCAGCGGCTGGTGGCGAGGTTCCAGGCGACCCGGCGCACCCACGCGGCCGGCTCGTCGTACATGGACACGGTCGACCAGCGGGCCAGCGCACGGATCATGGCCTCCTGCACCACGTCCTGGGCTTCGGCAAGGTCCCCGGTGTACACGTACAGCGCGGCGGCGAGCTTCTGGAACGACGCGCTGTAGAACTCCGCGAACTCGCGGTGTTCGGTCACGGGCAGCTCCAGGGGTGTCAGAAATCCGCCGCAGCATAGCGGGTCTGATCAAAGGCGCCGGAGGGCCGTTGGTACGGCCGACGCCGGTGAGGTGGGGCGTGGTGACCGGTCGCGGGCATAGGATGCCGGGCATGACGCCGGAGGAGATCGGAGCGCGCCTGGCGGAGGCCGTCGCGGGCGCACAGACGGGCGTGTCGGGCGGCGGACCGTACGCCCGCGCGGTCGTCGACGTGCCCGCCGCGTCCTGGCTGCCCGCGCTGACCGCCGCGCGCGACGTGCTGGGCTGCGACTTCTTCGACTGGCTGTCGGCCGTGGACGAGCTGGACGCGGGCTACGACGTGGTCGCGCACCTGTGGTCGACGAGCGCGCGGCACGGCGTGCTGGTGCGCACCCGGGTGCCGGTGGAGGGGGCCTCGCTCGCGTCGGCCGTGGACGTGTATCCCGGCGCGGCCTGGCACGAGCGGGAGACGTACGAGATGTTCGGCATCGGCTTCCCCGGCCCGCTGGAGCCGCTGCTGCTGCCGCCGGAGTTCGAGGGCCACCCGCTGCGCAAGAGCTTCGTGCTGGCCAGCCGGGTCGCCAAGCCGTGGCCGGGGGCCAAGGAGCCGGGCGAGTCGGAGACCGGCTCCAAGCGCCAGGCGATCCGCCCGCCGGGCGTGCCCGCGCCGGGGGAGTGGGGGCCGCAGGCATGACCTGGGATTTGATCTTGAGGGTGGGCCTGGTGGCGGTGGCGTTCCTGACGCTGCCGCTGCTCGTCGGGCAGACCGAGCACAAGGTGATGGCGCACATGCAGGCCCGGCTGGGCCCGATGTACGCGGGCGCGTTCCACGGCTGGGCGCAGCTGATCGCCGACGGCGTGAAGTTCGCGCAGAAGGAGGACGTGACCCCGCGCGCTGCGGACGGCCCCGTGTTCCGGCTCGCGCCGGCCGTCGCGCTGCTGCCGTACCTGCTGGTGCTGCTGGTCATCCCGCTCGGCCCCGGTGACCTGGTCGGGGAGCAGCTCGACGTGGGCCTGTTCTTCGTGCTGGCGGTCGTCGGTGTGGGCGTGATCGCGGTGCTGATGGCGGCGTGGGCCTCGGCGAATAAGTACTCGCTGCTCGGTGGCCTGCGCGCGGCCGCCCAGCTGCTCGGGTACGAGCTGCCGTTCGTGCTGTCCGCGGCGAGCGTCGCGATGGCCGCGGGCACGCTCAGCCTGCCCGGCATCGTGGCCGCCTGGGAGCCGTGGTGGCTGCTGTGGCAGCTGCCCGCGACGGTCGTCTTCTTCGTGTCGGGGCTGGCCGAGATCCGCCGCCCCCCGTTCGACATGCCGATCGCCGACTCCGAACTGGTCTTCGGCTACATGACCGAGTACACCGGCCTGCGTTTCGCCTTCTTCCTGCTCGCCGAGTACGTCGGCATCGTGGTGATCTCGGCGCTGACCGCGGCGCTGTTCCTCGGCGGCTGGCACGGCCCGTGGGCCGACTCGGTCGGCTGGCTGTGGATGCTGCTCAAGACCGGCGCGGTGGCGTTCGTCGTGATCTGGCTGCGGGTCTCCTGGCCCCGGCTGCGCGAGGACCAGCTGCAGCGCCTGTGCTGGCTGGTCCTGGTGCCCCTGGCACTGGCCCAGCTGGTGCTGACCGCCGGCGTCCGTGTGGCGCTGAGCTGACCTGCTACTCGCGTGGTGACCCCTCAAACGGCAGGATGAGAGACATGAGCGAGCGCAGCGAGCGAATCATGAGCACGCTTACTCGTGCCGCCGACGAGCGCAGCGAGGAGAAGGCATGAGCATTCCGGGCGCGGGATTGGGCAAGGGGCTGGCGGTCACGCTGAAGACCCTGGTGAGCCCTTCGACGACGCAGCAGTATCCGGACGTGGCGCCCGAGCTGCCGCCGCGCTCCCGGGGCGTGATCGCCCTGCGCGAGGAGAACTGCACGGTGTGCATGCTGTGCTCGCGCGAGTGCCCGGACTGGTGCATCTACATCGACTCGCACAAGGAGGAGGTCGTGGTGCCGGGCGCGGCCCGCCCCCGGCAGCGCAACGTCCTCGACCGGTTCGACATCGACTTCTCGCTGTGCATGTACTGCGGCATCTGCATCGAGGTGTGCCCGTTCGACGCCCTCTACTGGTCGCCGGAGTTCGAGTACGCCGAGTACGACATCCGCGACCTGATGCACGACAAGGACCGGCTGGGCGAGTGGATGGCGACCGTGCCGCCGCCGCCCCCGCACGATCCGCTCGGTGAGCCGTCGAAGGAGGAGACCGCCGTGGCCAAGCGCGCGAGCGCCTCGTGACGTTGCAGGACGTGCTGCTGTCGGTGGTCGGCCTGGTCGCGGTCGCCGGCGGGCTCGCGGTGGTGACCACCAAGCAGCTGGTACGGGCCGGCCTGTGGCTGGTCGTCGCGCTGGGCGCGGTCGCGGTGGAGTTCCTGCTGCTCGGCGCGGAGTTCGCGGCCTGGGTGCAGGTGCTCATCTACGTCGGCGCGGTGGTGGTGCTGCTGCTGTTCGCGGTGATGCTGACCCGTGCCCCGATCGGCCGCAGCACCGACCTGGACCGCCCGGCCCTGCCCGCGGCGCTGGTCGGCGCGGCCTCCGGGCTGGGCCTGTCGGCGCTGTTCATCGCCGTGTTCGGGCAGTTCCGGGTCGCCCCGCCGGCGGTCGGCACGGCGGAGCGCATCGGCGATGCCGTCTTCAGCGACTGGGTGCTGCCGTTCGAGGTGCTGTCGATCCTGCTGCTGGCCGCGCTGGTCGGCGCGATCGTGCTGTCGCGCCCGTCCGCCCCGCCGGCCGACGCCCTGGCCGACGCGGTGGCACCGGGGAGCAGCCGATGATCCGTCCGGTGATCCCGCTGGTGACCGCGGCCCTGCTGTTCGGCATCGGCGCGTACGGCGTGCTGCGGCGGCGCAACGCGGTGCTGGTGCTGATGTCGGTCGAGCTGATGCTCAACGCGGTGAACCTGATCCTGGTCACCGGCGACACCCTGCGCGAGCGGGTGACCGGCCAGGTGTTCGCGCTGTTCGTCATCGTCATCGCGGCGGCCGAGGTCGGCGTCGGCCTGGCGCTGGTGCTGCGGCTGTTCCGGCTGCGCCAGGACATCAACACCGACCAGGTGGCCCTCGACGACGAGCCGCGCGCCGCCGCGCCGTCCGAGGAGCCCGCGCTCGCGCTGGACGGGGAGCAGGCATGATCGCGACTCTGGTGCTGGTTCCGCTGGTCTGCGGGCTGGTCGGCCTGCTGCTGCCGATGCGCAACCGGCCGCTGGGCGCGGCCCTGGGCATCGCGGGTGCGGCGGTCAGCCTGGCGCTGACGGTGCTGCTGCTGGCCGACGGCACGCGGGGCGAGTTCTCGGCCACCTGGGTGCGCTTCGGGGACCTCGGGGTGACGCTGACGGCGCTGGTCGACACCCGCGCGCTGCTGATGTCCCTGGCGGTCGGCGTGGTCGCGCTGTGCGTGCAGGTGTACTCGGTGGGCTACCTGGCCGAGGACGAGCGCTACGGCCCGTACGCCGCCCAGATCTCGATCTTCACCGGCGCGATGCTGACCGTGGTGTTCTCCGGCGACCTGATCTCCCTGCTGATCGGCTGGGAGGTGATGGGCGCCTGCTCGTACCTGCTCATCGCGCACGACCGCACGCTGCCCGAGGCGCCCGCCGCCGCGGTGAAGGCGTTCCTGGTCACCCGGGTCGGCGATGTCGGCTTCCTGCTCGGCATCGTGCTGCTGGGCGTCACCGCGGGCAGCTTCCGGATCACCGAGGTGCTGGCCGCCGTACCGGCGATGTCCGGCACGACGGTGACGGCCGCGGCGCTGCTGCTGCTCGCCGGGGTCGCCGGCAAGAGCGCGCAGTTCCCGCTGCACACCTGGTTGCCCGACGCGATGGCCGGCCCGACGCCGATCTCCGCCCTCATCCACGCCGCCACCATGGTCGCCGCCGGTGTGTACGTGGTGGCCCGCCTTTTCCCGGTTTTCGCGGCCTCCCCGACGGCGCTGGCCGTGATGGCGGCCATGGCCGGGATCACCCTGCTGCTCGGCGCGCTGGCCGCGACCGCCGCCGACGACATCAAGCGGGTGCTGGCCTGGTCGACGGTCTCGCAGCTCGGCTACATGATGGCCGCGCTGTCCGCGAAGGCCGTCGACGCGGCGATGTTCCACCTGCTGGCCCACGCCGCGTTCAAGGCGCTGCTGTTCCTGTGCGCCGGATCGGTGATCCACTCGGTCGGCAGCAACCTGATGTCGCGCATGGGCGGCCTGCGCAAGGACATGCCGCTGACCTTCTGGACCATGACCATCGGCCTCGGCGCGCTGATCGGCCTGCCGCCGTTCGCCGGGTTCTTCAGCAAGGAGGCCGTCGTCGGCGCGCTGCACGCCCAGCCCGCACTGTGGCTGGCCGCGCTGCTCGGCGTGGCGCTCACCGCGTGGTACTCCACCCGTCTGTGGCTGCTGACCTTCTTCGGCCCGGCCCGCGACAGCGCGGTGCACGCGCACGAGCCCGGCTGGGCCATGCGCGCCCCGCTGCTGCTGCTCGCCGTCCCCGCGGCGGGCCTGGGCGTCGGCGCGCTGGTCGCCGACTACGAACTCGCGCACCTCGGCGTCGAGCTGGTGCTGCCGCTGGCCCTGGCCGTGCTCGGCGTGGCCGCCGCCTGGTGGGGCTGGCAGCGTGCCGGCGCCGGTGACCCGGCGGCGGTGCTCGGCAAGGCCGGGCCGTTCCTGGCGGGCGGCCTGGGCCTGGACACGGTGCAGGACCGGCTCGTGGTCCGGCCGGCGCGGGCCCTGTCCAAGGCGGTGACCGCGGTCGACGTGTCCGGCGTGGACGGCGCGGTCAACGGCCTCGGCCGGGCGACCGCCGGGGCCGGAGCCGGGCTGGCGGCCTGGCACCGCGCCGCGTTGCCCCGGGCGCTGGCCGGGGTGCTGATCGGCGCGGTGCTGGTGACGGTGACGGCGGTGGTGTTCGCATGACGACCTCGGTGGTTCTCCTGGTGGGCGTGCTGGCGGTGCCGCTGCTCGGGGCAGTCGCGGCGCTGCTGCTGCGCGGGCGGGCCGGTGCGGTCGCGGCCACCGTCGCCGCGGCGCTGACCGTGCTGCTGGCAGCCCCGATGTTCGTCAGCCGGGGTGTGGTGAAGCCGTCCGGCCGCGGGGCCGGGCTGTGGCACGAGGTCGACTGGTCCTGGGTGCCCGCCCTGGAACTGCGGCTGCACCTGGGCGTGGACGGCATCTCGTACCCCCTGGTCGTGCTGACGGCGCTGCTGACCCTGCTGTGCTGCGGCTACCTGCTGTGGCAGCGCCCGGAGCGGGCGAACCAGCTCGCCGCGCTGCTGCTGGTGATCGAGGTGGGCATCCTCGGCACCTTCCTCGCCTTCAACCTGGTGCTGTTCTTCCTCGCGTTCGAGGTGGTGCTGCTGCCGATGGCGGCGGTCATCGCGGGCTGGGGCGGCCCGGCCCGGCGCGCGGCGGCGCTGAAGTTCGCGCTGTACACCCTGGCGGGGTCGGTGCTGCTGCTGGTCGGCGTGGTCGCCGTGGTGACCCGGACCGGCACCGCCGACATCGCCCGCCTCACCGCCGAGCCCGGCCTGCTGTCGCACGACGCCCAGCTGTGGATCTTCGGGCTGTTCGCGGTCGCGTTCGCGGTGAAGAGCCCGCTGTGGCCGCTGCACACCTGGCTGCCCGACGCCCACACCGAGGCCCCGACCGTCGGCAGCGTGATCCTGGCCGGGGTGCTGCTGAAGATGGGCACGTACGGCCTGATCCGGGTCGGGGTCGGCGTGACACCGGACGGCGCGGCGGCGTTCGCGCCCGCGCTGGGCGTGCTCGCGGTCGCCGCGATCCTCATCGGCTCGCTGGTCTGCCTGTCGCAGGTCGAGGTCAAACGCCTCGTCGCGTACTCCTCCGTCGGGCACATGGGCTTCGTGCTGCTCGGCATCGCCACCCTCAACGAGATCGGCCTGCAGGCCGCGCTGATCGGCAACATCGCCCACGGCCTGCTCACCGGCCTGCTGTTCTTCCTGGCCGGCGCGATCAAGGACCGGGCGCACACCGGCCTGCTCGCCGACCTGGGCGGGCTGCGCGAACGCCAGCCCTGGCTGGCCGGCGTGCTCGGCTTCGCCGCGCTCGGCAGCCTCGGCCTGCCCGGCCTCGCCGGGTTCTGGGGCGAGGCGTTCGCCGTGGTCGCCGCCGTACAGCGGGGCGGCACGCTGTGGATCGTGCTGGCGGTGCTGGCCGCGACCGGCGGCGCGCTGACCGCGGCGTACCTGCTGCGCCTGCTGCGCCGGGTCAGCCACGGCCCGCAGGCGGCGGCGCTGGCGGGCGCGCCCGAGGCCCGCGTCCCGGAACTGGTCGCCTGGTCACCGCTGGTGGCCCTGGCGCTGCTGCTCGGCGTGATGCCGATGCTGGTGCTGGGCATGTCCGCCGACGCGGTGGCGGCGCTGACGAGGACGGTGGCCCCGTGAACCTGCAACTGATGCTGCCCCTGCTCGTCGCCGCCGGGACCGCGCTCGCGGTGCTGGTGGTGGACCTGATCACGCAGCCGCGCTGGCGCTGGCCGCTCGGCGCCGGCCTGCTCGGCGCGGTGCTGACCGCGGTGACCGCGGCCTTCACCGAGCCGCGCCAGATCGGCACCTTCTGCGCCGGGCTCGCCGCACCCGGCAGCGACGCGATCATGCCGGTGGACTGCGCGCTCGTCTTCGACTCCCGGGCCCGCCTGGTGGCGGTGCTGGTGGCGCTGCTGACCGTGGGCGCGCTGCTGCTCTACGTCCCGGCGCTGCGCCGCGGCGACGCCCCCGCCGGCGAGACGGTCTTCCTGTTCGCCTGCGCGATGACCGGCGGCGTCGCCCTCGCCTCGGCCGGTGACCTGATCACCCTGATCGTGGCGCTGGAGACGCTGACCATCCCGCTGTACGCCCTGGTGGCGCTGCACCGCCGGCGCGCCGGCGAGGCCGCGGCGGCCGCGGTGACCTTCTTCGCCAACAGCGTCGCCGCGACCGCGGTGACCCTGCTCGGCGCGGCGCTGCTCTACCTCGCCTCGGGCACCGTGCAGCTGCGCGGCCTGGTCTCCGCGCCGCTGTTCGCCACCGGGCAGTGGCGACCCGTCGCGCTCACCGGCCTGGCGCTGATCCTCGTCGGCCTCGGCTTCAAGGTCGCCGCCGCGCCCCTGCACGCCTGGGCCCCGGCCACCTACGAGGGCGCGCCGGTGCCCGTCGCCGCGTTCCTGTCCACCGCCTCCAAGCTCGGCGGCGTGGTGGCGATCCTGATCGTCGTCGACGGCGTGCTGGCCACCGGCGCGGCCGGCGACGACCGCAGCATGTTCATCACCGCCGGCATCACGCTGGCCGTGCTGGCCGCCCTGTCGATGCTGATCGGCACCCTGGTCGCCCTGCGCCAGCGGCGCACCGTACGCCTGCTCGCCTGGTCCTCTATCGCGCAGGCCGGGTTCATCCTCGCGCCGCTGGGCGGGCTCACCGGGCTGGCGCTGGCCGGTCAGGCCGACGGGCTGCTCGACGCCGCGCTCGCGTACACCGTCTTCTTCCTGGTGTTGGAGCTGGCCGCGTTCAGCGCGGTGGTCGCGCTGCGCCCCGAGGAGCCGGACGGCGGCAGCCTGGCCGACCTGCGCGGCCTGGGCCGGACCGCACCCTGGCGGGCCGCCGCGCTCACCTTCGCCCTGGTCGGCCTGGCCGGCCTGCCGCCGATGCTGGCCGGCCTCTTCGCCAAGATCACGGTGATCCAGGCGCTGCTGCGCGTCGACTCCTACCGCCTGGCCCTACTGGTCGCCCTGGTCTCCGTCATCGGCCTCGCCGTGTACTGGCGCCCCGTCGCCGCCCTCTACCGCGCTGCCGACGTTTCCGGTGCCGACCCGGCCGGTGGCACGGCCGCCCGCGTCGCGTGGGCTCCCGCTGTGGCCCTCGGCCTGGCCACCGCGGCGGGGCTACTGCTGACCGTCGCCCCGCAACTGCTCTACAGCGTGGTCACCGCCTGGCGCTGACCCTCCCGCCCTCCCGCGAAGATCGCCGTTTCCGGGCGAAAACTGTGGTTCAACCCCCAGATTTCGCCCGCAAACGGCGATCTTTGTGAGTTTTCAGCATGTTCACAGCGCGTAGCGGGAACGTGGATGCCAGGAGCGCTGGTTGCACCAGATGCGCGGCACACCCACCGTGCCACTCGTGGAGGGAAGGCATGCACAGCCACAACGGTCTGAAAACCGCGGCCCTACTGGGCCTGCTGACAGCGATCATCCTCGGCATCGGCTACTGGTTCGGGGGCAGCACCGGCCTGTTCATCGCCGTCATCGTGTCGCTGCTCATGAACGGTGTGAGCTACTTCTTCTCCGACAAGCTCGCACTGCGCTCGATGCGTGCGCAACCGGTCAGCGAGGCGGATTTCCCCCAGCTGTACCAGATGGTGCGCGAACTGTCGCAGCAGGCCGGACAGCCCATGCCCCGCCTGTACGTCAGCCCCACCATGCAACCCAACGCCTTCGCCACCGGCCGCAACCCGCAGCACGCGGCGGTAGCGGTCACCGAGGGCATCACCCGCATCCTCGACTACCGCGAACTGCGCGCCGTCATCGGCCACGAGCTGTCGCACGTCTACAACCGCGACATCCTCATCTCCAGCGTCGCCGGGGCGCTGGCCGGCATCATCACGATGCTGGCCAACCTCGCCTGGTTCATCCCGCTCGGCGGCGACGACGAGGACGGCCCCAACCCGCTCGCCCTGATGATGATGCTGATCCTCGGCCCGCTGGCCGCCACGATCATCCAGCTCGCCATCAGCCGCAGCCGCGAGTTCCAGGCCGACGCGTCCGGCGCGCAGCTGACGAACGACCCGCTGGCCCTGGCCAGCGCCCTCAAGAAGATCCACATGGGGGTGCGGCAGATGCCGCTGCCCGCCGAGGGGCAGCTCGCCAGCTCCGCCCACCTGATGATCGACAACCCGCTGAAGGGCGGCGGCATCGCGTCGCTGTTCTCCACCCACCCGCCGATGGAGGAGCGGGTCCGGCGCCTGGAGGCCATGGCCGCCAGTTCGGGCCCCATCCAGTACATGCGCTGACGCGCCACGCGAAAGGCCCCGCCACACGGCGGGGCCTTTTCGTGTCCTCAACGTTTGGACCCCCGCGCCATCCGGGGCGTAGCTGGGCCTCCGGACCCCCGCGAGGGCAGGACCAACGTACGACACCCGTACGACAGGATCGCGGGGCTGTGCCGGGATCCTGGCGCGCCCTGCGCTGGTGCAGGTCGGGGCCGTGATCCCGGCGCCTGTTACCGGTAGTTGGTGAACTGGAGGGCGACGTCGAAGTCGCCTCCCTTGAGCAGGGCGATGACCTCCTGCAGGTCGTCCTTCTTCTTGCCGGTGACCCGGAGCTGGTCGCCCTGGATCTGCGCCTGGACGCCCTTGGGCCCCTCGTCGCGGATCTTCTTGGAGATGGCCTTCGCCTTCTCCTGGTCGATGCCCTGAATGATCTTGCAGTCGATCTTGTAGACCTTGCCGGAGGACTTCGGCTCGCCGGCGTCCAGCGACTTCAGGGAGATGTTGCGCTTGATCAGCTTCTCCTTGAAGACGTCGAGCGCGGCCTTCGCCCGGTCCTCGGTGTTGGCCTGGACGGTCACGCCCTCCTCGCCGGCCCAGGCGATGGATGCTCCCGTGTCACGGAAGTCGAACCGCGTGCCCAGCTCCTTCTCGGCCTGGTGCAGAGCGTTGTCCACCTCCTGCCGATCAACCTTGCTGACGATGTCGAACGACGGGTTAGCTGCCATGCGTACCGTTTTAGCAGATCCGGCGGCGCGCCGTGCTCATGGTCCAACCCGCTTGCACACCGCTGCGGGCGTACCGCTATCCTTAGCGAGCCAACATCGCGTGCGGTGCTGGCGACGCTGTTACCAGGCGGGTTGCCCGAGCGGCCAATGGGAGCGGA
>NZ_BONI01000011.1 GCF_016862635.1 Catellatospora coxensis | reverse complement strand
GCTGCGGGGCTGATGCCGCTCACGGCGATCTCCTTAGTTCTCGGAACTTACGACCGGTCGAAGGCGTGAGGCATCGCCGTGGTCGCCGCGCGAAGCGTCAGGACGGCCGGCCACGGGGTGCCTGTAGTGAGTCGGGCAGAGTGAGCGATCACAGCTGCCCCGCCGGGAGCACGTCCTGAAAAGACGTCGCCCGCTCCCGACGGCGGAGGACAGCGTCGCGTAGACGCGTCTCACTGTTCCGGTGTCGAATGTGACCGATAACATCTTGCGCGTCAAGATGTAGCGAAAATATTTCGGAGGTGTTCCGGGCCGGTGTCCGGAGATCGGAGTCTACCGATCGCAGGTGTGGCCGCTCACGGGCTTACCCGGCCAGCGGCGGCCGGACGCGGAACGCCGTCTCCACCCGGAAGGCGGCAGAGCCGTCGATCTGGTCGACCCACAGCTCGCTTGCCCTGCGGCGGATGAACCAGCCTGGATAGTTGCTGGACTCCAGGTTTATCAAACCGGTCGTGGCCGCCGCGCGTACGCAGAAGGTCGCATCCCCCCGGAACAACGGGGTGCCGTCGTCGGCGCTGAGCCGCAGCCGCCACGATGAGTGGCGCAGGTATCGGCCGTCGCCGGCGCGCAGGGACACGCATCTGCCGTCGGCCAGGCCCGCCACGACGGTGAAGGTGGCCAGCTGGCGGTCGGCTGCGCCGCTGGTGGCGGACAACGGGGTGAGGACCCCGAGCGCTGCGGCGGTGGTGACGAACAGGCCTGCGTCGTCGCCTGCCTCCAGGGAACTGCGTCCCGGCGACAACAGCGCGGCAGGGCTGGGCGAGGCGACGGGTTTGGCCGGGCTGGGCGTCCGGCTCGGGACGGCGGTGCGCACGGCGGCGCCACGTGATGGTGTCGCGGAGCGCGGCGGCGGCGCCACGGCTGCCGGGCGCGGGGCAGGAGATTCCGCGGGCCAGGTGACCACGGCGACCGCGGCGCCCACCACCACGGTGCCCGTCACGACCGCTGCGACGAGCTGAGGGGTCGCCAGCGACTTGAGGCCGAGCAGACCCGCCTTGGCGGTCCCGGCCAGCACGGCCGAAGACGTCGCCGTGGTCGCGGCGGCCTTGCCGATGACCGACGCGCCGAGTGCGACGGGGACCGGCAGCAAGGCGAGTCCGATCAGGAGCTTCTCGGCCGCGACGAGGTCGCCAGCCGCCGGATCGCAGACATCGCAGTCGCCGACGTGCCGGGCCAGGCGCTTACGCAGTGGCGAGGTCGGTCGGCCGTCCCAGCCGGCCACCAGGGTGTCGAGCGCCGGGCACCGCGGCCGGGCGTGCAGCGCCGCCACGAGTGCCCGGCACTGCTCCAGGTGCTGGCGCATACGCTGCACCCGCACGCCGGCGTGGGCGACGCTGACACCGGCCGCTGCCGCGAGCTCGGTCCGCGTCAGCCGACCGGCGACCTCCAGCCACCACAGCGACAGCAGCACCCGGTCCTCGGCGTCCAGCCAACGTGCTGCCTGCGCCGCCTGCCGCCGCTGCTCGGCGATGCCGAGCCGGAGCAACGTCAGTCCTTCGAACGAGGCCCCGGCGTCGGGCAGCTCGGCCAGACCGGCCAGGTCGTCGACGTGAGGGTCGAGCGCCTGCCGCCGTTGCAGGTGGTTGCTGATCTGGCGGACCGTGATGGTGCCGACCCATGCCCGGAAGTGGCCGGGGACGCGCAGGCCCTGCAGGTCGCGTACGACGCGCATCATCGTCTCCTGCACGACGTCGTCGACGCCGGCGTCGGCGTCGAGAGCCCTGCGCGCGATGGTGTAAACGAACGGCAGGTATGTCTGCAGCAGGCGGTCCAGCGCCCGGCGGTCGCCTGCCTGCGCTGCGATGACGAGTGCAACTTCGTCTGAGCTCTGGGGTCGCATGTCCACGTCGCTGTCGTCGGAGATCGGGTGGTCGACTCTGGCCCGATTCCTGGCTCTTCGTCAAGCCGCCGGAGCGGCGACCGGCGCGAAAGACGCCGCCGCCGGACCGGCGGGAGGATCATGCGACCCGCCGCAGGGGTACGGCATAACACTTCGTCCGCACAGTCTTCAGCCGGATTGTTCTCGGGAATCGGCATGCCGAAACTGTTATGCGGTGCGGCGAATAAGGTCGCACATGTGCCAGATGGCGGCATGGTGCAAGGCCTTATCCAAGTGCCGTGGTGCCAGAACTACCTGCGGAAACACTGCTTTGAAGTGCATGATCGGACGGTGGAATGCGGGTCCGCTGACGGTGCCGCAAGCGGCTGTCTCTTGAATGAAGGCCAATACTCTGGCACTGTCGTCCGGTATCGGCAGCAGCGTTCCGGGCACGCTCGGCCGGCCGCCCCACCGGCTACCCCTTAAGGAGTGCATGGCGCAGAGATCGGCGAACGTGTGTAGAGGTCGTCGCCCCGTTTCTCGCACACACGATCTGTCCAGTCCGTAAGTCCCGGCACGGCCACGGCACAGTCAGGCGTGGCCCGAGCCGGCACCTTCACCGCGCGGTTCCCAGCGCCCACCCGATGGCGGTCGCCAATACTCGGTCCGCGCCGGGTGCATCCCCCGCGCCCCACCGGCTCTCGACAGCGTCGCAGGGCTGCACCATCGGACCGTTCCTCGGCGTGGTCGTCATCGGGTTTAGCACGGGCTCCACGGCGGCGGACGTCGGGCTGTTCCTCTCCTGCGCGGTGGGCATGGCCCTGGTGGTCTGCGCCGACCCGGACACCGCCGACCCGTCATCGACGCCGCCCCCACGATCCGGCGGCATCGCCGCCGGTCCGAAATCCATGCCCAGCGCCCACCGAGCGCCGGTCCGGCAACCTATCGCAGCGGGTCAATTGACAGTTCTTTGTCCACAGGGGACCCTATCTGTCATGCGACGGTTGCGAAACCGGGCGTCGGAAACAGTCGCAACTCAGCACACGGCGGACCGGCGCCGTGCGTGGTCACGTGCGGACGGTCAGGCAACGCGGCCGTCCAGCGGCATCGGCGGGACGGGTGCCGCCACGTCGGCCACCACGCCCTCTGCCGCCGTCCGGCAAGCCGTGAGCACCTCGCGCGCGAGCGCGGCTGCACGGCCTTTCCCGGCACGTACCGGGAACCAAGGAGACACCATGAAGATCAAACGAAAGCTGTTGCTCGCCCTCGCCGCCTCGTTGGCGGTGGCCGGAGTCACCATCCCGGCGGTCCGACCCGCCTTCGCCGCCTCGCTGGTCGAGGTCGCGAACTTCGGCAGCAACCCCGGCGGCATGCGTATGCACATCTACGTGCCCGACTCCCGCCCGGCCAGCCCCGCGATCGTGGTCGCCATGCACGGCTGCGGCGGTTCAGGCCCCGGTTTCTACTCCGGCAGCGAATTCGCCTCGCTGGCCAACCAGTACGGCTTCATCGTCATCTACCCGAGCGCCATGCAGGAGGCCGGGTTCGGCAGGTGTTTCGACACGTGGTCGGACGCCGCCAAGCGCCGCGACGGCGGCAGCGATCCGGTCTCGATCATGTCGATGATCGGTTACGCCACGCGCCAGTACGGCGGTGACGCCAACCGCGTCTTCGTCACGGGAAGTTCGTCAGGCGGCATGATGACCCAGCACATGCTCGCCCTCTACCCGGACAGGTTCAAGGCCGGCGCATCGTTCATGGGCGTGCCGTTCAACTGCTTCGCCAACGCGGCCGACTACCCGCCCGGAAGCAGCCAGTGCACCGGCGGCGGCATGAACCGCACCCCGCAGCAGTGGGGTGACGCGGTGCGCCAGGTCAATCCGGGTTTCACCGGGCAGCGGCCCCGGGTGCAGCTGTGGCACGGCACCAGCGACACCCTCGTGCCGTACTCGTTGCTGCAGGAGTCGGTCGAGCAGTGGACCAACGTGCACGGACTCGGCCAGACCCCGACCTCCTCCGACACCCCGCAGGCCAACTGGAACCGCCGCCGCTTCGCCGACTCGTCGGGCACCGTGCGGGTCGAGGCGCTCAGCATCCAGGGGGCCGGTCACAGCCTGCCGTCGAGCGGCATGGCCGCGGCTGCCGTCGCGTTCTTCGGGTTGACCACCACGGGTCCGAGCACACCACCCAGCCCTAGCGGGTCGGCCGGCCCGTCCCCGTCGCCCAGCCCGAGCGTGCCGGCCAGCCCGTCCGCCTCGCCCAGCCCGTCCGCGCCGCCGGGCACCGGTTCCTGCCGCGTCACCGTCGCGATCGATGCGTGGAACAACGGCCTGGTCGCGAACATCGCCGTCACGAACACGGGTTCGGCCGCCGTCAACGGCTGGTCCCTGCGCTTCACCCTCGCCTCCGGCCAGAACATCACGTCCGGCTGGAGCGCCACGTTCTCGCCGACCAGCGGGCAGGTGACCGCGACCAACGTCGGCTACAACGCGGCCATCCCGCCGGGCGGATCCACCACGATCGGATTCCAGGCGACCCACACCGGCAACAGCTCCGCGCCCACCGGCTTCACCCTCAACGGCACCGCCTGCAGCTGAACAGCCGCTGTTCCACCGTGGAGCTCCCGGCCGGCGGATCGACCGCCGGCCGGGAGCCGCATGTGTCCTGACCTGTTCGCGGCACCGACGGGTCGTGGCTGCCGGCCGAGCCCACGGAGGCGAGCATCCCGGCGGGACACACCGTGACGGTGACCGTCACGGGGCCGGCCCCGGCCCCGGCCGTGTCCGGCGTCCGCGGGACTCAGCCGCGGGTCCACCGCTGGTTCGCCGCGGCGGTGCAGGTCCAGAGGATCACCGGTGTGCCGTTGGCGATGGCGTTGCCGGAGACGTCCAGGCAGAGTCCCGAGCCCTGGTTGCTGACGGTGCCGTTGCCGTTGAGGTTCCACCGCTGGTTGGCCGCGCCGTGGCAGTCCCACATCTGGACCTTCGTTCCCGGTGTCGCGCCGGTGGGTGCGTCCAGGCACTTGCCGAGCGACTGGATGGCCTGCCCGTTGACGGTCCACTGCTGGTTCGTCCGGCCGCTGCAGTCCCAGATGATCGGCTGGACTCCGTTGGCGGTGTTGCTGCCGGGCACGTCGAGGCAGCGCCCGGAGGCCGCGCTGACCAGCGCCGATGATGCCGGGGTGGTGCTCGTGCCGATGCTGCCCGGGACCGCGCGCAGCGCGGCGTACCAGGTGGCGGCCATCTTGTCGTAGCCGGTCGCGGTCGGGTGGATGCCGTCGATGAGGTCGGCGGTGGTGAGCGCGCTGTGCATGTCGACAAGGTGGACGCGCCGGCCGGCGTTGACCTTGCTCTGGACGATGCCGGGGATGGCCGCGTTGAAGGTGCGCGCGGCGTTCTCCTGGCCGGCGTTGCTCAGCGGGGTGATGGTCGCGACGAACACGTCCGCCGACGGCGCCGCGGCGGTGATGCGGTCGAGCAGGCCGGACAGCCGGCCCGGGGCGCCGGACAGGTTGTAGTTCTGCAGGACGTCGTTGGTGCCGATGTGCAGCAGCACCGTGCGCGGGCTGGTGTTCTGCAGCCAGCCGCCGATGTTGGCGTCGATCTGGTCGATCCGCCATCCGGGGTGGCCCTCGTGGTCGTGGTCGCCGAGCGCGGAGGGGCCGTTGAACTGCGTGCCGACCAGGTCGACGCGGTATCCGCCGGCGGCCAGCCGCTGCCAGAGCCCGATCCGGTAGCCGCCCGGCACCTGGGTGCCTTCGGTTATCGAGTCGCCCAGCGGCATGACCCGCACCCCGCCGTTGGACTCGGCATGGGCCACGCCGTGCTGCATCGCGGCAACCGCGACGGTCAGCGCCAGCGTGGCCGCCGCGGTGGCGAGCCGGCGCGCGTACTTGGACATGATCGATCCCTTCGCTCAGGTCGCATCGGTCGGGCGGCCGACGCGCCATGGGAGCGGTTTACCGCTCACATCGAGGCCACCACGTGCAGGCGGTACTGGCCGCCCGTCCTCGTTGGCCTACGAACATGGATGACGTGTGATGTATCCGGTCCAATGTGACCGATAACATTCGAGGCGTCAAGGGGTGAGCTCGCCGTGGACCTCGGGATCGACGTCAATCGTTGACATGTGACGTGATACGTCGCTACGGTGGCGCTGTCCCGCTGGGACAGTCGGCCTGGGGCAGCGAGCCGACCGCCGCTCAGCCCGCCACGTGGTGAAGCGACGACCGGGCCGGCCGCCGCGCCGCTGGCCGTAACGCCCAGGTCCGGCTCCACCTCGCCGACAGTTCAACCGCCTGCCCGCCCGGGTGCGGCGGTCTGGCTGTGCTGTCCCGTGCCACCAGCCGCAGGCGGCCGCCGGCAGTGCAGTCCCCGCTCCCAAGCAAGGAGACAGCACCGTGACATCCATCCAGCATCGACCCGTCCGGCAACGGTGGCTCGCCGCGCTCGGCGCGGCCGCCGTCGTCCTTGCGGGCGCCCTGGCGGCCACGACCCTGACCGGCCCGGCGGCGTACGCCGCCACGACCGCCGGCTGCGGCAAGGCCCCGACGCTGCGCACCGGCACGTACACGATCCAGAGCAGCGGTCAGAGCCGCAGCTTCAACCTGCGGGTCCCGGACGGCTACAGCAACACCCGGCCCTACCGGCTCATCTTCGCCTACCACTGGCGGGGCGGCACCATGAACGACGTCTCCTCGGGCGGCAGCAGCGGCACCACATGGTCGTTCTACGGCATGCAGCAGCAGTCCGACAACAGCGCGATCCTGGTCGCCCCGCAGGGCCTCGGCAACGGCTGGGCCAACTCCGGCGGCGCCGACGTCACCTTCACCGACGACATGATCCGCATGATCGAGAACGACCTGTGCGTCGACACCACGCAGCGGTTCGCCATGGGTTTCAGCTACGGCGGCGGGATGAGCTACGCGATCGCCTGCGCGCGGGCGACGGTGTTCCGTGCCGTGGTGGTGTACGCGGGCGCGCAGCTGTCCGGCTGCAGCGGCGGCACCCAGCCGATCGCCTACTTCGGCATCCACGGCATCTCCGACAACGTGCTCAACATCTCGCAGGGCCGCTCGCTGCGCGACACCTTCCTGCGCAACAACGGCTGCGCCCAGCAGAACGCCTCGGAACCGGCGGCGGGCAGCGGCCGGCACATCACGACCACGTACTCCTGCCGGGCAGGGTACCCCGTGCAGTGGGCCGCCTTCGACGGCGGCCACGGGCCGGCGCCGGTGGAGGGCTGCTCCGGCTGCGAGGACGGCGCCCGGACCTGGACCAAGGCGGAGGCCTGGCGGTTCCTGTCGCAGTTCGGATCCGGCACGCCGCCGAGCTCCCCGCCGCCGAGCAGCCCGGCCCCCGGCCAGTCCAACGTGCTGCTGGTCGGCCAGCAGTCGGGCCGCTGCGTCGACGTGCCCAACTCGTCCACGGCCAACGGCACCCAGCTCCAGCTGTGGGACTGCCACGGCGGCACCAACCAGCGGTGGACCTACACCGCGAACCGGCAGCTCACGGTGTACGGCAACAAGTGCCTGGACGCCAACGGGAACGGGACCGCCAACGGCACCTCCGTGATCATCTGGGACTGCAACGGCCAGGCCAACCAGCAGTGGAACCTCAACGCCAACGGCACCATCACCGGTGTCCAGTCGGGCCTGTGCGTCGACGTGTCGGGCGCGGGCACCGCCAACGGATCCAGGATCCAGCTGTGGAGCTGCCACGGTGGCGCCAACCAGCAGTGGAGCACCCGGAACTGACCGGGAACGCCGGGCCGGCCGCACGGTGCCGGCCCGGCGGCCCCGCCGACCGGAGCCCAGGCCAGGTCGGCTCGACGAAATCGCGTGGTCCGCGTGCGGAATCCGGCCGAAATGGAATAGACACAGGCCGTTGACGTGTGACGTCATACGTCGCTACTGTTGCGGTGCTTCAAGGGGACAAGCGGCCTCCCGGGCAGCGGCGCACCAATCGCGGCAGCTGCGCGGCAGGGAAGGCCGCGCCCGCTCCGGCGGCCGGGCCCGCGGCCGCCGGACCACCGCGGCGGGGCACCGCTGCCGGAGGCCGGCACCACCGCTTCGACGGCGCGAGAGTGCTCGCCCGGCAGGCGATGGTGCCGCGAAACGGCAGACCATCGCACTCCGGACGCAGCGGCGGACACCGCTGAGCTGCGGCAGTCGAAAGGAAGAAGACGTGAAGTCAGCTTTATCGACCGTGGGCAGATCGCTGGCGGCGGTCGCGGTCCTCGTGTCCGCCTCGCTGGCAGCCGCCATCGCCGGCCAGGCGCCAGCCTCGGCCGCGATCCAGGCGACGTACTACGTCGCCCCCAACGGCAACGACAGCAACCCGGGGACCATCGGCTCGCCGCTGAGGACCGTGCAACGCGCCCGCGACCTGGTACGCACGGTCAACACGAACATGACCGGCGACATCTACGTGTACCTTCGCGGCGGCACGTATCCGGTGAGCAGCACCATCGAGTTCGGGGCCGGCGACTCGGGCACCAACGGCCACCGCGTCGTCTACGCCGCCTACAACAACGAGACGCCGGTCCTCGACGGCGGCGTGCAGGTGACGGGGTGGACCCAGCACAGCGGCAGCATCTGGAAAGCGCCCCTCAGCCGCTCCAACAAGCTGCGCGCGCTGTACGTCAACGACAAGCGCGCGTACATGGCGTCCAAGACGATCTCGTCTGCGGGATGCTACGGCACGTACAACGTCACGGCCGGTCAGGCTTCGTGGACCTGGGAGTCGGGTTCGCAGTGTGACGGGGCCAGGTACAGCGCGTCGGACTTCCCCGCCATCAACGGCAACCACGACGACATCGAGATCGAGACCGGCACCACCTGGACCACGGCCATCGTGGGCGTGCGCCAGGTGACCAGCGACGGCTCCGGCCGCATCGCGCTGTTCCAGCAGCCCGGCGCGGCCATCGCCCAGGGCGCGTTCAACGGCAACGCCCAGGTCGGCGGCACGCACAAGGTCATGAACGCCTACGAGTTCCTGGACACCCCGGGCGAGTTCTACTTCAACAAGTCCACCCAGACCCTGTACTACTACAAGGCCGGCTCGGAGAACATGACGACCGCGTCGGTCTTCGCGCCCAACAACGTGACCACGCTGCTGCGGATCGCCGGGACCTCCACCAGCAGCCACGCCCGCAACATCACGCTGTCCGGGATCACCGTGCAGCACTCGGACTGGAACCTGTTCACCGTGTCCGGCTCGGCCTACAAGCAGGCGCAGCAGGGCAACCTGGGCGCCACCGCGTACGCGAAGGGCAACTTCCACGTCTACTACTACCGCAACGTCGACGTCACGCCGACCATGATCGACATCCAGAACGCCGACGGCATCCTGCTGCAGCGCAACCGGGTCCAGCACGCCGGCGGCGACGGCATCGGCATGGTCAACGACGTGCAGAACTCACAGCTGATCGGCAACTTCACCAACGACATCGCCGGGTCCGCCATCAGCGTGGGCCACCCCCAGCACGTCTACATCGGCGACTACACGTCGAGCAACCGCGAGAAGTACCCGGTCGCCGTCGAAGGACTGCCGAAGAGCATCGACATCAAGAACAACTACCTTTACGACAGCGCCGTGCTGTTCAACGGGCACAGCCCCATCACCGCCTACTTCGTCGACACCCTGACCGTGCAGCGCAACCGCATCGAGAAGGCGCCCTGGTCGGGCATCACGATGGGCTGGGGATGGTGGAACTTCGACGGCTCGTCGGGCTCGATCGCGCCCAACCGCCCGACGACGACGGCGAAGAACAACACCATCAGCCACAACCACTTCATCGACACGGTGCAGCGGCTCAGCGACACCGCGCCCATCTACACCCTGGGCAGCCAACCCGGAACCACCATCGCCAACAACTATCTGCAGGGTGTTCCGTCCGGCCACAAGTACGGTCTGCACCCTGACGAGGGCTCGGCGTACATGACGTTCCGCGACAACGTGCTCAGCGTCGACAAGAACGTCACCTGGCTCGTCAACTCCGACGACTGGGGCCGCAAGCACGACCTGAGCATCACGCAGACGTACGGCCCCATCAACAAGGTGTCGAACAAGGTCCTGCCCAACAGCACGGTCCACGACATCCTCGTCTCGTCCGACTACGTCTGGCCCGCGGCCGCGTACAGCATCGCCGTGAACTCCGGCCTGGAGGACGCCTACCGGGGCGTCATCCCGCAGGCCAATCTCGTGCTGCCCGACTACGTGCTGCCGGCGAGCACCTACGTCGCCAGCACCGGCACGTCGATCCCGATCCGCGGCACCGGCGACTCGACCAAGTCCGTCTGGCTCGCCCCGTACGGCACCACCAGCTTCGCCGCCGGGGCGACGATGACCCGCGCCGACGGCACCGCCACCTCGATCGCGGTTCCCACCGCGGCGGGCGAGTACCGCCTCTACGTGGTGGACGCGCAGGGAGTCCGCTCGGTGGAGTCGAAGTCGCTCGTCCGGCGGGAGGGCAGCGGCGGCGGTGGCCAGCAGAACGTCCAGATCGTGGGCGGCCAGTCCGGCCGCTGCATCGACGGGCCCAACAGCGCCACCGCCAACGGCACCCAGATGCAGTTGTGGGACTGCCACAGCGGCACCAACCAGCGGTGGACCTACACCAGCGGCAAGCAGCTGACCCTGTACGGCAACAAGTGCCTGGACGCGTCCGGGAACGGCACGGCCAACGGCACCGCGGTGGTCATCTGGGACTGCCACGGCGGCGCCAACCAGCAGTGGAACCTCAACGCCAACGGCACCATCTCCAGCGTGCAATCCGGGCTCTGCGTGGATGCCACCGGCGCGGCGACCGCCAACGGCACGAAGATCGTCCTGTGGTCGTGCAACGGCGGCGCGAACCAGCAGTGGAGTCTGCGCAGCTGACGGACATGTCGTCGACCCGGTCTCGTGATCGGCGAGACCGGGTCGACGACCCCCGTCAGTGCGGGCGAACCTTCGCAGGCGGTACCTCAGCCGGCCGAGCAGGTCGGCGTCGGCGTCGAAGGAGTGCCGTTGGCGAGGAAGCCGAAGGTGGTCGACCCGCCGGCCGGCAACGACCCGTTGTACGAGACGTTGCGCACCGTCACGGACTGGCCGCTGCTGGACAGCGTGCCGCTCCACAGCTGGGTGATGGACTGGCCGCTGCTGAGCGTCCAGCCGACGGACCACCCCGTGATCGGGCCGCTGCCTGCGGTCACCGTGACCTCGCCCTGGAAGCCGCCGGGCCAGGAGTTGATCGTCCGGTAGCCGGCGCCGCATGCGCCGCCAGGGGCGGGCGAGGACGGCGCGGGGCTGCTGGGCGCGGGGCTGCTCGGCCCGGGACTCGGTGAGGCAGAGGCGCTCGGCGACGGGCCGGCTGACGCGGAGGCGCTGGGGGAGGGTGTGCCGGCGAACTGGGCCAGGAAGCTGTTGACCGCCGCCGAGGTCCAGGTGCGGGTGCCGCTGGTGGCCGTCGTTCCGTCCACCGGGTGCGGGGCGTGGTCGCCGTCGAAGGCGGCCCACTGGACCGGATGACCGGACCGGCACCCCGAGTAGAGCGTGGTGATGTGCGTCAGGCTGCCCTGGGCCGGCTCGCGAGGGCTCTGCGCGGTGCAGCCGTTGTTGCGGACGAACGTGTCGCGGATCGAGCGTCCGCTGGAGATGTTGAGCACGCTGTCGTGGGTGCCGTGGATGCCGAAGTAGGCGACCGGCTGCGTGCCCCCGCTGCACCCGCTGAGGTTGGCGCCCGAGTAGACCACCACCGCGCGGAACACCGTCGGCCGGGCGCAGGCCAGCGCGTAGCTCATCGCGCCGCCGTAGCTCCAGCCCATGGCGTAGACCTGCGCCGTGTCCACGCACAGGTCCGCCTGCACCAGGCTGATCAGGTCGTCGATCAGGGTGACGTCCCGGCCGTTGGTGTTGGCCCAGCCGTTGCTGATGCCCTGCGGCGCGACGAAGATCGTGCCGTCGTTGGACAGCTGCTTCTGCCCGTAGAACGCCCAGGCCGCCCCGTCCGATCCGCCGGTGGCGACGTCGTTGGCGGTGCCGTTGAGCCAGTGCAGCCCGAAGATCAGCCGGTACGGCCGGGTGTTGTCGTAGGTGCTGGGAATGCTGAGGATGTACGTGCGGTTCTGCCCGCTGCTCTGGATCGAGCGAGTTCCGCTGGTCAGGGTCGGGGTTCTGCCGCAGCCGGCGGTCGGCCCGGCCTCGGCCAGGCGCGGCACCAGCAGGACCGCGCCGGTCAGCGCCAGGGTCAGCAGGCTGCTCAGGACCCATCGGTGTCGGCTTGAGCTGGTCGTTCGTGTCATGGCACTTCCTTGATCGCAACAGTTGCGGGTCGGCTTGCCCTGGCCTGCCCCTGCCGGTGTGCCGGACTTGGTTCGTCTACGTGGTCGGGCTCCCTCGACGACGTGTGTCATGAAGAATGCCGGTCGGACAGGAAAGTGTCAATCGAACGGTTCGAATGGCGGCCGGACCGTTCCGGCGTCGCGTGGGCGCCCACCCGCCGCACCTACGATGGGCGGGACCCCGCGCCGCGGGGCGTGGTCGTCGCAGCGCCGGAGTCGTGGTGAAACTGTTCGAGATCGAAGAGATCTACCCCGATGTGGCCGGCGGCTCCCGGCTGCCCCGACGCCAGGCGGGCAACTCGCCGCAGGGCCTGGCCACGACGCTGGTCGCCGACTACACGCTGCCCACTCGCGCCTGGCTGCCCTCGGCCGCCGTCACGACGCTGCTCGGCGAGTTCGGGATCACCAGCGGCGCGGCCCGGACCGCGATCAGCCGGTTGGCCCGCCGGGGCGTGCTGGAGAGCAGCCGGGACGGCCGGCACAGCTTCTACCGGCTGACCAGGGACGCCGCCGACGAGCTGTCGGCAGGGGGAGCCTGGATCGCCCGGTTCGCCGAGCACGCGCGCGCCTGGGACGGCACCTGGACGCTGGTCGCGTTCTCGCTGCCGCAGGAGCACGGCGCCCAGCGACGTTCGCTGCGCGGCCAGCTGCGCTGGCTGGGGTTCGCGCCGCTGTACGACGGGCTGTGGGTCTCGCCGGATCCGTGGAATCCCACCGTCGCCGGGCGGCTGGCGACCGTCACGCCCGGTGCGATGACCGTCTTCCGGGCGGCGCATGTCGACCTGGCCGCCGGCGCGGACCGCAACCCGATCGAGGCGTGGGACATCGCCGCGATCACCGAGCACTACGCGGCATTCGACCGGCAGTGGCGGCCGCTGCTGCAGCAGGTCCGCGACGGACGGATCGCGGGGGCCGCGGCGGTCCGGGCCCGCACCGAGATCATGGACGACTACCGGCACATACCGCTGATCGACCCGCAGTTGCCCGTGGAGCTGCTGCCGCCGGAGTGGCCACGCATGCGCGCTCGGGAGGTGTTCGTCGAGATCTACGACGGGCTTGCCGGGCACGCCCAGTCACATGTACTGGACGTCGTCCGACGGTCATCGGGGGCGGCCCCGGTCGGCATCATGGCCCACACCGTCGCGGTGATGGCTGCCTCCTGAGCTGTTCCGAAGGTAGTCCGGAACTTTCGGAAGCAGGCTAGTGATCCAGTGTGCTTCGATCTTTCGCGCCGCGCGAAGGGTGATCCGGACGGCCCAGTGAAGATCGCTTGGCAGGCCATCTGAGCGGGCAAGACATCACTCGTGAGTGGATACCGAGGCGAGATCGCTTTCGACTTCGGCCACATTGGCCTTTGATCATCTTCCGGAAGTTATCGAAAAGTTTCCGTTGCGGCAGGCATCCAAGCGTGGCAACATGCCCCGGTATCGATGCCCGATTCCACGGCGTGGCGACCGATCGCCCGAGACGACGCGTGCGCCGACCACGAAAGGAGACCATGATGACAGCGCTTCCCACCGCGCATCATGGCAGGAACCCACAGCGACGATCACCGATCCGCACCGCCGCGCTCACCGTGGCCGCCGGCGCCCTCGCCGTGCTGACCGTCGCGCTGGTGATCCCGAACGCGAACGCGGCTGCCGGCACACTCGGTGCCGCCGCCGCGCAGTCGGGGCGGTACTTCGGCACCGCCATCGCCGCCAACCGGCTCGGTGACTCGACGTACACGACGATCGCGGCCCGTGAGTTCAACATGATCACGGCTGAGAACGAGATGAAGCCCGACGCGACCCAGCCGAACCGGGGTCAGTTCAACTTCAGTGCGGGTGACCAGATCTACAACTGGGCCAATCAGCGAGGTCTCAAGGTCCGCGGCCACACCCTGGCCTGGCACGCCCAGCAGCCCGGCTGGATGCAGAGCCTGTCCGGCAGCAACCTGCGCCAGGCGATGATCGACCACATCAACGGCGTGATGGCCCACTACAAGGGCAAGCTCGCCGCCTGGGACGTGGTCAACGAGGCCTTCAACGAGGACGGCAGCCGCCGCTCCTCGAACCTGCAGGGCACCGGCAACGACTGGATCGAGGTGGCGTTCCGCACGGCCCGTGCGGCCGACCCGTCGACCAAGCTGTGCTACAACGACTACAACATCGAGAACTGGAGCTACGGCAAGACCCAGGGCGTGTACCGCATGATCCAGGACTTCAAGTCCCGGGGCGTGCCCATCGACTGCGTCGGCCTGCAGACCCACTTCACCGGCGGCAGCTCGCTGCCGAGCAACTTCCAGACGACCCTGTCGAGCTTCGCTGCCCTCGGGGTCGACGTGGCCCTGACCGAGGTCGACGTCACCAACGCCTCGACCACGCAGTATGCCGGTCTGACCCAGGCGTGCATGAACGTGCCGCGCTGCATCGGCATCACCGTGTGGGGCGTGCGCGACAGCGACTCCTGGCGCTCCAGCGAGAGCCCGCTGCTGTTCAACAGCGGTGGCGGCGCGAAGGCGGCGTACACCTCGGTGCTCAACGCCCTCAACGCCGCCACGCCGCAGCCGTCGCAGTCGACGCCCGCCTCGCCCGGTCCGTCGTCCTCGCCTGCCCCGAGCTCCTCGCCGACGCCTGGGCCGAGCGGCTTCGGCCGGATCGTGGGCGCACAGTCGGGCCGGTGTATCGATGTGCCCAACGCGTCGCAGACCAACGGCACGCGGGTGCAACTGTACGACTGCAACAACCAGGCCAACCAGCAGTGGACCTACACCTCAAGCAAGCAGCTGACCGTGTACGGCAACAAGTGCCTGGACGCGGCCGGCTCCGGCAACGGGGCGGAGATCCAGATCTACAGCTGCAACGGCCAGACCAACCAGCAGTGGAACCTCAACTCCAACGGCACCATCACCGGCGTGCAGTCGGGCCGGTGCCTGGACGTGTGGAGCACCGCCAACGGCGCCCGGGTCCAGATCTACGACTGCAACGGCCAGGCCAACCAGCGGTTCAGCCTGGTTTCGTAGTGAACCGACGCCACGATTCTGTGGCCATGGCGGCCGTGTGGTGACCGCCGGCGGCCGGGGGCGCACGTCGCCGCCCCCGGCCGCTCGACGGGTAGGTCCGAATATATGACGTATGACAGCGGCGGCTAAAAGACCCGATAAGTGAGTGATATCTCGCCGAAATCCTGCGGCGAGATCAAGGGTCAGGCCACCAATCATGCCTGGTCGATCAGTCCATTGGGCTAACCCACCGACCGGTCATCATAGAGACATTGACATATGACGTATGATGGAACTACGGTGGGGCCCAACGCGGACCGCGGTGCCGGAGCCAGGCAACCGCGGTCCGCGTCCACTGTCTTCGGGCTAGCGCCGGGTCCAGCGCTGGTTGGCCGCCCCGGTGCAGGTCCACAGGATCACCAGGGTGCCGTTGGCGGTGGCGTTGCCGTTGACGTCGACGCACAGCCCTGACTGGCGATTGCTGACCGTGCCGTCGGAGTTGAGGTTCCACTGCTGGTTGGCGCCGCCGTTGCAGTCCCACAGCTGCACCTTGGCCCCGGCCGTGGCGTTGAGCGGCGCGTCCAGGCACTTGCCCAGGGCCTGCAGCGCCGCCCCGTTGACGGCCCACTGCTGATTGGATTGGCCGTTGCAGTCCCAGATCACCGGCTGCGTGCCGTTGGCGGTGTTGCTCTGCGGGACGTCCAGGCAGCGCCCGGAGGCCGCGCTCACGAAGGTGGTCGTGGACGGCGGGGGAGTGGTGCCGCCGCCGCTGACCCGGTAGACCACCGTGCCGTGCGCGGGGACGCTCGCGGAGATGGTCCCGCTCGTGGAGCTGGTCGCGTTCGTCCAGGCGTCCAGCTGGGTGAAGGACGTGCCGGACTTGCCGACGGCCGCGGCGGTGGTGGACACCGTGGTGGTCGAGGATCCCTGGTTGAACAGCGCGACTGCGACGTCGCCGTTGGCCAGCCGCTTGGCCAGCACCCGGCGGGTGCCGTCGTGGGAGACCTGGGTCGCCTGCAGCCCCAGGGAGTCCTGGTTGACGGCGATCAGGTTCGCGTTCTTGAGGATGGTCTGCGTCGCGCTCGACATGGAGCGCAGGTCGTTGCCGGCGATCAGCGGCGAGGCCATGACCGCCCAGAGCGCGAAGTGGCTGCGCATCTCGGTGTCGCTCATGCCGCCCCGGCCGACCTCCATCATGTCGGGGTCGTTGAACCCTCCCGGCCGGGCGTAGGAGGCGAGGGGGACGGTGACATTGACGATGTTCTGGATGCCCATCGGGTAACCGTTGGTCTGCCCGGTGTCCCACGCGTTGGTGATGTCCTCGGTGGTGCGCCACATGTTGGCCACGTCGCCCCAGTTGCGCAGCGGTCCCGTCTTGGCGTGGATGCTGTTGGGGTTGATGCTGTACACGATCGGCCGGCCGGTGGCCGCGAGCGCGTCGCGCATCTTGGCGAACGTCGCGACCTGCTGGTCGATGGTGCCGGTGGGCGAGCACCAGTCGTACTTGAGGAAGTCCACGCCCCAGGCGGCGAACTGCCGGGCGTCCTGGACCTCGTGTCCCTGGCTGCCGGTGGCGCCGGGGTACGAGCCGAAGTACTGCGCGCAGGTCTTGTCCAGGGGCACCTGGTAGATGCCGAATTTGAGGCCGCGGCTGTGCAGGTAGTCGCCGAGCGCCTTCATGCCGCTGGGGAACCTGGTCGGGTCGCCCTGCAGGTTGCCCGCCGAGTCGCGGTTGGGGTTGAACCAGCAGTCGTCGACCACGACGTACTGGTAGCCCAGGTCGCGCATGCCGCTGCTGACGATCGCGTCGGCGTGCTGGCGGATCAGGGTCTCGTTGATGTTGCAGCCGAAGGTGTTCCAGGAGTTCCAGCCCATTGGCGGCGTGCGGGCCACACCGTTGTCGAGGGCGTGTGCGGCGGGGGCCTGCAGGCCGAGTGCGGCCGCTGACAGCAGCAGTGCTGCCGTCAGCGCCGTGGCCAGGCGTCGCCTTCGGAGGGGACGGTTCACGTTGGCTCCTCTGGTGGTTCGGGCGGGGGAGCGGACCGGGACGCAGACCGCCGTTCGGGGGTGCGGCGGGCGGGGAGCGTCGGATCGGGCCGAGGTGGGGCAGCGCGAAGTCCTCACCGCGCGGGATGCGGTGGGGCGCGGTGCGGGGAGTGCTCTGTCCGGATGGGCCAGAGCGCGCGGGTGCTGCGTACGCCGACGGGTCGGTCGGCGTCGCCATAGACTGTGACCGATAACATCAGATTCCGTCAAGGCGTTGCCGAAATGTTTCGGATGATCGACGGTCCTGACCATGTCGTGGTCTGTGGGTTGTGGACGGAGCCCGACCCGGCCGGTCGATGTCATGTGATCGGTAACAGGCGGCACTCCCGGAGCGGGGTGTCCCAGGTGAAGTCCGAGTGTCGTGAGCCGACGGAGGCGGCCTTGGTTACCGCGAGGTTTCCGTTGACATCACACATCATATGACTTAGCTTTGCTGCATTCCAGCTGACAGCCGGTCACCCGGCCATTCTCGAGATGAGAATCAATGAAGCAGCGAGTACTCTGGCCTGCCGCCGTCGTGGCGATGCTGGCCTTGGCGGGCTGTGGAAGTGCCACGGGCAACGAACCTCCGTCCGGCGCGGCGAGCGGCAAGCTCGTGGTGTGGGACTGGAAGTCCAGTGACAAGACCGCAACCGCATACGTGGAGAAGGCGAAGGCCGACTTCGCCAAGAAGCACCCGGGCGTGACCGTCGAATTCGTCGCCCAGCCGTTCGACCAGTACTACACGCTGCTCGGAGCGGCGATCCAGGCGGGCAAGGGCCCTGACGTCATGCTGTTCAACGGCGGCGGCCAGATCCGCGACCGGGTCGACGCGCTGGTCCCGCTGGACCAGTACCTCAGCCCGGACAAGGAACGGCTGGCCGGCTGGGACGCGTTCACCAAGGACGGCAAGGTGTTCGCCGCGCCGGTCACCCTGCAGGGCCACCCGATCTACTTCAACAAGGACCTGTACAAGAAGGCCGGGCTCGACCCGCAGAAGCCGGCGACCACCTGGAGCGCCTTCACCGCTGACTGCGCCGCCATCACCAAGGCGACGAAGGCCACCTGCTTCTCGCTGGGCAACAAGGAGGGCGCGGGCATCCAGTTCTTCCTGTCGGCTCTGGGCTCGGGAATCTTCTCGCCGCAGGAATACGACGACTGGATCGCCGGCAAGCGGGACTGGAACTCCCCGCATGTGAAGCAGCTCTTCCAGCTGTGGAAGGACGTCGAGACCGGCGGCCTGAACAGCAAGGGCGGCAACTCGACCACGATGTTCACCGACGCGTTCGGCATCTTCCAGTCGGGCAAGGCGACCAACATCATCGGCCTGATGTCCGACATCGGCCACTGGAAGGACTTCAACGAGTTCCTCGGGCCCGAGAACGTCGGGGTGATGAAGTCTCCGGTCATCGCCGAGGGCGCCGTCCCCAGCCTGCCCTTCGACGGCGGCATCGGCTACGCGGTCGCCAAGTGGACCAAGGACCCGGCCCTGGCCGCCGACCTGGTCCGCTCGCTGACCTCGACCGAGGCCCTGACCGCTTTCTACACCGACGCGGGCGCGGTCGTCTCCGACACCACCGTCAAGGCCGCCGAGCCGGCCGTCACCTCGCTGGTCGCCGACCTCAAGACCGGCAAGCCGGCACTGCACGTGGCGCTGTCGTCGAAGACCATCGAGCTGATGGGCCGGCTGTCGCAGCAGATCCTCGACGGTTCCGTCACTGTCGACGCCGCGCTCAAGCAGCTCGGCGAGTCGGACCGGAGCTGACCACAGTGCCGCTCGGTGATTTCACGCCGCTGTTGGCCCGCCCCGCTCGGGCGGGGCGGGCCGATGGGCCGGCGACCGTGTCACGCAGGCGTCCCAGGACCGGCGGGCTGTCCTCGGAACGGCTGTCCCCGTTCGTGCTCATCGCCCCCGCCGTCGCGGTCATCGTGCTGTTCCGGCTGTGGCCGCTGCTGCTGGGTGTCAACTTCTCCTTCACCGGCGACGGCGCGCGCAACGGCTCGGCGGTCGGGCTGGACAACTACGCGGAGCTGTTCGCCGACCCGCTGTTCCTGGGCGCGCTGCGCAACGTGGGCTGGCTGGTGCTGCTGCTGCCCATCGCGGTCGCGATCCCGGGAATGCTGGCGACGTTCATCTACCTGCGGGTGCCCGGCCACCGGTTCTACCGCAGCGTGTACTTCTTCCCCGCGGTGCTCTCACCGGTCATCGTGGGCTCGATCTTCAACCTGCTGCTGTCCTTCGACGGCCCGGTCAACAGCCTGCTCGAACTGGCCGGTCTCGGCCCGATCGACTGGCTCGGCGACTCCGACGTCGCGATGTTCACCGTCGTCGGCGTGCACATCTGGGCGACGTTCGGCATGTCACTGGTGGTGTTCCTGTCCGGCTTCGCCACGCTCGACCCTGCCCTGCTCGACGCCGCCCGCTCCGACGGGGCGAGCCTGCCGCAGGTGATCCGGCACGTGATCATTCCCGGCCTGTCCCGGACGATCCAGTTCGTCTTCGTGACCACCATGATCGGGATGCTGACCTCCATGTTCGGTCTGATCTACGTGATGACCAGCGGAGGACCGGGCGGGTCGACCTACCTGCCGGAGTACTACATCTGGATCCAGCAGGGCCAGATGAACCGCCCGGCGTACGCCTCGGCGGCCTCCACCGTGCTGTTCCTGGTCATGCTCGTCGTAGGGCTCGCGCAGGTCAGCTTCCTGCGACGCACCGGGAGGGAGGACTGATGCGCGGCGCTCGAATCAGCCGGTGGCTGATCGCCCTGCCCATGGCGCTGCTCGCGCTCGCGACGATCTACCCGCTGGTGTTCACCGGCAACGCGGCGATGAAGACCCGCCGCGACTACATCCTGGACCGGTTCGCATTCACCGACACGCTGCGCTGGGACAACATCGCCACCGCCTGGACCAGTGCCGGAACGGCGCGCTACTTCCTCAACTCGGTGATCGTGGTCGCGGGTGCGTCCGCGTTGCTGCTGCTGCTCGGTTCGATGGCCGGGTTCGCGCTGAGCCATCTGCGGTTCCGCGGGTCCCGGGCGCTGTTCCTGGGGTGCCTCGCGGCGCTGTTCGTGCCCTTCCAGGTGATCATGGTGCCGCTCGTGCGGACGATGGCCGACACCGGGCTCGTCGACACCTACCCGGGTCTGATCCTCGCCTACACGGCGCAGTACCTGCCCTTCACGATCTACCTGATGACCAGCTACTACAGCGCCATCCCCACCGAGATCACGGACGCGGCGCGCATCGACGGCAACACGACCTACGGTGTGTACCGAAGGATCATGCTGCCGATGGGCCGGCCGGCGCTGCTGTCGGTCGGGGTGCTCAACGCGCTGTTCTGCTGGAACGACGTGCTCATCGCGCTCCTGATGATGCCGTCCGCCGAGCACCGCACCCTCATGGTCGGGGTGACGTCGCTGCGCGGTCAGTACTCGGCCGACATCCCCACCTTCGCCTCGGGGGTGCTGATCGCAGCCGTGCCCGTACTGGCGGTCTACCTGTTCTTCCAGCGCCGGATCGCCGACGCTGTCACCGCTGGTTCGACGAAAGGCTGACATGCGCATCACTGGGTATCGCGCCCTCAACACCGTGCAGGAATGGGGCCGGGCCATCGGTGACGCCAACGGCGTGTACGCCGACGGACTCACCGATGTGCCGATCGTGGTGGTGAGCACCGACGAGGGCATCACCGGCGTCGGCATGGGCCCGCACGTGGAACTGGACGCGATCTTCGCCGCGATCGACGGCGAGGACCCGCGGGCGGTCACCGCGCTGTACGACAGGATGCTGCGGCAGACGTTCAAGGCAGGACACGCGGGCGCCGTCTTCGGGGCGATCGGTGCGTTCGACACCGCCCTGTGGGACATCAAAGCCAAGGCCGCAGGCCAGCCCCTGTGGCGACTGCTCGGCGGGCGTGATCGGCTGGTTCCCGCGTACGCCTCCGCCCTCGACATCGAGCTCGACGACGACGACCTGGTCGCCACCTACAAGACCTACGCCGACCACGGCATCCGCGCGGCCAAACTCAAGGGCGGCCTCGACGTCGACCGCGACCGGCACCGGCTCACCCTGGTCCAGGACCTGCTCGCCGAGGCCGGCGGCGGGTCGCGGCCCGGCCTGATGCTCGACGCGAACGAGTGCTGGAGCCGCAAGCAGGCGGTCCGCTACGTCGCCGAACTCGAACGGACCCTGGACCTGATCTGGGTCGAGGAGCCCGTTCGGCGGTGGGACGCCGAAGGGCACGCCGCGGTCGGCCGGGGCATGCGGGCGTCGGTCGCCAGCGGAGAGAACCTCAGCGGGCTGGAGCAGTTCCGGCCCCTGCTGGCAGCGGGCGCACTCGACATCGTGCAGACGGCGTCGGTGTGGGGCGTGACCCACTTCCTGCGGGTGGCGGCCCTGGCCCACGCCTACGACCTGCCGGTCAGCCCGATCGGCACCAACCCGGTCGGCCTGCTGCACGCGGCGACCTCGCTGCCCAACCACCTCGTCAGCGAGCTCCAGGTGCTGCACCCGCCGGTGGGCATCGACATCGACCTGCGAATCGAGGACGGATCGTTCGTCCTGGGCGATACACCCGGTCTGGGGATCAGCATGGACGAGGCGGCCATCGCCGTCTGTGCGCTTCAGCCCGCGACGGTGTCCTTCGACGGGCCGGGTGTGCGGCCCGAGCGGGCCGGCCGGCGGCTGCTCGCCGTCGCCGGCTGAACGGGGGCGGCCCGCGCTCAGGGGCGCGGGCCTGGTCAGGGCGGGTGCGGTGGCGTGAGGGCGCCGCACCCGCCCGGGCCGACCGCAGTGCCAGCGCGCCGTCGGCGTGCGCGCTGGCACTGCGGCTTGCCGTCGCGGTCCCACCATGCGACCGTGCCCGGTGCGCGCAGATAACCATTCGTGCGAGAATCTTCGTGGTACGGAAGCGGAACGGTGACATATGACATCTTACCTGTGACGTCTTAACAGCGTGCCGTACACTCGTCGTCGTCGGGTCTGGTGGTCCGGCGACCACTGCTCCGGGAGGGCGCGTTGACGCGGCAGGTTCTGGCCGACCCGTTCGGCATACCTCAGGCATCCGCCGGCGCCGCCGGCCCGCCCCGCGCCCGCGGCACCAAGCTGGGCATCAACGTCGTGCAGCAGATCGTCAACGACGTCGTGCGCGGCGTGCTGTCCCCGGGCTCGACGCTGCCGCCGGAAGCGGACCTGTGCGACCAGTTCGGGGTCAGCCGGACCGTGATCCGCGAGTCCGTGAAAGTGGTGCAGGAGAAGGGCCTGGTCCGCATCGAGCACGGTCGGGGCACCCAGGTCACCGACCCCCGGCAGTGGAACCTGCTCGACGACGTGGTGCTCACCGCGATCATCGCCCACGACGCCAACCTCTCCTTCCTGGACGAGCTGGTGGCCACGCGCACGGCGCTGGAGGCCGACATGGCCGCGGCCGCGGCGACCTCGCACACCGGCGAGGACAGGCTGCGCATCAGCGCCGCGCTCGAGCTCATGCGCTCGAAGGCCGACAACGTGGCGGAGTTCGCCGCCGCCGACGCGCACTTCCACGACATGGTCATGGCCGCGTCGCGCAACCGGCTCGGCCGCGCGATCGTCAACAGCATCCATGACAAGGCTCGCGGCAGCATGCGCTACCACGGCGAGTACAACGAAGCGGTGATACGCCAGACGCTCGACGAGCACCAGGCGATCCACGATGCCATCCTGGCCAGGGACCCGGCCGGGGCCTCCGGGGCGATGCGTTCGCACATCACCGGTTCGTGGAGCCGTCGGCGTCCGCAGACCGATGTCGAGGCTCCGGGTTCGGCGTCGCGCCGACAGTCGGCCCGCTGATCGGGAACCCGGCCCGAGCGCGCCGGGGGTGATCCGGCACCGCCCGGGACCGGCCTGCCTGCAGGGCGGTCGCTTCGCCTGAGTGCAGGCTGCCCAGCGCCTCGCGTTCGCGGTGGCGCACCCTCTCATTCGGATCGTGGCACGAATTCTTCGATCAGGTCTTGCTATGACGTCATACGTATGATGAGGTTGCGCCCAGAGTGTTTCGCACGGGTTAATGCGCGCCGTCCTCGAAGGATCGTGTCGTGTCAGCCCGGCGGGCACCAGACGGCGCCGGCCCGCACCCCGCCGCGTGCGGGCCGGCGTCCCACCCGACCGGACTGAAGGCCGGCCAGCGCCGCTCTTCACGACGATACGGAGTACCGCAGTGCAGGAGCAGGATTCGGCCGGCCCCGCCACGGGTGACCGCGGGCGGCAGCGGTGATCGTCGACGCGCACGTGCAACTGTGGTCGGCGGACAACCGCCGGCTCGCCGCCGCCGAATACGCCCCCGTCCGGCGCGACCACGGCGTCGGCGAGCTGAAGGCGATCCTGACCGAGTCGGACGTCGACGCCTGCGTGCTCGTCGAGGCCGCGGGCGTCACCTCGGCCGACACGACGCGATGCCTGGAGGTCGCGGCCTGGACGCCGTGGGTGGTGGGCGTGGTGGGATGGGCGCCGCTGGCCGACCCCGATCTCGGCGAGATCCTCGGCAAGCACCGGGCCGAACCGGGCGGACAGCGGCTCGTCGCGCTGCACGAGCGGGTGTACGAGCTGCCCGAGGACTATCTGGACCGGCCGGCGGCGCGGGCGGGTCTGGCCACCGTGGCCGAGCTGGGCCTGGCGGTCGAGCTGGCGGTGCGGGTCGAGCAGCTGCCTTCCGTGGCGCGCCTGGCCGAGGCGATGCCGCACGCCCGGATCGTGCTCCAGCAGGCCGGATCGCCGTGGGTGACCGGCGGCGTCGAAGGCCTGACCGAGTGGCAGCGCGAGATCGCGCCGGTCGCCGCCTGCGAAAACGTACGCGCCAAGCTCAGCGGCCTGGTGACGCTCGCGCACTGGGACCGCTGGTCGGTGGACGACCTGCGGCCCTATGTGGAGCATGCGGCGCAGGTGTTCGGTGTGCGGCGGCTCATGTTCGGCTCGGACTGGCCGATGTGCCGGCTGGCGGCGACCTATCCCCAAGCGCTGCGCGCCATCGCGTGGCCGTTCGGCGGCCTGCACCCGGACGTCTTCGCGGCGACCGCCGTCAGCACCTACCAACTGGACGTCAGCGAGCTGGCTCGACCGGCTTGAAGTGGCCTGTCGTCCATCGGGGCCAAAAGACCGGTGTCGTGATCGACGGTCCCGGGCGGACGCGGTGGCCCGGTGCCGTGATGGCGGCACCGGGCCCCGGCGGTCAGGAGCCGGTCGCCGCGACCCGGCCGGGATCGATGCCGTAGACCCGAGTGGCGGTGCCGGCGAGCACCTCACGCCACCCGGTGGCGTCCAGCTCCGACAGCGCCTGCCGGACCAGGTCCAGGGTCCGGCCGTAGGACTCGTGGAGCAGGCAGATCGGCCAGTCGCCGCCGTACATCAACCGCTCGGGGCCGAGCAACCGCAACGCCGTACGAAGGTGGGCGCCCAGCCGGCGCAGCGCCTCGCCGTCCGGGTCGTCGCCCACGTACAGCCCGGAGAGCTTGGCGTAGACCCGGGGGCAGCCGGCGAGGAACTCCAGGTGGTGTGACCACGTCCGGGTGTGGTCGAGTCCGGCCCGCAGCGGCGGGGCGCCGAGGTGGTCCAGTACCAGGTGCAGTCCGGGGTGGCGGCGGGCGGCCTCGGCGGCGGTGCCCAGCGCCGCGGGGCCAGCGGCGACGAAATCGAACGGCACCCCGGCTTCTTCGAGCAGGCTGAGTCCGTGGTCGACGTCCGGGCGCAGGATCCAGGCCGGGTCCTCGCGCTCGTGGATGAGATTCCGCACCCCGACGAACAGCGGATCGTCGCGCAGTCGCGCCAACCGGTCGGCGGCGACGGAGGGCCGATGCAGCGGAACGTAGCCGACGACGCCGACGATCCGGCGGTCGGAGCGCGCCGTCTGCAGCATGAGGTCGGTGTCGAAGTCGTCGTCGGCGGACTGGACCAGCACGGCGGAGCTGACGCCGTGGGCGGCGAGTGCGGGCGTGACCTCGGGCAGCGCCATGGCGCGGTTGATCGGCGCGAGGTGGGGGCCGAGCCAGGGGTAGACGCCGCGCGACGGGTCCCATACGTGCAGGTGCGCGTCGATGATCGTCTCGCGGGAAGGATGGGTCACGTGCGGCTCCAGGGGTCGGTGGAAGGGGCCCGGCTCGGCGCAACCGCACGCCAGGCATCAGGTGGCGGCCGGTGCGCGGGGGCGTTGTCATCCGGCGAAACATATGATGTCATATCTGAGCTCGATCCGATCCGGACAACCGAGGTCGAGCGCCCAGCCGTAATCGAGGCGCACCAGCCATTTCGCCGCATGACGGCGACGCGCTCGCACGGCAGGTCGTCCACTGCGACGTACGGCGGGACGCCGGTTCAAGAGAGGGAAGCCATGCACCGAGCCGTATACGAAGGTGACCGGCGCTTGAGCGTCGTCGACGTGCCGGAGACCGCACCCGGCCCGGGGCAGGTGCAGATCGACGTCGCGTTCACCGGGATCTGCGGCACGGACCTGCACATCCTGCACGGCGACATGGACCGGCGAGTCTCCACGCCCGCGGTGCTCGGCCACGAGATGTCGGGAACGGTGGCCCGGCTCGGCGAGGGTGTCGACGGCTGGAAACCCGGCGAGCCCGTCACCGTCCTACCTGTCCTGCCGTGCGGCGACTGCCGGACCTGCGCCGCCGGGCACGGGCACGTATGCCCGCGGCTCACCTTCATCGGCATCGACAGCGCCGGGTCCATGCAACAGCGCTGGAACGTGCCCGCCGGGGCGCTGGTCCGCCTGCCCGACACCCTCGACCTGGCCCACGGCGCGCTGGCCGAGCCGACCGCCGTGGCGGTGCACGACGTACGCCGCAGCGGCCTGGCCGCCGGCGAGCACGCCGTCGTGGTCGGCGGCGGTCCCGTGGGCCTGCTCATCGCCGTGGTAGCCCGGCGCACCGGAGCCCACGTGCTGGTCCTGGAGCCCAGCCCGCAGCGGCGAGCGGTCGCCGACCGGCTCGGCTTCGCCACCGCGGACCCCACCGCCGCCGACACGAATGCGCTGATCGGGGAGTGGACCGACGGCGAGGGCGCCGCTGTCAGCTTCGAAGTCTCCGGCGCGGCCGCCGGAGTCGCCACCGCGGTGCAGGCCCTGGCGCCCCGCGGGCGGCTGGTGATGGTGGCGATCCACGCCGCCCCACGAGAGGTCGACCTGCACCGCTTCTTCTGGCGCGAACTGACGATGCTGGGCGCGCGGCTCTACAGCCCGCACGACATGGCGACGGCCGTCGAGCTGGTGGCCGGCGGCCATATCCCGGCCGCGCAGCTGATCACCCAGGTGGAGCCGCTGGAGCGCGTCGGTGCGGCGTTCGCGGCCCTGGAATCCGGGGCCGGAGTGATGAAGGTGCTGCTCGACTGCGCGGCCGCCCGGTGAGCGCCGCCATGTTCGACCTCACCGGCAAACTCGCCGTCGTCACCGGGGCCCGCCGGGGTATCGGCCTGGCCGTCGCTGAGGCGCTCGCGGGCGCCGGAGCGGACATCATCGCTGTCAGCGCCCAGCTCGAACCGGACGGCAGCGAGGTGGTCCGCAGGGTGAGCGCTCATGGCCGCAGCTGCGAGGTGCAGGCGGTCGATTTCGCCCGGCGCGAGGCGGTCGCCGCCCTGGCCGCCGATCTGGCAGGGCGTGGGCGGCCGGTCGACATCCTGGTCAACAACGCCGGCACGATCGCCCGCGCACCGGCCGCGCAGCACAGCGACGACGACTGGGACCACGTGCTCGCGGTCGATCTCACCGCGCAGTTCGTCCTGGCCCGGGAGGTCGGGCGGGCGATGCTGGACCGGCGCGCCGGAAAGATCATTTTCACGGCGTCGCTGCTCAGCTTCCAGGGCGGGATCACCGTGCCCGGATACACCGCGGCCAAATCAGGCGTCGCCGGGCTGACCAAGGCCCTGGCCAACGAGTGGGCCGCGCACGGGGTCAACGTCAACGCCATCGTGCCCGGCTACATCGCCACCGACAACAACCAGGCGCTGCGCGACGATCCCGTGCGCAACGCCGCGATCGTCGACCGCATCCCCGCAGGACGGTGGGGCACCCCGGCCGACCTCGCCGGGGTAGCCGTGTTCCTCGCCTCGGCGGCCTCCGACTACGTGCACGGCGCGCTGGTCCCCGTCGACGGCGGCTGGCTCGGCCGGTGACCGAAGTGACGACAACGATCGGCAAGGAGCACCCATGCAGGTGATCGCACTGCACACCCGGCTCAAGCCCGGCCTGGAAGCCGAGTACGAGCGCATCCATGCCAAGCTTTCGCCCGAGCACGACCAGGCCCTGCGCGACAGCGGAGTCCACTCGTGGCACATCTGGCGCGACGGGCTGGACCTGTTCCACACCGTGGTGTGCGACGACTGGGACGGGATGGAGACCGCGATGGCGCGGCTGGAGCTGACCGAACGCTGGCACCAGGTCATTCACCCGATGCTGGACATGACGGTGTCGCAGCGCGGACCGCTGCCCCTGGTGTGGCAACTGCCTTGACCAGCCGTCCCTTGACCTCGCCCGGAACCAGAGGAGTCGCTGTGAACCTGCCCGCACCGGCCGCGATGCCCACCCGGCCGCTCGGCCGCACCGGCCTGAACGTGTCCACGCTCGGCTTCGGCGCGGCCGGGATCGGCAACCTCGGCTATGCCGGGTCCGATGCCGCTGCCGCGCGGGCCGTGGACGTCGCATGGCAGGCGGGGATACGCCACTTCGACACCGCACCGCACTACGGGCTCGGGCTTTCCGAGCGTCGTCTGGGCTCGGCGCTGCGCGCCCACCCGCGTGACGCCTATGTCCTGTCCACCAAGGTCGGGCGGCTGCTGCGCCCGCACCCCGCGCCGACCGGCTCCGATCTCGCGGCCGGCGGCTTCGACGTCCCCGACGACCTGGTGCGCGTGTGGGACTTCACCGCCGACGGCGTCGCCCGCAGCATCGAGGGGAGCCTGACCAGGCTGGGCGTCGACCGTATCGACATCGTCTACGTCCACGACCCTGACGACGCCGTCGACGAGGCGACCAGCCAGGCGATTCCCGCCCTGATCGCGCTACGCGACCAGGGCCTGATCCGGGCCGTCGGCGTCGGCATGAACCAGTGGCAGGCGCCGCTGCGCATGGTGCTGGAGACCGACCTCGACGTCGTCATGCTGGCCGGCCGGTACACCCTGCTCGACCGGTCGGGCGAGCAGTTGCTCGACGAGTGCGAACGCAGGGGAGTGGCCGTGGTCGCGGCCGCGCCCTTCAACTCGGGCATCCTCGCCAGGCCATGGCCCGTCGAGGGCGGCAACTTCAACTACGCGCCGGCGTCGGACCGGGTGCTCTGGCAGGCTCGCCGCCTCGCCGAGACATGCCGGGAGCACGGGACCGAACTGCCCGTCGCGGCGCTGCAGTTCCCCCTGCGCCACCCCGCCGTGGCGGCGGTAGTCTCCGGCATGAGATCAGCCGAGCACGTCGACGCCGCCGTGGCAGGAATGCGGACGCCGGTGCCGGACGGCCTGTGGCAGGCGGTGGGCTGATCCGCTCACACCGGCCGCTCTGCGCCGAACCATGACATGGCCGCGGGGTCGAGACGTCCACGTCTCGACCCCGCGGCCATGTCATGCCGTGCGCTCGCTGATCAGCTGCGCAGGGTCCACTGCTGGTTCGTGCCGCCGTGGCAGCCCCACAGGTGCAGCAGGGTCCCGTTGGCGGTGCCGTTGCCGCTCGCGTCCACGCACAGATTCGACTGCACGCCGGTGATCGTGCCGTTGGAGTTGACGTTCCACTGCTGGTTGGCCTGCCCGTTGCAGTCCCAGATGACCAGGCGGGTGCCGTTGGCGGTGCCCTGGCCGGTGGCGTCCAGGCACTTGTTGCCGTACACCGTCAGCTGCTTGCCCGCGGTGTAGGTCCACCGCTGGCCCGTGCCGCCCGCGCAGTCCCACAACTGCACCTGGGTGCCGTTGGCGGAGCTCGCGTTCGGCACGTCGACACAGCGTCCCGACTGGCCGCCCACGATGGTGACGCCCTGCTGGGTGGCGGACTGCACGCCGGCGGAGGCCATCACCGTGCGCGCCGCCGCCGGCCAGTTCCCGCCGGAGACGACGACCGTGCCGGTGTTGGTGTTGCCGCGCGAGCCGCTGGTGATGTTGGTGTTGGTGCTGGTCGTCCAGTTGTTGGTCAGGGTCAGGTTGCCGGTGTTGTTGTTGGCCCAGTGCTGCCCGTAGGCCCACTGCCCGATGTTGTCGAACACGTTGCCGGCGGCCGACATGTACCTCGCGCCTTCGTCGAAGTACAGGCCGAGCCATCCGTTGGTGTTGCGGAACCAGTTCTGGTTGATCGTCGTGCCAGGCAGTGCGGACAGGGCGTAGAACGCCGCGCCGTCGGTCATCTGGCGCATGACGTCGTGGACGTAGTTGGCCTGCACGCGGTAGTTCGCCGCGATCGTCGCGGTCGTGTACCGGGGCTGGTAGTTGTAGAGCCCGCGGTCGATGTAGTCCTGGGAGCCGCCGGCATCGTTGGCGCCCCAGCCGTAGCCGATCGAGATGCCGGTGTAGGGCAGGTTGTAGACCTCGTTGTTGGTCATGGCCGAGTCGGCGGCGTAGGTGATGAGCAGCCCGACGTGGCTGCGGTAGTCGACGGCCACGTCGTGGACGGCGTTGTTGCCGAAGACGATGTCCCGGTTGACCATCCGGGTGTCGCTGGGGTGGTGCGCGTCGGCCTGCACGCCACCGGCGATGACCGCACCGGCCGAGATCTGCTCGAAGGTGTTGCCGATCACGTCGATGTCGCTGGCGCCGAGGCCGACGCCAGTGGCGTGGGCGTTGGCGTCGTTGCCGATGCCGAGCCCGACCTGGCCGAGGTTGGTGAACCGGTTGCCGGTGAACCTGATCGCGTTGGCCGCCGACACCTGTACCGCCGCGGGCATCTGACGCCAGTTGGGCCGGGTCGCCTCGAACTGCGGGCAGCCCGACTGGCACGAGTTGAGCCAGTCCGACGGCCGGGACCAGGTGCCGTAGATGTACGCGCCCGTCTGCTGGTCGGCGTAGCCCTGGCCGGTGTTCGGCTGCAGCCAGCTGGTGTGGGAGAACTGCAGGCCGGAGAAGGCCAGGTGATGGGCCGGCGCGGCGTAGGTGCCGCCGACCCGCAGCAGCGACTCCAGCCGGGGCAGCTGCACGTCGGCGGTGGCCATGTTCTCACCGCTCAGCGGCTTGTAGTAGAGCTGGCCGGCGGAGGTGTCCAGATACCACTCGCCTGCGGCATCGAGGAACTCCCGCGCGTTGACCAGGTACATCGGTCCGGCCCGGAACGGTCTGCTCAGCGTGTCATAGCCGAACGTGTTGTTGTTCCAGGCCGGCTGCTCCATGGTGATCGTGTTGTTGCTGATGGACTGCACCGGCACGTACCGGTCGGTGAACGAGTTCACCGACTCCAGCTCGATGCGATCCTCGGCCGCGACGTTGTTCAAGTAGGACAGCGCGCTGCTGGTGAACGTCATACCACTCGTCGTCATGGTCAAGTCGCCGCGGTTGACCTGCGTACGGGCGCGGGTCGCGATGCGGCCGTTGACGTAGAGCTGGCGGCTGTCGAAACCGGCGCTCGCGGCGGCGCGCCAGATGTTCTGCGCGGCGTCCACCTGCGTCCATCCCGTGACCCGCTGCCCGCCGGAGATGACCGGCTGGGCTCCCGTCGCGGCCCGCCAGAACACGGTGTAGCCGTTCGCGCCGGAGTCGGCGGAGGTGAACGTCAGCGGTGCGGACAGGGCGTAGGCGCCACCGGCGAGCTGCACCACGATGTCGCCGCTCATCGTCGGCGCGAGACCCCGCACCGTCGACTGGGCCTGCGTCAGCGAGCAGGGTTGGGTGGTGGAGCACGCCGTGCCGGATCCGGTGGGGGACACGTACAGGGTGGTCATGACCGCGGCGGTGGCGGGCGTGGCCGGCAGCGCGGATGCCGTGACGAGCAGTGCGGTGAGGTAAAGGGGCAGCAGCCGGGATCGGCGTTTCGTTTTTCGGTGTGCGCGGCCGGGAGCAGTAGCCACGGTGCGTCCTTCCACGAGTTGTTGGCGGCGCGGGCCTGGCAGGCAGTGGTGAACCGTCATCAGCGAGAAATGCCGACGTAACGGATGGCGTGCATCACATCACATGTATGACGTCATAGCAATATCGAGGCCGATGGGTTGCGCCTGTGTGGACGCGGACGGCCGCGGCCGGGCTCAGGCGCACGTCGGCCCAGTGCGAGGCGGCAACGCTGCGGGCAGCATCGCGCTGCCCGCAGCGTGCCGATGGGTCGCCGGCGCGTGACCGGGCCTTGCTATGCGCCGATCGCCATCGCGAAGATGTGCATCGTCGGCACTCCGGATGCCGGACCTGAGCTGATGTTGGGCAGCTCGACGCGCACGACGGGTTTGGCCGCCAGGGACACGCCGGCGTAGTAGATGGTGGCGGCCGTGTTCTCCCGGCGGTTGCCGGGCCGGTTCTGGTAGGACATGACGACCGCCGCGGTCGCGCCGCTCTTGGGCCCGCCGTACCAGTCGGGCACGCTGAGGGCGAACGACTGGCGGGTGCCGTCGGCGTAGACCACGGTGGCGGTCCCGCCGACCGCGCCGTAGGTCCCGGCGGCCAGGAACCCCAGCTTGCTGCCGGTGCCGCTGATGGCCACGGACTGGCCCGAGGCGATCGCGTTGTCCGCCCCGCCCGGCTGCACGTTCGGCCACCGGAAGGTGATTCCCTCGCGGCTCAGGGTCGCGCCGGGGGTCACCCCGACCAGGGCCAGAGCCTGCGCGGACAGCGTCGCCCCGTTGCCGTCGAAGTTGCCCACGCCCGTGTTGCCGTCGTTGGTGGTGCCGGCATTGGAGAAAAGCTGCTCCAGGGTCGGCGTCGTCTGCCCCGTCGGCTGCGCCCGGTAGGTGCGGCCGGCCTGGACGGTGATCCGGACGCAGTCGGACTCGACCCGGGCCGGGGTCACCGTGGAGGCGTCGGCGGTGTCGACCACGGTGAAGCCGCCGGTGAACAGCCGCGCCCGCAGCTGCACCACGCCCGCGCGGTCGGCCCGGATCAGCGCCTCGGTGAGCTGGCCCGAACTCCAGGTCAGGCTCACGGTGTACCCGCCGCGGCCGCGCAGGCCGGTCACCTGGCCGCCCGACCACGCCGAGGGCAGCGCCGGCAGCAGGTGCAGCTCGCCGTTGTGGCTGTGCAGCAGCATCTCGGCGATGCCGGACGTCGCCCCGAAGTTGCCGTCGATCTGGAACGGCGGATGCAGGTCGAACATGTTCGGCGCGAGCCGGGACGTGTTGACCAGGTCCCTGATCAGCTTGTGGGCCCGGGCGCCCTCCTCCATTCGCGCCCAGAAATTGATCTTCCAGGCGAGCGACCATCCGGTGCCGTCGTCGCCGCGCAGCTCCAGGGTCCGCCGCGCGGCTGCGAACAGCGTCGGTGTCGCCCGCTTGGTGATCTGGTTGCTCGGATGCAGCCCGTACAGGTGGGAGATGTGGCGGTGGTACTGCTCGGTCTCGACCCAGTCGGCCAGCCACTCCTGGATGTTGCCCCGCGAACCCACCTTCATCGGCGCCAAGCGCTGGCGGGCCGCGCGGACCTGCGTACGGAAGTCGGCGTCCACGCCGAGCACCTCGCTCGCCGCGGCGCACCCGTCGAACAGATCCCGCAGGATCTGGTTGTCCATCGTCGGACCGGCGCAGACGCTGACGTTGGAGTGGTGGGCCAGCTCGGGGGAGTTCGACGGGTTGGTCACCAGGTAGCCGAGATTCGGCTCGGTGACCAGCGTGCTGAGGAAGAACTGGGCCGCGCCCTTCATCGCCGGGTAGTTGGCGCTCAGGAACCCGACGTCGCCGGTGAACCGGTAGTGGTCCCAGATCAGGGTCGCCAGCCACGCGCCGCCGGTCTGCCACATGCCCCAGAACGCGCCGTCGACCACCGAGGTCGCCCGCCACGCGTCGGTGTTGTGGTGGGTGACCCAGCCGCTCGCCCCGTACTGCGCCTGGGCGGTCCGGGCCCCCGTGACCGCGAGATCCCGGATCATCGCGAACACCGGCTCGTGGCACTCGGCCAGGTTCGTCGTGTCGGCCGGCCAGTAGTTCATCGGCAGGTTCGCGTTGATCGTGTACTTGGAGTCCCACGGCGGGGCCATCTGGTCGTTCCAGATACCCTGCAGGTTGGCCGGCTGCGTGCCGGGCCGCGAGGACGCGATGAGCAGGTACCGGCCGTACTGGAACAGCAGTGCGGAGAACTGCGGGTCGGTGACGGAGGCGTGCTGGCTGATGCGGACGTCGGTGGGCTGGTCCGCCGCGGAGGTGCGGCCGAGGTCGAGGGTCGTCCGGTTGAACAGCGCCTGGTAGTCGGCGGTGTGCCTGGCGAGCAGCTGGTCGTAGGAGACGCCGCGGGCGGCGCTGAGGTGGCGGCGGGCGATGCCCTGGTGGTCGCCGCTCACGTCGCGGTAGCTGACGTAGCTCGACCCGATCGACACGAACAGGGTCACGCTGGTCGCGCCGGTGACCCGCAGCGTGCCGCCGGAGCTGGAGACGGTGCCGCCGCTGGCGCTCACCCCGGCCAGGGCGTGGAACCGGACCGCCCCGGTCACCCCTTCCATCGAGCCCGAGGTGCCGTTCAGAGCGATGGTGCTGCCGTCCGGGCTGGACACGCTCGACGACTGCGGGCTGTCGAACGCCGCGGTGAACGTGACCGCCCCGGTGCGGTCGGCGGTCAGGCGCATGACGATCACCTGGTCGGGCGCGCTGGCGAACACGTCACGCTGGTAGCGCACGCCGTTCATCACGTAGCTGACCGAGGTGGTGGCGGTGGTCAGATCCAGGCGGCGGTGGTACTGCGAGGCGCTGCCGGAGGTGGGGAAGGTCAGCCGGAGGTTGCCGACCGGCTGGTAGGCGAGCTGCCCCACCGGCTTGCCGAGCATGCGCTGGTTGATCAGGTCCTGCGCTGGGCCCCACTGGTTGGCGAAGACCAGCCGCCGGATCTCCGCCAGCGCCCCCGCTCCCGCCGTGTTGGCCGGGTCGTGCGGTCCGCCGGCCCACACCGTGTCCTCGTTGAGCTGGAGCCGCTCGGTGTCGACGTTGCCGAACACCATCGCGCCCAGGCGGCCGTTGCCGATGGGCAGGGCGCGCAGCCAGTCGGTGCCGGCGGATTGGTTGTACCAGAGTGCCAGGTCGCCGGCCGCGAGCACCTCGACGGGCGCCGCCGAACCGGCCTGGGCTTCGGCGGTCCACGGCAACGGCGAGAGCAGGGCCCCGGCGCCCACGGCACCGGTCTTGATCACTTGTCTGCGTGTCAGATCCGACATCGGTCGACTCCCTCGGAGCGAACAGGGTGAATGGACAGTTGGCTGGTACGTGGAGGCGGAGGGGACCGGCCGGTGGTGGCCACCGGCCGGTCCGGGTGACCGTCAGGGCAGGCCGGTCACTGGAAGGAGGCGTCGTCGAGGTAGTAGCCGTCGGTGCCGGCCGCCGTCTCGACGTAGAGGCTCGCGCCGGACAGGGTTCCGGTCCAGGAGACGGTCGTGGTGCCGGTCAGCTGGGTCCATCCGCCGGAGTTCACCGTCGCGGCAGGGGTGAGCTGCACGTATCCGGTCGACCCGTTGGCGGTCACGGCGAGGGTGACCTTCGCCGACGGGGTGCCGCTCTGGGTGCGTACCCAGACGCTGGTGGTGTAGCTCTTGCCGTTGACGAGTGTGGCGGTGACGTCCTGGCGGACGCCGTTCCAGGCGGCGGTGCGGCCGGTGAGCAGCACCGACCTGCTGCCGCCGTGCACGACTGACGTGTTGGACGCCAGGGTGCCGCTGCCGAACACGGCCCACCCGGTCGTGCCCGACTCCATGTCGGCGTTGGTGAGCTGGTTGCCGCTGGACGTGCCGCCGCCGAACTGCCACCAGTTGACGTTGAACAGGCCGCCGCCGCTGCCGGTGAACCGCAGGTACAGATCACGGGTGCCGGTCGCCCCGGACACCGCGCACGTGACCGTCGCCCAGGTCTGGTAGCCGCCGGTGCCGGCCACCCCGCACGTTCCCGCGACGGGGCCGGTCAGGCTGTCCAGTCGCAGCTCGATGTTGCCGCCCGCGCCCGCCGAGGCGACCCGTGCGGTGAACGACGTCGCACCGGTGCCGAAGCCGACGCCCTTGACCTTGATGTAGTCGCCGTTGTCGATCCAGCCGACATTGAGGCTGCCCTCGCTGGCGGGCTCGGTCTCGACGCCGGTCTCCCAGGCGATCGTCTCGGCCTCCTGGCGCACGTACGGGTTCAGAGTGCCGATCTGCGGCGCGCCGGAGCTGGTCATGTTGATCGTCGGTATGGTGCCGTTGCTGTTGTAGGTGAACTTCTCGACGGCCACCGACCGGGTGTAGCCGCCACCGCCGGGCAGGGCGCCGTTGTGGTAGAAGAAGTACGAGCCGCCGTTGAAGTCGACGACGCCGGCATGGTTGGTGAAGCTGGCGCCCTGGCGCGGCATGACGGTCCCGCGGTAGGTCCAGGGCCCGGTGGGGCCTGTCGCGGTGGAGTAGCCGATGAACTCCGAGCAGCATTCGGCCGCGAACACGTTGTAGTACATGCCGTTGCGCTTGTAGACCCAGGGGCCTTCCTCGTACAGGGTCGGGCGGCTGGTGTTGCCGGTGCGGGTGCCGTAGCCGCTGGTGGTCAGCGGGATCTGGGTCGGGCCGCCCGAGTAGGAGATCATGTCGGTGTTCAGCCGGACGTACCACAGGCGGGGGTTGCCCCAGTACAGGTAGGCCTGGCCGTCGTCGTCGATGAGGACGTTGGGGTCGATCTCGCCGTTCTCGACCAGCGGCCGCCCGAGGGCGTCGGTGAACGGGCCGGTGGGGCTGCTGGACACGCCCACCCCGATGGCCATGCCGCCGGTGGCCCGGTTCTTGACCGGGACGTACCAGTAGAACTTGCCGTTGCGGTAGGCCACGTGCCCGGCCCAGGCGTCGGCGCTGGCCCAGCTGAAGGTGGACAGGCTCATCGGCACGCCGTGGTCGGTCCAGTTCACCATGTCGGCCGAGGAGTAGACCCGCCACTCCTTCATCGTGAAATAGGTCGAGCCGTCCTCGTCGTGACCGGTGTAGAGGTACACGCGGCCGTTGTGGACCAGTGGGGCGGGATCGGCTGTGTAGATCGTCTGCACGATCGGGTTGTCCGCGCCGGCGCTGACCGGCGCGAGTGTGAGCGCCAGGAGCAGGCCGGCCGCGACGGCGGCAAGCCGTCGCAGGCTCCGGCCGGTGCGGCGGGTGAGCGGGTGTTTCACGTGCTCTCCTTCGGAAGTCGCCGACCTGGTGCGACGCCGCGTTCGAGGGCGTGCCCATCGGCGACCAGCCGCCGGGTCCGGCAGGCCGCGCCAAGGGGGAGAACCGCGCCGAAGGTCGACTTGTATGCGGAACTTGACGGGTGCTGTATGACGTCTGAGCACGCCGCACCTCTGGCCCGACCTGCCCTGACGTGCTCGATCGGTGCCCTGCCAGCCGTTGCGGATGAAGGTGCCGACCATCCCGCGATCAGTCGAATGTGAACGATAACAGCGCTTGAGTCAAGATGTGACGAAAAGGTTTCGCGTGTGCGCAGGTCAGCTAGACCGTCCAGGTGGGAGCTGATCAACAGGAGAAGATCGATGTTTGAGGGCGGGTTGACAACCACGATGTGACCGATAACATCGACCGAGCCGACTACCTGATAACACGTCATATGACCTGGCCCCCATGGCGACATGTGGCGACGGGATCGGCAGGATCGGCAAGTTTTTCGTCGAGGCGTACCGGCGGCGCGGGACCCATCGACTGGCGATCTGTGATGGCTCCATCCGCCGTCAGAGGCCGCCACCTGTCAGGTGCGGCACCTGGCAGGCAGCACCCCCCCCACGGCATCCGGCGCGACGAGTCGCGCCCGCCTGGCCATCACTTGTCAGGAAGGGTCTTCATGTCCATCAGGGACGGCCTCCCCCCGCACCGCACCAGACGATGGTTCTCCGCAGGCTCGGCGCTGCTGCTGACCGCGAGCGGCGCGACCGCCATCCTCACCGCGGGCCCCGCCGGGCTCGGCGGCCCCGCGCCGGCGCAGGCGCACACCATCGTCAGCACCGACTACCAGCAGGTCACCCTCGCCAAGGGACTGTCCGAGACGGGCGAGCCGATGACGTTGGCGGTGCTGCCGGACCGGTCGGTCCTGCACACCGCGCGCAACGGCACGCTGCGCCGCACCGACGCGTCCGGCAACACCTCGGTCGTGGGCACCATCGCGGTCTACACCCACGACGAGGAGGGACTGCAGGGCGTCGGGGTCGACCCGAACTTCGCGACCAACCGGCACATCTACCTGTACTACGCCCCGCCGCTGTCGACCCCGGGCGGCGACGCCCCGTCCACCGGCACGAACTGGTCGGCCTGGCAGGGCGTCAACCGGCTCTCCCGGTTCACCCTGAACTCCGACTTCACCGTCAACCAGTCAAGCAAGGTCGACATCCTCGACGTCGCCGCGGACCGGGGCATCTGCTGCCACACCGGCGGCGACATCGACTTCGACGCGGTGGGCAACCTGTACCTGTCCACCGGCGACGACACCAACCCGTTCGAGTCCGCCGGGTTCTCCCCGCTCGACGAGCGGACCAACCGCAACCCCGCCTACGACGCCCAGCGGTCCGCGGCCAACACCAACGACCTGCGCGGCAAGATCCTGCGGATCAAGGTGAACGCGAACGGGTCGTACTCGATCCCCGACGGCAACATGTTCGTCGACTCCGACAGCCGGACCCGGCCGGAGATCTACGCGATGGGCTTCCGCAACCCGTTCCGGATCAGCGTCGACAAGGCCACCGGCGTGGTCTACGTCGGCGACTACGGCCCGGACTCCGGCAGCACCACCAGCCGCGGCCCGAGCGGGCAGGTCGAGTTCAACCGGGTCACCGGGCCGGGCTTCTACGGCTGGCCCTACTGCACCGGCACCAACAGCTCCAGCGAGACCTACGCCGAGTGGGACTTCGCGAGCAACAGCGCCGGATCGAAGTACAACTGCGGCGGCGGCCCGACCAACAACAGCTTCCGCAACACCGGCCTGCCGACCCTGCCGGCCGCCAAGACGGCCTGGATCCGCTACGCCGGCGACTCCGGCAGCCCGTCGGAGTTCGGCAGCGGCTCGGAGTCGCCGATGGGCGGCCCCGTCTACCGGTACGACGCCTCGTCGACGTCGAGCACCAAGTTCCCTCAGGGCTTCGACGGGCAGTTCTTCGCCGGCGAGTTCGGCCGGGGCTGGGTCAAGCCGATCCACGTCAACTCCGACGGCACCCGCGGCGCCATCGAGACGTTCCCGTGGAACGGCAAGCAGGTCATGGACATGGCCTTCGGACCCGACGGCGCGCTGTACGTGCTGGACTACGGCACCGGCTACTACAACGGCGACGCCAACTCGGCGCTGTACCGCTACGACTACGTGGGCAGCGGCAACCGGGCCCCGACCGCCGTGGCGAGCGCCGACCGGACCTCCGGCGCGGCCCCGCTGACGGTGAACTTCTCCTCGTCGGGATCGTCTGACCCCGAGGGCGGGACGCTGGCCTACTCCTGGGCCTTCGGCGACGGCACCACCTCCACGTCCGCCAACCCGAGCAAGACCTACAGTGCCAACGGCACGTACAACGCCACGCTGACGGTCCGCGACCCGCAGGGCGCCACCGGCTCGGCGAGCGTGCAGATCGGCGTCGGCAACACCGCGCCGACGGTCACCATCACCAGCCCCGCCAACGGGCAGCTGTTCGGCTTCGGCGAGACCGTGCCGTTCAGCATCACGGTGTCCGACCCCGAGGACGGCACCATCGACTGCACCAAGGTCAAGATGACCTACGTGCTCGGCCACGACAGCCACGGCCACCAGATCACCTCGCAGAACGGCTGCAACGGGTCGATCGCGGTCCCCGTCGACGGCGAGCACGACGACGCTGCCAACATCTTCGGGGTCTTCGACGCCGAGTACACCGACGCGGGCGGCCTGACCACGCACACCCAGCACACCCTGCAGCCGCGCAAGCGGCAGGCCGAGCACTTCAAGACCTCGTCCGGGGTGGCCACCTTCGACAAGAGCGCCGCCGAGGGCGGCAAGACCGTCGGTGACATCCACAACGGCGACTGGATCGCGTTCCAGCCGTACCGGATCAGCAACGTGACCGGCTTCAGTGCCCGCGTCTCGTCGGCGGGCAGCGGTGGCACGCTGCAGATCCGGGCCGGCTCGGCGACCGGCACCGTGCTCGGCTCGGCGACCGTGCCGGTCACCGGCTCGTGGGACACCTTCGCCACGGTCACCGGCTCGATCACCAGTCCGCCGAGCGGCACCACCACCCTGTACCTGACCTTCGCCGGGTCCGGGACCGGGTTCCTGTACGACGTCGACTCGTTCACCCTGGCCACCGGCACCACCACCCCGGGCGCCGGCCCGGTCAAGGGGCTGGCGGGCAAATGCCTGGACGTGCGCAACGGCGCGACCGCCGACGGCACGCAGATCCAGCTCCTGACGTGCAACGGGGCCGCCGCGCAGACGTGGACGGTGTCGGGTTCGACGCTGCGGGCGCTGGGCAAGTGCCTGGACGTCAGCGGCGGAGGCACCGCGAACGGCACGAAGATCCAGCTGTGGACGTGCACTGGCGGTGCGGCGCAGAACTGGACCTACCAGTCCTCCGACCAGACGCTGCGCAACCCGCAGTCGGGCAAGTGCCTGGACGTGTCCGGCAACAACTCGGCCGACGGCACGATCGTGACCCTGTGGACGTGCAACGGCGGCGCCAACCAGAAGTGGACCCTGCCCTGACCCGAAGGCCCCTCACCGGTGCTCCCACACCGGTGAGGGGCCTCGTCTCACCTTCCCTCCCAAGGAGAGCCACCATGCGCAGACTCCTGCGACCCGCACTCGGCGCGGCCACCGCCGTCCTCGCCGTCCTCGCCGCCACCGCTCCGGCCAGCCCGGCCAGCGCCGCCGACGCCCCGTACGACGTGCTCGTCTTCTCCAAGACCGCCGGGTTCCGGCACGACTCGATCGCCGCCGGCATCTCGGCCATCCAGGCGCTCGGCTCGGCCAACAACTTCACCGTCACCGCCACCGAGGACGCCTCCGCCTTCAGCACCGGCAACCTCGCGCAGTACGAGGCGGTCGTCTTCCTCAACACCACCGGCGACGTGCTCAACTCCAGCCAGCAGACCGCGTTCGAGTCCTACATCGGCTCCGGCGGCGGCTTCGTCGGCGTGCACTCCGCCGCCGACACCGAGTACAGCTGGCCGTTCTACGGCAACCTCGTCGGGGCGTACTTCGCCTCCCACCCGGCGATCCAGCAGGCCAACATCAAGGTCGAGAACCGGGCCCACCCGGCCACCGCACACCTGTCGCCGACCTGGACCCGCACCGAGGAGTGGTACAACTACCAGACCAACGCCCGCTCCACCGCCCGGGTGCTGGCCACCGTCGACGAGTCCTCTTATTCCGGCGGCTCCATGGGCGCCGACCACCCGCACTCCTGGTGCAAGACCTACAGCGGCGGCAGGTCCTTCTACACCGGCGGCGGGCACTCGCAGTCGGCGTACTCCGAGACGGCATTCCGCGGCCACCTGCTCGGCGGGATCCGCTACGCCGCGGGCCGGGCCAAGGCCGACTGCCGCCCGGAGACCGGCTACACCGCCCTCTACAACGGCTCCACCACCGGCTGGGCGCAGACCGGGCCGGGCAGCTTCGGCAACTCCGACGCCACGCTCACCTCGTCGGGCGGCATGGGCATGCTCTCCTACACCACCCGCGAGTACGTCAACTACTCGCTCAAACTCGACTGGCGGGTGCCCGGCGACGACAACTCCGGCGTGGTCATCGGGTTCCCCGCGGGCAGCACCGCGCAGGGCGCGCTGGACAACGGCTATGAGGTCCAGATCGACGCCACCGACTCCGCCGACCGGACCACCGGCGCGATCTACGCCCTGCAGTCGGCCGACATCACCGCCCGCGACGCGGCGCTCAACCCGCCGGGGGAGTGGAACACCTTCGAACTGCTCGTCGAGGGGGAGCGGCTGCAGGTCTTCCTCAACGGCTCGAAGATCAACGACTACACCAACACCAACCCGGCCCGCTCCATGGCCGGCTACATCGGCATCCAGAACCACGGCTCGGGCGACGACGTCTCCTTCCGCAACATCCGGATCAAGGACCTGGGCGGCACCCCGCCCACCGGCGACATCACCCGCCAGGCCGAGTCGTTCTCCTCGGCCGGTGGAGTCTCGGCGCTGTCCAAGTCCGGGGCCAACGGCGGCCAGGTCCTGGGCAACATCGAGTCCGGCGACTGGGCGGCGTACAACAGCCTCGACCTGACCGGCAGCACCTCGTTCCGGGCCCGGGTGGCCTCCGCGGGCTCCGGCGGCACGATCCAGGTCCGGACCGGCTCGGTCAGCGGGACGGTGCTCGGCTCCGTCGCGGTGCCCAACACCGGCAGCTGGACGAACTTCCAGAACGTCACCACGACCCTGTCGGGCGTCCCGTCCAGCACCCAGAATCTGTACCTGACCTTCACCGGATCAAGCGGCTTCCTCTTCGACGTGGACGAGTTCGTCCTGGTCAAGGGCACCGCATCCACGGGCACCGGCCCGGTCAAGGGCCTGGCGGGCAAGTGCCTGGACGTGCGCGGCGGTTCGTCGGCCGACGGCACGCAGATCCAGCTGTACACGTGCAACGGCGGTGCCCCGCAGACGTGGACGGTGTCGGGTTCGACACTGCGGGCGCTCGGCAAGTGCCTGGACGTCAGCGGGGGAGGGACCGCCAACGGCACGAAGATCCAGCTGTGGACGTGCACCGGTGGCGCGGCGCAGAACTGGACATACCAGAGTTCGGACCAGACGCTGCGCAACCCGCAGTCGGGCAAGTGCCTGGACGTTTCCGGCAACAACTCGGCCGACGGCACGGTCGTGGCCCTGTGGACCTGCAACGGCGGCGCCAACCAGAAGTGGACCCTGCCCTGATGCGGCCGCGATCCGTAACCGAGATTGGTGAGGTGACTCCATGGTTCAGATGAGCAAAGGCCGCTCCCGGTGGGCGGCAGCCGCCACCCTGGCCCTGGCCCTGGCATCGGCGGGCGTGGTCGTCGCCGTGCAGGCCGAAGTCGCGCAGGCGGCGACGGTCGGCACGCCCACCCGAATCGTCGGCGGCCCGTCCGGACGGTGCCTCGAGGTGCCCAACTCCGGCACCAGCAACGGCCTGCAGGCCCAGCTCTGGGACTGCAACAACTCCGCCGGCCAGGCCTGGACTCTCACCACGTCGGGCCAGCTGACGGTCTACGGCAACAAATGCCTCGACGCATCCGGCCGGGGCACCACCAACGGCACGCAGGCCATCATCTGGGACTGCAACGGCCAGAACAACCAGCAGTGGAACGTCAACGCCAACGGCACCATCACCGGCGTGCAGTCCGGCCTGTGCCTGGACGCCAACGCCGCAGGGACGGCCAACGGCACGAAGATCCTGCTCTGGGCCTGCCACGGCGGGGCCAACCAGCAGTGGGCGCAGTCGGTGCCGGGCTCGCCGAGCCCGACCCCGACGACCTCGGCGCCTCCGCCGGGGGGCGGCCCGTGCGACATCTACGGTGCCGGCGGCACGCCCTGCATCGCGGCGCACAGCACCACCCGAGCCCTCTACCAGGCGTACAGCGGAAACCTGTACCAGGTCAGGCGCTCGTCGGACAACACCACCCGCAACATCGGCGTCCTGAGCACCGGCGGCACCGCCAACGCGGCGGCGCAGGATTCGTTCTGCGCGAACACCACGTGCGTCATCACGGTGCTGTTCGACCAGTCCGGGCGCGGCAACGACCTGTGGTACCAGGGATCCAGCGTGGTCCCCGGATCACCGCAGAGCCGTCCGGCCGTGGCGACGACCGAGTCGCTGACGGTCGGCGGCAGCAAGGCGTACTCGCTGTACATCAACCCCGGCAACAGCTACTGGCGCGACGGCCACCTCACCGGTGTCCCGACCGGCAGCGCACCCGAGGGGATGTACATGGTCACCAGCGGCACCCACGTCAACAGCGGCTGCTGTTTCGACTACGGCAACAGCGAGACCACCCGCAAGGCCGACGCGGCCGGTGCCATGGACGCGATCTACTTCGGCACGAGCTGCTGGTTCGGCGGCTGCTCGGGTTCGGGGCCGTGGGTGCAGGCCGATCTCGAATGGGGCCTGTTCCCGGGCGGCAGCAGCACCTGGAACCCGAACCAGCGGGCGTTCACCAGCAAGTTCGTCACGGCGACGCTGAAGAACAACGGCGTGTCGCGGTTCGCGATCAAGGGCAGCAACGCCCAGTCCGGGGGCCTGTTCACGCTGTGGGACGGCGCGCTTCCCAACGGGTACAGCCCGATGAAGAAGCAGGGAGCCATCGTGCTGGGCAGCGGCGGAGACTGCTGCAAACCCGACGGCGGCGCCAACGCCAGCGCTGGCACGTTCTACGAGGGCGCCATGGTGGCGGGCTACCCGTCCGATGCCGTCGAGAACGCCGTCCAGGCCAACATCGTCGCCGCGGGCTACCGATGACACGAACGGGCCTTCGGCCCTGACCACCCTCGCAGTGCCGCCGCGCCACAGCGGCGGCACTGCGGGAACGTCAGGCCGTTACCCGCGGCCGGTATCGCAGGGCGGCGGCCCCCGACCGGAACTCATGGCGATCCACGAGTTCGAGCTGGATGCGCTCGCGCAGACCGGCGAGCAACGTCGGCCCGTGTCCGGCGAGCACCGGCTGCACGACGAACACGTACTCGTCGATCAGTCCCAGCTGCGCCAACGCCAGGGGGAGCGTCACGCCACCCACGAACAGGCCCTCGCCCGGCTCCTGCTTGAGCCGCTGAACCGCCTGCCCCAAATCGCCCCGCACCAGCTCGGCATTCCAGTCGACCCCGCTCAGCGTGCTCGACACGACGTACTTCTTCGCACCGTCGATGGTCTCGGCGAACGGGATCTGCCACTCACCCATCCAGTCGGGCCACGTGCCGGAGGCCGGCCGCCGCCACGCCGACTCCATCATCTCGTAGGTCACCCGGCCGAACAGCAGCGCGTCGGCTCGTGCCATCTCCGCGGTCCAGTAGCGCATCGACTCCTCGTCGGGCGGGAGCCCCGCCTCGTGATGGCAGCAGCCGTCCAGTGTGACGTTGATCGAGTATCGAAGTGGTCTCACGTCTTGCACTCCCTTGATGCGCGCAGCGCATTGCACCGGACCGTGCTCACACTACTGTCGGCGCCATTTCTCATCGGCGCTCGATACCACCCGCATCGCCGACCGCCGACCGTCGGCACGCCGAGGCTTGTGCGTGTGGGCAGTCGGCTCGCCGCCTCGAAGGCCGATGTGCTGACCTGTGGGTTCGGCGGCGCTTCGGAGTCGCGGCACCGAACCCTCGGTGGTCCTCCGTCGCCGGAGCGGTGCGACCCGGCACGCGCTCAGCCCGGTGCCCTGCGACGAGCAGGACGAAGCCGGCCTTCGCGGTCAGGCGGTGACGGCGCGTGGCTCGAGGAAGTTCTCCAGCCCGTATGCGCCGTGCTCGCGGCCGATGCCGGACTGCTTGACGCCGCCGAACGGGGCTTCGGGGTCGCCGAAGGCACGGTTGATCAGGACGGTGCCCGCGTCGATCTGGGTGGCCACGCGCCGGGCTCGTCGGGTGTCGGCGGAGAAGACGTAAGCCTGCAGGCCGTACGGGGTGTCGTTGGCGATCTCGATGGCTTCCTGCTCGTCGCCGTAGGCGATGACGACCAGTACGGGTCCGAAGATCTCTTCGCGGGCGATGCGCATGGTGTTGGTCACGCCGCTGAAGACCGTGGGCTTGACGTACCAGCCGGTGGGCAGGTCGTCGGGGCGGCCTTCGCCACCGATGAGCACGTTGGCGCCCTCGTGCCTGCCTTCGCGGATGTAGTCCTGGACGCGGTCGTACTGCTTCTGGCTGACCAGTGGCCCGACCGCCGTGGCGGCGTCGTTGGGATCGCCGACCTTCAGCGTCGCGACGTTCTGCTTGATCGCGTCGAGCACTTCGTCGATTCTGCTTTGCGGGGCCAGGATGCGGGTTCCGGCGAAGCACGCCTGGCCGTTGTTCATGAAACCGGCGGTGAGCGCGTCGGCGACAGCGGAGGGGATGTCGGCGTCGTCGAGCAGGATGCTGGGACTCTTGCCGCCGAGTTCCAGGGTCAGCCGCTTCATCGTCGCGGCGGCGTTGCGCATGATGTGCTGTCCGACCGTCGTCGAACCGGTGAAGCCGACCTTCGCGACGTCAGGATGGGTGGTCAGCACCTCGCCCACGACATCGCCGCGCCCGGTGACGATGTTGACGACGCCTGGGGGGACCTCGGCGGCGTCGACGCACTCGCTCATGATCTGCGTCTGGATGGCGCTGAGCTCGCTGGGCTTGACGACGATGGTGCAGCCCGCGGCGATGGCGCCGGCGAGCTTCTGCGCGACGAAGACGATGCTGTAGTTCCAGGGTGTGATCGCCGCGGCGACGCCCACCGGTGCCAACGTGATCGTGCTGTCCCCGTGCACCCGGGTGAACTCGTATTTCTCCAGGATCTGCGCGGCCTCGTCGAAGACGCCGGCGGCTTTCGGCATGCCGGCTTCGACGAGCGTGCGGGTGGCTCCGTACTCCTCGATCATCGCGTTGCGCAGGTCGTCGAGGCGCGCGGTGAATGCGGCACTGAGCCTGCGGAGGATGGCCAGCCGCTCCTGGCGGGTGGTCCGGGAGTAGGTGGCGAAGGCCCGCTTGGCCGCGGCGACGGCGGCGTTGGCATCGGTCTCGTCGGCCAGGCGTACGTGCCCGATGACCTGCTCCGTGGCGGGGTTGTGCAGGGGCGCGAGTTCGGTTCCGTGGGGAGTGACGAACTTCCCGTCGATGTAGACCTTGTCGATGGTGCGCACGGTGGTGCTCCGTTTCGGTTGGTACCTGATCGGTTATCCAAAACTATTATGTCCAGCAAATGATTTGTTCGTCAATCGATGTTGTGATCAACACACTGTGCTATCGTCGGGTACATGTCAGCTGCTACAGACGCTTTGCCCGCTCCGGCCGACCGCCAACGCGGAGTCAACTTCGGCTGGTCACTGGGCATGGTGCTGCGGCGGTGGCAGGAGTTCGTCGAGGAAGTGCTGCAGGATCTTCCCCACGGCAGCCGCGGTTACCACATCCTCGCCGTGGTCGTGCACGAAGACGTCCCGACTCAAGGCGCCCTGGCCACGCGGCTGGTCATCGACCGCAGCGTGCTGACATACGTCATCGACGACCTCGAAGCCGCCGGTCTGATCGAGCGGCAGCTGGACCCCCGCGACCGGCGAGCCCGCCGCATCGTGGCCACCGACAAGGGCCGCCAGGTGCTCGCCGACGCCGAGGAGCGAGTCGCCCGGGCCGAGGACTACGTGCTCGGCGGGCTGACCCCGCAGCAACGTGCCGGTTTCCGGGAGGCGGCCGAGCGCGCGGCCGAGGCGATCGTGACCGCTGCGCCGGGCACCGACCCGTGTCTGGCCGTGGAGAGCGTGATCGACCAGCCCGCCCCGGCTGCCTGATTCGTCCGTCGGCACCTGCGCCGCAGCGGGTCGGCCAGTTCCCGGCACGACGGTCCGTCGCGGTGCTCACGGCCTGGCTGCGCGCTCTTCGGCAGGTGGCATTCTGAGTACCGGCTTCACGGCCTCGCCGCTGGCAGCCGCGGCGAATGCGGCCTCGATGTCGTCGAAGTCGTAGAAACGGATCAGCCGGTCGACGGGGAAGCGACCCGAGGCGAACAGCTCGACCAGCCGAGGGATGAACAGTTGCGGCACCGCGTCGCCCTGCACGATCCCCGACACGGTCTTGCCGAAAGCCAGCTTCGCGGCGGGCACGACGCTGTCGGGCGCTCCACCCGCGACCAGGCCCACCCGGCCCAGTGGCCGCAGGGCGTCGACGGCGTTGTCGAGCATGTCGGCACGTCCGGTCGTGTCCAGCACGTAGCCGACACCCGCCCCCGTGATCTCCTGGATCGTCTTGGCGACCTCGTGTTCGAGCGCGTTGACGGTGTGGGTCGCACCCAGGTCGGCTGCCAGGGCCAGGCGCTGGGGGTTGACGTCGACGGCGATGATCGTGGCGGCTCCGGCCAGGTGCGCCGCCATGAGAGCACCGAACCCGACTGCGCCGACACCGAAGATCGCGATCGTGTCACCCGCGGATACGGAGAAGGTGTTGAGCACAGCACCGGCACCGGTCTGGAAGCCGCAGCCCAGCGGTCCGAGCAGCTCCAGCGGAAGAGCTCTGTCGACCTTGACGGTGTTGCGCCGGGTGGCCAGTGCGTGAGTGGCGAAAGAAGACTGCCCGAAGAAGTGCCCCGACACCGGACGGGCGTCCGGGCCGATGCGGTGCACTCCTCGGGTGCCGTCGATCCGCGCGCCGGAGAAATTGGCCGGCATGGCCTGCTCGCAGTATGCGGGGTGGCCGGACAGGCACTGGGGGCATCCCCCGCAGGCCTGGAACGACAGCACGACATGGTCGCCCGGTCGCAGGTCGGTGACGTCGGGGCCGACCCGCTCGACGACTCCCGCGCCTTCGTGGCCCAGCACGATCGGCTGAGGCACGGGCAGGTGCCCGTTGCGGGCGTGGGCGTCGGTCTGGCAGATGCCGGTGGCGACGATACGCACCAGGACCTCGTCGCCGCGCGGTTCGTCGAGTTGCAGGTTCTCGAAGGCGAAGCGCTCGCCTGGCCCGGTCGACACTGCGGCTCGTATCTGCATGGGTGTTCCTCTTTCTCGAAGGGTGTTGCTGCCCGGCCGGTGATGGCTCGGGGGGTCCGTTGCCTCAGCGTTGTGGCACGACGTCGCGCGCCGGAGGGATCGGGAAGTTGCGGTTGAACACGTTGTCGGGGTCGTATTCGGCCTTGATCCGGCGCAGCCGGCTCAGCGTCGGCCCCGGGAACGCCTCGGTCAGCAGCTTCGGGTCGTCGCGGGTCTCGAAGCTGAGGTACATGCCGTCCAGGTGGGGCCGCAGGTCGGCCCAGTGCCGGTCCAGGTGCGCGACGCGTTCGGGGTCGGTAGCGGCGATCACGGAGAAGTTCTGGCTGCGGTGGGCGTACGCGGTGGCCTCGGGCTCCACGTCGTTGACGGCGCCGCCGACGCTGCGAATCTGCATCACCGACACCTCGCCGGAGTGCATCATCGAGCGCATGCTCGCCGCGGCTTCGGCGGTGATGTGGTGCAGCAGCCCGCTGCGGGTGTCCTCGAGTCCCTGGCCGTGGTGGCGGTTGTGCGGTGGTGCGACCAGCGTCGCGTACGGCATGAGCTGCGCCTGCTGGCCGAGGAGCGGACCGATGTCGACGAACGGGGTGAGCGCGTGCTGCGCCGACTCGACGTCGTCTCCGGCGTAGACCAGGGTGACCCGGGCCATCGGGCCGCGAGCAGTGCCGAACACCGACAGGAAGCTGCTCAGTTCGCGCGGGGCCTGCTCGACCAGGGCCGCCCAGCGGGTCAGCAGGCCCGCGGTGTCGTCGGCGTCGACGGTGAGCTGGGCGACGGCGACGTCGGCGACCTCGTAGGCCTCCAGCTCCAGGGCGGTGACGACGCCGAAGTTGCCGCCCGCGCCGCGTATCGCCCAGAACAGGTCCGGGTGGTGTCCGGCGTCGACGCGCAGGATGCGGCTGTCGGCGGTGACGATCTCGGCGGCCACGACGTGGTCGATGGTGAGGCCGTAGCGGCGGGCGAGGTAGCCGATGCCGGCGGTGGTGGCCAGGCCGCCGACGCCGACGTCGCCGTAGTCGCCGGAGCTCATCGCCAGGCCGTGCGGTGCGAGCTGGCGGGCGACCTCGCCCCAGCGGGCGCCCGGTTCGAGGCGGATGAGCCGCCGGTCGCGGTCGAGCACCTGGACGCTGTTCATGCGGGACAGGTCGATGACGATGCCGCCGTCGTTGGTGGAGCGGCCGCTGATGCCGTGCCCGCCGCTGCGTACCGACAACGGCACGCCCTGACCGCGGGCGTACCGGATCGCGTCGGCGACCTCGGCGGCGACGCCGGGCCGCAGCACCAGCGCGGGCGAACCCCGGCGGATGTAGCTGTGCCGGGCGCGTTCGTAGTCGCGGTCGCCGGGTTCCACCGCGTGCGCGGCCAGTGCGGGAGGAAGGGCGTCGTAGTCGAGGCCGGGTAGTCGCTGCGCGAGCACTGCCGCCGGGCGCGAGCTCGCGGCGGGAACACCGGTGCGGGCCCTTTCGCGGGCGACGGCCTCCCGCAGTGCGGGGGCGACCTCCTGGGCGAACATCTGGATGAGCCGGGGGTCGTCGCGGCCGATGATGAACGCGCTGAAGCCCTCGTCGAGCACCATCGGCAGCAGTTGCTCGACCCACTGGCCGGGTGGGCCCTGCAGGAATCCGCGGCCGGCGGCGGCGAAGTCGACCTGGAACAGGTTGAGCAGCCGACGGATCTGGCGCGGGTCACGGCCGGCTTTCTCTGCTCCCTCGTCGATGAGCCGGTTGGCGGTGAACCGGTCCGGGGACTGCAGGTATTCCAGCGTCGGCAGCCAGCCGTCGGCTGCCGCGCCGGTCAGTTCGAGCATCTTGGGCTTGTAGGCGCCGAGCCAGATGCCGATGTCGTGAGCCGGCGCCGGGCCGCGGCGCATCCCGGGAACGGAGTAGTGCTTGCCGTCCTGACGTAACAGGGCGCGGGTGGAGGTGTCCCAGGCGCCGCGCAGGATGTCGATGGCTTCGCGCAGCGCCTGCACGCCCTGTCCAGGGGTGAGCCGGCGGCCGCCCATGCCCTCGATCCCGTCCCACATCGCTCCGGCCCCGAGGCCCAGCTCGAAGCGGCCCTTGGACAGCAGGTCAAGGCTGGCCGCGGCGCGGGCCAGCACGGCAGGCGGGCGCAGTGGCAGGTTGAGCACGTTGGCTGAGACCCGCAGCCGCTGGGTACGCGACGCCACCCAGCTCAGCAGGGTCCAGGTGTCGAGGAAGCCCGGGTTGTACGGGTGGTCCTGGAAGGTGGCGAGGTCGAGGCCGGCGGCCTCGGTCAGCTCGGCGAGCGCCACCACGCGGTCGGGATCATCGGCGCCTGGCGTGATGAAGGTTCCGAACAGCAACTCGTGTCCGTAATCGGGCATGGCCCGTGCTCCCAGCTCTCAAGTAGTTGAACAATCGATAGTGTAGTCAGCAAAAGTTTTGGTCAACAACCTATCTGGTGGGTTCGGGGTCGTGCGAGACGTGGGTCACGACGACTGGACGCGTTGTCGAGCAGATGTATTGTTGAACAAATGAGTTGCCCAACAACATTTATCGCACGGCTCATCAGAGAGCGAAAGCAGCGAATGCGTCGGGGGGCAATTTCGCAGGTCGGTCGAGCTTAGCAGCGATCGGACACAGTGTCCGACGATGTGTACGATCGACCGGCTCGTGCGGTCAACAGGCCGCGCTCACACAAGGAAGGCAAGAGAATGGCCAGCAAGTACGGCGACTTCTACCCGAGCAAGTGGGGCTTCCCGAAGTCCGTGGTGGAGGGCAACGCTCCGTCGCCCAAGCAGTTCATGCCCGACTACCTCGACGACCCGTCCTTCTACGCGAAGGGCTACCACGTCGAGAACGTCGGCGACGGCGGCAACTTCTACTGGGTGACCAGCCCTGCCGGGTACGACGCCGGATTCGTGGTGACCGGCGACGGCGTGATCGTCATCGACGCCCCGCCCGGGCTGGGGGAGAACCTGCAGTCGGCGATCAGGTCAGTGACCCGGGAGCCGGTCACGCACCTGGTCTACAGCCACTGGCACTCCGACCACATCGGCGCGGCGTCCCAGTTCGGTCCCAACGTGAAGATCATCGCGCACGACATCACCCGTGAGCTGCTTACCCGTTTCCCCGACAGGTACCGGCCGCTCCCGACGGAGACGTTCAGCACCGACGCGACCCTGGACGTGGGCGGCACCAAGCTGGAGCTGTCCTACAAGGGCGCCGACCACTGCCCGGGCAACATCTACATCTACGGGCCGGCGCAGAAGGTCCTCACGAAGATCGACATCGTCAGCCCTGGCTCGGTGACGTTCGCCCACTGCGACGTGTCGGAGAACATCAGCGGGTTCTACCAGGCCCACGACGACATCCTTTCCTACGACTTCAAGGCGCTGATCGGCGGTCACATCTCCCGCTGGGGCACCCGCGAAGACGTCGAGGTCGTCCGCGAGTACTGGCACGACCTGCTCGGCTACGCCGAAGAGGCGCTGTGGGAGATGAGCAACGCCGAGGCCCTGCAAGGCTTCGTCGTGGGCCTGGGCCGGGAGAACCAGATGGTCGGCGCGGAGAACTGGATCAACTCGATCGCGAACTACGCGACCGAGAAGACGCTCACCAAGACGACCTCCAACGGTCAGACCTGGCCTGAGCGGCTGGCCGGCGCGACGGTGTGGACGAAGTACCACGCCTGGACGGTCGCCGAGACCACCCGCACCGAGCGTACCCACCACGGCTACCAGGCCGAGGGCAACGGCGGCCCTGCGTACATCGCCTGACCGCCCCCTGCTCGACGCGGCTCGTGCCCGGACTCCGGCGGGCACGAGCCGCATTCCACACCGGCCGTCACCGCTCCGCGATCGCCGGCTCTCCCGCACCTCTGGCAGGACCAACATGTCACCGACGACCACGCACGCAACCGCACCACGAACCGTCATCGCAGCCGTTCTGCTGGCCGCGTTCATCTTCGCTTTGTTCCAATCGTTTCTCACCCCGGTGCTGCCGGCCCTGCAGCAAGAACTCCACACCACGCCGACCCTGGTGACCTGGGTGATGACAGCCTTCCTGCTGTCGGCCTCCGTGGCCACGCCGGTGATCGGGCGCCTGGGCGACCGCCACGGCAAGGATCGCCTCCTGTTCGCGTCGCTCGTCACGCTTGCGGCCGGATCGGTGCTGTCGGCACTGGCGCCCGGGATCGAACTCATGCTCGTGGGACGGGTGATCCAGGGCGTCGGTGGCGGCGTGCTGCCACTGGCCTTCGGCATCGTGCGCGACGAAGTTCCCCGGGCTGAAGTGCCGGGCGTCATCGGCATCGTGTCGGCGCTCACCGCGGTGGGCGGCGGCGCCGGCACGGTCCTGGCCGGACCGCTGACCGACGCTTTCGGCATCCGCTCGCTGTTCTGGATCCCGGCCGCACTGAGCATCGCAGCGGCCGCAGCCGCCAAGGTCGGGGTCCCCCCGTCGCCGTCGCGCAATCCCAGCCCTGTCAGCTGGCCGGCCACCATGCTGCTGGCCGGCTGGCTGATCGCATTGCTGGTTCCGCTGACCCAGGCAGCCCGCTGGGGCTGGACGTCCCCGTCGGTGATCCTCCCGCTGGCCGCCGCCGGCGTGCTGGCCATCGCCTGGGTCATGGTCGAGCGGCGCTCGGACCGGCCACTGATCGACCTTCGCATGATGCGCGCCACCGCGATCTGGGCCACCAACCTCGTATCGCTGCTGTTCGGCATCGGCCTGTTCGCGGTCATGACGTTCCTGCCCGTGTACGTGCAGACCCCGCCCGAAGCCGGCTACGGGTTCGGGGCAAGCGTCACCGAAGCGGGACTGATCCTGCTGCCGATGACCGTGACCATGTTCGCCGGAGGCCTGGCCGCCGCAGGGCTGGAACGACGGCACGGGTCACGTGCCGTGCTCGTCGCAGCGTCGGCGGCGCAGGCGGCCTCGACCGTGATGCTCGCACTCGGCCACGACAGCAGGTGGCTGGTACTTACCGCGCTGTCGCTGCTCGGAGTAGCTCTGGGTATCGGCATCTCGACCATGTCGAACGTCATCGTGGCGGCCGTGCGCCCCGACCAGACGGGCGTGGCCAACGGCGTCACCGCCAACGTGCGAACCATCGGCGGCTCGCTCGGCGTGGTGATCATGGCGGCTGTCGTCGGCGCGTACACCCGGGCCGACGGTCGCCCGGCAGAAACCGGCTTCACCCGCGGATTTTGGATCCTGGCCGTCGCCGGGCTAGCCGCAACAGCGGTGTCGCTGCTGCTGCCCCGACGAGTCCAACCCGACGCGCAGTCCAAGACGACTCAGCCCTGACCTCCGCAGCCAGCCGGTCCACCACGTCCTGCATCTCAGGCTGCTGCTGCTGCTGCTGCTCGCCCGCCCAGGCCAGTGTTCCTCACGAGCCTGCCGCGGACACCCGCTGTACCAACCACGCCCCACCCAGCAAAGGATCAGAGATGTCCCACCCCATCAACCTTGCAGTGATCTACTACTCCGCGACAGGCACCGGCACCGAGATCGTCAACGAGATGAGCAAGGCAGCCGAAGATGCCGGCGCACTGGTCCGCGTCCGAAAGGTGAGCGAACTCGCTCCACCTGCGGCAATCGGCGCCAACCCGGCGTGGGCCGCCCATCACGCCGCCACCAGCACCATCCCGGCCCCGAGTTTCGACGACATCGAATGGGCCGACGCCGTCATCTTCGGGTCGCCTACCCGATTCGGCAACATCGCCTCCCAGCTCAAGCAGTTCCTGGACACGCTTTCGCCGCTGTGGAGCCAGAACAAGCTCGCTGACAAGGTCTACAGCGGCTTCACCTCCGCCACGACCCGCCACGGCGGCCACGAATCGACCCTGCTGGCGCTGTACAACACCATCCATCACTTCGGCGGGATCATCGTGCCGCCGGGCTACACAGACCCCGTCAAACTCGTCGACGGCAACCCTTACGGCACCTCCCACCTCGTGGAGCCCGGCAACGAGATCGGTTCGGTCGCCGCGGACACCCGAAACGCCGCCAGGCACCAGGCCACGCGCGTCGTCGAGATCGCCCGGGCGCTCAAGAGCGGCCACGCCTCCTGAAAGGCCACCGGAGGACCCGCCGGACATCGACGCTCCGCGGGTCCTCCGGCCGACCGGGGTCAAGCCACCAGGCCGACACCGCACCGGCGGCGCGGACGCCTCGGGACATGCTCCGGAAAACCCGGAGCCGCTACGCGGCGCGGCGGTGTCGCCTACCGGTCGCGGGCTCCTGCGGGCCGGTGGACCAGGCCGCCAGGAACCGCAGCGCCTCCTGCGTGTGCGAACCGGGGGCGGCGGTGTACACGAACAGCACCTGGTCCGGGTCGTCAGCGACCGTCAGTGACTGGAACTCCAGGTCCATCGGCCCGGCGACCGGATGCTGCAGCCGCTTACGTCCAGACGCCCGCGCCCGGACCCGGTGGTCACCCCACCAGCGCCGGAAGTCGGCATCCTGCTCCGACAGCTCCTGCACCAGTTCGCCCAGCGCCGCATCGTCAGGCCATCGGGCCGCGTCCATGCGCAGGTAAGCCACGCACTCGCGGGCCGAGGCGGCCCAATCTGCGTACAACGTGCGGTATGCGGGGTCGGTGAACGCCTGCCGAACCAGATTTCGCCGCCCCGCGGGCAGCGCGCCGAAATCGCCCATCAGGGCCGAACCGAGCGGATTCCATGCCAGCACGTCCATGCGGCGACCCAGCAGCAGCGCGGGGAACTCCCGCCATCCGTCCAGCAGCTGCCGCGTCCGGGGCTGAACCCGCTGCGGCGCCGGCCGAGCCGTGGGGCGCACCTGTCCCACCCGCATCAGATACTCGTGCTCGTCAGGTCGTAACCGCAGCGCCTGCGACAGGGCCTGCAGCACCTCCGGCGAAACCCGAACAGCCCGGCCCTGCTCCAGACGGACCAGATAGTCGACACTCAGGTGCGCCAAGGATGCGAGCTCCTCGCGTCGCAGCCCGGAAACCCGCCGGCTTCGGCTCCCCTCAGGCAGCCCGACCTCATCCGGGCGCACACGGCTGCGGCACGCGCGCAGAAAGTCCCCCAGCGCCGTGCCGGCCTCTTCCCGCCTGCCCATACGGCCATTATCGGCGCACCGCCGCGCCGGCTGCCTGGTACTGGCAATCCCAGGCACGAGCTGCCCACGGTGCAGCGCTGCCTGGCCCGGCCCGGTCCGCCCGGGCACCGTCGAAGGCGTCCACCGGGCCGGTCAGCGGTCCACTGCGAAAGGCATACACGTGACGACATGGTTCATCACCGGAGCGTCCCGCGGCTTCGGACTGGAGATCGCCCGCCAGGCCCTGCAGCGCGGCGACAACGTCGTGGCCACCGCCCGCGACCCGCAGGTCGCGGAGAAGTCGTTGCCGGGATTCGCCGAGCAACTGCTGGCCGTCGAACTTGACGTGACCTCCGAGGCACAGGCCAGAGCCGCCGTCGCGGCAGCGAGCGCGAGGTTCGGCGGCATCGACGTACTGGTCAACAACGCCGGTCGCGGCCTGCTCGGCGCCGTCGAAGAGGCCTCGGACGCGGAGGTCCGCGCAGTTTTCGAGACCAACGTGTTCGGTCTGCTGGCCGTCACACGGGCGGTGCTGCCGGTCATGCGGGCGCGCGGTAAGGGCCGCATCGTGAACCTCAGCTCCGTCGGCGGGTTCGTGTCCTGGCCCGGCTGGGGTGTCTACTGCGCGACCAAGTTCGCCGTCGAAGCGCTCACGGAGTCGTTGCGAGTCGAGCTCGGGCCGCTGGGCGTCCAGGCGACCGCGATCGAGCCGGGCCCGTTCCGCACCGATTTCCTGGACAGCAGCTCCCTGCACCGCGCCGCGGTCGAGATCGAGGGCTACGGCGACAGCGCCGGTGCGATGCGCGCGTGGGCCGACGGCAGCAATCACGCCCAGGACGGGGATCCGGTCAAGGCCGCCGAGGCGATCCTGGCGGTGGTCGACACCGATGCGATGCCTGCCCGGCTCGCCCTCGGCGCAGCCGCGGTCCACGACATCGAGAACAAACTGTGTTCCGCACGCGCCGAGCTGGACATATGGCGCGAAATCTCTCTGAGCACCGACTTCGCCACACCCTGAGCAACGAAATCTCCAAGAACGCACACGCGTGCGGCCAATCACCGAAACCGAATCACGTTTCGCGAACAGTGGAGTCGAACCGATGTTCTCGATTCAACCGCGCGGAATCGCCCTCGTGGCTTCCACCATGAAACGCTGGTCGCACCGCGGCCGCCACCGCAAGGTCAACAACCGCGCCCGAATCTCGCTGGGCAGCCTGTCACGGTATGGGCTGGCACCGTACAACTTCATCCGGCGCTGAACCGAGCAACGGCACAAGCACACGGGCACGGCGGCGGCACCTTGCTCCGCCCGCCAGAAAGGCGCAGGGTGGCAGCGGCAGGTCATCCGAATCCGGCCACGCCGCTGCCACCATCGGCCACGACGCAGGACGTTCTAAGATCCGCGTATGCCGTCCATCACTCGACGCCCGTCCGCTGGTGCCGAGCGCCGCCTGCCGGTCGAGGCGCAGATCCTCGGCACGGTCAGCCGCCTGCTGCGCGAGGGCGCCGGCTACACCGAGCTGGGCGTGCAGCGCATCGCGGCCGAGTCGGGCGTGGCGCGGTCGACGTTCTACCTGTACTTCGCCGACAAGACGCAGCTCCTGCTGCGGCTGGCCGACACCATGAGCCAGACCTCCTTCGGCATCGCCTCCGCGTGGCGTCCGCTGGCCGGCCTGGACGCGCTTACCGCCACGTTCGGCGAGGTCATCGCCACCTACCGGGCCAACGCCGAAATCCTCGCCGCGGTACACGAAGCATCGGCGTACGACCCGATCGTGCGTGACTTCTGGGACTCCCGGCTCGAACCGTTCCGATCCAACGTCCGGCAGGTGCTCGCCGAGGAGCTGGCGGCCGGGCGCACGCCTGCGGACGTCCACGTCGAGGCGGCGACCCGGCTGATGATCGACGGTGGCGACCGTTTCCTGCTGCGGCACGTCACCACGAGCGAGGACAACAGCGACGACGCCGCCGCCCGCGAGCTGGCCGCAACCTGGTGGTACGGAGTCTTTCGCCGCCCCTCGCCGGGCAGCGAGCCTCGGCGCTCGCGCGTGCGTGACAAGTAGCCGCTGTCGATCAGCAGGCACGTGGCGACGCGAGGTCTGCCGAAGCAGTCCCTTTCACGCTGCTCGGCGCGAGCCCGATGAGCCGTCGAGCACCCGGGTGACGAACGCGGCCACCTTGAGCCGCAGCCGTGCGACGCGCTCCGGCGCGGTGAGCGTTTCCTGCGGCTGTGGCAGGAACGGTTTGCGCAGGTCGCGAATGTAAAGCGAGCACGCCAGGTCGGTGCAGGCATATGTCCCGGCCGTGTTGCCCGCACGTCCGGCCGCACCGGCCAGCCGGGCCGAGAACAGGGCGATGGAGGCCGCGTCGTGCATGGTGTGGCAGAACTGGCACATGTTCGACCGCATCAGGCTCCGGGGCGGTACGGTCGCGCTCAGCGCCAGCCCGACGACCGTGGCGTCCAACGGTGTCACCAGGTATGCCCGACCTGGCGCCTTGGCGTCGCGCCAGCCGAGGAAGTCCAGGTCAGCCCAGGGGACGAGCTCGGGTGACGCGGGCAGCGTCAGCCGTTGGGCCTCGCCTTTCGACGTGTTCGCCAAGCAGTTCCGGATCTCGGCAGCGGTCATGGTTTGCATGATCATCCTGTCAGGTCAGGTCAGGGGGCGTGGCCCACAGTGGCCGGTCGCGCGGCACCCGTCCACTCGATTTCGCGCAGGTGAGGGCGAAAGGCAGAGCATGCCCGCGAACGCGGGCTTGCCTTGCCCTTCGACCGGACGTCCCACGCTCAGGGTTCGGGCACTTCTGGCTCCAGCGACGCCATCCGTTCCCATCGGCGTGACAGGACGGTGCCCCACCAGAGCAGGGCCACTCCGATGACGGCCATCGCCGCCGCGACCGGCACCCGATACTGGTCGCCGAGGTGCATGACGAGGAACCACAGCTTGGTGTCGCGGTCGCCTGCCCGGTGCGGCGGCCCGACGACGGGCCGCCGCTTCGTTCGCGCTGGCGAATGGTTGTCCGTTTACCCGCGCAGAGTGGACACAGGGTGGTCAGTGTTCGGCCGTCGCGGTCTCACGCCGTTCGGCACCGGCCGGGCGGAGGTCGGCGGCGTACTCCCGACGCGGCGCATTGAGCGCGGCGCTCTGGGATGCCGGGCGCGACGGCCACCAGAATCGTTCGCCGAGCAGCATCGCCAGGGCCGGCACCACCAGGGTGCGCACCAGCAGGGTGTCGAGCAGGACACCGATGCCGACGATGATGCCCAGCTGCGTCAGCACGATGACCGGCAGCACGCCCAGGACCGTGAACACCGCGGCCAGCAGCACCCCGGCCGAGGTGATGACCCCGCCGGTCGCCGACAGCGCCCGCAGCATGCCCGCCCGGGTGTCGCCGCGTGCCACGGTTTCCTCCCGCGCGCGGCTGACCAGGAAGATGTTGTAGTCCACGCCGAGCGCGACCAGGAACAGGAACGCCAGCAACGGGACGCTGGACGCCAGCGCCGGGATGTCGAGCGCCGCGAACACCAGGCTCGCCGCGCCCAGGCTGGCGGCGAAGCTGAGCACGACGGTGGCCAGCAGCATCAGCGGCCCGACGACCGAGCGCAGCAGTGCGATGAGGACGATCAGCACCACCGCGAGCACGAGCGGGGCGACCACGGCGTTGTCGCGGGCGTTGGCGTCACGCTGGTCGAGGTCGGCGGCTGCCGCTCCGCCCACCAGCGCCTGCGGCCCGGCGACCGCGGAAAGGCGTTCGCGCAGCGAGGTGACCGCGCGGTCGGCGCCTGCGGTGCCCGACTCGTCGGTCAGCTGCACCGGCAGCAGCGCCAGCGTGCCGTCGGCGGACTGCTCGGCGCGGCCGACCGCGGACACTCCGGGGGTCTGCCGGGCCGTGTCGGCTGCCTGCCCGGCCGCGGTGGCGGGCACGACGACCCGCAGCGGCTGGGAGGATCCGGCGGGGAAGTGGGCGGCCAGGGTCTGCTGCGCCTGGACCGACTCGACTTCGGTGCGGAACTGCTCGGTCTGCGACAGTCCGATGGTGGTGGTCAGCAGCCCGGCCCCGAGCGCGACGAGCACGAGGGCGGCGGCGGCCAGCACGCCGACCGGGCGTCGGCCAACGAGCCGGGCGATGCGCGCCCAGATGCCGGTCTCGTTGGTCTCGGCGCTGCCGACGGCGGGCACCAGTGGCCAGAACGCCCCGCGGGGCAGCATCGCCAGCGCGGCGGGCAGCACCACGAGCCCGAACAGCAGGGCCACGCCGACGCCGGCCGCGGCGGCGATGCCGAGGGTGCGGTTGCTGGTCAGTACGGCGAAGACCAGGGTGAGCAGGGCCAGGATGACGGTCCCCGCGCTGCCGATGACGGCAGGGCCGGCGGCGTGTACGGCAGTGGCCAGCGCGGTGCGGCGGTCGGGGGTGCGGCGCAGTTCCTCGCGGTAGCGGGAGATGAGCAGCAGCGCGTAGTCGGTGCCGGCACCGAAGACGAGCACGGAGACGATGCCGGCGACGGAGGCGTCGGTGGGCTCGCCGAGCAGGTGCCCGATCCAGGGCAGCAGCTTGGCGACGAGCTGGTCGCCCAGGCCGATCACGGTCAGCGGGACGATCCACAGGATCGGGCTGCGGTAGGTGACCAGCAGCAGCAGGGCCACCACGATCGCGGTCGACGCGAGCAGGGTGGTGTCGGCGCCGGCGAAGGCGGCGGAGATGTCGCGGCCGAAGGCGGCGCCGCCGGTGACCTGTGCGGTGACTCCGTCGGGCAGGGCGGCGTCGCGCAGCGCGGCGCGCAGGCCGTCGACCGTGGCGTTGCTGACCTCGTCGGGCAGGTCGGCTTCGAACGGCACGACCAGCAGGGCGGCCCGGCCGTCGTCGGCGTAGCCGATCGGGGGCAGGTCGCCGATGTGGTCACGGCCTGACACGGTCTGGCGTACGCCGTCGAGGGTCTGGCGGTCGGTTTCGGTGAGCGCGGCGTCGGGTTGTTCGAACACGATGATGGCGGACTCGGTCCGGCCGCCGGCGAAGCGGTCCATCAGTTCGGTGACGCGAGTGGACTGCTTGCCTTCGGGCAGGCCGTCGGTCGGGCCTGCTGCGGGCTGGGCAGGGCTGGTCAGGAACACCAGCGCGGACAGAGCCACGGTCGCGAGCAGGATGAGTCCCGCTCCGAGCCGGCTCGTGATCCACGTGGCGAGGCGCGCACCCATGGTCTTGGCTCCTGTTCTCCGGCAGTTCGTGGACGACGCAACCATTCGATGAGCGAATAGTTCGACTATCGAAATGATAGGGTGTGGGCCATGGCAGAGCAAACGGGGCCCACCGACCGGGCCGCCGCGTTCGACGAACTCACCAGAGCACTGCAGGCCAGCTCGGTCGAGAGCGACGTGTTCGTCGACGTCTTCGCCCGCACCCACGGCCTCGGCCGCAACGACCTCAACGCCATCATGTGGATCGCCGTCAGCGACGAGGCAGGCCGCCCCATCACCGCGGGGGAGCTCGCCGCCCGGCTCGGCCTGGGCGCTCCCGCCACCACCTCGCTTATCGACCGGCTTCAGGACGCCGGGCACGTCGAGCGCATCCGCGACCCGCGCGACCGCCGCCGCATCACCCTGTCGATGAACGACACCGCATTGGAGATGGCGAGGGAGTTCTTCCAGCCGCTCGGCCGGCGCATGGCCGAGGCCGTGGTCGACCTGCCGACCGAGGACCTGGTCGTCGCGGCAGCCGTGATCCGCCGGATGACCGGCGCCATCGTCGCCTCACGCGAGGCCGCGCGAGGCGAGCGCTCCACCGGCGCCCGCGCACCCGAGGCCCGCTGAGCCACTCCCGGACCGTACGACGCGCACCCCGGCGTGTCGGGGTCTTGGACATCGAGAGTGCCGGTGGTGAGCCGCCGCACCGACGGTTTCCTTGGCCAGGGGCCCCGCCGGCCTCGGCGAGCCGTAGACTGGCCCTGCCCCCGGCGGCTGGTCTGCCCCGTCGACGTCGAGTAGCGCGACGTCGGCCTGACAAGTCACCGAAAGGCGCCTGATGCGAGTAGCGGTGATAGGGGCCGGTGCGATGGGCGCCGGGATGGCGCGATCGCTGCTTCGCGCCGGGCATGAGGTGACGGTGTGGAACCGTGACCCGGCCCGGGCCCGGGAACTGGCCCCGGCCGGCGCGGTGCCGGCGTCGACGGTCGCAGCGGCGGTGACCGGCGCGCAGGCCGTGGTCACCATGCTGTTCGACGCGGGTGCGACGCTGTCCGTCAAGGATGAGCTGACCGCCGCGATGGGCCCGGACGCGGTGTGGATCCAGTCGGCGACGGTCGGCGTCGACGGCATCCGGGAGCTTGCCCAGGGGGTGCCCCGTATCGTCGACGCGCCGGTCCTCGGGACCAGGAAACCGGCCGAGGACGGCACGCTGGTGGTCCTCGCGTCCGGTGATCCGTCGCTGCTCGACCGATGCCGGCCGGTGTTCGAGGCGGTCGGCTCCCGCACCGTGGTGGTCGGCGACATGCCGGGACCGGCCAGCGCGTTGAAGCTGGTGTGCAACTGCTGGGTGGCGCTGCTCAATGCCGGGGTCGCGCAGTCCGTGCAGTTCGCGCGGGTCCTCGGCCTGGACCCGTGGCTGTTCCTGGAGGCGATCGACGGCACCCCGACCGGCGCGCCGTACGCGCAGATCAAGGGCGCGGCCATGGTGTCCGGCGACTACGCGCCGTCGTTCGCGGTCGACGGGATACGCAAGGACCTGGACCTGATGGTGGAGGCGGCCGGCCGGACCGGGCTCGCGCCGCAACTGCTGACGGTGACAAGGGACCTGTACGCGCGGGCGTCCGCAGCCGGTCTCGGCGACGCCGACATCGCCGCCGTGGTCGAGGCCTTCACCCAGCCCGAAGCCTCCGCCGACGGCCACGGGAGCTGAGCACACGCCCGAGACGCGCCGGGGGCGCGGCCGCGGTTCACCGACCTGATCCGACTAATTGCACGCCCGGGGTTCGAACTGGGTGGCATCGAACAGGTTCACCTTGCCGGCCGGTTGATCGCCGTCGGCCAAACCGCATGGTCACTGTGACGGTCGGCGACAGGCACGCCGCGCCCGACGCCATGACCGGCCGGCTGTCTGCCCGTGCAGGTAGTGTCATGCCGGTTCACCAGCGGGCGAGGGCGGGACGTCCCGACCCACGCGGCCACGAACCGTACGACCGGAGGAGTCGATGCTCGGATGACGGCAAGCCGACCGATGCCCACTCAGGACGACGTGCTCGGATACTTCGACACGCTGTCGAACTGGGGTCGCTGGGGCGACGACGACCAACGCGGCACGCTGAACCACGTCACCGACGACGTCCGGCTGGCGGCCGCGCGGGCCGTACGCCACGGCAGGAGCGTGTCGTGCGCGTGGGACGTCGCCGTGCCGGCCGAGATGGAGCGGTCGACGACGACGTGCCCGTGCGCCGCCGACATGCCGGGCGCCGAGAACATGCCGGTCGCCGCCTTCCACGCCGACCGGCGCTGGGGCTTCTCATCGGAGCGGCTCGGCCTCACGTTCCACGGCAACACGATCACCCACCTCGACTCGCCGTGCCACATCTTCTGGGACGGCAAGATGTACAACGGGCGCCCGCACTCGCTGGTCGACGGTGCGACGGGATCGGCGTGGGCGGCCGTCACCGCTGCGGCGGACGGCATCGTCACCCGTGGTGTCCTGCTGGACGTCGCGAAGGTCCGCGGCGTGCCGTGGCTGGAGCCGGGGCGGGGTGTGACCCCTGACGATCTCGAGGAGGCCGAGCGCCGCCAGGGGGTGCGGGTGCGGCCCGGCGACGCGGTGCTGCTGCGGACCGGCTACGGCCGCTTCCGGCACGAGCGCGGCGACGCCGGCGGCTTCACGCAGGCCGGCTGGCACGCGTCCTGCCTGCCCTGGCTGCACGAACGGCAGGTCGCGCTGATCGGCGCCGACACCCCCCAGGACGTCCAGCCCTCCGGGTACGACGACGTGCTGATGCCGGTCCACGCTGTCAGCCTCGTCGCCATGGGTCTGTGGATGCTCGACAACTGCGACCTGGAGCAGTGCGCGACGGCGGCTGCCGAGCTCGGGCAGTGGGACTTCCAGCTCGCCGTCGCGCCGGTCCGCTTCGCCGGCACGTCCGGCAGCCCGGTCAACCCGATCGCCACGTTCTGAGCCGGCCGCCGAGGGCACGACACTCGTGCCGTCGCGCAGGCCGCGGCCCTCGACGCCGTCGGCGACCCGGCCCGGTTGCCCGGTTGACCGCCTGAGACAGCGGGCACGGGCGTATCCTCAGGAAGCGACATTCAGGAAGTAACGGCGTACCGCTGGCATTCGAGGACTGACCGGTCCAGGTCGGATTCCGGTCCGTGCTGAACGCGCACCGTGACCGCTGACCAGACGGACCCACTCCCACCCGAACCGTGGAGCACGAGGAATGGCGACCCAGCCGTTGCGTAACCGTCCGGCCTATCAGGCGCTGACCGAGCACCACGCCGAGATCGAAGGCCGCCACCTACGCGACCTGTTCGCCGAGGACCCCACCCGCGGCGAGCGGTACGCCGCCGAAGCCGCCGGGCTGTACCTCGACTACTCCAAGAACCGCATCACCGACAAGACCCTCAACCTGCTGGCACAGCTGGCCCGGGAGTCGGACCTCGAAGCGCGCCGCGACGCGATGTTCGCCGGAGACCGGATCAACGTCTCCGAGAACCGCTCGGTGCTGCACGTCGCCCTGCGGATGCCGAAAGGGACCCCGCTCGTCGTCGACGGGACCGACGTCGTCGCACAGGTGCACGACGTCCTCGACCGGATGGCCGACTTCGCCACCAGGATCCGCTCGGGCGCCTGGCGCGGGCACACCGGCAAACCGATCCGCAACATCGTCAACATCGGCATCGGCGGCTCCGACCTGGGACCCGTGATGGCGTACGAGGCGCTGCGCCACTACACCGACCGCAACCTCACGTTCCGGTTCGTCTCGAACGTCGACGCCACCGACCTGGCCGAGGCGACCAGGGACCTGGCAGCCGACGAGACGCTGTTCATCGTGTCCTCGAAGACCTTCGGCACCATCGAGACACTCACCAACGCCACCTCGGCCCGCGACTGGCTGCTCGACCAGCTCGGCGACCCGGCCGCGATCGCCAAGCACTTCGTGGCCGTGTCCACCAACACCGAACGGGTCGCCGAGTTCGGCATCGACACCGCCAACATGTTCGGCTTCTGGGACTGGGTCGGCGGACGCTACTCGATGGACTCGGCCATCGGCCTGTCGACCATGCTGGCGCTGGGCCCCGAGCAGTTCGGGCAGCTGCTGGCCGGCTTCCACGAGATGGACGAGCACTTCCGCACCACCCCGCTGGAGCGCAACCTTCCGGTGCTGATGGGCCTGCTCGCCATCTGGTACACCGACTTCTTCGGCGCGGCCTCGATCGGCGTCATGCCCTACGAGCAGTACCTCAAGCGCTTCCCCGCCTACCTGCAGCAGCTGACGATGGAATCCAACGGCAAACATGTCACCCTCGACGGCCGGCCCGTGGACTACCAGACCGGCCCGGTGTACTGGGGCGAACCCGGAACCAACGGCCAGCACAGCTTCTACCAGCTGATCCACCAGGGCACCAGGCTGATCCCGGTCGACCTCATCGGCTTCGCCCAGAGCCTCAACCCGCTGCGCGACCACCACGACATCCTCTCCTCCAACGTCTTCGCCCAAGCCCTGGCGCTCGCGTTCGGCAAGACCGAGCAGGAGGTCCGCGCCGAAGGGACCCCCGAGGCGGTGGTGGCGCACCGGGTCATGCAGGGAAACCGCCCCACCAACGTGCTGCTGGCCCAGAAGCTGACCCCGCACGTCCTCGGCGCGCTGGTCGCACTGTACGAGCACAGCGTCTTCACCCAGGGCGCCGTCTGGGACGTCGACTCCTTCGACCAGTGGGGCGTCGAGCTGGGCAAGGTGCTGGCCGTGGCGATCATCCCGGAGCTGTCGAGCACCGCCGAACCCGAACTCGGCCACGACTCCTCGACCAACGCGCTGATCCGGCGCTACCGGGCACTGAAAGCCTGAACCGAAACCGTCTCGCAACCGAGGAGCCAGGACATGGCGACTGAGAGGCCCATGCAGCTCGGCATGGTCGGACTGGGCCGGATGGGGGCCAACCTCGTACGGCGGCTGATGCGCGACGGGCACCGCTGCGTCGTCTACGACGTGAACCCCGACGTGGTCAAGGAGCTCGAAGCCGAAGGCGCGACCGGCGCCACCTCGCTGGAAGCCTTCGTGGCGAAGCTGGACAAGCCCCGCACCGCCTGGCTCATGCTGCCCGCGGCCATCGTGGACGCCACCCTCGACAAGCTCGTCCCGCTGCTGGAGCCCGGCGACGCGGTGATCGACGGGGGAAACTCCTACTACCGCGACGACATCGTGCGGGCCAAACGCCTCGCCGGCCAGCAGATCCACTACCTGGACTGCGGGACCAGCGGGGGAGTGTGGGGCCTCGAACGCGGCTACTGCCTCATGATCGGCGGGGAGACCGACGTCGTGCAGCGGCTCGACCCGATCTTCAAGACGATCGCCCCCGGCGCGGGCACCGCCGAGCCCACCCCGAGCAGGACCCGCACCGGCGGCACCGCCCCCGACGGCTACCTGCACTGCGGCCCGAACGGCGCCGGGCACTTCGTGAAGATGGTCCACAACGGCGTCGAGTACGGCATGATGGCCGCGATCGCCGAAGGGCTCAGCATCATCAAACACGCCGACGTCGGCAAGGCGACCCAGGTCGTCGACGCCGAGACCACACCGCTGCGCGACCCGGAGGCATACCAGTACGACATCGACGTCGCGGAGGTCGCCGAGGTCTGGCGGCGCGGATCGGTCGTCAGCTCATGGCTGGTCGACCTCACCGCCGACGCCTACGCCCGCTCGCCTGAGCTCGACGAGTTCACCGGCCGGGTCTCCGACTCCGGCGAGGGGCGATGGACCGTGCTGGCCGCCGTGGACGAAGGCGTTCCGGCCACGATCATCACGACGTCGCTGATGGAACGCTTCGAGTCCCGGCGCCTGGGCGAGTACACCGACAAGGTCCTGTCCGCGATGCGCAGCCAGTTCGGCGGTCACGCCGAGAAGAAGTAGCGACCGGCCGGTCAGCCACCGATGCCGGCCAGGAACGCGGCCAGCTCGCGGCGGTAGCGTCCCGGATCCTCCGGCCATGACTGAAGATGCCCGCCGTGGGTGCGCAGGTATGTCGTGTGGCCGTCCCGGGCGGCCACCATCCGGTCGGAGACGGCCACCGACACGACCTCGTCCTGGTCGCCGTGGGCGATGAACAGCGGCCCACGATAGCGGGCCACGGCCTCGACGCAGACGGCCTGGCCGATCTGCACCGGGTAGCGCAGATCGGCCAGCCACACGCCGAGCGAGCCGATCGTGGACGCGAAGGGCAGCCCCCGGGTGTGCAGCATGTCCTCGACGACGGCCGGGCCGTCCAGGGCCGGGGAGTCCAGCACCACCGCGGCCACCCGGTCGACGGTGGGCGAGCGGGCCAGGAACTGGCCGATGATCGCGCCGCCCATCGACGTGCCGATCAGGATCACCCGGGCCGCGCCGGCCGCGAGCGCATGATCGACCGCGGCCTGCAGGTCAAGCCATTCGTTGAGGCCGAAACTGACCATGCCGGTCGGGTCGGGCGGCGCGCCGTCGTCGTTGCGGTAGGTGATCAGCAGGGTCGGGTAGCCCGCCGGTGCCAACACCGACAGGTGCCGGTATCCGTCCTCCCGGTTGCCTTTGATCCCGTGCACGTAGATGGCCCAGGTGCGGGCTGTTCCGGGCACCAGCCAGGCCGGTGCCGGGCCGACCGGCGTCGCGATGGACACATCGGAGAAGGCGTGGCCGAACGCCTGCCGGGGATCGCCCCGGAAGCCCGGCTCCGTCGGATCGGCCGGCCGGGCATCGCTGAACTCCAGGCCGGCGCGCAGCATCTTGTCCCCGATCACCGACGAGGCGAGCCAGCCGGCGCCGAGCAGGTAGACGCTGAGCAGCACGGTGACCGTCACGACGGCACGACATGCGATCAGCGCGCCCCGGCCGGCCGGCGCCGCGCCGCGAATCCATCTCACCGGCGTCTCCGTGAACGGCGTCTCAGCGTGACTGGGTCAAGCGTCAAGTTTGACATCCGCCACGCCCTGGCGCGCAAGTACACGGTTCTGCGTACTTCCCATCGCGGCTGTCCACATGCGAGGTTGGCTTCGTGCAGCCAGCGGCAACGGTACACGGGGCACGGTCACGCGCCGAGTTGGTGCTCATCCAGGCGTCGTGCACGCTGCGAGCCATCCAGCTCTCGGTGGGCCTGCCGGTGCTTCTTTTCGGCGGGCTGGACGACTTCCACTCGGTGACGCTGGTCGTGGGAAGCCACCTGTCGGCGGTCGTCTGGTCGGCCGTGCTGTTCACCGTGATGCTGCGCCGCCGGCGGGTGTCGCTGCCCTGGATCCTGGTCGACCTGGCCCTGGCCTCGATGTGGCTGGTCGCCGTTCCCCAGATGTGTGTCGCGTCGTGCGCGGCCGGCTGGCAGTTGTGGGTGGTCCCGTCGGCGATGGGATCGATCATCCTGGCGACGATCTTCATCCGGCTCGGCCCCGCGGTCGTCGGCACCCTCGTCGTCGTCAGCGCGTACGTCGCCGGGATCTGGGGCCACGTCGCCAGGAGGGGGATGACCCCGGACGCGGCCGGCTCCGTGGCGGTGAACGTCTTCTTCATGCTGGGATTCGGGCTGCTCGCCTGGGTCTGCGCCAACCTGCTGCGCAAGCTGGCCCGCCAGGTCGACCTCGCCACCGCCGACGCGATCGAGGCCCGGGCCCGCGAGGCGACCGCCAGCGCCCGCTACGACGAGCGCACCCGGCAGTACGACGTCCTGCACCACACCGTGCTGAGCACGCTGAGCAAGATCGCCCGTGGCGGGCTCGATCACCGCACCGATGAGGTCCGCGCGCTGTGCGCCCGCGAATCGGACTTCCTCCGCGGCCTGATGACCGGCGCGGCCGACGACGGCCCCGGTGACGTCGTCGGTGCGCTGGCCGGGGTCGTGCGCGACAAGCAGGCCCTCGGGCTGCGGGTGCACTCGCAGTTTCACGCGCTGCCGGCAGCCGTCCCGCCGCCCGTCGTGTCGATGCTGGTCGGAGCCGCGCGCGAGGCGCTGGCCAACGTGGCCAAGCACGCCGACGTCGACGAGGCCTGGTTGACCGCGGTCGGTGAGGGCGACGGGGTACGGCTCGTCATCGTGGACCGTGGCAAGGGCTTCCAGCCCGGCTCCGTGCGCCTGGGCCGCGGGCTGATGCGCGAGCTGCGGCACAGCGCGATCGAGGAGGGCGCGACGGTGGACGTCACCTCCAGTCCTGGGCACGGCACGGTAGTGGAGGTGCTGTGGACACCGTGATCGAGATAGCCGCGATCGACAACGACCAGATGCTGCTCGAGGGCATGGCGTCCTGGATTTCCCGGGTGCCCGACATCCGGTTGGCGGCCACCGCGCCGTCGGTCGCCGACTTCCTCAGCCAGACCGTGTCGGCCCGCATCGTGCTGCTGGACCTCAACCTGGAGGACTTCACCGACCCGGTCGACAACGTGGCCCAGCTGGTCACGGCCGGTTTCACCGTCATCGTGATCACCGTGGTGCCCGACCTGTCGTACATCCTCGCCACCACCGAGGCCGGTGCGGTCGCGTACGTGGCGAAGTCCGCGAACCTGACCGTGCTGGCCGATGTCATCCGGGCGGTGGCCAACGGCGACTCGCCGCTGACCACCGAGCACGCGTTCTGGCTCGGCCGCGACGACCGGCCCGACCGGCCCGAGCTGACCCCACGCGAACACGAGGTGCTGGTGGCGTACGGCCGGGGCATGACCGTCGACGCGGTGGGCCGCCAGCTGGGCATCGCCGCGGGAACGGTCCGCACCCACCTGGCCCGGGCCAAGCAGAAGTATGCCGACGCGGGACGACCGATCCGGCACCGCGGCCAGTACAGCGAACGAATCCGGGAGGACGCACTCGGCAGGGAACGGCTGCCCGGGTGAGGTCTTCGCACGTCAGCCGGTGGACAGCCGACGATCAGGGGGAACGGATGCGAGCTCAGGGGAGTGGCGCGGCGCACGGAGCCGCGCGAGGGTCGGCCCGTGCCGCCGGAGGCCGGCGTTGATCGGGTACTACCGGGTGCTCGGGCCCGTCGACGTGGTGTTCGCCGGCCAGGTCGTGTCGTTCGGCGCGGCCAAGAGCCGGGTGCTGCTGGCCTCGCTGCTGCTGCGCGCCAACCGGTACGTCTCGACCAGCCAGGCGATGGCGACGCTGTGGGGCGACGACCTGCCCGACAGCGCCCGCGCGACCCTGCACACCTACATCATGCGGCTGCGCAAGACCCTGCAGCAGCACCAGCGGATCGGCCGGTGCCCGCTGCGCACCGTGCCCGGCGGCTACACCTTCGAAGCCGACGCCGATTCCCTGGACCTGATCTGCTTCGACCGCGAGCTGTGCGCGGCCCGTACCGCCTCCCGCGCCGGCGACACCACCGCCGAGCTGGCCCGGCTCGACAAGGCGCTGAGCATCTGGCGCGGCCCGGCGCTGTCCAACGTCGACTGCGACGCCCTGCACCGCGACGAGGTGCCCCGGCTGACCGAGTACCGGCTCAAGGCGATCGAGCGGCGCATCGACATCGAGATGACGTTGCGGCACAGCGGCGAGCTGATCGCCGAGCTGCGCACGCTGACCGCCGAACACCCGCGCCGGGAGCGGTTCTGGAGCCAGCTGATCGAATCGCTGTACGGCACCGGCCGGCAGTCCGAGGCGCTGGCCGCGTACCAGACCGTCAAGCAGCACCTGGCCGAGGAGCTCGGCGTCGATCCCGGTCCCGAGCTGCGCGGACTGCACCTGCGCATCCTGAACGGCGAAGAGGTCGCCGCAGACAGGCAGGTCCCGCAGCCGGCGATCGTGGCGGGCCGGGAACCGCCCGCGCCGGTCGACACGGCCGGCGCTCCGCCGCCGCCGGCCGACTGGGCGCAGTGGCCGGCCAACCAGCTGCCCATCGACGCCGACGAGTTCACCGGCCGAACCGAGCTGGCCGCCGAGATCACCGCGGCCCTGCGGGAAGCCAACCCGGTCCGGCCGGCGATCGTCGCGCTCGGCGGCCCTCCCGGCGTCGGCAAGACCGCCCTGGCGGTGCACGTGGCCTGGCAGGTCCGTGACCGTTTCCCGGACGGGCAGTGGTTCATCGACCTGCGGGCCGGGCGCGGCGCCGCCCGGCCGGCGACCGATGCTCTCGCCGAGCTGCTGCAGGTCGCCGGTGTCCCGCGTGATCGGATGCCGTTCGGGCAAGGGGCGCTGGTCGGGGCGCTGCGTGCCGCGCTGACCGGCCGCCGGGTGCTGCTCGTGCTCGACGACGCGGACAGCCTGGACCAGGTCGCGCCGCTGCTGCCCGGCGCCGCCGGCTGCGCGGTGCTGGTCACCGGACGCGCCGATCCGGTCGCGTTGACCGCGCTGCACGGCGGCCGCTCGTTCCAGGTGCCCGAGCTCACCGCGGCCGAGTCGGGCCTGCTGCTGCGTGGGCTGGTCGGCGACGACCGGGTGGCCCGCGAGCCGCAGGCGGTGCAGGGCCTGGTCAACGTGTGCGGCGGGCTGCCGCAGGCGCTGCGGCTCGCGGCCGGCCAGCTGCGGCAGCAGCCGGAGCTGAGCATGACGGAGTACGTGGGGACACTCGTCGAGCAAGGGCCGCTGGACCGGCTGTCGCAGGGCCTGCACGCGCCGTTCAACCTCCGGGCCGCCATGCAGGCCGCGTTCGACGCGCTGGGCCCGTCCGACCGGCTCGCGTTCGCGCGGTTGGGCACGGTCGCCTGGCCGCTGCTGACGGCGAGCCAGGCCGCCGAGCTGCTCGACGGCCTGCCCGCGCAGGCGGCCGCGCTGCTGGAGCGGCTCGCCGCAGTCCACCTGTTGCGCCGGGGGCCGGGCGGCTACCTGATGGCACCGCTGCAGCGCTGCTTCGCCGCAACCCTGCCACCTGCGGCAACGCCCGGCCGGTCAGCTCCTGGACGTGTGCCGGCCGAGGAACTCCAGTACGCGGCGCCATGAGTCGACGGCTGCCGCCGCGTTGGCCGGCGCGCTGCCCCCGAAGTCGATCCGCAGCCGGCTCATCGGTGAGATCGACACCATCGGCGGCATGCCCGGCAGCGCGTACGGGAAGCTGACGAAGTGCCCGGCCCCCGGATACGTCAGGTTGACCACCTCGGCCGGGTGCCCGTGCGCCAGCAGACGCCGTTCGACCTGGCCGGCGTAGACGTCGGACGGCCAGAGCCGGTCATCGGCGCCGCTGATCAGCAGCACCGGCCCGGTGATCGCCTCGACCTCGATGCGCGCCGCCGCGACCGCGTCCGCGTCGCGCATCGCCCGCTCGAAAGCCCGGCGCTGGCGCATCGGCCGAGCCAGCAGCCAGGTCCGCGCGAACGACAGGAACGTGCCGAAGTTGTAGCGGCCCTTGAGGAACGGCAGCGCCCGCCCGTCCAGCTCCCACGCCGGCTGACCGTAGTCGGTGTAGTTGCTGGTCAGCCCCGCCTGCCGCAGCGAGCTCGGCGCCGCCGCGACGACGTTGTGCAGCCGCGCGTCCAGCGCCGCGAGCTGCAGCGCCAGCTCGCCGCCGCGGGACAGGCCGATCACGCTGGCCGGCCGGGACCGGTCGACCTCCGGCTGATCGAGCAGCCAGTCCACGGCCCGCCGGAAGTAGCCCAGATCGATGTGTGACAGCGTCGGCGGCAGATCCTCGGCCCCGAAGTAGCTCAACGCCAGCGCGGCGTAGCCCCGCCCGGCCAGCAGCGCGGCCGCGTGGTCCAGTTGGCCGCCGTCCGAGCCGGCCAGCAGCAGCACCGCCGGCGCCGGCCGGCGCTCGTCATCGTGGTAGAGGGTGCCGACCAGGTCGTCGCCGGTCGGCCGGCCGAGGACATGCTCACCGCCGAAGCAGCGCTCGATGCCGACCTCGCCGATGGACTCGCCGCCGGCCCGCGCGGACACGGTCACCTTCAGCGCGGTCGGGCGGCGTTTGGTGAAGAACACCTGCCGCCCGGGGTCGGTCGGCCGCATCGCCCACAGCAGTCCCAGCGGATCGACACCCGGGTAGCCGGCCGCCGGGGCGTCCCGGCCGACGTCGACGGTCCCGTCCGGGGCGGCGACGAAGTCGGCGGTCGAATGCCAGTCGACCAGCGCGCCGTCCCGGGTGGCAGCCCGCACCGTCACCCGCTGCCCGGCACGCAGGCCGCTGACCACGATGGACAGAGTCTCGTCGACCTGCCCGGACCGCGGGCCGACCGCGAGCGCGGGAACCTGCGTCCCCGCCGGCTGCTCCGGGCCCGAAATCGCGGGCTGCCCGGTCACGGGACCACCGCGCTGACGGCCGGGGCGGTTCGGCGCCTGGCCCGCCGGCTCAGCACGACCGCCATCACCACGCCGAACAGGGCCACACCGCCCAGCACCGAGGCGGCCGCCGCCGCGCCCAGCGGCCCGCGCAGCTGCCCGAACCACACGGCGAACAGCCCGACGACCAGCCCGGTCGCGAAGACGAACGAGGCGACACCGTAGGCCCCGTACGCCCAGCCCGCCGGGCGCGGGTACTCGCCCGTCGCGGCACGGCCACGCAGCCGGTCGAGGACCCGGGCCCAGAACCGGTACGCCCCGGCCCGCAGGTTCACCATGTTCAGCGCGTGGTTGAGCATGAAGTACCCGTCGAGCTGCAGGAACGGGATCAGGTTCAGCAGCGTGGAGCCGCTGCCGTACAGGACCAGCGCGGCGCACAGCGTGCGTGCCGGACCCGCCGGCAGCAGAGGCCACAGCAGCGCCGCCGGCGTCAACGTCAGCAGCTGCGCGAAGACACCGGCGAACGCGGTGTAGCACCGGTGCCGGCGCCGCGCGAACAGCATCACGTCGTCGGCCTTGCAGTACGGCGCCAGCAGCGGAAACCGCCACAGCAGCCCGATCTCCGGCGACGTCCCGCCGAAGTGGATGCAGGTCAGCCCGTGCGCGGCCTCGTGCACGGCCAGCGTCAGCCAGTAGATCGCCACGAACGCGAGCAGCACCGGAACACTGTCGGCCAGCTGCCGGGCGTCGTCGTAGAGCCGCGCCCCCTGCACCGACATCAGGGTCAGCATCGCCAGCACCGCCGCGGCCGCCGGCAGCACGAACCACGCCGACCACAGCCAGCGGACCGCCGGCTCGACCCGGCTGAACAGCCGCGCCGGGGCCGCCAGCGGGATACGCCAGTGCAGCAGGTTGCGCCTGCCCCGGCTGCCGGCCCGGGCCGACGCGGTCAGCCTGCGCAGCGCGTCGGCGTCCTCCGGGCCGGCCAGCAGCCGCCGCCCGCCGAGCAGCTGCATGATCTGCTGCCAGTGCTGCTCGGACAGCCTGCGCCCGAACCGGGCGGCGTACTCCTCGGCGATGTCGTCGAGGCTGCGCACGCCGTCCAGCCGGCTGATCACGAAGAACTCCCGGACGCCCACCTTGAAGAACCAGCCGGTGCGCGGGTCCTTGAGGTGGTGGGTCACCGAGGTGCCGTCGGTCAGGCCCGGTCCGAGCAGCACGCTCGGGTGCAGCCGAGGACGTGTCGCACCGTGCTCGGCCGTCGCCGCCGCGGCCTGCGCCGTCATCTGGCCGCCTCCGCGTACGCCTCGGCCAGCACGCGGTGGAGCAGGTACGACAGGTAGACCTCGTCGACGATGCTCACCCCGAGCCGGTTGTTGGTCATGTGCACGTAGCTGAACAGCAGCGCCCGTAGCGCCGCCTGCGGATCGGTGACCACTTCGACGCGCCCGGACCCGTCCCGGGCCGCGAACACCAGCTCACCGGCCTGCGCGGCGGCCGTGATCCGCTCGCGCAGCTCGACGCAGTGCGCGACCCAGCGCCCGGTGAACCCGGTCAGCGGGGTCTGGCCGTCGATCGCCGCGCAGATCTCACCGACCCGGCGGATCATCCGGGGCGCCATCTCGTCGTAGGTGATGTCGAACCGGGCGTGCCGGTCCGGGTCCGGGGTCTGGAACGCCGTCTCCCAGAAGTCGCGGTAGCTGTCCAGGAACCCGGCGGCGGACTCCCGATCCCGCAGCATGGTCATCGTCATCGCGGTCATCAACTGCGTCGCCAGACCGAACATGACCGTGCGCATGTGCACGTTGGTCGTCTCCAGCAGCGACATGACCATGTCGCTGGACCGTTCGAAGTGCCACTCGGAGATCTCGATGCCGACCGGGCCGGCGTACTTGTCGTACTCCGGCTCGTAGGGGAGGTAGGCGTAGCTGTTGTTGTCGCGCAACGGCATGCCGCCATCCCCGTACTTGTCCTCCCACTCCTGCTCGGTGTACTCCGACAGGAACATCTGCTTGTACAGCGGGCCGAGCAGCTCCTCGTCCATGTGGTACAGCGCCGGCCGGTGCCGCAGGAACGTCTGCACCTCCTGCTCGACCTGCCGGCGCACCTCGGCCTCGTGCGCGGCGGTCGCCGGGCGCAGCCGCAGCCGGATGTGCGGGCCCTCCATCCAGTACCGGATGAAGAACCAGCCGCTGATCAGCCCGCGCTGCTGCAGCTGGCGGACCAGCGGCAGCATGCAGTCGACCAGCAGCGGCAGATTGTTGCTGGCATAGAAGACGTGCACCGCCAGCCAGTCGCCACGCTCGGCGGCGACGGGCGCGGCGAACTCGTGTCGGCTCATCGGTTGCTCCTCCGGCCGTCGATCTCCACGGTCAATTCGGTCACCCAGCGGTTTCCGTCGGCGCGGACCCACAGGTGCTCGGCGTCGGGCAGCATCTCGGTCAGCACCACCCGCCGGCCCGCTGATTTGATCATGTTGTCGAGCAGTGACAACGACATGAAGCTGTCGAAGTCGACATACTGCGGCTTGGTGCTCGGCGGCGGCCCGGCCGGCGCGCCGGGCTTGCGGACCGCCGGCGCGGACGCGTCCTGGGAGGCGAACACCCGACGCGGCAGGCCGTGCTTGCGCGCCCACCGGTTCCAGTCGAGGAACCAGTCGGCGTCGGACTGCCCGGCGCCCCGGACCGGCAGGCTCGCCGGGTCCATCTTCCACAGCCGCCGGGTCAGCACCAGGTCCTTGTAGACCAGGCGCGGGTGCCCGCCGATCTCGTCGTCGCCCAGCGGCTGGTCGGTCCCCGACCACATGTCGATCGCCGACATGTTGGTGTAGGAGAAGGTCAGCAGGATCCGCTGCACCTCCGGCAGGGCCATCGGCATCAGGAAGCCCAGGTACACCGGGATGACCTCGACGCCCAGCCGCTGCGAGCGCAGCCGCAGCCGGTCGCCCTCGACATCGTCCTCGATCACCAGGTCGTCGACCGGGATCTGCTCGGCGACCGGCCGGAAGCTGACATCGCCGGGACACACCAGCTGGTACGGCACCACCGACGGGTGCAGGTTGAGGTTGGTGGTGTCATAGCCGCCGGTCAGCTCGGCGAACACCGCCCCGGGCGGCGCCAGCTGCGCCAGCGTCGCCTTCAGCCCCTCGACCAGCCCGTGCTCGACCTCGCCGCCGTCGGCGAAGCAGTGCGCGAACCGGCTGAACAGCAGCGTCAGCCCGCTGTAGGCCCGGTTGAGCACCGCCTGCGGCCGGCCGTCGATCTCGGCCAGGTGCAGGAAGAAGCTGCGCGGGTTCAACTCGTTGATGTTGTCGGGCAGCAGCTCGGCGACACCGTCCATGAAGTCGTCGTCGAGCACCAGGTCGGCCGCCGGATCGGGGTGCGCCGCGTACGCTTCGCGCATCCGCCGGACCAGCTCGACCCGCGCCTTGTCGAGCGCGGTGATCTCGGCCAGCTGGAACCAGTTCTCCTGCGGCTGATACTCCAGCTGCTCGTTGAACGGCCGCCGGCGCGCGGTGGACTCCAGGAACTGGTCGTAGAAGTCCTGGTGGAACTCGTGCACCAGCCGCACCAGGTCGGTGCAGCGGCCGCCGGGGCCGAACCGTGCCCGGAAGAACCCCTTGGCGGTCAGCCGGTGCGGCAGCATCAGGTCGAAGACGGGCAGGATCTTCGACAGCCCGGCCGCGGCCGGCAGGATCTTCTCCCGCCACTGCGCCTCGTCGGCGGTGACCCGGCCCGCGCCGAGCGACACGTCCTCGTACAGCACCGTCCTGGGCAGAGTCGCCTCGGCACGGCCGAGGTCGTGCTGACCCTCGGCGAGCTCGCCGCGGATCGCCTCCAGCAGGTCACGCCGCCGGTCGAGGTCGGCGTGCGCGTACTCGCGCACATATCCCGACACCAGGTCCAGCCGCTCGCACACCTCCGCGCTCCAGCCGCGGCCGAGCTGCGCCAGACCGTCGCGGAAGCCGCGCACCGGATCGGGGTGATGCAGGTCGATGTGCAGCTGCGGCACCACCAGCAGGCCCAGCCGCAGCAGGTGCACCAGGTAGGCGTCGATGTCGGCCGGGCGGCGGTGCTCCGGATCGTTGTCGTGCAGCCGTGTCACGAGCTCGCCGAACGTCAGCGACGTCCCGTCGGGGATCGTCTCCAGCAGCTCGGTGAGCACGGTGCCCGAGGTGAGGTAGAACAGGTTCTCCTGCAGGATGTCCATGCTGCCGGCCGCGTCGTCGTCACCGGCCCGGCGCTGCCGGCGCACGTAGCGCACCCGGTTGCGGTCGTTGCGCCACCCGGACGTCACCTGGATCGGCAGGTCGGCCCGCAGCGCCGGCTCGGCGAGCAGGGTGTCGCCGAGCCGGCCGAGCACGGCCAGGTTGAGCCGGGGGAAGCTGCGCCACTGCTCCGGCGCCGTCTCGACGATCAGCGGGTCGCCGCTGCCCTGGGTGAACCGGCCCAGGCCGACCGGGGTGAGCCAGGAGAACGGGCTGGTCTTGCAGGCGGTGCGGTACACGTATTCCAGCAGCGACCGCTCGATCCGCCGGGCCCGCTTGCCCAGCGGACCGGCCGGGTTGCTCAGGAAGGTCGGCAGGTAGCGGTCCAGTGACGGCGACGACAGCAGCAGACCGGCCCGGAACTGCGGATGGGTGGCCAGCTCGCGCAGGTGCCGCTGCCGGTCGAGCTGCTCATCGGCCAGGATCTGCGCGCCGGTCGCCCGGATCCGGGCCAGCTCGTCGTGGGCGGCCAGCCACCCGGCCAGCGCCGGCCCGGCTTGCGGCGCGTGCCGGCCCACCAGCGCGATCGCCTCGGCCGGCTGCCGGGGCGCCCGCCCGTTGTAGACGTCTCGGCGGATCTCGATCAGCCGGCCGCGTTCGGTCTGCCCGGCCACCTCGCTGATCACCGCTTCCAGCGCGTCGAGCACCGGCGGCGCGCCCTCGCGCAGCCGCTGCTCCACCTCCAGCATGGCCTGCGTCCACGCGACGGTCTGCGGGAACCGCAGCGGGGCGACGGTGTCGAAGGGCAGGCCGGCCAGCCTCAGCATGAAGAAGGGCGGCAGGATCCACTCGGTGGCCCGGGCGTCCGTGGGCGACGGTGCCGTGTTCGTGTTCATCTGATTCCTCTCACGACAGCCGGTAGTCGACGTCGGCGTCGTCGGAGCGCTCGTTGCCGACCATCAGGATGATCAGTGGCCACTCGTCGCCGTCGGCGAGATCGGCGAGCTCTGCCAGCGATGTGTTGTCGAAGCCCAGCGCCGCGCCGCAGCCGACGCCGAGCCCGGTCGCGGCCAGGTACACCCCCTGGGTGACGGCCCCGACCTCGGCGTTGACCGCCCGGTAGCCGCGGTCGCCGAGCGCCGCCACCGCCTGGACCGGGCGCGCCACCACCGCGATCACCGCGGCGGCCTGCTCCAGGTTGTAGTTGTCGAGGAAGTAGTTGCGCTGCAGCAGCTCACCGAGCGCGGCCGCGCGGACCGGATGCAACGTCGCGGTGGCGTCGTCGTAGTCGTAGACGCCGGCCGGCACGCCGGCGACGTGGTTGACGAAGACGCACAGCCGGGTGAACGGCGGATCGCCGGACCCGCGGGCGTCCAGCGGCAGCCGGGCGGCCGCCGACGCCGACGCCAGCAGCACCGACAGGTCCTCGGCCGGCAGCCGGGGCCGGCCGACGAACGCGCCGAAGCTGGACCGCCGCCTGCGCAGCACCGCGGCGACGTCGGCGTCGAGCCGGTCGAAGTCGGGCGGTGGCAGGCTGACCGGCTCGGCCGCGACCCGGACCGGCCGCGCGGCGGCGTCAGCGGCCGCGCCGGCTGCCGGCGGGCGCGCCGAGGCGTCGAGCAACGTCGCCTGGTGCACCGCCTCGACCTGCGTGAACCGGTGCACGCTGAGCGAACGCTCCCACTCGGCCCTGCCGACGGCCGGGTCGGCCCCCGGCAGCGCGGCCGCAGACGCCGTGCCCGGTGCGGCCGGTCGGGCCCAGGGCAGCGGGACGACCGCCAGCACGCTCTCGCCGAACCCGTCGAGGCCGAGCAGCCCGTTGAGCTTCGCGTCGTCGAACCACAGCGTCGGGGTCGCCGGCAGGCCCTGGGCGGCGTTCCACAGCCGCCAGGTGCCCAGCAGCGCGCCGAGGTCCATCGTGACGACGTGGTAGCAGAAGCTGTTGTACTTGAACGCGTTCTTCCAGAACTTCACCGTGACCAGCAGGAACTGATCCGTCGCGGCGATCTCGGCAGCGTGCGGCGCCGCCGCGCGCACCTGCTCGGTGACGTCGCCGGCCAGCAGCCGCTCCATCGCATGGTGCGGGCTGGAGTAGTGGTAGACCCCCGGCAGCACCGGCCCGGACGGCCCCGAGACCCAGTAGATCTCCAGCGGGTACAGGCCGCCGCCGGACGCGGTTCCCCGGCCCCAGGTGGTGTTCTGGCCCCAGTACCGCCGGTCGTTGTCGTCGTTGCCGGTGACCCGCAGCCGCCGCTCCAGCAGCCCGTACGAGGTCCGCAGCAGCCCGGCGAGCCGGTCGAGGGTGAACCCGTCGGCAGGGCCGGCCGGGCCGACGGTCAGCGCCCGGCCCAGCGGCCCGGCCGGCTGGTCGAGACCGGCGGGCAGCGGCAGCCGGTGCACCTGCGGGTAGACCTTGTGCCGCAGCGGCTGGTCGTGCCAGTCGGTCTCCCAGCCGAACGGCGGCATGGGCGCACGTGCCCGGCGCAGCACCGCATCGATGTAGTCGCTCGTGGTCGTCATCGGCTCGCCTCCTGCTGGCAGGTCACGGGAACGGGTGCGGGACGAAATTGATCTCGCTGATGGCCAGGTCGGTGTCGCGCCACCCGGCCCGCCGGAACGCGGTGCGCAGCCGGGGCATGTGCAGCACCCGCTGGCGCTGCCAGCCGAAGTCGATCGGGATAAGACCGGGCACGATCACGCACGCGGTACGCAGCCCCAGCTGCCGCTGCTCCGGCGACGTCTGGTCCACGACGATCACGTCGTGGCCGGCCGCGGCCAGCAGGTCGACGCCGTACCGGACGTCGTCGCGCAGGTCGGCGTTGCGCGGCCGGTCGCGTTCCCAGCCGGCGTAGATCTCGCCGATCGGCTTGGGCTGCGGGTCGGCGAGCAGGAAGTCGGCGTGGTGGGCCATCTCCGGCAGCCCGAACAGCAGCGCGTGGTGCTTCAACTCGGTGATCTTGCGGTAGTCGGTGACGCTGGCCCGGGTGTCCTCGAGCGCGTCTTCGACCCGGTGGTCGAAGTTCGGCACGTACGAGGCGATCTCGCACAGCGCCGCCCGGACGGCGTCCTCCGGGTCGGGGCTGGACCCGGCCGCGAAACACAGCCGGCCGAGGCCGCCGTCGCGGCGTACCGCGACTCCGGTCACCACCGGCATCTGCAGGTCGATCCGGGTGTCGAAGAGCCGCACGTCGTAGCCGACCAGCCGCATCCGGTCGATCATCTGCCGGGTGCCGACGCTGCGGCAGCTGCCCGGGTCGATCTCGGGCAGCCGCGCCTTGCCGTACCAGGCCAGCAGGAACGCGTCCCGCTCGATCAGCTCCAGCATGCCGTAGAAGATCGCCTCTTCCAGGCAACTGCCGGTCGCACAGCCGTTGGAGCACTCCTGGACGAAGTTGGTGCCGGGGTGGCGGCCCATGTAGTAGACCAGCCGCTCGGGGACCAGGATCGAGCGCTTGTCCCGCAGCGAGTACCCCCAGACCCACGGCACCTTCAGGTCGTCGGTGAACTGGTGGTAGTGCGGCGAGGTGTTCTGGTAGTACTCGTCGATGTAGACACCGCAGTCGCGCGGATCCAGCGCCGGGGTGTCGCCGAGCTCGCGCAGGGAGCTCAGCAGCGGCTCGCCCTTGCCGCGCGGCGACAGGCCGGCGTACCGCTCCAGCCCTTCGAGCACGCCGAGCAGCGCGCTGTCGTCGTAGGTGTCGGCGTGCCCGCTCCAGAAGAACTCGTTGAGGCTCCACATGCCGCGCACCCGGGTGTAGCCGGTGACCGGCGCGGTGGTGGTGCTGTCGTAGGCGGGCATCGCCGCGGTGCCGAGCATCCCGCACACCGGGTTGGCGAAGGCCTCCACCGACAGCCCGTAGTCGTGCACCGACCGCAGCCGGAAGTCGTCGGGATGCGCCTTCGGCCGGGACTGCAGTTCGATGACGGCCGCCTCGGCGCTGTCGACGACGTCGTCACCGCACAGCGGGCAGCCCGGCTCCGCCACCAGCGGGTGCCGGGTCACCTGCAGCGTGTCCAGGCGGATCTCGTACACGAAGGGGTAGCCGTTGTCGTCGCGCACGCTGCCCGGATCGGCCTGGGCCAGCCAGCCCGCCAGGTCGCCGACGGCACGCAGCGCGAGGTCGGTCAGGAACGGCGACGGCGCCACGCCCTGCATCCGGCCGCCGTGTTCGAGCACGTCGCGCTCCTCCTCCGAACGCAGGCTCTGCCAGCGCCGGGCCAGGCAGACCAGGCACGGCTGCGCCGGAGCGGGCAACTCGTTCAGCGGCCCGACGACGACGGCCCGCTGGTAGACGTACACCGGCAGCACCGGGCCGGTCAGCCCGCCCAGATCCGGGGCGGCGCCCATCAGGTCGGTCTCGCCCAGCGTCGCGGTGTACGTGCTGACCGGCCGGCCGTCGGCCGACCGCAGGGGCAGCCCGGCGAGGTGATCGGCGACCCGGATGCGGCTGTGTTCCATCGGGGACGCCGGTGTCGGTGGCGCGTTGAGCACCTCGGCTGTCATGATCTCTCGCTTTCGGTCGGATGGAGCAGGAGGCGGAAGGAGCTGCGTGCTCCTTCCGCCCGCCGCAGGCTGCGGGGTCGGATCGGCAGCCCGGCACAAGGCACACGGATGGATGGGTGGCGCATTAAGGGGTGGGGTCGACGGCCGTGCTCAGGTCATCCCCGGTGAGACGTGGTGCTGTGGCGCAGCTGCTGGTGCCGGCGCAGCCGGTACTGCAGGTCAGGCGCAGCTGCTGGTGCTGCTGCAACTGCTGCTGGTGCAGCCGCAGCAGCTCGACGTGCTGCAGCTACAGGTGCTCGTGGTGCTGCACGCGCAGCTGGTGGTGCTGGTGGCGCCGAGGTCCTCGCCGATCTCGGCGATGTCGTGGATCTCGAACGTCTCCGTCTCCAGCTGTCCCAGCTCGTCCTTGAGCATCAGGTGCTTCACTGTGTTCCTCCTCCCCGGTGTCTCGATGTGCGCGTGAGCCGCCGGTCATGCGCAGCTGCTGGTGCTGCCGCAGCTGCAGCTGGTGCTGCAGCAGCTGGAGCAGCTCGAGCTGCTGGTGCTGCAGCAGCTGGACGTGCTGCAGCTCGACCAGGCCATCGAGTCCTCCGCGATGTCGGCGACATCGAGGATCTCGAACGTGTCGGTCTCGAGCTGTGCCAGCTCGTCCGAGAGCATTCCCACCTTCGACATGTGTGTTCACCTCCTTTCGGGGTGCTCATCCGTGTGCCCTGTGCGGGACTGCCGGCCCGACCGCGCCGGGTGAACGTGGGTGCCGCGCGGCGGCGACCGCTGCCGCGCGGCTCTGCGCGCTACCGGGCGTCGACCAGCAGCACGCGTACCGTGTGCACGACCTCGACCAGGTCCAGGTCGGGCGTGGTGGTCAGCACCCGCAGCGCCTGCCGGCCACCGGCGGCCAGCGCGGCGAGCAGGTCCTCGACGGACGCGACAGCGGGCGGCGGCGGCTGCGCGCCATCCACCTTCAGCGCGGCCGGGTCGAAGTCGGCCAGCAGGTCGGGGCCCAGGTCGAAGCCGATGCCCTCGGCGTCGAGCTGCGCCTGCCCGACCGCGTCCCGCAGCGCGGTGACCGCGGCGTCGCGGGGATCAAGGCAAGCCGCGACCGACCAGCGCCTACGCGCGCCACCTGTCGCCGCGGCCAGCACGGCATGCGCCGGGGCGGCCCCCGGCAGCCGGAACAGCGTCACCGTGACGCCCAGCCGGCCGCCCGTCGTCGCCAGGAAGGACAGCTGCTCGTCGGCGTTCACCTCGGCCGGGTCGACCGCGGCCACCGGCGCACCGGACGCCGCCAGCCGCAGCCCTTCGTAGGCCAGCGCGGACAGCAGCCCCCGCTCGGTGGCCTGCTCGACGCTCAAGCCGGCACCGCTGCCGGCGCCGGTCGGCTCGAAGGCGGCGGCGGCGTTGAGCGGCCCGGCCGGGTAGACGGCCGCCGCCGGCAGCCAGTACGGGTCGCCGGTGCGCAAGTCGGTCGCCGGCAGGTGCGGGCCGGCCTGGTCGGCGGGCAGCGCCACACCCGACGCGATCCGCAGCCGCGACGGGTCCGGCCGCAGCTCCGCGGGAAGCCGGTCGCCCGGCACGGCAGCGCGCAGGTCGGCCAGCCGGTCCACGTACGTCGACGCCGCCAGCTGCAGCACCGCCTGCCGAGCCCCGAGCAGCGTGTCCAGGCCGAACGCGGTAAGCTCCCGGGACTCCAGCGCCGCGTTCTCACCCCCCAGCCGGCAGCGGGCCACCTTCAGCGGCGACTGCGTGAGCCCGTGATCGGTGAACGCGGTGACGATCCCGACATGCTTGCGGACCAGGGTCAGCTGACGTTCGTGGATCTCCTCCTCGGACATCGGCCCGCCGTCGGCCCGCTCCACCAGGTCCTCCGGCGCCGGCCCGGCGGCAGCAGGCGGCCCGTCGCCGTGGCACCAGCCGCACTCCGGATGCGGCAGCAGCCGCTCCCGCGTGGACTCCAGCGTGTCGACATCCTGGACCAGCACCGCTCCGGCGCTCTCGCCGATCAGGGCCTCGGTCAGCAGCCGGAACACGTCGAACGCCGCCGCGCTGCCGACGATCTGCGCCACCGAGGCGCTCGGCAGCCGCTGACCCGATCGGTGACCGTCGCCGTCACCGGGCGCGGTCGCGATGGCCTGCCACATCCGGGCCAGATCGCCTGCTTCGGCGTTGGCCTGCAACCGCAGCAGCAGGCAGCCCCAGCAGGGCGACGCGCCGTGCCGGGTGACCGGGCCGAGCATCGCCTGCCGGCCGAGCGTCAGCACCGGCAGCACCGCCGGGCCGTCCGGCGCCAGATTCGCGCACGCCCGCCAGACCGTCGCGGGCCCGACCTCGTCGGCGCAGATCACCACCATGTCGTGGCGACCGCCCGCGATCGGACCGGTCGAATACAGGACCTGGCCGTCCGGGGTGTCCACCGCAACGGCCGGCGTCGACGGCCCGGGCCGCCGGATCTCCACCGTCTGGCTGCCGTTGCGCAGCAGCCCGGCGGCGATGGCCCGGGACGTGTCGCCGTCCCCGACGATCAGCACCGCGGCCCGGCGGTAGCGGGCGAACCGCGTCACCGCGTCGTCGGCGAAGTGGGCGATGAAGTCGATCTGGCTGCGGAACCGCTCGATCACCTCAGCCGGCAGGTCGACCGCCGGCTCCGGGACGCTGTCGCGGACGAAACCCCGCTCCAGCAGCGTCTGCATCATCGACGCGATCACCGTCTGCTGATCGGTGTTCAGCCCCTCGCACAGCTCCGCGACGGTGGCCTGACCGTCGAAGTACGGCACCAGCGTGGCGAGCCACCGGTAGGCCGACTTGCCCCGGATCAGAAACCCGGTGTCGGTGTTGCGCACGAACGCGCCGAACCCGGTGTCGGCGAACACGACGTCGTGGCGCAGCCGCGGCCGGACGTCGGCGATGCCGCCGAGTTCCGCCGCCGGCTGCTCGCCGGGCACGGTCTGCGCGGCGGTGGTTACCTGGCTCACTGGCCGACCTCCTCAGGGGACTGCATGGTCGACGTGCCACGGCTGCGGACCGATGACGATCCCGCCGCCGCGGCAACGGTGAGCACACCGTGGCAGCACCCGCTCGCGCGGCCGTCGATCGGCGCTGACCGATCGCTGACGGATCGCTAGCGCGACGGCCGCGCCGCTGGATGTCGCGAACGGCGTCGATCACGTGACAGACTTGCCCGCAGTTCAACCGCCCTCCCGACCAACTTCCCGCCATGTTGGAGGTGTCGCCTGATGTCCACCGGGGCAGCGATACACGTCACCGGGCTCACCAAGTCGTACGCCGCGGGCGCCGTCGCCGTCGGCGACCTCGACCTCACCGTCGAACGCGGACAGGTGTACGGCTTCGTCGGCCGCAACGGAGCCGGCAAGACCACCACCATGCGCATGCTGGTCGGACTCATCCGGCCGACCGCCGGCACCGGCGCGGTCCTCGGCCGGCCGCTCGGCGACCCCGCCGCACTGGCCCGGGTCGGCTCCCTGATCGAAGGCCCGTCGTTCTACCCGCACCTGTCCGGACGCGACAACCTGCGGCTGCTCGCCCGCTACCTCGGCCTGCCCGACACCGAGGTCGACGCGGCCCTCGAACGGGTGGAACTGGCCCACCGCGCCGGCGACCGCTTCCGCGCGTACTCGCTGGGCATGAAACAGCGGCTCGGCGTGGCGGCCGCCCTGCTCGGCGACCCCGAGCTGCTGATCCTCGACGAGCCCACCAACGGACTGGACCCCGCCGGGATCGTCGCGATGCGGGAGCTGATCGGCTCGCTGGCCGCCGCCGACCGCACCGTGCTGCTGTCCAGCCACCAGCTCAACGAGGTGGAGGAGATCTGCGACCGGATCGCGGTCATCCACAACGGCCGGCTGATCGCCGAAGGCACCGTGGCCGACATCCGCTCCGCCGGCGGCACCGGCTCGCTGCTGATCCGCGCCGACCCGCTCGACAAGGCGTCAGCCGTCGTCGCCGCCCTGCCCCAGGTCACGTCGGTCGCCGAGGTCGGTGGCGCACTCGCGGTCCAGACCGACCCGGCCAACGCCGCGGCGGTCAACAGGGCGCTGGCGCTGGCCGACATCGACGTCCTCGAACTGCGGGTCGTCCGCCAGTCACTGGAGGACGCCTTCCTCGACATCACGCACGACAACGGGCCGGTCCCCACCGGCGATCAGCTGGAGGCACGATGATCGGCAACAGCATGACGGCTGAGCTGTTCGCGTTGCGGCGACGTCGCGCGGTCTGGGTGCTGGTGGGGTTCTGGAGCGCCCAGATCCTGCTCTTCGCCTACACCATCTCGTACGTCATCTACCTGTCGATGGGCGCCGACTTCGCCGCCGGTCAGGCCGAAGCGCTGCTGGCCAGCCTGCTGCCGGCGAGCGTCGACCACTACATCGTGGGCTCCATGCCGATCTGGGGCGGGCCGGTGATGCTGATCATCGGCGGCATGGTCTCCGCCGGCGACTACCGCAACGGAACGCTGCGCACCATCCTGGCCCGGTTCGCCGACCGGCGCGCCCTGCTGCTAGGCCGGTATGCCGCCGTCGTGCTGGTGATGCTGATCGTCTCGATCATCAGCCTCGTCGTCGGCACCGCCTGCAGCACCGTCGTCTCGCTCGCCGAAGCGCGGCCGCTGGTCTTCCCGAGCTTCGGCCAGTTCCTGACCGCCGCCGGCGCGCTGTGGCTCGTCGAGATCGCCTGGGCGAGCGTCGGCTTCGCCCTCGGCATCGTGACGCGCAACGTCGGCGCGACGATCGGCATCGGACTGGTCTGGACGCTGCTGGTGGAGAACGTGCTCGGCAGCCTCCTCGGTGCGCTCGACCTGAACCCGATCCGGGCCGTCATGCTCGGCCCCGCCTCCGCCGCGATCGCGCAGGCGCAGGGCGGTGACCCGTCCGCCGGCGGCGGCTTCGCCATCACCGCGGCCACCGGCCCGGGCGCCGCCGTCGCGGTGCTGCTCGGCTACGCCGTGCTGTCGCTGGCCATCGCACTGTTCACCTTCAACCGCCGGGACGTGGTCTGACCCAGCCCGAGGCGCGTCGCACCGACCGGCCGAGGACGGGGTGCTCGTCGGACGTCACGGGGCCGCGATCATGCGGTTCCGTGACGCCGATGAAGGCCGTCGACATGCCCGCACCCTGACGGCACACAGTGCCACCTCCGCCGATCAAACTGCCGTTCGGTCAACATGTTTGGCCGAACGAACCACTACCAGGCGCACCGGCGACTACCGTCGATAACTGAATCATGGGTACACGCGGCTGCGGGGGGCTCCAGTGGGAACGATCACCACCACGGACGGCACGGAGATCTTCTACAAGGACTGGGGCACGGGCCAACCTGTCGTCTTCAGCCACGGCTGGCCCCTGTCCGCGGACGACTGGGATACCCAGATGCTGTTCTTCCTGCGCCATGGCTACCGGGTGATCGCGCACGACCGGCGGGGCCACGGACGTTCGACACAGACGTCCGACGGCCACGACATGGACCACTACGCCGACGACCTGGCAGCGCTGACCGCCTATCTTGATCTTAAAGACGCCGTGCATGTGGGCCATTCCACCGGCGGCGGCGAAGTCGTGCACTACCTCGGCCGGCACGGCGAGAGCCGGGTGAGCAAGGCTGCGATCATCGCCGCGGTTCCGCCACTGATGGTGCAGACCGCAGCCAATCCGGGCGGACTTCCCAAGAGCGTGTTCGACGATCTGCAGGCACAACTGGCCGCCAACCGGTCCGAGTTCTACCGAGCGCTGCCATCAGGTCCGTTCTACGGCTTCAACCGGCCGGGCGTGCGGGCCTCCGAGGCGCTCATCCAGAACTGGTGGCGTCAAGGCATGATGGGCGGTGCGAAAGCCCACTACGACGGCATCGTCGCCTTCTCCCAGACGGACTTCACCGAGGATCTGAAGAAGATCACGGTACCGGTCCTGGTGATGCACGGCGACGACGACCAGATCGTGCCGTACGCGGACTCCGGCCCCCTGTCGGCGCAGCTCCTGCGCAACGGCACTCTGAAGACCTACCCCGGGTTCCCGCACGGGATGCCCACCACCCACGCCGAGACGATCAACGCCGACCTTCTGGCGTTCCTGCAGTCATAGGACCGAGCCGTGTGACGGTAGGTTCGGCGTCGTGAGTAGTGACTTCGCGTTCTGGAAAGCCGGCGAGGGCGACCCCGGTGAGATCTTCGACGGTTTGGCGGACGGGGTAACCGAGGGGCTGGATCCGCACGCCGACGTGTCCAGCTTTCGCAGCGAACTACTGCAACGCTGGCCCGACCTGGCCGACGTCGTCGAGCCGTCCCCGTACTACCTTCTCGAAGCGCCGGAAGACGACGCGAAGTACGTCCTGCTCACCCTGCCGTCACGGATGCTCGACCGGCTCGACGAAATCCTCGACCTGGCCCGCCGGCGCGGGTTGAGCGGCTACAGCGTCACCACCGGTTCCTGCACGATGGTCCGAGGTGTCTCGCAGTGAGCGGCGCCCACATCCATCGCAGGACAACGACGTCGGCCGCGTGACCACACAACGTCACTGTCGCCGCAGAGAGCGGCTCACCATGACGGGAGGATGCGCGTGTTGACGTACAAGCTCGTACGCGCGTTCGCGAACCTGCTGGTCTCCATCGATCTTTCGGATGAGGACGCCATCCCGTCCGAAGTCGGTTCCGAGCTGCTCGGTGATACGGCGGGGTTGCTCGGAGACCTCACCGCCGAGGAGTCCGCCGAGCTGATCGCGCTGATCGAGCAGGTTGCCGCGCTGGAAACCGATCCCGAGCGTCGGGAAGCCCTGGCGGAACTGCCCGAGACCATGGGGCTCATCGAGGAGTAGCGATGGCGCCGGGCTACGAGCTCAGGGTGCCGGACATGTTGCTGATGCGGCCCAGCGTGTCGAAGTCGACGCGCAGGGTGGAGCCGTCGGCGTGCTGCGCCGTCACCGACGTGGGTGCTGAGTCCAGGCGCCACGACTGCTGGTGCAGGAACGACTCCACGGCGATCCGGTGATCGACCGGGAAGCTCTGGATGACCTGCCCCAACACGGTCAATGCGCGCTCCGGCCGGACCGGTGCGGTGATCTGCGGCGGGGCGTCTTCCAGGTGGAAGAAGACCGCTCCGCCGGCGTACGGGCCGCGGTAGTAACACCGGCCGGTCAGGCCCGAGGCCAGCAGCGCCAGGCGATGACCGTCGGCGCGCCCGAGCGCGAACATGGGCTCGGTGAACTCGGCGACTCCCTGATGGCGACCGTACTCGCGCAGCCAGCCGCACAGGTGCAGCAGCTCAGGCCGAAGATTGCTCGCCTCGTTCGCCCACGCCCACAGCCAACTGCCGTCGTCGTGATTCTCCGTACCGAGCAACTGGACGCGATACCGCAGATCGTCGCCGAACACCACGGTGCCGCTGGTCAGGTCCAGTTGCCAGCCGCGCTCGCCGATCAGGTCGCCCAGCGCCAGCTGGCGGGCCAATCCGGTGGCGACATGCTCGGCAAAGAGTCGATCAAACGTAGGCATCGCTGCAGTGTGCCAGAGCACCGGCTTCCGCGTGCGCCGCCTGTCCCAGCTCGATGAGCTGGGACATCGTGCGTTGCTCGTGCCGATGGACAACCGTGGGGCCGAAGGCGCGTCGGCCCGGCGGGATCCCACCGGCGAGGCGGGCCGACCACTTCACGAGCCGTCGAGCAGCCCGTGTCTTTCCAGCTCGGCGGCGAGCTGTCGTGCGCTCTGGAAACGCACCGCGCAGATACCTGCCTGGAGCGCGCCGGCGACGTGGGAGTCCGAGTCGTCGATGAAGAGTGTTTCGGAAGGCTCGGCGTTCACGATCGACAAAGTCCTGCGGAACGCCTCCGCTGCGGGCTTGACGGCGTGGATCGCGGCTGAGAACACGATGTCGCCGAAGCGGCCGGCGAAGTCCGGACGGGCGCCGAGCAGCGCCTCACGCAGAAGCAGGTCGTTGTTGGTGAGGATCGCGGTGCGATGCCGCACCGCGATGCGGCCGACCAGTTCGAGGACCTGCTCGTCCACCGGGAACGAGGCCAGCCAGGCGGGTTCCAGTTCGGCTCTGTCCACCGGACGGCCCAACCTGGCTCCGATCTCGGAGACGATCTCCTCGGCGTTCCAGTGCCCCAGCTCGGTCTCGCCGATGAAGCCGGTCGCATAGAGGATCCGGTGGACGTCCTCCACCGTCCGGCCGTACCTCCGGGCGAGTTCTCGGAGCCGCAGTTCCGGCTGGTGACGGCACACCACACCGCCGAGGTCGAAGACTACGGTGCTCACCGGCATGAGGCCGGAGGCTAGCACGGACGCACGGCGCGACAACATCCCGAACGTCCGCTTGAGGCAGCGCTTTTCGCCTCCCGACGCCGGTATTGAAGATGAGCAGCTGTGCAGAACGCTTCCCAGATGACAGCCTCCAGGTATGGAGTTTCCCAGCCGCGCAGACTATCCCCTGGTCGATGCCGAGGGGTTGCTGCAGAATCCGGCGTTCTGGCCGCTGCACCTGCATTGGGCACATGACATCCATGACCTCATGTCGCGGCTCGACGTCGACGGCGGCGACATGGACGTTCTCGCCGACCAGCTGATCGACCCGGAACGGTGGCCGTTCTTCAGGTTGCCGACCGCCGACGGCGGCGAACTGGTGATCATCTACCGTAACTTCGCAGACGATTCCGGCATCGACTTCGAGCGCCACCAGGCCGATGGCGCGATCACGAACCTTGCCGCGATCGAGGGAGATTGGCCCGCCCGGGTATTCGACTGGGACGAGCTGCTGCAGATCGCGACGAATCCCCGTCGCGGGGCAGGAGTGACCGAGCCGGTCGACCGCTTCCTGCTGCTGCTCCCGCTCCTGGCCGATGCTCCCGGCGACGCATCCGACCAGGTCCGCCGTGCGTTCGGCGCACGAACCGCGCTCGCCGAGACGGCAGGCGCGATCCTGGAACGGTCCCCGCACTGGTGACCGTGGAAGCCGCCCACGCGTACTTCCTGTGCCCCGGGTGGAGGACTGGCTCCACGAGGGCGAGCGGGAGCCCGTTCGTGATCGAAACGTGGCGCAACGGCTCTGCGCCGGCCGGGCGAGGTGAGCGAAGCTGAGGCGTTCGACCCGATCATGATTTGGAGTACGCCACACCATGCGCCGTATCGTTCTGCCTCTGCTGCTCACCGCCGTCCTGGCGGGCACGGCCGCCTGCGCGGGGTCCGCGGCCGACAGCGCCGCTCCGGCCCCGTCGCCCAGCCCCGCGGTGACCTCGGCCGCGCCGTCGCCGAGCCCGTCGCCGGCCGGCGCGGACTACGCGGCGTTCTGTGAGGGACGCAAGCAGCCGCTGATGGAGGTCTTCACGTCGGTGGCGCTGTACGCGGGCTACCGCAACGGCAACTACCAGGGCGGTGCCCCGGCGATGAAGGAGGTGCTCGGTGAGCTGAGGACGGCGGTCGCCGGCTACCGGACATACCTGGTGACGACCCTCAAGGGCACCACGGATGCGAGGCTCGCCGAGGCGCTCGCGGCCGACGTGGCCCGGCTGGACGCGTGGACCAAGAAGCTCGCCTCGCCGGGCACCGACTACAAGGGCAAGGTCTACACCTTGATCAGCGATGGCTGGTCGGCGTTCTCGGACACCAGCGCCGTCAGCGCCCTGTGCTCGGCCTGACCTGGGACAGGTGACCGTCATCCGCGCTTGACCACGGAATGTGGCCAGTGCGAAACAGGCGGGCCGGTCACTGGCGTGGCCGGCCCGCCGCGCGGGGAGGCGGAATCAGGCGACGGGGATCGCCTGGTTCTTGAGGGTCTGGACGGTGAACGTCTGCGCGCCGGTCAGGGCGTCGACGAGGGTGCCCTTGCCGGACACGGCGGCCTTGAACCCGTCGGAGGCGTTGGCATAGGTCGCCGTCATCGCCGGGCCCCACGTGAACCCGGCCGGGACCTGCGTGGACGCCTTCGCGAAGATCTCGTAGATCTTCTGGTCGCCGTAGAAGGCGACACCGTCGGCCAGGGCGGGCAGGTTCGCGCCGGCCTTGGTGGCCGGGTACAGGTTGGCCTTCTGGTTGAGCAGGGTCAGCGCCTCTTCGCTGGTGTTGAGCCACAGCGCGAACTTCGCGGCCTCGTACGGGTGCTTGGACCCCTTGAACACGGCCGTGGACGACCCGCCCCAGTTGCCCGCGGCCGTTTCACCGGCGGCCCACTGCGGCATCGGCGCGACCCGCCACTTGCCGGCGGTCTTGGGCGCGCCGCTCGCGATCGAGTTGGCGCCCCACACGGCCGACACCCACGTCCAGGCCTGGTCGGTGTTGTAGGCGTTGTCCCACTCGGCCGTCCACGGCGGCACCGACGACACGAGCTTGCGGTCGATCAGGTCCTGCCAGTACTGCGCGACCTTCGTGGTCTTGTCGTCGGTCAGGCTGACCGTCCACTTCTGGCCGTCGTTGCCGAACCAGCGGCCCCCGGCCTGCCACGCCAGCCCGGCGAACTGGTTGACGTCGCTCTGCGAGAAGTTGGTGATGTAGCCGCCGGCGGCTTTGACCTTCTCGGCTGCCGCGGCATACTCCTGCCAGGTCGCCGGGACGGCGATGCCGTTCTTCTCGAACAGGTCGGCGCGGTAGAACAGCGCCATCGGCCCGGTGTCCTGCGGCACCCCGTACGCCGCCTTGGGGTCGCCGAGGCTGACCTGGTCCCACGTCCACGGCACGAACTGGTCCTTGGCCTGGGCGACGATGTCGCAGGCGGCGAGATCGAACAGGCCGTCCTGGACCCGGAAGCCGGGCAGGGCGTCGTACTCGATCTGGCCGAGGTCCGGGGCGTTGCCGGCCTTGAGCTGGTTGAAGAAGTTCTGGTACGTGCCGCCGTTGCCGTTCGGCCCGGTCTGCACCTTGACCTGGATGTCGGGGTTCTTGGCGTTCCAGGCCTGCACGACCTGCTCGATACCGGGGATCCAGGAGGTGAACGTCAGCGTGACCGGACCGTCGCCGGCCGGGGCGCACGCCGACGCCGTGGTGCCGCCGGGGGCGGCGTCGGGGCTGGAGCAGGCGGTGACGGCGACTGCTGAGGTCAGCAGCACGCCAATGGTGCGCAGCAACGCGCTCATCAGGGCGACCTTTCGGTGAGGATATTGCGGGGGAGAGGGGTGTTACTTGACCGCGCCGGTGCTGATTCCGGTGCGCCAGAACCGCTGGAGCAGCAGGAAAGCGACGGCGAGGGGGGCGATGGAGATCAGCGATCCGACGATGACCATGCCTCGCAGCTCGGGCACCTGGGCGATCTGGGTGTTCCAGGAGTAGAGGCCGAGGGTGACCGGGAACAGCCGCTCGTCGCTGAGCATGACCAGCGGCAGCAGGAAGTTGTTCCAGACGGCCACGAAGTGGAACAGGAAGATCGTCACCAGGGCCGGGGACATGAGCCGGGCGGAGATGGTGAGGAACGTGCGGATCTCGCCGGAGCCGTCGATGCGGGCGGCCTCCAGCAGCCCGTCGGGCACCCCGGCGGAGGCGTAGACGCGGGCCAGGTACACCCCGAACGGGTTGACGAGGCTCGGCAGGAACACCGCCCAGAACGTGTTGGTCGCCTCGACCTTGCTGAAGATGAGGAACAGCGGCAGTGCCAGCGCGGTCGCCGGGACGAGCACGCCGCTGAGCACCACGTTGAAGATCAGCTCACGACCGGGGAAGCGGTACTTGGCCAGCGCGTACCCGCACATCGCGGCCAGGACCGTGCCCAGCAGGGCCGCGCCGGCGGTGTACGCGACGCTGTTGAGCGTCCAGCGCAGGAACACCCCGTCGCGGTAGGCGAGCAGCTCGCCGACGTTGTCCAGCAGGTGGAAGTCGGCGAACCACAGCGAGTGGGTGTCGGTGAACTGGTCGCGGCTCTTGGTCGCGCCGACGAACAGCCACCACAGCGGGGTGAGGAAGTAGACGGTGCAGACGCCCATGACGAGCATCGCCGTCAGGCGGGAGATGCGCCCGTCCTGCCGGCGCGGCCGGTGTTCGGCGGGGGTGATGGTGGCGGGGGCGGCGGTCACGGGTTGCTCCTGCGCTGGGTCGACTTGAGGAACGCGAACGAGAGCACGAACGTCGTCAGCGCCAGCACCACCGAGAACGCCGCGGCGAGGTTGAAGTTCGGGATCGCCGACAGCGAGAAGACGGTCAGGTTCGGGGTGTACGTGCTCGACACCGCGGAGCTGAAGCTGCGGAACACCTGCGGTTCGGCCAGCAGCTGCAACGTGCCGATGATGGAGAAGACGGTGGTCAGCACGATCGCGGGCATGACCAGCGGGATCTTGATCGACCAGGCGATCCACAGCCGGCCGGCGCCGTCGATCCGGGCCGCCTCGTGCAGCTCGGTCGGGATCGCCATCAGCGCCGAGTAGATGATCAGCATGTTGTAGCCGACGTAGACCCAGGTGACGACGTTGGCGATGGACCACAGCACGGTGTCGGCCGACAGCAGGTCGACGGTGCTGGTGATCGGTTTGAGTGGCGACAGGTTCGGGGAGTACAGGAACCCCCACATGATCGCGGCGACGACGCCGGGCACCGCGTACGGGACGAAGAACGCCAGCCGGAAGAACCGCCGCCCGGTGACCAGCCCCGAATCGAGCAGCAGGGCCAGGGCCAGCGCGATGCCGAGCATGATCGGGACCTGGACCGCGCCGAAGGCCAGCATCCGCCCGACGGAGGCCCAGAACGGGCCGTCGCTGAACACCAGCCGGTACTGCGCCAGGCCGCCGAAGACCTCCTGGGCGGGACCGTACGTGCCGGTGCGCTGCACGACGTACAGCGACTGGACGACGGCGTAGACGATCGGGACGACGTAGAACAGCAGGAACAGGACCGCGAACGGGGCCACGAACACGGTGACGGCCCGGGCGTAGCGGTGCCTGCCGCGCCTGGCGGGACCGGCGCGCTCGATCGGGACCGCGGGTTCGGCCTGCGGCGGTTGGGTGGTGGCGACCTGGGTCATCGGGTGATCTCCTGTCTGAGCACGCGCACCGTACCGGCCGGGACCCGCAGCACCGCGCCGACCTGCTCGCCGGTGACCAGCTCACGGCCGGTGGCGGGGTGCTCGATGTCCTTGGCGCCGTGGTTGATCACGAAGGTGTAGCGGTGGGTGTCGTTGTGGCGGTGCACGACCTCGACGGTGCCGTCGCTTTCCGGGCCGGCGGCGGTGACGGCCGCCTCGCGCAGGGCGCGGCGCAGCACGTCACGCAGGTCCGCCGCCTCCAGCGCGGTCGCCACATACCAGGCCTGGCCTGCTCCGTGGCGGTTGCGGGTCACGGCCGGCACCCCGGGCAGCGGCCCGTCGGCGTACCGGTCGACGGTGTCGGCGGTGGTGGTGCGCAGCAGCTCGGTCCAGACGGCGGCGCGGGCGCCGCTGTCGAGGCCGACCTCGTCGCCGGGCAGCAGCGGCACGAACTCCTCGACGACCACGCCGAGCAGCTCGCGAAACGCCCCGGGGTAGCCGCCGAGCCGGACGCGGTCGTGCCGGTCGACGATCCCGCTGTAGAACGTGACCACGGCGTGCCCGCCGGCCTGCACGAACGCGGTCAGCGCGGCCGATTCGGCGTCGGAGACCATGTGCAGGCAGGGCACCACCACCGCGCGGTAGCGGCTCAGGTCCGCGCCCGGAGCCACGACGTCGGTGGTGACGCCGAGCTCGCGCAGCGCCCGGTGGGCGGCGTGGACCTGGTCCAGGTAGCGCATCGCCTGCGACGGCCGGGCTTCGGTGTCGGCCGCCCACCAGGACTCCCAGTCGAACAGCAGCGCGGTGTCGGCGGCGACGGTGCTGCCGGCGAGCTCGCCGAGCCGGTCGAGGGTCGCCGACAGGTCGAGGACCTCGCGCCACAGCGCCGTGTCGGTGCCCGCGTGGGGCACCATCGCGGAGTGGAACTTCTCGGCACCCTGCGCCGAGGCGCGCCACTGGAAGAAGCACAGCGCGTCGGCGCCCCGCGCGACGTGGGTCAGCGAGTTGCGCAGCAGCTGGCCGGGGGCCTTGGGCAGGTTGTGGGGCTGCCAGTTGACCGCGCCGGTGGACTGCTCCATGAGCATCCACGGCCGCCCGCCGGCCAGGCCGCGGGTCAGGTCGGCGGCGAACGACAGCTCGGCGGCGGGGTCGGCCAGCCGGTGGTCTAGGTAGTGGTCGTTGGCGATGACGTCCATCGCCGGTGCCCACTTCCAGTAGTCGAGGTTGCGGATGTGCGCGGTGACCATGAAGTTCGTGGTGACCGGCGCGCTGGAGTGCCCGCGCAGGATGTCGGCCTCGGCCAGGTAGCACTCCAGCAGTGCGTCCGAGCTGAACCGGTGGAAGTCGACGAGCTGGGCGGGGTTGCGGGTGGACAGCGTCAGCCGGGGCGGGGCGATCTCGGCCCAGTCGCCGTAGCGCTGGCTCCAGAACGCGGTGCCCCAGGCCCGGTTGAGGCTGTCGAGGTCGCCGTAGCGGCGGGCGAGCCACTGCCGGAAGGCTTCGGCGCTGGCCTCGTCGTAGCACAGGGCGTTGTGGCAGCCGAGCTCGTTGGACACGTGCCACATGGCCAGGGCCGGGTGGTCGCCGTAGCGCTGCGCCACCTGCTCGACCAGGGCGAGCGCGTGGTCGCGGAAGACCGGCGAGCTGGGGCAGAAGGCCTGCCTGCCGCCGGGGAACCGGGTGGTGCCGTCGGCGGTGACGGGCAGCACCTCGGGGTGGCGGTGGGTCAGCCAGGGCGGGGGAGAGGCGGTGCCGGTGCCGAGGTTGACCGCGATGCCGTTGGCGTGCAGCAGCTCCATGATCGTGTCGAGGGCGCTGAAGTCGTACCGGCCGGGCTGCGGTTCGAGGTTCGACCAGCCGAAGATGTTGACGGCGACCAGGTCGACGCCCGCGGCGCGCATGAGGGCCATGTCGTCGTGCCAGACCTCTTCGGGCCACTGCTCGAAGTTGTAGTCACAGCCCAGGCCGATGCCGGCGAACGGCATCGGTGCGGGGTGTGATCGTGCCTGGTGCGGCATGTGCCTTCCTTTACCTGGTTGCGTTTTCCCTGCTCATGCGTGTGTGCTCGTGCACACATCGCGTCGAGATGACCACCGGATGGCTGATGTGTGAACGAGCACACACGCTAGCCATAGCGCTGGGTGGCGTCAATAGCGTCGTTTACAGTGGCGGTCGTGACAGCCTCCGGAGCGCCGCGGCGATCGACCGTGAAGGACATCGCCGCAGCCGCGGGCGTGTCCCGCGGCACCGTGAACCGGGTGCTCAACGGCGGTTACGTCTCCCCGGAGGCCCGGACCGCGATCGAGGCGGCCATCGCCGAGGTCGGCTACGTCCCCAACACCGCCGCCCGCAACCTCAAACGCCGCCGCTCCGAAGCGGTCGGGTTCCTGGCCCTGGAACCGCACGCGGTCCTGCTCGAAGACCCCAACATCGGCGCGATCATGCTCGGTGCCAACGCCGTGCTGTCGCTGGCCGGCTACCAGATGGTCAGCCTGGTCATCGACTCCGACCGCGACACCGAACGGGTCGCCCGCTACCTCAGCGGCGGCTTCGTCGACGGGGCGATCATCGTCTCCGCCCGCGCCTACGACCCGATCACCAGGCTCATCGCGCAGATCGCCATGCCCGCGGTGTTCATCGGCCACCCGCCCGACCTGGACAACGCCATCCCGTTCGTCGGGATCGACAACGTCGGCTCAGCGCGGGAGATCACCTCGCGGCTGATCGCCACCGGCCGTCACCGGATCGGCATGATCGCCTGCGCGCTCAACCGCGACTCCGGAGGCGACCGCCTGGACGGGTACCGCCAGGCGCTGGGCGACCGCTTCGACCCGGCCCTGGTCGCCGAGGTTCCCCACTACGACTACCTCGGTGGCGTCAACGGGATGCGCGAGCTGCTGGAGCGCGAACCCGGCATCGACGGCGTGTTCGCCGCCTCCGACGCGGTCGCGGCCGGGGCGATGCAGGTGCTGCGCGAGGCGGGCCGCGACGTCCCCGGCGACGTCGGCGTGGTCGGCTTCGACGACAGCGCGTGGGCGGCGCGCACCCAGCCGCCGCTGTCGACCGTCCACCAGCCCGCGCGCGAGATCGGCAGGCACGCCGCCGAACTCGTCCACCGCCAGATCGGCGGGCAGACCGACGTGCCGCGCAGCGTACTGCTGCCCTCGCCCGTCGTCTGGCGCAACTCGGCCTGACCAGACCCGTCAACGTGACGCCGACTCGGAAGGTTGAGAGTTCAAGTCCCCTCGTCGGCTCCAACGCCCCAGCTCAGCAAGCACGAATCGGGCCATGGACGACATGCCCATGCCGCGGCGCGCCTGGCGAGGGTTAGCTGACAGCAACGGCTCCCGCTGGATCGCCGGTGCCTGCTGTTCACCGCCCCCCACCTGCTGAGACCGTGGCCGGTGCCATGATCCACCGCGGACGGCCTTGGCTCACGCCCCTGGCTCGTGTATGGCCTATCCGCGGCTGGACGCCTTGCCGGTCGAGCCTCGTACGACCAGCGTGGGGCCGAACGTGAACTTCCGATGTCGCATCGGTCGGCCCTGAATGACATTGGCCAGCATCTGCACGGCCGCAGCCGACATGGCAGCCACGGGTTGGCGGATCGTGGTCAGCGGTGGATCCGTGAACGACATCAGCGGGGAGTCGTCGAACCCGATGATGGAGATGTCGCCGGGCACGGACAGGCCCTCGGCGCGGGCGGCGCGCACAGCGCCCAGCGCCATCAGATCCGAACCACAGACCATGGCGGTCGCGCCGTCAGCCATCAGCCGCGCGGCGGCCACTTGACCATCCTCGACGGTGAACCACGGCGCGACCTGAACCATTTCCCTCAGCCCGGCGGTACGCGTGGCCTCCAGGTATCCGTCGAGCTCGCCCCGTGCCGGCAGGTAGCGTTCCGGACCGCTGAGCATGCCGATACGGCGATGCCCGAGTGAGGCCAGATGGGACACGGCGAGCCGTCCGGCGGCACGGGTGTCACACGATACGAAGGCCGCCTCGACGTCTGGCATGTCCCCGTTCACGATACGCCATCGGTAATGAGCGGCCGACAAGGTCGCGGTATCGGTCGCGATCTTCGGTGACATCCGCGTGCAACCCCGAAACGAAGATGATGCCGGAGGCTCCCCGTTGCAGCAGTGTCTTCACATGGCCGTCCTCGCCGGGACCGCCAGGTGCCAGGGTGTGTAGTGCCGGGGTGTAGCCCTGCTGAATCAGCGCCGCCCCCATCGCACGAGCAAAGCGCGAGAAGATCGGGTTCTCCAGTTCGGGCGTGATCATCCCGACCAGGCGGTCTCGGCGCTCGTGCAGATCTTCCCGGCTCTGGTATCCGAGCGCCTCCACGGCGGCGGTTACGGCCTGTCGGGTGGCCGGGTGGATGCCAGGTTTGTTGTTGACCACGCGGGAAACGGTGGACTCACTGACCCCCGCCTGCCGGGCGACGTCGGCCAAGCGGGTCATACCCCCGCCTGTGGTGGTGACGGTGTTCGGCGCACCGGAGCCCGAGGCGTCCATGCGCTGATCCAGGCTGCGGCGCGATGACATGCGGGCACTTTAGCCGTATCACGATCATCGTAGGTGCCCGTCGGAACCAGACCAGATTGACGGCAACCCGTGTCAGCAGCCGCATCACGTGTGGTTGCACCTCGACCGACACCAGTATTCCATCGAGCAGAGGACGTACTCGGGTTCCACCTGGGTCAGCGGGCATTGGTCAGGCTTGTGATCGGAAGGCGAGCGGCATTGACATCATTGACATGAGCCGCGGCGGGCGTGGAACCTTGGTCGATGGGGGAACCGGACTGGGACCGGCTGGTGCTCATCGCAACCTCCGCCTGGGTGCTGCCATATGCGCCACCGCGACCAGCGGATGATCCCCGGCCGCAGGCGAGTGCGCACCGGTGCGTCGCCTGCGTGCACCCGGGGGAGGAGACCGGTGCCGCCACGCCGGCCGGAAGCCGACCCGCACGCGACGGGCGGGAGCCGCACCAGGTGGCGGTCGCGGTCGACCGTCATGGAGCCCTGCTGCGCGAGCTCCTCCGGCCGGATAGGCCGGGACTGGCTTTCGCCAGCCGGGCCAGTGACCCCAGGCCGCGGCACGCGATGCAGGCTCGGACCGATCCGCCGCCATGGCGCGAGTTCGCCGCTGACGCCGACGCGATCCTCGACAGCGTGCTCGGCCGGTTGGAGCGGCATCTTCGCGTCCCCGCCGGAGGGTGGGTCCACGAGGAGCCGTTCGTGCTACGCCATCGGATCATCATGGATCGGCTGCGGTTCGAGTCGGTGACGTCGTTCGTCGCGCCGGAGCCGACAGACCTGGACTACTTCGTCACCCTGGACTTCAGGTTCGTCCGCGGTGCCGAGCACTACCAGCGCTGGCACCTGAGCATCGCCGTCTGGAGTGAGCTTCCCTTCGGGGTGGAGCACCGTCCGCCGCTCGACGACCGGTATCCATGGCGTATTCGTGAGGCTGACGAGGCGGTGCTGCGCCGCCGGCCGCGACATTATCGCGACCTGTTCGAGGCGGCTGCCCGGCACGCCGAGAACTGGCTGGAGGGCCGCGGCTACGAGCACAGCCGGCTGACCATCTCCGGTCGCCGGTACATGCAGCCCGACTTCTGGATCGCGGTGCCGGGCGAGCGGACTGCTCCAGACCGGTACTTCACGGCTGCCGACACGCCGGCGGCTGAGATCATCCGGACGATGCTGCGGGTCGATTCGGTGTTCGACGACACGCTGTCGGCCAGTGTCCTCAATGGCGACTACCTGGTGCTGCGGCAGATGGCCGCCGGCATCGACGCTGAGCGCCGGCTCGACCGTCGCTTCCATTTCACCCGCCACCCGCTGTATCTGATCATCGTCGGTGAGGCGCCCTGGTTCTCGCCCACTCGCGGGTTCCACGTCGACGACCGATATGTGCCGGTCGAGGGACCGGCGGACGGGCAGTGTGCGCACCACCACCGGTGTCATCGGTACGAGTACGTCGCCCGGCAGGAGTTCTGCGTGCGGGATCTCGTCGACGCTCTGACCGACATGGAGACCTACGCGGCCTTCACGCTCTATGACGTGCACAACGACATGCAGGTATGGGAAAACCACCTGAAGGTGTACGAGACGACCGCGGCAGCCGGCGGGCGGCTGTGGGACGCGCTGGCGACCCACCTGCCGATCCGGCGGATGCGGCAGCTGGCAAAGGTGCACCATGCCGTGGAGCTGCTGCACCAGACGCTGCTGCAGGGCATCGCGGATCTCAACGACCTCGACACGCTCGCCCGAGAGTGCCGCGCCCGGGTCAATCGGGCGCGCGATGCCCTCAGCGACCGCTTCGACGACCTGGTCCTGCAACGTCACCTCGACGGCAATCCGGGCCTGCGCGCGGCATTGAGCCAGACCGGTGTGTTCGCCCAGCTCGCCGGTGCCGCGGCGAGCCTGGTGGATCATGCTGGTCGGGTTGCGGAGCGCTACCAGGACGTGATCGACGCGGTGAAGGACGCGTTCGACGAGCGGCGGGTGCGTGAGGGTGACGCCATCCAGAAGGCGGGGGTGATCCTCGCGCTGAGCCTGGCGTTCGACTCCATCGTCGGTATCGTCGCCGCGACCCAGCCTGAGCGCAGCGGTGAGCAGGGCGCTTGGCTATCGGTGCTGGCCTGGACCTCGGGCAGCGTCGTGCTGCTGACGGCGCTGGTCTTCGGTGTGTGGATCACGAGGCTGGGGCGGCTTGGCGACCGGGCGTTTCGGACCCGCTACGACGGCACTCGCCGCCGTGGTGTGCGATGGTTCCGCCGTGATGCGCGCAGCGACGGTCTGTGGCGGTTCATGAAGAACTCGTGCACCGATGCGCTCGAGGGCCACTCGCGTGACGCGCAGCCGCTGGCGTTCTGGCGAAGCCTCGACCAGCGGTTGGTCAAGGACCTCAGCGTCCTGTGGGACGGTCCGCGCGTGTCCCACTACCCGGCAGTGGAACGGGCGTCGGCCGACGTGTACACCCCTGCTCGCCGACCTGATCTTGTCGGTGCTGACATCGCCGAGCTGTATGCGCAGGTCGGCAGCTGGAGTATCGACGCGCTGCTGTTCACCGAGCGCGCCAGGCGCCTCTACCGTTACCGGCTGCCGAAGCTTGCGCTTCTCTACCGTTGCATCGGCCGTATGCCCGCGTCGTTCCTGCGTTTGGAGTATCTGGCCCCGACGACCAACATAGTGTCGGAGTCCGAGCTCGATATCGCCATCCGCAGGTATGCACGCGCTGTCGGCGCTGCGCCGCATCGACCCGACGGCACCGAGCTCGGGCAGTTCATCGACCATCTGCTTCAAGCCCGCCAACCCCGGACTGCCGCTGAAGCAATGGAAGCAATCGATGCGCTGCTCGCCGAGCACGTCGCAGCCGCGCACGATCCTGTCCAACCTGTTGTGCAGCCGGCACGAGCAGCAGCGGCTGTGTCGGTCGCTGGGGTGGACCACGACATATCGGCGGCTACCGGTGATCCGGCCGCGCCGTGAACACGTCTCGATGGCGGATCAGGTGCACGGTGGCTGCGATGGCACCCTCGCCAGCTGATCGTGTCGGGGCGGTCGCGTACGTTACCGAGCCATGGGTTACTGGGGAACGATCGTCCTTGCTCACACGACGGGATCGGTGACAGACCAACCGGAGATCACGTCTTTCGGGCGGCGGCATCGCCGCCTGCGTGACCTTGGCGACGGCTGGCAGCTGCTGGAGACCGGCTCAACCGATGACCCGCTGGATCTCGCCGCGGCCACACGGTCCTGGGCGGCGGTCACCGCCACCCCTGTCCTGGCGGCGTACGTCTGTGACAGCGACTGCCGGCGTCTACGCCATCACCCCGGACGCCGCCTCGTGGGCGATGCACCTGCCCGATCCCACGCGGCCCTGCCACGTCTACCGACACCTGCCCGAATTCGCCGACGGCCGACCGCAGGACGACGCCGTCGCCCTGCTGCTGGAGTGGGCCGGATCGGCCGGCCTGCAGCCTGACGAATCCCACCTGCGCTGGCTGACCGGGCCGGAGCCCCGAGCCGACCGCGAAAACAACCACGTCAGCGCAGACGACCTGGTCTTCGAGATGGTCCTGGCACTGGGATTCACCGGCATTCCCGAATCCCGGCCGATGGCCGTCGACCCCGGTGCGGCCCCCTTCAACCTGATCACCGACCAGATGGGCGGACTTGCCAAGGTCGCCCACACCGAAGTCGGCCTGCGGCGGCATGCCATCGAGCGCGGCGCCGCCCCGAATCCGCTCGACGACTGGATCGTCGAGTCGATCAGGTTGGACGATGAGCTGTGGGCTGCCGCGTTCTGCGGATCCGATCGGGTCGCCGAACTGAAAGCCGCCGTCGCCGCAACCGTCGAAAGTCACCGCCAGGCCCGGGAGGCCTCCGGTCCACCGCCGGCCACCGTGACCATCGGGGGCCAGGAGGTGACCAGCAGCGTTCACCTGGCCGAGACCATGTTCCACATGGTCGCGCGGAACTCGCTCAATCCCGTCGGCCACCCCATGACCGCACTTCTCCATCAGGACAGACGGCCGATGGCACATCCGATCCCACGCCCGGCCTGAGTCGCCGGGCCGGTTCGGGGAACCACCGTGACATCGGCAGTTCCCCGAACCGGCAGTGCCCTGTCAGCCTGCTTACGGACGGCTCGTCAGGCGGCGGCGGAATTCGGCGTGGGCGGACCCGACGACGCCGTTGAGACGTTCGAGCTCGTCCTGGGTCGGTTCGCGGCGCAGCTCGACATCGATCTTGAAGTCGCCGTCGACGATCGCGACATCCAAACGGGCGAGCAGGTCGGACGGCAGCCTACTGGCGACGAAGTCACGGAACGCGTCCGAGATCGTCGTCTGCATGTCGCCACAGCCGCAGGTACGCCCGTCCAGCACCGCGCCGAGGTGGCTGCGGCCGACCATCGCGTCCGGGTGCACCGGGTCCAGGGCGGACAATGCCTCCTCCAGGACCGCTCGTGCCTGCTCCAGTCGGCCCTCATGCTGGAGGAACAGGCCGAGGGCCACGTCGGCGCGGCCGAGGGTCTCACCGTCGCGGCCGCGGCGGGCGTGTGCGACCGCCTCACCGAGCCGCTGCTCGGCCGCCTGCAGCTGCCCGGCCTCACGCAGGGCCAGGCCCCAGTTGCGCAGCACCTGGCTGGCCAGTTCCGGGCTGCCGATGCGCTCCGCCCGGGCGTACGCCGACGCGTACGTCTGCAGCGCCCCGTCCTCGTCGCCGACCTCGCTCTGCGCCATCGCCAGCCCGAGCGCCGCCATCAGCGCCTGCTCGGCCATACTCTGCCGGTCGTAGGAGGCCAGCACCCGCCGGATCGCGTCGACCCGCCCGGCCTGGTCGCCGCGGTCGCGGCCGCTGTTGGCCAGCATGGACAGCACGTTCAGGGTCGCCTGGTGATCCTCGCCGAGCCGCGCCTCCAGCGTGGTGACCAGGACCCTGAGCACGGTCGCGAAGATCTCCGGGTCGCCGTCGCCGTGCCGGCTCAGCACGGACTGCGCCACCTGCTCGATGAGCTCGTCTGGCAGCTGGTCCAGCGGCGGGAACAGCGGCTCCCCGGTGGCCTGCGCCGCCACGATCTCCGCGCGCAGCGCCAGCGCCGACGTGACATGGGGGTGGCCGTTGCGCCAGAAGTTGTCCACGGCCTCCTCGACGACCTGGCGGGCCTGCCGCAGATCACCGCGCTGGAGCAGCAGGTCGGCCAGCGGTTCGAGGCCGAAGGCGTACCCGGGGTGCTCCCGGCCGTAGAAGGCCATGCGGTCCTGGGCGCCGCGGCGCAGCTCCTCCTCGGACTCGTCGAGCCGCCCGGCCATCCGCAGGGCCAGGCCCAGGTTGAGCCGGTACGTCAGATGGTCCTTGCGGAACTGCGGGTCGTCGGCGGACGCGGTGGTCGCCTGGCGGTAGCACTCGATCGCACGGCCGAGCTGGTCGGCGTTCAGCAGCACGTTGCCCAGATCGCACTGGGCCGAGGCCCAGGCCTGGCTGCCGTGCCCGTACCTCGCCGTGACCGCCTGCAGTTCGCGCGTCATGAGTTCTTCGGCTTCTCCGAGGCGGCCCTGCTGCAGCAGGGAGAAGGCCGCCTCGATCGGAGTGGGGGAGGATGTCACGTCGCCGGAGTCTAGGTGCCGGGAACGACACTGTGGGGGAAGATCAGCCGGGACCGGTGGAGTCGCGCTGACCATCCTGGCCGCCATCGAAGGTGGACGGTCGCAGTCGTCTGGTGTCCTCCAGCAGGTGCACCAGGTGGGCGAGCTGCGCGCCGGTGAGCCGCCGGGCGTTCCAGGCCAGCGCCGCGAGTTCGGCGCTCGCCGGATGCGGGTTCGCCTGCTCGTACACCGGGCCGACGCCGGTGAGCGCCACCATGTCCGTGGGCGCGTATCCGAGCAGGTGCGCGAACGCCGTCACGTATTGCGGGGTGACCGCGACCCTGCCCCGTCCGAGCATGCCGACGGTGGAGTGGGATACGTACGGCCCGTCGCCCACCTGGGCGAGCAGCCACGCGTTCGGGCGGATGTTGCGATTTCTCATCAGCCGGATCAGCAACGCACCGGGCTCGTCGGGGAAACCGTCGTCGGCGGTGGGTTCGGTGCGGGGCTCGATCGGCAGCGAACGGATCGCGTCGTTCAGCCGGCCGCGTCGTTGCGGGCTCAGCGCCATGGCGTACCGGATGATCGTGCCCACGTTCCAGGGTGTGGTCGGCCATGCCGAGGCCAGCTCCGGTGGCACCGGCAGCCCGGCGATGACGAACAGATCGGCGACGTGGATGTTCAGGGCCGGTCCCAGCTTGTGCAGGACGTCCGGGTTCGGTGCCGTGCCCTTGACGATCGCCGCCAGTTCGGCGCGGGGCACGGCGGCCCGACGCGCCAGATCGGCCGTCATCGCTTCGGTGGAGGTGTGAAAGTCCGGCCGGCGTGCCGACAGGAGCCGCCACAGGCGTATGCCGAAGAGCGATCGTCCGGTCATGGCCGCTGAGCGTAACCCGGCCGTGCCCGCGTCCTGCGGTGTCGCCGGGACAGCCCGAGCGGGCGATCGTCCGTACACTGAGCGGCTTAGCGATCTTGCCAGGTTCCCCCACCAGGAGGTATATCGCCGTGGTTTCCTCGGTCGTCGCTGCCGCCGTAGGCTTCGTGTTCGCTCTGCTCTTCACGCCGCTGGCCATCCGCGCGCTGGCCCGGCTGCGGGCCGGTCAGCCGATCCGCGACATCAATCCAGCTGCGCACCAGGTCAAACGGGGCACGCCGACGATGGGCGGGCTGGTGTTCATCGTCGGCACCGTGCTGGCCTACATGGTCGGGCACCTGGTGATGAACGCGCTGCCGGACGGGCAGATCGTCCCGCCGGGCCCGACGATGACCGGGTTCGTGCTGCTCGGGTTGATGGTGTTCTGCGGCGGCATCGGGTTCGTCGACGACTTCCTGAAGGTCACGAAGAAGAACACGGCCGGTCTGAGCGGGCGCTGGAAACTGGTGCTGCAGCTCGTGATCGGCACCGGGTTCGGCGTGGTGGCGCTCGGGTTTCCGAGCACGGCCGGGTGGTCGGTGTCGGGCACGCGGTTGTCGTTCGTCCGCGAGATCAGCTGGCTGAACGTCGGCCAGGTCGGCGCCGTGGTCGTGTTCATCGCGGTCGTCATGGCGTCCACGAACGCCGTCAACCTGACCGACGGGCTCGACGGTCTGGCCACCGGAACGTCGATGATCGTGCTGGCTGCGTACGGGCTGATCTCGTTCTGGCAGTACCGGCACTGGTGCGCCGATCCGGCGGCGCAGCCGGCGCTGTGCTTCGAGGTCCGGGACCCGCTGGAGACGGCGCTGGTCGCCGGTGCCGCGGCCGGGGCCCTGCTCGGCTTCCTGTGGTGGAACACGTCGCCGGCGCGGATCATCATGGGCGACACCGGTTCGATGGCGCTGGGCGGGCTCATCGCCGGGCAGGCGGTCGCGACGCGGACCGTTCTGCTGCTGCCGCTGCTGGCCGCGCTGTTCGTGACCATCACGATGTCGCGGATCATCCAGTACACGTCGTTCAAGACCACCGGCAAGCGGGTGTTCCGGATGTCGCCGCTGCACCACCACTTCGAGCTGGTGGGCTGGCACGAGGTCACGATCGTGACCCGGTTCTGGATCATTGCCGGCGCGGGGGTGGCTGCCGCGCTGGGCCTGTTCTACGGCGACCACCTCAGCCGGCTGCCCTGACCGGCCCGCGGCGGCTCAGTCGAGGTAGAACTCGTCGCCTTCGACGTCCTGCATGTTCTGGCACGACTCGTTCTCGCCGCCGGCGAGCAGCAGTTGCCCGCGTACCGCGCCGAGCGCTTCCAGGCGTACGCATTCGGCTTCGAGCAAGCCAGGCGCTTCTGGCCCGACGAGTCCTGTGCCGACACGCACGTCGAAGTGCAACCAGTTCGTGATGCCCTTGCCTTCGGGAATGCGGGAAGTACACCATCTGGCCGAAGGCGGGTCCGGTGGACGCGCGAAGAGGACGGTGCGAGTCTCAGGCGATCGACGCACGCGATTTCGTGCAGTCTGCCAGGTGGCATCAGGAGGGGCACCGCGACCAGCAGAAACCAGGCAACCGCTATGAGGCGGGTGCTGACCCGGCTCGGTCTATGCGCAGGTTTCCGAACTCTCAAGCCGACCAAGGCACCCGGCGTCCGCCGTACGGTCTGCTGGGCGGTTGCGGGCTCCGTGGGGCGATGACCGCACCGTGCGGCGGCCGCCCTGAGAGTTGGGGCGGTCCATCTTGACCAGGCTCAGGGAAATCCTGGCACGGTGTGTGGGAAGGCAGCATGGGCGAAACGAGGACTCGCATTTGTGACGAACGGCGCAGTTCATCGAATAGTCCCATGCAGACAGCGAAGGCGATCAAGTACGCGTAAAATTAGGTGTTCTCCGCAATCGGAGGAGAAGCCATGACGACAGTGAACCCTGGTCCGTATCGCAAAGTCACGGGGCTCTGGTTTGCACTCTTCTGTCTACTCTTTCTGGCCGTTGGTGTCAGTGGCATCTACGTGGGCGAGTCCACAAACGGATTCTGGGAAGGGCATAAGGGTGCACAGACCTTTATTGAAAATCTTGGTGGATTTATCGTGGCAGCGGTGGTCTTGGGCATCGTATGGGAGCTGGTCGGGAAGAGGGCCTTCCTGCAAGAGATCTTGGCGACAACCGGGCTTGCCAATGACGTGGAGCGGACAGGCCTTCTTGGAGCAGGAGTCGATTTTACAAACTCACCTAACTGGGGGGAGTTATTTCGCCACGCTCAAAGACTCGACCTCTTCTTCATCTATGGCCGCACCTGGCGGAACACTAATCGCGACAGGCTTGCCGCACTTGCCAGTAAGAGGAACGCTCACATCAGAGTATTTTTGCCTAATCCCGACCGGGTCGATTTACTTCGCGCCATGGCGGAGAGAATGGACATGGATGCAACTGAATTGGGAAATAGAATTCGCGAAGCAAGGGCCGACTTCGAACAAATCGGTCGAACTAGGCGAGGCTCTGTAGAGGTACGTTACTATGACGGTGATATCTTCTATAGCTTCTATAAGTTCGATCGGATTGCGCTGCTCGTGATGACGAAACACAGACGCGAGCGCACCCAAAGTATTCCCTACTTTCTGTGCAGGGAAGGGGGAACGCTATTTGACTTCATCAAAGAAGAGCTCGAAATGATCAGTCGTCACGCTATTCAACCCCCATAACTGACACAACAACCCACGGGGCCCACAGGATAGCCGGTATGACGAGCCTGAGCTGCTCATGAACACCGCATGATTCCCGAAAGCGCACGCTGTTTGAAGGCCGAGTGGCAGTTGCTGAGCGGGCCGAATCGCTACGGCCTCGAGGGCGCGGACTAGCCGCGTCAGCTGGCACCCGGTCGACACTGTAACGCTCAGTGAGCTGAAGATGAGCACGACACTCGCCCATACTTGGGAACGGGACCAACAGGATGAACCATTGGGGCACCCGCTACTTGCCGTTCCGCCCAGCAGGCCAATGATGATCCGAGGCAAAAGGACTAGCCCATACCGGTGATGAGATACGACCTGAACTTCCGCTGGCATGGCGGAGGCCTCCAGTCGCCTTCCTGTTGCTGTAGGTGTGGCGGAATAGTGGTCAGCCTGTGACAAGCGGTGCCAGGTGGGGTGAAGCGAGCGATATGTAGGGTACAGCTGAGGAGGAAAGTGGGGAGATGGGTGTCGACGCGATCTCGCCCGATTTCCGACTAATTCATTGTGCCATGGCCAGGGACACCCTCCTGAAGCGCAGCCGACGGAGGCAGCGGACATGCACACAGCTGGAGGCCTGCCTGACACGCCATCGACAACGCCGCCCCACGAACGCTCAGCACCACCCCGCAGGCGGTCAGCTCGACCCGATCCACCGTGACGTTCTGCACGTGCGGGAGAAGATCGGCAACAGAGCACTGCAATCGCCTATCTCGCTCCAAATCGGACGGCGGCAGGAGTCTGGATTCACGAGTATCGACAGAACCCATCACGATCGATCGCTGCGCCGGCCCGGTCGTCGGTGATGGCGTGGGCACCACTGGCCGCGGCAGGCCTCAGAACGAGCTGCCCACGCCTGTGGCCCAAGGGTCGTCGGTGATGCTGTGGCTGTCGGTGCGGCGGGCGCCCAACAGTTGCAGCGGCACCAGTTCGGTGTTCAGGAACCGGAATGTTCCGAACCGTTCCCGGATCTCGGGGCCGTAGACGGACAGGATCCAGTGCCAGTACGGGGTCAGCGTGAGCTGGGCGCCCTGGGAGATGGTGGTTCCTCGGGCAATGAAATCCCGGGTCAGGCTCGCGGTGGCGGCCGTGTCCGTCGGGGCGGCCGGGTTCAGCGGCTGCAGCAGTTGCCGGTAGTAGCGGGACCAGTGATTGTCGCGCGTGTTCCAGCCCGCCTCGGCAGGGCCCTGAGGCACGACGACGCGATCGCGGCGGCGAGCCGCCTCGGCGAACTGCCCGGCCATGATGTACGGGTTGCGCAGTCCCAACCCGCCGGCGGTGACCGGCCAGTACAGCCAGGCCTCCGGGATCGCCTGCGGTGGGGCTTGCCGGTCGGCGCCGCTGCGGGTGCCGACCAGGGCGATGACGTCCTCGCACAGGGCGGCGGCGATCCCCTGGCCTGGGCCGACGTAGTCGTCGACGAACCGGACCAGGGCGGCGCCGGCCTCCGCGCGGTGGCCGTCACCCAGATCGGCTCCCAGCGCGACGCCTCGGGCCAGGTGGGTCAGGTCCGCGTTGATGATGTCGACCTTCGACAGAACCGCCCCGGCGGCCATGACGCTGCCGCGGCTCTGGGCAAGGTGCTGCTGGAAGGCGGCTTCGTGCACCGACCACTCTCCCCGCTGGTCGAGGGTGAGCATGCCCCACCGGGGCAGCGGCCCCGCCATGGCCGCAGGGAGTTCACCGCCGACGCAGACCACTCCGAACTTGTCGTCGTTGAGCGTCAGCCCGCAGGTCTGGAAGAACGCGGTCACGTGTCCCTGGGCTGCGACGGCGGCGTCGGGATCGGGGGTGAGCAGGCAGATGTCGTCGACCACCCGAATGATGCGGACCGCGGCGCGCTGTCGGACGTAGGCTTCCATGCAGCGTCCGATCAGCTCGGCCAGCAGCGCTGAGAGCCGGTAACCCATGGGCACGCCCCGGGTGGCGGACCGGGTGTCGCCGTGGTCGTCGGTCAAGCCGGGCCCGTCGGGCACCGCCAGGGGCATGGCCAGGAACCTGGCAGCCAGATCCAGTTCCGACTGGCGGACCCCGAGGTTGCCCAGAATGGTCAGCACCAGGTCGTGGGGGATGCTGGAGTAGTAGTCACGCAGATCCAGCTTCACCACGTACAGCGGCCGGTCGGGGAAAGCGGCCCGAGCAAGCTTGATCTCGGCGTTGACCAGTGCCACCACCGGGAAGAACATGTCGTTCTTCTGCTGGTATGCGTCGGCCGCGGTGACCTCATGGAGTTCGTTCAGGTGGCTGTATCGCTGGGTTAGGACCGAACTCGCCCAGGGATCGTCGTTGATGAACTCGAAGCCGGCGCGCGACTGGGAGTCCCGCACAGTGCCGAGATCCGCGATCGGGGGAGGGTCTGACTGCTGGCCCGCGGACTGCTGCTGCTCTCCGTCGAGGACGGCCTTGGGGGCGTTGAGGGCCCACAGGCGCTCCAACCGGTGGTCCTCCGCCTGTCGCTGTCGCCAATCGCCGAAAACGTCGGACAGTTCCTTCTCCCAACGGCGCGCGAGCACGTCGAGCAGACAGGTGGTGGGAAGATCCTGATCGGTGTAGAGCCGCCACTTGTTTCTGGTCCATACGGCCCGGGCGACCACGCCGCCGGCCGGCCACTGCAGGGCGTCGGGGCCGGTTCCCAGCAGGGTGAGGACATCGGCGAGTTCCCCGGCGAGCGTGGGGTCCTGGATCAGGCGGCGCGCCTCGGCCCGCAGCCGAGCGGATTGATACTGATCATTGGCGATGATGCTGAGGGCCTTCTGCAGCGACTCGGCAGGTGTCGCCTCGACGCGGTCCTTCGCCGGACCAACCCTGGAGACCCCGGCGAGCAGGTTCTCGATGAGGCCACGATGGTCGTTCGGACGGGGTGACGCCAGAACATGCTCGCGCAGTTCGTGCAGTTGTCGCGTGGGTGGTATCCGCTGAGGGCTGCCGCCACTGGTTGCCCACTGCTCGAGGAGAACTCCGAACCGGAAGACGAACTCCGATCGCAGGTGCCCTGCGGTCAGCTCGTCGGCCAGCCGACTGGACCAGCGCTCGACCAGGTCGGCGGAGATGGCCTTGCCGGGAAGGGTGTCGTTGGCCAGAACGCCGAGATCGGCCAGTTCGGGATGGACCTTCCCGCCCGCGTAGGTGAGGTCGGCCAACCCGCGATAGAGCTGTCGTAGCCGCTGGTAGGGATCGGTCGCGGTCTCGGCCTGGCGGGTGAGCTGGTCGTAGGCCTCGCTGAGCTGGCTGTGCTGTGCCCGCAGCTCCCGGAGCTTGACCGCGGTGACGAACTGGGTGGTTGGATCGGAACGCATGGTCGCAGACCGTAGTGTCGGGGTCGGACAAAACACGATCGATGTGTTCATCCCGAAGATAGGCGTCGATGCTGCAGAGTCGGCTTGTCGGACGTCCCTCGGAGCGCTTCAGCGCCAAAAGCCCCGACATCAATGTCGTCGGCTGCCCGGTCCGGCCCTTTTCGGGTTGTCGCGCCGGGCTGTGTACCCCTAGATTGCTGGGCGGCGGGGGCGGCTCCTGGGCGTGCTTCCTTCTCATCCTTTTGACCGGTCTAGCGCGACCGATCTCCGTCCCCGCCCTCACCTCCGCCCGCGTCCGTGCCGGGAGAAACCGTGCGTCTGGCTCCGCCGAACCGTGCCACCTCCGCCGAGACCGACCCGGTCGCGCTGGCGCTGCTGCGCCGCGGCCTGGTCGCCCCGGGGCTGCTGGCGGAGCGGCAGAGGATCAAGGAGCGCGGCGCGGCCGCACCCGTGGCCGCGGGTGTACGGGCGCTGGAGGCCGACGCGCTGGCCCTGGGCTACCTGATCGGCCCGCGCCTGCACGCGTACCTGTCCCGCCAGCAGGCCCCCCGCCTGGCGGCACTCGGCCACGGCCTGCTCGACGCGCTCGCCTCGCTGGTCGGCGCGCACGTGCCGCACCTGCCGCTGTTCAAGAACTTCCCCGCCCGCGTTCCGGCCGGCACCGACGACCTGTTCGTGCTGCGCATGTTCGCCTACATCGCCCAGCCCTACGAGTCCTCGTGCGTGCTCTGCGGCAAGGAGGGCACTGTCCGCCCGGTGTCGCCGTGCGGGCATCTGGTCTGCCTGACCTGCTGGGACCTCGACGACTACACCGGCTGCCCGATCTGCCACCGCCGCATCGACGAGGCCGTCGCCCACCTGGACGCGGCGACCTGGCGGCCCTCGGGCGCGGTGCCCGACGACCAGGCCCTCGACCCGGCCGCCGCGCCTCGCCGCGCGGTGCGGCTGGAGCTGGTCGAATGTCTCGACGACGAGGTGCACGCCGCCGTCGGCGCGCTGCTGGCCCGCCGCACCCCGCTGCGCGAGCAGGAACTCGCCGAGCTGGACGCGCTGCTCGACTTCGTCGGCCACCGCGACCTGGCCTGGCTGCCCGACGTCATCGAGGTCCGGGAGACCCGCGCGCACGTCCTGCACCGGCTGGTCACCGACCCGGCGCTGGCCGACCGCATGCCGCAGGCGCTCGACCGGCACGCCACCACCGCCACCGACCTGCTGCGCCTGCTGCATCTGTGCAGCGGCGGCGACGCGGGCATGCGGCGTCCGATCGCCCGCCGCGCGTCCCTGCCGCGCCGCCTGCGCCGGCTGGTCCTGGCCCGCCTGAACACCCTGCCGACCGTGGCGCTGCTCGACGACCTGCACCGCCACCGCGACGCCTGGCTGCGTACCGCCGAGAACCTGCACCCGTTCGAGGAAGCCGCCCGCCACCCCGACGCCGCGCTGGCCTTCGCCGCGCTGCGCGGCACGGTGCCCGCGCCCGGCTCCCCGCTCGACGCGGTGCTCGCCGCCGCCGCCGAACGGCACATCGCACTCGTGCACCGCCACCGCGGCCGGGTGCGCTACCGCACCTGGCGCTCGCACGTCGAGACCGCGCTGCGCGACGGCGCCGACGAGCAGGCCGTCGCCCTGCTCGCGCAGCGGCCCGGCGAGCTGCTGCGCCGCTTGACGGTGCTCGCCCACCGGCACACCGGCGACCCGACGGAGTTCCTGCTCACGGTCGCCGAAGCGGCCGAACAGGCCGCGCCGGGCGTCGTGCTGGCCGCCCTCGGCGCGGTCCGGGCCGCGACCCAGCCGGCCCGCCCCCGGTTGTTCTTCCCGGCAGGTGCAGCGGCCCGGCTGTGGACCACCGCCGACACCCGCCGACGGCTGCCCGCCGACCTCGGCGGCGAACTGGAGCAGCTGCTCGTCGAGGAGATGCTGCGCCGGGCCGCCACGCTGCCCCGGGTGCAGACGGCGCTGCTCGACCCCGGGCTGGCCGACGTCCTCGCGCCGTTCGCCGCGCGCACCGCCTCGACCGCGCTGCTGGACCTGCCCCGCGGCAGCACCCAGCCACTGCCAGACGGCGACGTCGTCCGCCTGTTCCTGCACTGGACCGAACCCGAAGGCGTTCGCGTCGACCTCGACCTGTCAGTGGCCATGTACGACGTCCACGGCGTGTTCACCGGGCTGTGCGACTTCACCCGGCTGCGGTTCGGCGACCGCGCCGCGGTGCACTCCGGTGACCTCACCTCCGCCCCGGCCCCGCTCGGCGCGAGTGAGTTCGTGGACCTCAACGTGTCCCGGCTGCTCGGCGCAGGCGTGCGATACCTGGTCATGGTCGTGTTCAGCTACAACGACATCGCGTTCGAGCAGATGACCGACGCGTTCGCCGGTGTCATGGCCAACCCGCCCGGCGGTTCCCCTGGGCGGCGGGGGCCGTTCGCGGCGGGCGGCGAGCCGTTCCAGCCGCAGCGCGTCGAGCAGCGCTTCGACCTCACCGGCGCGGACAAGATCGCAACTCCGCTGGTGGTGGACCTTCACGAGCGGCGTACCCGCTGGCTCGACGCGAAGCTGGCCGGTTCGGGCTGCGGGCACCAGGTCGGTGGGTACTCGGTCCAGCTGGGGCGGCTCGCGGTGGCTGCCGACCGCTACTTCGGCGCCGGGTTCCGGGTGAGCATGTGGGAGCTGGCGTGCTGGCACGCGGCCGCCCGCGCGGACCGGGTGATGGTCCGCGACGGTGCCGTACGCGGCTACGAACGCCAGCCGTACGAGCGCGCCGTGGACTTCGCCGCCCGCCTGGTCCACGCCGGCCCGGCCGAGCACGACGAGACGGCGCAGTCCGCGCCTGCCGCCTTCGCCGCGCTGCTGCACGGCGACGCGGAGCTAACCGACGCCGCCCGCGTGTACGCGCTGTACCACGCAGGGCTCGACGCCGCCCGCGTCGAACGGCTCGCGGCCGCCGACCTGGTCGCGCAGCTCGCCCCGATGCCGAAGCCGGGCGACTGACCGCGCCGGACCGTCCCCGCTCAGGCGGTGGCGGCCCGGCCTGGAAGGCCGCCCGGCCCGAAACTGCGCCAACGGGCAGGAGAAGGCGCGGTCCGCAGCGCCTTCTCCTGCCCGCCGCGTCGAGGTCAGCCGCCGATGGCGATGTCGGTGACCTGGCCGCCGCCCGCCATCGTCAGCCAGGACGTGTACGGGCCCTGCTTGGCGTAGTAGTTGCCGCTGCCGATGAACGCGAACCAGTCCTGGCCGTTGACGGCGATGTCGCGCACCTGCCCGCCCGTGGCCAGCGCCAGCCAATCGGCATACAGCCCGTCCTTGGCGTAGAAGTCGCCCGACTGGGTCCAGCCGATCCAGTTCCCGGCGAGCACCACCTTGCTCGCACCACCGGCGTTGACGGCCCGCCAGGACGCGTACGCCCCGTCCTTGGCGTTCAGGATCCCGGCCGCGTTGACGAACGCGAACCGCTCGCCGCTTATCGCGATGTCGCGGACCTGCCCGCCGCCGGCCATGCTCAGCCAACCGCCGAAGATGCCCTGCTTGGCCAGGAAGTCCCCGCCCTGGATCAGGCCGATCCAGTCACCGCTGAGCTCCACCCGCGTCGCGCCGCCGGCGTTGATCGCCTGCCAGGACGCGTACGGTCCGTCCTTGACGTACGCGACGCCCGCGGTGTTGACGAACGCGAACCGGTTGCCGCTGATGGCGATGTCGCGGACCTGCCCGCCGCCGGCCATGGTCAGCCAACCGCCGTATACGCCGTCCTTGGCGTAGAAGTCGCCGCCCTGGATCCAGCCGATCCAGTTGCCGCCGAGCACCGCCTTGGTCGCGCCGCCCGCGTTGACCGGCTGCCAGGAGCTGTACGCGCCGTCCTTGGCGTGCAGCACGCCCGCCGCGTTGACGAACGCGAACCGCTCGGTGACGGCACCGGCGGCGGGCAGGTCGGCGAAGCCGAGGCCGACCGGGTTGCCCTTGGTGACCGTGCCGCCGCAGGTGTACGCCGGGCTGATGTTGTAGACGGCGTTGTTGCGCCAGATCTCGAAGTGCAGGTGCGGGCCGGTGGAGTTGCCGGTGCTGCCGACGTACCCGAGCAGTTGGCCCTGCCCGACGGCCTGCCCGGTGCTCACCGACGGCGCCTGCACCATGTGCAGGTACCGGGTGAGGTAGCCGGCGGCGTGGGAGACGGTGACGGTGTTGCCCGCCCCGGAGGTCCACCCGGCGAAGGTCACCGTGCCCGGATAGGCCGCGCCGATGGCTTTTCCGCTGTTGGCGGCGATGTCGACGCCGTAGTGGTCGCTGTCGGTGCTGCCGCAGCGGTTGGACAGCACCCCGGTGACGACGCCGTCCACGGGCTGGATCATCGCCCCGGTCTGCGCGGCTGCGGGCTGAGCCGGCACGAGCACCAGCGCGGCCAGCACCGCCGCGACCACGAGGGTCCACCATGTTCTTCTCGCCGCCCGACCTGCCATCGACCGTCATCTCCTTCTCCGGTGTGGCCGGAGAAGGTAGCAGGGGCCGCGTACAGCCCAGGCACATCGGACGTGGGGCTCGATGCGACAGTCGCCGGGCTCGACGGTCAGACGACGTCGGGCACCAGCCCGAACTGCTCCCGCTCGTCCTCGCGGACGAGGTCGAGGTAGGTGTCGGCGAGCCGCAGGATGATCTCGCGGACGTACGGGCAGTACGGCCGGACGGCGAGGCCGCGCCGTCGGGCGTCGTCGAGTGCGCCGACGACGAGTTGCCGGGCCAGTCCGCGGCCGCTGAACGCGGGGAGGGTCTCGGTGTGGGTGAAGGCGATCGTGTCCGTGGTCAGCTTGTAGGTCGAGAATCCGGCGAGCTGGTCGCCGTCGTGGATCTCGTAGCGGTGCTCGGCGGGGTTGTCGCGGACGGTGATCATTTCGGGTCCTCTGCGGTCGGCGGGCCGACGGGGTGCCGGCTGATGACGGAGATCCGGTTGAAGGCGTTCATCGCGATGGTCACCCAGCTCAGTGCCGAGATCTCGTCGTCGGTGAGGTGCTGTCTGGCGTAGGCGTAGTGGCGCTCCTGCGCGCCGTCGCCGGGCAGCGTGGTGAGCGACTCCGCCAGGGTGAGCGCGGCCCGTTCCTTGTCGGTGAACAGGGTCGTGTCGGGCCAGGCGGGCAGGACGGCGATGCGCTGGGGGCTCTCGCCGCCGGCGAGGGTGTCGCGGACGTGGATGTTCAGGCAGTAGGCGCAGCGGTTGAGCTGGGACACGCGGATGTTGACCAGTTCGACGAGGGTGCGGTCGAGTCCGGCGTCGCGGGTGGCCTGCCGGACCGCTGCCGCGAGATCCCGTTGTGCGCGATACACCTGGGGGTGCTGTTTGTCGATGAGCACCCTGGGCTCGTCGGTTCCGGTGGCCATCGCTGTCCCTTCTGGGCGTGGGGGATCGGCCGCCCGCGCCCCGCAGCCGCCGGTGTCGCGCTGGGCGCGGCTCGGGCGGTGCGGGGCACGCCTGCGGCTCGGGGGTGGGTCAGCTGTTCTTGACCGCCGACACCTCGAACTCCAGGACGATCTTGTCGCTGACCAGGACGCCGCCGGTCTCCAGGGCGGCGTTCCAGGTGACGCCGTAGTCCTTGCGGTTGATCGTGACGGAGCCCTCGAAGCCGACCCGGACCGCGCCGAACGGGTCGGTCGCCGCGCCCTCGTAGGTGAAGGGGATCGTGATCGAGTTGGTGACGCCCTTGATGGTCAGGTCGCCGGTCACCTCGAAGTCCGCGCCGGAGGTCTGGCGGACGGCGGTGGACACGAAGGTGATCGCCGGGTACTGCTCCATGGCCAGGAAGTCGTTGCTGCGCAGGTGCTCGTCGCGCTGGGCGTTGCGGGTGTCGATGCTGGCCGCCTTGATGGTCACCTTCGCCGTCGAGTTGGCGGGGTTCGCGCCGTCGAGGTAGGCGCCGCCCTCGAACTCGTTGAACGCGCCGCGGACCTTGGTCACCATCGCGTGCCGGGCGACGAACCCGATGCGGGTGTGCGCGGGGTCGATGGTGTAGGTGCCGGTCAGGGCGGTCAGGTCGGTGGTGGTCGTGCTCATGGTGTTCCTCCGGGGTGTCGGTCTCGGTGTCGGTGTAGATGATGTGTCATCCACACCGGGTCAGAACCTACATGACGTATCATTCATTTCCAGGCTGGTACATGATGTGTCATCCATCACGGATAGGGTTGGGGCGTGACCGACACCAGATGGCTCGACGAGCACGAGCAGCGCACCTGGCGGGGCTTCCTCGGCCTGCAGCGGCAGCTGATCGGACAGCTGAACCGGCAGCTGCAGGTCGACTCCGGCCTGTCGCTGGCCGACTACGACGTGCTCGTCCAGCTCACCGACACCCCCGAAGGGCGCCTGCGGCCCTTCGAGCTGCAGACCGAGCTGCAGTGGGAGCAGAGCCGCCTGTCGCACCACCTCACCCGCATGCAGCGCCGCGGCCTGATCGACCGCGAAGAGTGCGCCGACGACGGCCGGGGCGCGTTCGTGGTGCTCACCGACGCCGGCCGCAGCGCGATCACCGCCGCCGCCCCCGGCCACGTCGACACGGTCCGCCGGCTGTTCTTCGACCGGCTCACGCCGCAACAGCTGGCCACGCTTCAGCAGGTGTCCGACCAGGTGCTCGGCTCCGACTGAGGCCGCTGCGCCGGCCGCCCGAGCAGCCCGAGACAAAGGCCTTGCGAGGCGTCCGCGGCACGGCCCGACCGGCGGCGCTGGAGGAATGCGTCATGCAGTGAAGACCGGGCAGCCTGCCCGGATGTGACAGTACGAGCCCCGCGACCGGCGATCCCTCGACTCGGACAATGAGGTGGGAACGGCCCACGGAGCACGGAGACCGGACAGGCAGATGAGCCGACCGAGCCTGGCGCGGCCATGATCGGCAATATCCTGGACGGCGGAGAAAGCCCGCGAAATGCCTTCCCGATCGCCGCGCCAGCGGCACGGACCATGGGGGCGACCATGATCTGGACAGCCGGTTTCCGTACCGCGGTGATCAGCCCCTACGGGCAGCTGCATTTCAACGAGCCCCGCGGATTCGCCGGCCAGACCATACGCCAGGTGCTGCACATGGCCGGCGGGGGAGAAGCGCTCCGGGTACGCCTGACCAACCGCTACGGCCGCGATCGGCTGACCTTCGGCGCGGCGACCGTCGCCGCCGGCGGGCGGCAGACCGCCCTCACCTTCGACAGGACCGTGCAGTGCGTCATCCCGGCAGGGGAGGAAGCCGTCTCCGACCAGGTCGATCTTCCCGTCGCGGCGGGAACCGACCTGATCCTCAGCCTCTACCTGCCCGAGACGACCGAACCGGCCACCTACTCCCACAAGCCCGCCGAAGCCGCGCGGATAGCCGCCGGCAACCAGGTCACGGCCGCCGCACTGCCCGACGCGGAACAGGTGGAGTCCCGGTACTACGTCTCGGGCGTCGACGTGCTCGCCCCCGACGACACCAAGGTCGCCGTGGCCTTCGGCGACTCCTGGTTCGAAGGCGTCGGCACCACGATCGGCGCCGATCACCGCTCCGTCGACTTCCTGAACCGGCGCGTCAGCCGGGGCTGGATCGTCAACCAGGGCATCGCGGGCAACCGCCTGCTACGCGACGAGGTCGGCGAACACGCGCTGGCGCGCTTCGACCGCGACACCCTGTCGATCCCCGCGCTGACCCACGTCCTGATCCACTTCGGCATCAACGACCTCGTCCTGCCCGGCATGCTGAACGAACCGATGCCCACCGCCGAGGCCCTCGTGGAGGGTTTCACCAAGCTGTCCGAACGCGCCCACGGCGCCGGCTTGACGATCCTCGCCGCCACCATCGGCCCCTTCGCGGCCGCCGAGATCAGCACACCCGACGGGCTCGCCGTGCGGCGTGACGTCAACGACTGGATCCGCACGACCGACGTGTTCGACGGCGTGTTCGACTCCGCCGCGGCCGTCGCCGACCCGGCCAGGCCCGATTACATCCGCCCGGCGTGGGACAGCGGTGACGGCATGCACCTCAACAACACCGGCGCCGAGGCCATGGCCGCCACCGTCAGCCTCGACGACCTCGTACTGTCGGCTTCCTAGCGTTCGGTCCCGGCCACGCGTGGACACCCGGACCGGCATGTCGCCCGGCGCGACCCGCACCGCCGCCGAGGCGGCCGCCGTGGTGCTGCGGTTCGCGACACTGGACGCCCGCGGGCCCTCCGGCGGGTTCTTCGACGCCGACGGCCCGATTCCCTGGTGACCTCGGCCGCACGGCAGCCTGCGGCCGTCGCGCCGGGCACCACTACGGTGTCGCCATGGCTCGGATAATCGTGGCGTCCATGCCGTTCGCCGGGCACGTCGGTCCGATGACCGCGGTGGCCGGCGAGCTGGCCGCCCGCGGCCACGACGTGCTGGCCTACACCGGCGCGAAGTACGAGCAGCGCTTCCGCGCGGCCGGCGCGCGATGGCTGCCGTGGCAGCAGGCCACCGACTACGACGACAGCGACCTTGCGGCGACCTTCCCGCCCGTCGGCGACGGCAAGGGACTGCGCGGCGGCATGGCCAACGTCGAGCACGTGCTGCTCGGCACCGGCGCGGGCCAGGCCGCCGACCTGCTGGCCGAGGCGTCGCGTACCGCGGTCGACCTGCTCGTGACCGACCACCTGGCGTTCGGGGCGGCGCTGGCCGGGGAGACCCTCGGCCTGCCTGTGCGGCGACGCAGGCCGCGCGGCCACTGTTGCTGCCGCGGGCGGTGAGCTGCTAGGCGACGAGCCGCAGGCCGCCGGGGCGGTGCCGGCTGTGCTCGGAGCGCAGCCGGTCGAGGGCCCCGGCCGTTTCCTCGTCGGCGGGCAGGTACACGACCACCCGCTGGGCGTCGGTGACCAGTTCCAGGGTCTCGCGGTCCAGCCGCAGCCGGTGGCCGGACGGGTGGTCGACGCGCAGGGTGCTCGGTGGCGGCGGTGTGTGCAGGTTCAGCCGTCGGGTGAACTCCGGCCCGGCCAGCGTGGCCAGGTCGGCGGAGAACCATTCGACGGCGTCGCGGGACGGCCCGGTCCACAGGTCGAAGGCGAGCTCGTCGGCGACGGTGTCCCAGTCGGGGAACAGCGAGCGCGCTCGCGGGTCGGTGAACACGAAGCGGGTCAGGTTGGGCGTGTCGTCGTCGAGCAGTCCCGTGCCGTCGGTGACCAGCGCGAACCCGCTGGTGTGGGCGAGGATGTCACCCAGCCCGTTGGTCAGCACGGCGATCCCGGGCTCCAGCAGCCGCAGCGTCGCGGCCGCGCCGGGCCGCACCACCCGGTCCGGCGGGGCGGGCCGGGTCCGGCCCGCGCACGCACCGCCGGTGATCTTCGCGAGGTGGTGCAGGTGGGTGCGGTCGGCGACGCTGAGGCTGAGCGCGTCGGCGATCGCGTTCACGACCGACAGCGACGGGTTGCGGTCGCGGCCCTGCTCGATGCGGGTCAGGTATTCCACGCTGATGCCGGCCCGGCCGGCCAGGTCCGAGCGGCGCAGTCCCGGCGAGCGCCGGCGGCCGTGGTCGGTGAGCCCGAGCTGCTCGGGCTGGATGCTGTCGCGTTTGGCCCGGATGAAGTCGCCCAGCGGTGTTCCCATGATCGGAAGTCTAGGTCGGGTCGGCCGGGTCAGCCTGGCCCTGGCAGGGCCAGCCTGAGCACGGTCTGGTTGCCGCCGCGCGGCCGGTCGAAGGTGGTGGTCATGGAGAACGTGAGCAAGCACAGACTGGTCGTGATCGTCGGCAGTGTCCGGGAGGGCCGGTTCGGGCCCGTGGTGGCGTCGTGGGTCGCCGAGCAGGCGCGTTCGCACGGCGGGTTCGAGGTGGAGGTCGTGGACCTCGCCGACGTCGACCTGCCGCTGGAACTGCCCGCGATGCCGCCGAAGTTCGCCGGGGACGGCTATCCCCGCCCGGCCGGCATGGCGCCTCTGACGGCGGCTCTGGACCGCGCGGACGCGTTCGTCGTCGTCACGCCGGAGTACAACCACAGCTATCCGGCGTCGTTGAAGGCGGCCATCGACTGGCACTTCACGCAGTGGACGGCCAAGCCGGTGGCGTTCGTCAGCTATGGCGGCGGGGCCGGCGGCCGGCACGCGGCGCAGCACCTGGAGAACGTGCTCAGCGAGCTGAACGCGGTCACGGTCGGGGCGGGGCTGGCCTTCGTGAACTACTTCACCGGCTGGCAGGACGGCCGTCCGGTGTCGGAGGACTCGGCCGGTTACGCCAAGACGATGCTGGACCAGCTGGTGTGGTGGGCGGGGGCGCTGCGTGCGGCCCGGCGGGCCGCCCCGTACCCGGCGTGAGCCCGCGGCCGCCCGGGTCTCCCGGGCGGCCGCGCTGGACAGTAGGCGACCGCCGACCGCCCGCCGAATGCCCCTCCAGCACGTCAAACCACACTACCGGGTGAAATATCCGGGCAAATGGCATAGCCCGCGGGAATCGGGATACAGCCGCTGCGTGACAGACACACTCGTGGAGGGCGACAAATCGCCCGGACCACTTCCGCAGCTGCAGAGCATCCCCACAGCCGACGCCACCGATCCGCTGAAGATCGCGATGGTGGCGCCGCCCTACTTCGACATCCCGCCCGCCGCCTATGGCGGCATCGAGGCCGTCCTGGCCGACCTGTCCAACGCGCTGGTCGAACTCGGGCACACGGTGACCCTGATCGCCGCCGGGCGCGACGGCACCCAGGCGAACTTCCGGCCGGTATGGGACCGGGCCGTCCCGGAGCGGCTGGGCGAGCCCGGACCCGAGATCATCTACGCGTCGCTCACCCGGCGCGCGGTGGAGGGCCTCGCCGCCGCAGGTGAGGTCGACGTGGTCCACGACCACACGTTCGCCGGCCCGCTCAACGCCCCGGCGTACCACGCGCTGGGGTTGCCCGTGGTCGCGACCGTGCACGGCCCGGTCGACTCCGAGCTGCGCGGCTTCTACCGGACGCTGGGCCGCGACCTGTCGCTGGTGGCGATCAGCCGCAGGCAGCGCGCCCTCGCGCCCGAGCTCAACTGGATCGGCACCGTCTACAACGGCCTGCGGCCGCGCGACTGGCCGTTCCAGCGCGCCAAGCAGGACTATGCCCTCTTCCTGGGGCGGTTCAGCCCCGACAAGGGCGCGCACACGGCCGTGCTCGCCGCCCACGAGGCCGGGCTGCCGCTGATCCTGGCCGGCAAGTGCGCCGAGCCGGCCGAGCAGAGGTACTACGCCGAGCAGGTCGAGCCGCTGCTCGGCCCGAACGACCGGATGATCGGTATCGCCGACGCGACGCTGAAGCGCGAGCTGCTGGCGAACGCGAGCTGCCTGCTGTTCCCCGTGCAGTGGGAGGAGCCGTTCGGCATGGTGATGATCGAGGCGATGGTGTGCGGCACGCCGGTGGTCGCGCTGCGCGCGGGTGCGGTGCCCGAGGTCGTCGCCGACGGCGTCACCGGGTTCATCTGTGACGACCCCGGGCAACTGCCGGACGCGATACGTGCGGCGGCCCGGCTCGACCCGGCCGGCTGCCGCAGGCACGTGGTGCGCAATTTCAGCGACGAGCAGACGGCGCTGGGATATCTGCAGGCGTACCGGGCGGCGCTGGCGCTGCGGCAGCCCGCGCCCGCCATGGGCCGTGCGGGTGACCCGTACGCGTGAGCGGCGGCCGTCGGTAGCGGGCAGGTCGTCTCCGGGGCGGCCGCTCGTGCCGCCGCCCCGGACATGCGGCCTTCCTGCCGCGTGATACGTATCACACGACATGTGCAACGTAGCGGCTTAGCAATTGAAAAGGTGTTCAATTGCTAAGCCGCTGGCTGGCCGCGCTGACCCACGCCGCCGTACTCGCCGTGATCATGCTCGCCGCCGCTCCGCTGGTCGCCCACATCCCGCTCGCGGCACTGGCCGGGGTGCTGCTGGCGACGGCGATCCGCATGGTCGAGGTCGGCTCGCTGCTGGCGCTGGCCCGGTCCACCCGCTCGGACGCGGTGCTGATGGCGCTGACCGCCGCGGCCACGCTCGCCCTGGACCTGGTCGCCGCGGTCGCCATCGGGCTGGTCGTGGCGACGTTCCTGGCGGTACGCAAGATCGCCCGTGCGGCGACGCTGGAGCAGGTGCCCCTGGACCTGTCCGACCACCACACCGAGGAGGCGGCCCTGCTGTCCGAGCACATCGTGGCGTACCGGTTCGACGGTCCGCTGTTCTTCGCCGCGGCCCACCGGTTCCTGCTCGAACTGACGCAGGTCGCCGACGTGCGGGTGGTGATCCTGCGCATGTCGCGGGTGTCGGCGGTCGACGGCACGGGCGCGCGTCGGAGCAGTTCGCGGCACTGGGCGAGCACCTGACCGCGGGAGGCCGCTGGTGGGGCGCCGACGGCGTACGCCTGGCGGCGATCGCGGCCCGCGCCGACGCGATGCACCACTGCGGTGATCACACCGCGGCGGCGGTGCTGCTGCGCGCGCTGGCGGTGCGGCTGTTCTCGATCTCCAGCAGCACGCCGACCTCCTCGCGTGGCTGCGACCCCGACTGACCCGCCCCGCCACCGCTTTCGCCCGCTTCGGCCGGCGCACGGTCCACCGACGGCCACGGTTCGGCGGCCAGTGGGCTGATCAGGCCGAGCTCGCCGTCGTAGCGGCGGTACAGCAGGTTGCCGCGTCCGGTGTCCCGGTCGGTGTAGAAGACGAACGGCGCCGCGGTCGCCTCCAGCCGCCGGGCGGCGTGGGCCGGGTCGAGCACGAGTGCGGGACGGGCGTCGACCTGGACCGAGCAGCCCCGCATCGACGGGTTCCCGGGCTGCTGGCGGGCCAGGCGCAGCTGCTCGGTGCCGGTGCGGTAGACGACGGCTTCCAAGCCCGTGTCGGCGTCGGTGAACAGGTGGGCGTCGTAGTCCATGGCGGTCAGCCGCATCGCCGCGTCGGCGAAGGCTGCCGTGTGCAGCCGGACGGCTTTCAGGCGCGCGACGGCGCCCTCGCCGGACGCGGCCAGGGTGCGCCGCCACGGCAGCGGCCACGCCGACAGGTCGAGGTTGAGCGCCAGGCGGCGGATCTGGCGTTCGAGGCGGTCGAGGGCGGCCCCGGCGGCCGCCTGAGGTGTGCGGGCGGCGATCTGGACCCGGGCGGGCTCGCCGCGCACCAGCAGGTTGACCTGGACCAGGACGGGCCCGCTCGCGCAGCGGCCGGCGGTGACACGCAGCCGGACCGGTCCGGCCGCGTTGGCGTTCGCGCTCACCACCGCCGCGACCGCCTGACGTGTCAGCTCGACGAACGCGGAATCGGCGATGCCGCGGGCACGCACGTCGACCCGTACGCCCTGCCGTGGCACGGGCCGTGAACCGGTCGGCTCCACCGCCGCCTCCCTTCGCCGGCGCCTCTCCACGAGAGGACGGTTGCTGGCGGCACGATTAGTTGCCGACTTTAGCAACTCGCCATGTCATGTAGCCTGGGGAGGTGGCGCACAGATGTCACACGACAACCGGCAGACCGGCCCGGCGGCACTCCACGCACCCGGGCGGGTACGGTTTTCTGCAACGAAGGGGGTGGACCGGTGAGCAAACCGCTGTATCAGGCCAAGGCGGAATTCTTCAAGGCGCTCGCGCACCCCGCCCGCATCCGCGTCCTGGAACTGCTGTCCGTGCGGGAGCACTCGGTCGGGGAGATGCTGCCCGAGGTCGGCCTGGAATCGGCCCACCTGTCCCAGCAACTGGCCGTGCTGCGCAAGATGAACCTGGTGGTCGCCCGCAGGGACGGCTCGACCGTCTACTACTCCCTGGTCAGCCCGCAGGTCGCCGAACTGCTCGCCGTCGCCCGGCGCATCCTCACCGAGGTACTGACCAACCAGGTCGAACTGCTCGACGACCTGCGCGCGGCGCAGACGGCCGGCCGCACCTAGCCGGGGCTGCGGCAGCGCGGCGACCGCGGGGACGGCCGCGATGAACTTTGAGCCCGACGCCGACCCAGACGCGCGCCGCGGCGAGGACGTTGCCGCGGTCATTCACCTGTTCGCCCGACTGGCGAGCTTCGACGACACCCCCGACCGGGTCCGGCCGCCCGACTCCGCCGATGACGCGCTCGCCGGCGGCGAGCAGTACCGCCGCGGCGTGGAACACGGCCGCCGCACCGAAGAGGAACTGATCGCGCGTATCGTCGCCATGGCCGCGGGCCGGCACCGCTCTCCCGTGCGCATACCCGACGACGCGGCAGGCCCGGCCGATGCCGGCTACCGGCAGGGCATGATCGCCGGCCGGCGCCACGTGCACGAGGCCGTGCTGGTCTCGCACCGTATGATCCACGGGCTGGCCTGCCCGGCCTGCGCCGGATCCGGACCGGACGGGCATGCCGCAGGCTGCAGGTACGGCTGAACCGGCCGTACGGAGTGGGGCCTCCTTCCGGGTAACCCGTCCGACCCCGCCCCCTGCGCCCGAATCCGGCAGCCCGCCGCGGCGCGGCCGATCCGCCGTCCTGATCGCCAACCCGGACGGAGCGGGTCACGTGCCGGCCGGTGCGGCCTGCGCTAAAGCGACGGCCTGCCGCCGCGCCGGCCGGGCATGCCGCAGACCACGGGTGAGCAGCAGCGTCGTGGCCAGCGACAGCAGGGCCAGCAGCGCCACCGCCCGGTGCGTGGGCAGCACGTCGGCGAGCACGCCCGCGAGCGCCGCGAACACCGCCTGCGCGGTCATCATCCCGTTCTGCTGCAGACCGAGCGCCTGACCGTGCACGTCCGGCGGCGAGCGGTCGATCAGCCACTCCTGCAACGGCAGCGACGCCGCGAAGCCGACCGAGGCGGTCAGCGCGAGCAGCATCGCCCACGGCAGGCCCGGGTGCAGCAGGAAGACGAGGTAGGGCAGCGGGAGCAGGAACCGCAGCGGCTGGACGCAGCGGCGGCGGGCGGCAGGGGACAGGAACCGTCCCACCACGACGTCACCGGCGAGCATGCCCAGCGCGCCGGCGGCGAACAGGAAACCGGCGCGATCCCCGGCGTACGGCAGGAACAGCGCCTCACAGCCGACGACCAGGCCACTGGGCAGCCACAGGTTGAGGTAGAGCGCCCGGCATCCGCGGTCGGTCCACAGTTCCCGGTTGACGCGCATGGTCCTGGCCGTCGAGGCTCCGGCAGCGGCCCGGGCCGGCCGTTCCCGCAGGCCGAACCAGGTCGCCGCCGCGGCCAGGGCCCGCAGCGCGGCGGCGATGGCGAACACCTGAAACGGCGTGAGCCAGACCAGCAGCAGCCCGCCCGTCCCGAACCCGGCGATCTGCATGACGCCGACGCTGGCGTTCATCGTCGAGCGGGCCAGCACGTACCCGCCCGGCGGCAGGATCGCGTTGAGCAGCGACCAGCGGGCCCCGCCGATGATCGAGCCGACGTACGCGACGAGCAGGATGACGGCGAGCCGGACGCCGACCGGCAGGCCCGGGACCGTCTGGATCGCGGTGCCGATGAGCGCGACCAGCGCCGCGATCGTCAGCGCGCGGCGCGGCGGGAGGCTGTCCGCCGCGGACAGCAGGGTGAAGCTGCCCAGCACGCCTGCCAGCGGCGCGCCGAACATGCTCAGCGCGGTCAGCGCCGCCGAACCGGTCACGGCGTAGGTCAGCGAGCCCAGCGCCAGCGCGGAGGTGGTGTGCGCGGCGATCCCGGCGCAGTTGGCCAGGAAGAGGTTGCGGAACTCGCGGATGGCGAACAGTTCCGAATAGGTTTTCACTCTGGTGATCCTCGGGTGCGGCGGCCCGGGACCGTAGAGTTACGGCTGGAGGCGAAACATGGCGGTGTGGCACGTGCCGGTGGACCTGCTCGCGCGCAGCCGGTTCGCCATCTCGCCGATGACCGACACCGTCGCCGCGCTGAAGGCCCTGCAAAGCCCGTACCACCCGTGGCAGCACGCCTGGCAGCGGCCACACCAGGCCGCGTACCAGCAGATGCTGGCCCGGCGGCCGATGCTGCGAGCGCTGCTGGCGGCGGCGTTCCGGCACCGGTGGTTCGCCGACTTCTTCACCATCGCCCCCGCGAGCGCCGCCCCGACGTTCGCCGAGGAGCTCGCGGCCGTCGGGGAGCGTTCCGACGAGCAGATCCGCGCCGACCTTCGCGCGGGCCCCCCGGCCAAACTCGATGAAGTGCTGTGCGGGGACGGGCTGACGGCGGAGGTGGTGTTCCTGCTCGAGTGGGTCTGGACGCACACCGTCGCGCCGGAGTGGCCAGCCCGCGAGCAGCGGCTGCGGGCCGACGTCGTCTCCCGCACCTCGGTGCTCAGCGCCGAGGGCTGGGCAGGAGTGTTCCCGGATCTGACCGGTGTCATGCAGTGGCTGGGCAACGGCCGGCTCCAGGTCAACAACCTGCCCGACCCGCCGCTGCCACTCGACCAGGCCGAACAGCTGGTGTTCGTGCCCGCGCACTGCGGGCGCGGCTGGGTGTTGTGGGACCAGCCGACCCGCTTCGGCATGGTGTACCCGGTCCGCGGTGTGCTGGCTGCCGCCGTCCAGCCGGCGCCGGACGGTCTGGACCGGCTCATCGGTACGAACCGGGCGGCCATCCTGCGCCGGTTGGGCAGCCCGGTGAGCACTTCACACCTGGTGGCGCTCACCGGGCTGTCGCTGGGTTCGGTCAGTGACCACCTGCGGGTGCTGCTCGACGCCGGGGCGGTGACCAAGCGGCGTTCCGGACGCGAGGTGCTCTACTGGCGCACCGCGCTCGGCGCCGCCCTGACCGGCGATGACGGCGCAGGGCCCCGTCAGGCGGCGATGCCGTCGACCGGGCGGTCGTAGTGGCGGTGCGCGGCGATCGCGGTCGTCAGTTCGGTCAGGAACGTGTCGTCGGCGTCGGCGCCCGCGGCCAGGAACACGACGCCGTCGAGCGCGCCCGCGGACGGTTTGCTGGCGGGTGCGGTGATGCGGTCGGATGCCTCGAATACGGGCAGCCGGGCCGCCTGCACCAGCCGGTCCCCGACACCGAGCACGGCCAGCGGCTTGGCGTGCTTGTACGCCTCGGCGACGAAGTGGACCGCGTAGCCGTCGTTGACCAGCTGCTCGACCGCCGCCTCGCCGTCGGCGACGACGACCGCGTCGTACAGCACCGACGCGACGGTGTTCATCGCCCGGGTGACCGGCAGGGCGTCGCCCGCCGCGGTGGTGACCGCGCCGTCGACCAGGCCCAGCAGTTCGACGACCGCGCCGTCCTCGGCCAGCGCCGCCTGGATCGACTCGACTGAGGCGCCCTCGACGCCGTCGGCGACGAGCACCGCGACCTTGCGGCCGACGACGCCGGTGCTGCCGGGCATGGACGCCTGGCTCAGCGCCGGTGACATCCTGCCGTGGTTCGGGCGGCCCGGCTTCGGGGCCGGGACGCCGATGCCCGCCGCGACGGCGACCGCGAGCTGGTGGTCGATGTTGTTGAGGTGTTCGACCATCCGCTCGCGGATGTGCCGGTGGGCGACCTTGCCCAGTTCGAAGCGGTACGCCGCGACGATGTGCTCCTTCTCCCAGGCGGCCATGCTGTTCCAGAACAGGGTGGCCTGGCGGTAGTGGTCGGAGAACGTCTCGGACCGTTTGCGTTCCTTGATCCCGTCGACGTGTTCGGGCGTGTGCACGAACGCCCCGCCGCCCGCGCCGGGCACCACCGGGCAGCCGCCGCCTAGCGAGTTCGGGTGATAGTTGGCCTGCCCGACCGGGATGTCGTCCTGGTGGAAGCCGTCCTGCTGGTGGTTGCGCACCGGCGCCAGCGGCCGGTTGATCGGGATCTGGGCGAAGTTGGGCCCGCCGAGGCGGGTCAGCTGCGTGTCCAGGTAGGAGAACAGCCGCGCCTGCAGCAGCGGGTCGTCGGTGAAGTCGATGCCGGGCACGATGTTCTGCACGCAGAACGCGACCTGCTCGGTCTCGGCGAAGAAGTTGTCGGGGTTGCGGTCCAAGACCATTCGCCCGACCGGGACGACCGGCACGACCTCTTCGGGTACGAGCTTGGTCGAGTCGAGCAGGTCGATGTCGTCGAAGGCGAACTCGTCGCTCTCGGCGATGATCTGCACGCCGAGCTCGTACTCGGGGTAGAGTCCCGCCTCGATCGACTCCCACAGGTCGCGCCGGTTGAAGTCGGGGTCCTTGCCGGAGATCTTCTGAGCCTCGTCCCAGACCAGCGAGTGCACGCCCGCGACCGGGGTCCAGTGGAACTTGACGAACGTGCGGGTGCCGTCGGCGGCCACCAGCCGGAACGTGTGCACACCGAAGCCCTGCATGGTGCGGAAGCTGCGCGGGATGGCCCGGTCCGACATCAGCCAGATGACGTGGTGCATCGTCTCGGGCTGCAGGGTGACGAAGTCCCAGAACGTGTCGTGGGCCGAGGCGGCCTGCGGCATCTCGTGGTGGGGCTCGGGCTTGACCGCGTGGACGACGTCGGGGAACTTGATGCCGTCCTGGATGAAGAAGACCGGCATGTTGTTGCCGACGAGGTCGAAGTTGCCCTGGTCGGTGTAGAACTTCACGGCGAACCCGCGTACGTCGCGGGGCGTGTCGGTCGAGCCGCGCGAGCCCTGCACGGTCGAGAACCGCACGAACACCGGCGTGCGCGTGCCGGGGTCGGTCAGGAACCGCGCGGCGGTGTACTCGGCCAGCGCCGTGTCGTAGGGCTGGAAGTAGCCGTGCGCGCCGGAGCCGCGGGCGTGCACGACCCGCTCGGGAATGCGCTCATGGTCGAAGCGCATGATCTTCTCGCGGAAGTGGAAGTCCTCCAGCAGGCTCGGCCCACGCGGGCCGGCGCGCAGCGTGTTGTCGGTGTCCTCGACACCGATGCCCTGGTCGGTGGTCAGCTCGGTGTCGAGCTTGACCATGCGGTGCGCGTCCAGTTGCAGCGCCTTCGCGTCGCCACCGGGGGCGGGCGGCGCGGCGGCGGCACGGTCGGCTCGCGACTTCGCCTCGAGCACGGCGGCGGTCGCCGATCGCGACCCTGCCTTCTTGGCCGGCTTGGCCGTGCTCGCCTTGGCCCGGGTCGCCTTGGCGGGCGGCGCGGCCTTGGCGGCGGCGACCTGCTTGGCACCGGCCTGGGCCGCGGGCCGGCGCGCGGGAGCCGACTTGGCAGCAGGCGCCTTCGACGTCGAGGTCGCCGCCTTCCCGGCCCGTCCCTTGGCTGCGGCGTCGACCGGACTCGCGGCCGTCTTGGCGGCCTTGGCCGCGGGTGTCTTCGCCGCCTTCTTGGCTGCTCGCGTGGCCTGCTCGCTCATCGCTGAACCTCGCTGCCCTCGGATTTGTTCAACAGGTCCCGGACCCGGTCGAAGACCTGGTCCGGTGGTCCGGCCAGGGCACCGCGCTGCTGCTCGGAGCCCTGCAGCAGCGCCTGCGCCTTCGCGACCACCGCCGCCATCCGGGCCAGCTCATCGGGCGCGGTCATCTCGCGCAGCCGGAGGAACTCCAGCTCCTCCTCGGCTTCGGCGTGCGCCGTGACGTCGTCTCGCAGTGCAGCGAGTCGGCCGTCGAAGTCCGGATGCGCCACGCCGAGTTCGTAGAGTTCCGACAGCGCCTGCTTGGCGTCCTCCTCCTCGGCCAGACGCGGCGGCACCACCTGTCCGCCGTCGGGCAGCTCCTGTCCGGCCAGCGGGTGGACCAGCAGCTGCTCGATGCTCTCGTGCAGCGCGAGCGTGCCGACCAGCTCGATGAACAGCTCCTGCCGGTGTTCGCCGTCCGCGGAATCGATCTGGGCGAACAGCATCTTCACCTGCTGATGCTGGCCGAGCAGGGTATCGATCACGTCTTGCCGGGCTGTCGTCATGAGCAGCGCTCCGTTCGTCCACGCCGACCGCGGCGCGGACGACGGCCGCTGACCCAGCGACACGGGAAACGAAAACTGGCAGATCGCCTGAATGTAAGCTACCCACCAGAAGTTGCGACAAACCCTCAAATTCGGATTTGAGCGCTTCACGAGCAGCGCAGAAGGTCGCCGTCAGTTGTCGCACGGCCAGGGCCACGACAGGCCGGCCGCGGGGAACCGGTGCAGGTACTCGGCGTCCAACTCGGCCAGGCGCAGCCGCAACATCTCCCGGTCACGCGGCATACCCCGCTTGCTGACCAACTCGTGGAGAGTGTGCGCGTTGGCCAGCTCGCGCCGCAGGTCCGCGTCCGTCAGGGCCGCCGCGCTCCGGGACTGCAGGACCGGCCATCCGATCTCACTGGCGGCGTGCAGCAGGGCTACATACGACATGTCAGCCTCCTACCTGGCGGCACCGATGACGTGATCCGTCCAGCGCGGTGAGCGGGACGGCCGACACATCGGCGCAGCGTCAGTCGTTCCCCGCCGGTGGTCGCTCAAACCCGGCGTACGACATCGTGCGTCCGGGCTCGAGTAGCGTTTGAGCAGCGGACTCGCAGGGAACGATCACGCCCGTCTCGATGCCGCCGTTGCGGCGGCCGTCGCCCCTGACGAGTGCCGCGAGGACCCGCTGTCGCTCAGGGGTCAGAACTGTCGGCCGCCGACTGATGCGGCATCGTGGTCGTCGTGGGCTGAAAGGGCCGCGGCATCCGCCGGGCCGGGCAGCGCACCGGTGTCGGCCAGGTATTGCGCCACGTCGGCGAGTTTGACATTGAGCTGCTGCGAGGCTGCCCGCAGCAGCTCGAACGCCTCTGACGCCGCCAGCCGGCGGCGTTCCATCAGAATGCCTTTCGCCTGGCCGATGACATCACGGGTGCTCAGACCGCGATGCAGTGCCGCTTCCCGGCGCTCGACCTCGTGCCGGCGTTCGGCGAGGGTCACCCCGACGGCCAGGCAGGCCGCCAGGAACCCGGCCAGCTCGACGTCCTGGGCGGTGAACGCGTCCTCGACTCGGCCGTAGAGCGTGAGCACACCGCCGGACGCCACGGGCCGACCGGCCCCCACGGTCAGGCACAGCGCCGACGACACGCCCAGCCGTGCCGCCGCCGCCGCGAGCTCCGGCCAGCGGCGGTCCCGACCGAGCCCGGTCACGTGCACGGGCTCGTCCTGGTGCAGCGCCTGCGGCCCGGGACCCAGTCCGGTATTGAAGGCCAGGTCGTCGAGGTCTGCGGCGGCGCCATCGGTGGCCATGGCGCCGACCGGCCGCTGCCGCGACCACAGCCTGACCGCGGCGCAGTCGCAACCGGCCACCGTCTTGAGGATCAGCTCGAGGACCTCCGACACCAGTTCGTCGAACTCGTCGTGGCCGGTCAGCTGCCGTTCAGCACCGTCGGTGCCGGCCGGCGGCAGCGGTCCGTCGGGCAATCGCCGCTGGCGGCGCAGCGCGGCCACCTCCCGCCGGTCGGCCTGCTGTTCGCGCGAGCGGGCCTCGTCGTCGCGCGCGTCGGCGAGGCTGTCGCGGGCTTGTGCCGATTCGTCGCGTTGGTCGGCCACGAGGTCCTGCCGCGCGTGCTCCGCATCGAGCCCGCCGACCGCCAGTGCCCGCTGTGCCGCGGCGGCTTCGTTGGCCGTCCGCGCCTGCATCCGGGCGTATGCCGCGCGACTGCGCCGCAGCCGCGCCTGAGCCCGGTCGACCGCCTCCTCCGCCCGCAGCACCGCTTCCTTCGCCGCCCCGATCTCGTCCTGGCCGCTGTCGAACGTGAGCTCCTGCCTGTCGAGTTCCGCGTCGTGCCGATCCGCCAGCCGATCACGGGCGTCGGCCAGCGATTCACGCTCGTCGGCCAGCTGCTCGCGTTCATCGGCGAGCCGCTCGCGTTCGTCGGCATCCCGGTCACGTCTGGCGGCGGACTGCGCTTCGGCGATGCGGTGCTCGGAGCGCTCTTCGGTCATGCGTGTTCCTCGGGTCTACACGGCCACAGGATCACTCAGTACTTCCCCCACTCCGCACATGGCAAACACCCGCGCGGGGAAGCCGGACATGCCGACGATCTTCAGGGTCACGCCGGTCTGCCGCGCATCCCACCAGGTACGGCTGATCATCCCGACGCTGTGGGCATCGATGAATGTCACGCCTGACAGATCCAGTACGACCAGGTGCGCTTCACAGGACACCCTGGCCAGGCACATCTTGAGGTCTCGTTCGGCGGCCAAGTCGAGCTCGCCGGTGATTGACAGCACGGGGGTGTCGTCGTCCGTGCGCTGCGACCAGGAAACCTGGCCGGCTGGGACGGTGGATCCAGACACGTCGCCTCCAATGTTGGAGCGAGTGGCTGGGTCATCAACCGCGTCAAGCCTAGTCCGATCCCGTTGCGTTCGGTAGCTTCCTGCCGCGCGGGTATCCCGCTGATAGCATCTGAAACCGGTCAATCTGGTGCGCCAGATTGAGCAGATTGGCATGGTTTGCCACTGTGGGGGTACTCACTCCGGCATGACCACCGACGAGGCGACCAAGTCCACCCGGGCAGGGCAGCCGAAGTCCGGCACGGGCTGGCTGGCCGGCAACGCGCTGTCCGTGGCCATGTTCGGCGCCTTCCTTGTCTTCATCGTGCTGCAGAGCGTCTTCGGCTGGCACGTGCGCAACGAGGAACTGGCCGAGTACGGCCGAGCCGCCGACTCGTACTGGCAGTACCTGACCACCGGGCACTTCGCCGAGGCCGTGTTCGAGAACTGGGAGTCGGAGTTCCTGCAGATGGGCGCCTATGTACTGCTGACGGCCTATCTCGTGCAGCGGGGCTCGGCGGAGTCCAAGCAGCCCGAGGAGAAGGACCGCCCCGACGACGACCCGGCCGGCGCGACAGGCGAGTCGCCGCGGGCCTCGCGCGGGCACGGCCCGGCCCAGTTCCTGTACCGCAACAGCCTCGCGCTGGTGCTGTTCGGGTTCTTCGCCCTGTCGTTCGTCAGCCACCTGATCGGCGGCGCCGCCGAGTACAACGAGCAGCAGGCGCTCACCGGCCGGCCGCCGGTGAGCACGCTGGAGTTCCTCGGCAGCTCCGACTTCTGGTTCCAGTCCATGCAGAACTGGCAGAGCGAGTTCCTCGCCGTGGGCGCGCTCATCGTGCTGAGCATCTTCCTGCGCCAGCACGGCTCGCCCGAATCCAAGCCGGTCACCGCGCCGCACCGGCAGACCGGTGAATGAGCCGCTGCTGCCCGGCACTTCGCGGTTCCGGCGCGCCGGGTGCGGGATTCGGCCAGGATGGTGAACGACGTCGAAACCACCGGAGGTGGCCGATGCCGTACCGCACCGAACCCGAACGCCGGAGGCGCCGCGGCCTCGCGGCACAGCAGCCTGCGCAGGACGGCCTGCTGGACGCGGCCTCGGCCAGGGTGCGCACCGGTCTTGCCATGGCCTCGGCACTCGACACCGCGCGCGTGATCGCCGAGGTGGGGGTGCCGGCGCTCGCCCAGGGCGTGGTGCTGCGCCGCCCCGCCGCGGTGGCCGGCGTCGCCGCGCTCGACGGCGACCGGCGGGCCGTACGCCTGCTGCAGCGGCTGCGCGAACGCTACGACACCGACGCGCTCGCCCTGCGGGCCTTCGGCCGCGACGTGGTGATGCTGCTGTCGGCGCAGGCCGTGGACCGGGTCCTCGACGGCACGCCGGTGCCCTACAGCCCGGCGACGGCCGAGAAACGAGCCGCGCTGGCACATTTCCAGCCCACCGGTGTGCTGATCTCCGAGGAGCCGCTGCGCGCCCGCCGGCGCGCCCTCAACGAAGCCGTCCTCGACACCGACCTGCCGGTGCACCGACTCGCCGAGGTCATCTCCGCTGTCGCCCGGCAGGAGATGACGCCGCTGCTCAGCCGGCCCGGCCGGGTCGAGTGGCGCGACTTCGCCGGCGCGTTCTGGCGGCTGGTGCGCCGGATCGTGCTCGGCGACGAAGCCCGCGACGACGTCGGACTCAACGCCCTGCTCGACGACCTGCGCCGGGACGCGAACTGGGCCTACCTGCGCCCACGCCGCCACGTGCTGTTCCACCGGTTCCGGCTCCGGCTGGCGACCCACCTGGACCTCGCCGAGCCCGGCAGCCTGGCCGGGCTGTTGGCCGAGCAGGACACCGCGCCCGACGTGGACCCGTACGGCCAGGTGCCGCACTGGCTGTTCGCGTTCGACGCCGCCGGCGCGACCGCGTTCCGGACCCTGGCCCTGCTGTCCACCCACGCCTCGCAGCGCCGGCGGGTACGCGAAGAGCTCGCCGCCTGGGACCCGGCCGGTCCGCCGCTGCTGCCCTACCTGAGCGCCTGCGTGCTGGAGGCGGTCCGGCTGTGGCCGACCACGCTGGCCGTGCTGCGCGAGAGCACCGCGGTGACCGTATGGGACCAGACCACGCTGCCGCGTGGCACCTCCTTCGTGATCTTCTCGGCCTTGCTGAACCGTGACGGCGAGCACCTGCCCGACGCCGACCGGTTCCAGCCCGACCGGTGGCTCGACGGCCAAGCCGCGACCGGCCCGACCCTCATCCCGTTCAGCGCCGGTCCCGCCGCCTGCCCGGGTCGCAACCTCGTCCTGCAGACGGTGACCGCCGCGCTGGCCGCCCTGCTGCTCGAACACGACCTGCGGCTGCACGCCCGCACGAGGATCGCCGCCGACCGGCCGCTGCCGTACACGCTCGGGCACACCGAGCTCGGGTTCACGGTGACCCCGGCGTAGCAGCCGGGACAGGTTTCATCGCTGTCGGCGGTGGAAACGTCACATCCCTCAGCACAGACGGTCGACACACGCGCCGGCGGCCTTCGGGATCTGCGGGAGGTGGCCGTGGCACTCACTCCGAACGAGCGCCGGCGGCTGCGGGAGATAGAACAGCAGCTCGCCCGCGACGACCCGGACTTCGCGACGTCGATGAGCGACCACGGGCCACCGCCCGACGAACCGGACGACCGGCGACCGCTGCTGTGGTGGACCATCGCCGTTCTGGTCGGGCTCGCCGTGTCGATCGTCGTGGCACTGGTCGCGGGCATCGCCTACGCCGCCGTGCTGATGCTGTTCATGCTCGCCGCGAGCGCGTTCGTGCAGCTGGGGCTACGCGGACGGCTGCCGCCCGGCCGCGGCGGATGACGCCGGCGTCGCGCCCGGTCAGGGCGCGCGGGAGCCGCGGCGGCGCTCCTGCTCGGCGACGGCGTCGAGGTCGGCCAGCCGGTCGAGCTGGCGCAGCGGCTGGGCAAGCCGCATGTTGCCGTGCAGCCGTTGCCGGTTGCGGTCCAGAAACGCCCAGTACCCGGCGGTATACGGGCAGGCGTCCTCGCCGAGCCGCCGGCGCGGGTCGTACGGGCAGCCGCCGCAGTAGTCGCTCATCCGGTTGACGTAGGCGCCGCCGGCCGCGTACGGCTTGGTGGTGATGGTGCCCGCGTCGGCGTACTGACTCATGCCGACGACGTTGGCCGTCATCACCCACTCGTAGCCGTCGACGAAGTTGCGGTGGAACCACCCGGCCAGCTCCGCCGGCTGCCAGCCGCGCTGCAGCGCGTAGTTGCCCAGCACCATCAGCCGCGGGATGTGGTGCACCCAGCCCCGATCGCGCACCCCGGCGAGCACGTCGGACAAACAGCGCGCCTGCACGGCGTCGGCGTCGAGGTCGGCGAACCAGCGCGGCAGCGCGCGGCGGGCGGCGAGCTTGTTGCTGTCGCGGTACTGCTCCCCGAGCTGCCAGTACAGGTGCCAGATGTAGTCCCGCCAGCCGATGAGCTGCCGGACGAAGCCCTCCGCGCTGGCCAGCGGGACCCGCCCGGCCCGGTAGGCGGCCTCGGCGCGGCGCACGGCGTCGAGCGGGTCGAGCAGGCCAAGGTTGAGCGGCGCGGACAGCATGCTGTGCGCCAGCCACGGGTCGCCGGCGAGCATGGCGTCCTCGTACGGGCCGAAAGCCGCCAGCCGGTGGTCGACGAAGTGGCGCAGCCGCGCGGCGGCCTCGGCGTGCGTGACGGGGAACAGCCGCGGGCCGTCGCGTCCGGTGAACACGATGCCCTCGTCCTGCCAGCGGTCCAGGTCGGCGCGGACCTGCGCGTCGATGTCGTCCTCGACCGGCAGCGGCGGCGCCGGCACGTCGAGGCGGCCGCCGGCCGGGGGCGGCTCGCGGTTGTCGGCGTCGAGGTTCCACCGGCCGCCGGCGGGTTCGTCGCCGTCCATGAGCACGTCGTGCAAGACCCGGGCGTGGCGGTAGAAGTCCTCCAGGCGCAGCCTGCGCCGGCCGTCGGCCCAGGCGGTGAACTGGGCGGGGCTGGTCACGAAGCCGCGCGGCCCGTGCACGGTGACGCCTGTCGCGTGTAGCAGCCGCCGGGCGGCACGGGAGGTGGGATGGCAGGCGTCGAGCGGTTCGCGGACCTGTGCCAGCGCTTCGCGGTAGGTCTCGGTGCACAGGTGCCGCGCCTGCTCGCCGAGTTCGGCGGCGCGGTGGCGTAGCGCCGACAGGATCAGGTGCGCCTTCTGCCGGTGGAACGCGCGGCGGCGGAACACCGCCTTGGACTCGATGAGCAGCACCGGCTGGTCGGGTGCGTCGAGGAAATGCGGTCCCAGCTGATCGGCGAACAGCCAGCGGCGCATGCTGCCATTGTCCGCGCCCGACGCGGCGAACGGCCGCATTTCACGGCGGGCCGCCCCGCCGGCCGCCCACGGATCCCGGGGGCGTTTCGGCCGGACCGGGGCTGGGCACGTAGCACCGGAAGACAGCGACGGGCCACCGTTCACGGGGCCCGGGGATCGAGGTGGTCACCATGTCCGAGCCGCAGCAGCAGCCTCCGGGCACCCTGCAGGCCATGCGCCGCAAACCCGACCACGGCGAGGACAGCTACCGTGGCTGCGGCCGCCTGCAGGGCAAACGTACGGTGATCACCGGCGCCGACAGCGGCATCGGGCGGGCCACCGCGATCGCGTTCGCGCGCGAGGGCGCCGACGTGGTCATCGGCTACCTGGACGAGCACGACGACGCCCGCGACACCGCCAAGCTGGTCGAGGAGGCCGGGCGCAAGGCCGTGCTCGTCCCGGGCGACCTGTCCCGCCGCGAGGAGTGCGAGGCCCTGATCGACACCGCGGTGCGCGAACTCGGCGGGCTGGACGTCCTGGTCAACAACGCCGCTTACCAGATGACGCACGAGACCGTGGAGGAGATCGCCGACGAGGAGTGGCAGCACACCTTCGACCTGAACATCACCGCGATGTTCCGCCTGGTCAAGGCCGCGCTGCCGCACCTGGGGGAGGGCGCTTCGATCATCAACACGGCCTCGGTCAACTCCGACATGCCCCGCCCGACCCTGCTGCCGTACGCGACGACCAAGGGCGCCATCGCGAACTTCACCGCGGGACTGGCCCAGCTGCTCGGCGATCGAAAGATCCGGGTCAACAGCGTCGCACCCGGCCCGATCTGGACGCCGCTGATCCCGTCGACGATGCCGCCGGAGCACGTCGCGGAGTTCGGCAAGAACACCCCGCTGGGCCGACCCGGCGAGCCCAAGGAGGTCGCCCCGGTGTTCGTGCTGCTGGCCTCCGACGAGGCGAGCTACATCTCGGGCGCGATGATCCCGGTGACCGGCGGAAAACCGATTCTCTGAGCCCCGGCCGCGCGCCATGGCGACAGCGACGAGACGCAGGCGGCCCGCCGCGAGACGCGACGGGCTGCCCGCGCCTGCCGTCGAAGTGAGCGCCGACGAGTTCGCCGAGCTGGACGCGCTGCGCGACGGCGGCCGGTGGCACGTGTTCGGCCGCGAGCTGCGGGTCACCAACCTGCGCAAAGTGCTGTTCCCCGCCCGGCGCGGCGAGCCGCCGGTGACCAAGCGGGATCTGCTGCGCTACGCCGCGGAGATCGCGCCGACGGTGCTGCCGTACCTGACAGCTGTTCCGGCCGGTCCTCGACCACTCGCAGCGCCTGCCGCGGCTGCGCTGAAAGCTGCGGCCGCGCCGGCATCCAGATGGACGCCGGCGCCGCCGACAGGCTCCGTGCCACCTAGCCGCTCGTCGACCCGAAACCCGTGCCCGTCGTGCCCGCGGCGGGACCGGAGCCGGGGCCGGGGCTCGAACCGGAGCTCGATCCGGGCGACGCCTGCTCGCGTACCGTCGAGGCCGCGTCGCCGACGGTCGAGGTGACCGACTCGACGGCCTGCTGCACCGGCTCGCGCAGGTGCTCCTTGACCTCGCCGGCCACCTCTGCGGCCTGCTCGCGCAGCTCCTCGGAGTGCTCAGACACCTTCTCCTTGACCTGCGCCGCCAGCTGCTGCTCCGGTTCGGTCGCCGGCAGCAGCGACGACACGATCACGCCGATGCCGAAGGCGATCAGCCCGGCAGCCAGCGGGCTGCCCTGGGTGCTGGACAGCACCCGCTGCTGGGCCGCGCCGGCCGCGTCGCCGACCGATCCGGCCGCCGACGAGGCCTTGTCGGCCAGGGCGGATACAGCCGAGCCACCGGTGTCCGCCGGGTGCTGCACCGTTCCCATGATCTTTTCGCGTACCGAGTGCGCGGCGTCGCGCATCCGGTCCACCCGCCGGCCGACGACCCGTGCCGGGCTGACCCGGTCGGTGAGCGCGTCGACGTCGTAGCGCAGGTCCTCGCGGGTGCGCTCGATGTCGCGGCGGATCTGTTCGGTGTCGGTGCTCATGATGGGTTCCTCCCCCCGTCGGTGTGCCCGCGCAGTGCCGAGGGCACCTGCTTGACCGTCTCCGCGGTCTGCGTCAGCGGCGCCCGCATCGTCCGCAGGCGCGACCGCCCGGCGGCGTACAGGACCGCGCCGACGATGCCCCACAGCACGGCGACCAGCACCGCCGCCCAACCGGGGTCCATCGCCGCGGACAGCAGCCGCCACAGCGCCAGCGACAGGAACAGCACCACCAGGTATGCCGCCAGCGCGGCGGCCGCGAACATGCCGGCCGCCTTGCCCGCCTTGGAACCCTCATCCCGCAGCTCGGCCTTGGCCAGGTCCAGCTCCTGCCGCATCAGCGTGGACAGGTCCGTGCTGATCTCGCCGAGCAGCTCGCCGATCGACGGCTGTGTCGCCCCCGCGGGCCCGCTGCCCAGGTCGCCGCGCAGCGGCTCAGTCCTCATCGGGACACCTCGCTCTCCTGCTCGTAGCGGCCGCCCGCGCCGGTGTAAGCCAGCTCGTCCGGCGTGACCCGGGCGGGACGGTCGCCGGCCCGCTCCATCGGAAGCCTTGACTGCATCGGTGCGGCCGGCGGCAGCGCGGCTTCGTTCGCGCCGCGGGGCGCCGAGGCGATGTTGCGGGTCAGCCGACCCACCACCAGGCCTGCGGCGAGGGCGCCGAGCAGGAAGGTGCCCGGGTGCCGGCGCGCGTAATCGCGCACCTCGTCCAGCACCTTGCCGGGCTCCCGGTGCTCCAGCCAGTCGGCTGTGCGGTGGGCTCCCGCGGAGACCTGCTGCATCAGCTGCCCGGCCATCCGGTCGGACCCGTTGCCCTGGCACATCGACGACAGGTCGTCGGCGATGGTGTGCAGTCCGCCGGCGATCCGCTGCTGCTGGGTTCCGGCCTGGTCGCGCAGTTCGTGGGTCGCGGTGTCGACCAGGCTGCGGACCTGCGAACCGGTCTCCTGCGCGACCTGCTGGACCTGCTCGGTCGCGGTCTTGGTCACCTGCCCGGCCGTGGCCGTGGCCGTGTCCGGCCCGCCGGAGGCCGGTTCGCTCGGGCCGATCCCCGTCGGCGCGATGCTCGGCTGCGTCTGCCCGGGCATCGTGATGCCGCCCGGCTCGGGCGAGCCGATGCCGGTCGCGGCCGTCTGCTCGTACTGCTCGCTCATGTCTCCCCCTCCACCTGAGCGGGAGCCGCGACCGTCACGCCGTCGTGTTGGTGTCTTGCTCGGGGCCGCGAATGACTCCCGCAGGGTGGCCGTTCCCCTTCAGGACCAGGCGAAACACATCTGCACGTGCGGATCGCGAGTTAATCGCGGGTCAGCGGGACGGCCGCGTCAGCGCAGGTCGATCCGGGGCAGCGGCTTGAGGGCGGGGCCTTGCAGCACCGTGCCGTCGACGTCGAAGCGCGAGCCGTGGCAGGGACATTCCCAGGTGCGTTCGGCGTCGTTGAACCCGACGATGCAGCCGAGGTGGGTGCAGCTCGCCTCGACGGCGTGCACCTGCCCGGCGTCGTCGCGGTAGGCGGCGCAGCGTTTCCCGTCGGCCCGTACGACGGCGCCCTGTCCGGGGGCCAGCTCCTCGACGGTCCGGTCGGGCTTGGTGAAACGCGCGCCGACGAGGTTCTTGGCCACCGACGCGGCCGCCTTGACCAGGCCGGGCGCTTCGGCGAACGGGTGCAGCCGGTGCGGGTCGTACAGGTCGGCCCAGTCGGGGGCCGCCGTGCCGAGGATGCGGCCGGTCAGCGCTGTCGCCGCGACCATCGAGTTGGTCATGCCCCAGCCGTGGAAGCCGGTCGCCACCCACAGGTGTCGGTGTCCCGGGAAGCGGCCGATGAACGGCAGCCCGTCGGTGGTCGTGTAGTCCTGCGCCGACCACCGGTAGTCGGCCTCGCTGATGCCGAACCGCTCCTGCGCCCAGGCCAGCAGCGCGGCATAGCGCCGGTCGACGTCGGCCTCTCCGGGTTGGTACGTCTCACCGGTGACGATGAGCAGGCGGCCGCCGTCCGGCAGCGGAGCCGTGCGCACCGACCGGTCGTCGTCCACGCCCAGGAACATGCCGTGCGGGTCGGACCCGGCCGGTATCGGCGCGGCGATGACGAGTTCGCGCTTGGGGACCAGCCGCGTGTACAGCTCGGGCCGGTCGAGCACCGGATAGCCGGTGGTGACGACCACGTCGGCGGCGCGTAGCACCAGACCCGACGCGAGGGTGACCTGGCCGTCGGCGAACTCGGTGACGCGGCTGTGTTCGAAGATCCGGCCGCCCAGGCGCGCCAGGTCGGCGGCCAGCGCGAGCAGGAAGCGGCGGGGGTGGAACTGGGCCTGCCCGCCCACCCGGACGGCCCCGGTGACGGGGTAGGGCAGCGCGGTGCCGGTCACGAACTCGGCGGGCAGCCCGGCCTCGGCCGCCGCGGCGGCCTCCTCGCGCAGCCGGTCCGCGCCGTCGTCGGTGACGGCGTAGGTGTAGGCGTCACGCTGTTCCCAGTCGCAGTCGATCGCCAGGGCGTCGGCCGCGGCCCGCAGCGCCGCGAGTCCGGCGAGCTGCGACTGCCCGTACCACCTGGCGTTCTCGGTGCCCAGGTCGGCGTAGACGGCGCCGTGCAGCGCCGTGACCTTCGCGGTGGTGTTGCCGGTCGACGCTTCGGCGATCCGTCCCGCCTCGAGAACCACCACGCGCCGCCCTTGCCGGGCCAGGCTCCAGGCGGTGCACAGTCCGGCGATGCCGCCGCCGACGACGACCACGTCGGCTTCGGTGGCGGTGGCCGCCGGGTAACTGGTGCGTTGCGTCGATCGCATCCAGAACGAGCCGATTTCGTCCACCATCATCCCGGGCTACCCCCGCGGCCGCCGAGGCAAACACACGCACGGCGTGCGCCCTGCAGGCCGGCCAACGCATGGCCGAAGCCGTTTCGGACCGCTGTGGCGGGAATGAGAACGCCTAGCTCACCGAGACGTCTGGGACCCCGTCTCCAAACAACCGCAGTTCAAACTCGCCGCCGTACGCCTCACCCGGCTGGCGCCCGGCGCTGGACCCGCGCCGGCTCCCGTAAACACGGCGTCGGCCCCGGCCGGCCCGCCGCCGCCGAAAGGTGGTGCGTGATGCACCTGGCTAATGGACGGTGGTGTGCCAGGCCGCGCAGGCGTGGCGCGACCACGAACTGATCGCCGTGATCGCGACCTGCCAGCCCGAGACCAAGATCCAGCAGGCGTGGCTGACGACCCGGCTCAAGGCGGCGGCCCCGCAAGCACTGCTGGTGGCGCGCTGACCGGAGTTTGGCGTGGTGGAACACCGGGAACGATCCGGTGCGTATCGACCATCCGACCCGCCGAGGAGAAGACCATGAGTGAGCAGCGTCAAGCGCCGGCGGAGCACCGCGAACCGGCCGATGCGGTAGAGACCCCGCTGCCCGCCGAGGAACTGCGCCGCCGCCAGCAACTGGGGCAGACACCCGGAATGTTCGTCGAGCCGACGCCGAGCCAAGCGCTCGATCAGGACGCCGACGACAGCGCCGATCGGGACGAGGCCGCCTGACACGATCACCGGATCGCGCCAAAGTGCGCTCTGAGCTGCTTAGGCTCAATGCGTCGCGTGAGTCGGCTGAGGGGCGATCCGGTGATCGTGGGACTGGAGGAGATCGGCCAACGCGCCTCGACCGGCGCGTTGCCCGGCTGGGACCAGGTCGACGTGCTCGTCGACGACGCCTACCGGTTCGCGCTGCGCGGCACCGGCGGCGCGGTCGCCGACTACATCCCGGCACTGGCCCAGGCGGACCCGGACCTGTTCGGGGTCGCCGTCGCCCAGGTCGACGGCGGGCTGCACGCCGTCGGCGACGTCGACGTCGCGTTCTCCATCCAGTCGATCTCCAAGGCGTTCGTGTACGCCCTGGTCTGCCAGAACTTCGGCCACGAGCAGGTCATGGCCCGCATCGGCGTCAACAACACCGGCCTGGCCTTCGATTCGGTCATCGCGATCGAGCTCAACGACGGCCATCCGATGAACCCGATGGTCAACGCGGGCGCCATCGCCGCCACCGCGCTGATGCCCGGCAGCACACCGGGGGAGCGGTGGGAAGCGATCCAGACCGGCCTGTCGGCGTTCGCCGGCCGGGCCCTCGCGCTCGACGACGAGGTCTACCGCTCCGAGACGGCCACCAACCAGCGCAACCGGGCCATCGCCCGGCTGCTGGAGAGCTACCGGCGCATCGACACCGACCCCCTCGACGCGGTCGACGTCTACACCAGGCAGTGCTCGCTGCTGGTCACCGCCAAGGACCTCGCCGTGATGGCGGCGACCCTCGCCGACGGCGGCGTCAACCCCGTCACCGGACGCCGGGTCGTCTCCGCGACCGTGTGCCGCGACACCCTCGCCGTGCTCGCCACCAGCGGCCTCTACGAACGCTCCGGCGAGTGGCTGTTCGACATCGGCCTGCCCGGCAAATCCGGCGTCGCCGGCGGCATCATGGCCGTCTCACCCGGCAAGGCCGGCATCGGCACGTACGCCCCGCGCCTGGACCCGGCCGGCAACAGCGTGCGCGGGCAGCTCGCCACCGCGCACCTGTCCAGGGCGCTGGGGCTCAACATCTTCGCCTCCGACGCGGCCGTATCCCCTGGCGGATAGTGCGTTTTGGCGAAGCTGCACGCCTATGAGACCTATACGTTATAATTGACCGAACTTGCGTGCATTCGCACGGGTTCTCGGGAGACCGGATGTCGTCGGTCAGAGACGATTTCGACGCCTTGCTCGCCGCCCGCGCAGTCAGTCCAGTTTTTCAGCCGATAGTCTCGCTGCGTGACGGGCGGGCGGTGGGGCTCGAAGCATTGGCCCGTGGTCCCCACGGAACGCGCTACGAGTCGCCCACGTCGCTGTTCGCCGAAGCCGCCCGGCGCGGCGTGACCGCCGAGCTTGATTGGATCTGCGGCGTCAACGCGTGCGCGCTGGTACTCGATACAGATCTTCGCCACGTTCCCGTGTTCGTGAATGTGGATCCGGCGACTTTCGGGACGCCCTGCCCCATCGACTTGCTGCCCACCTACCAGCGGGCGTTGCGTGAGCTGGACCTGATCATCGAGATCACCGAACGCCGGGGTGGTGATCCCGCTGCCATCCTGCGTGGAGTCACGACATTCCGGCAGCAGGGCGGCCGGATCGCCGTCGACGACGTGGGCGTCGACCCGTTCAGCCTGAACATGATCTCGGTTCTCGCCCCTGATGTGATCAAGCTCGACCGAAGTGTCACGCAGTGCGCGGGCCCGTCGTGGGCGCAGACATTCGTCATCAACTCTGTGCAGATGGAGGCACAAGCCACCGGTGCCGCGGTGCTCTGCGAGGGCATCGAGACTCCCGAGCACCTTGCCGCGGCCCGTGCCATGGGCGCGACGCTCGGCCAGGGCTGGCTGTTCGGCCGGCCGGCGCGGCTGCCGGCAGCGGTGGACCTGTCGGCCGATCCCATACCCCGGGTCGCCCCGTACCCGCCCAGCGCCTCGACGCCGTTCTCGGCGATCCGTGGCCGTGCCCCGACGCTGCCGATGAGCCCGCAGATGCTCACACCGCTGTGGGCGCTGCTGGAGGAGATGGCCCTGCACACCGACGCGGTCCGGGTGCTGTATGCCGCCGTCCCCGCCACCACGCCCTTAGACGAGCAGACGTGGCTGACATACAGCCACATCGCGAAGCGGGGGATCGCCGTGGTCGTGTTCGGCCAGGCCTCGGCCGCTCCGCTGGGAGCCGGTGTGCACGTCGTCCCGCTGCCCGACTCGGATCCGGTCCAGGGCGAACGTGCCCTGGTCGCGGTGGGCAGCCACTTCGCCGCCGCGGTGCTCGCCCGCCGCGCGGAACCGGACCTGTACGACGCCGTGCTGACCTACGACCGCAGGATCGTGATCGAGGCGCTTCACGCACTCGTCGGCAGGCTGACCTCGCTTTCGGTCGATGAGCCCGGGCGGGGAGTTTGAGCAAAAGCGCGAAACCGGCCTGCCCGCGCCACTCCGATCCCGATGATGGGCAGATGGTGGCTGAATCTGACGTGTGCCCGGAGAAGCGCCGGCTGGCACAGGCCGACTCCGGTGAACTGCCCTGGCGGGCCTGGGGGCCGTACCTGTCCGAACGCGCCTGGGGCACGGTGCGCGAGGACTACAGCGCGACCGGCGAAGCGTGGACGTACTTCCCGCACGACCACGCCCGGTCCCGGACCTACCGCTGGAACGAAGACGGCATGGCCGGCATCTGCGACGACGGGCAGCACTTCTGCTTCGCCCTCGCGCTCTGGAACGGCCAGGACCCGATCCTCAAGGAACGCATGTTCGGCCTCACCGGCCCCGAGGGCAACCACGGCGAGGACGTCAAGGAGTACTGGTGGTACGAGGACTCCACCCCCACCCACTCCCACATGAGCTGGCGCTACCACTATCCGCAGGCGGCGTTCCCGTACTCCGAACTGGTCGAGGTCAACGCGCGCCGCGGCCGGCACGAGCCGGAGTTCGAGCTGCTCGACACCGGGGTATTCGCCGACGACCGGTACTGGTCGGTCACCGCCGATTACGCCAAGGCGTCCCCGACCGACCTGTGCGTCGTGGTGACCGTCGCCAACCGCGGACCCGACCCGGCGACCCTCCACGTCCTGCCCACGCTGTGGTTCCGCAACACCTGGGCCTGGGGCCGGCCCGGCCACGACGACGTCCCCACGATCACCGGCCAGGGCGGGCACCTCACCGCCGAGCACGCCGAACTGGGCACGATCGAGCTGGTCGGCGACGGCACGCCGACCGCCCTGTTCTGCGACAACGAGACCAACACGCGGCGGCTGTGGAACGTGTCGGGCCGCTCGGCGTACCCGAAGGACGGCATCAACGACCACGTCGTCCACGGCGCGGCCACGGTCAACCCGGCGATGACCGGCACGAAGGCGGCGCTGCACTACGTGCTCGACGTGCCGGCGGGCGAGTCCCGCCAGATCCGGCTCCGGCTGGCGCGGCCGGCCGAGTCGTCCACCGACCTCGGCGCCGGATTCACGACCGTCCTGGCCGACCGGCGGGCCGAGGCCGACGCGTACTTCGCCGACCTGGTCCCGGCCGGGACGACCGACGAGGAGGCCCGCGTCGTACGCGGCGCGATCGCCGGGCTGATGTGGGGCAAGCAGTTCTACCGCTACGACGTCGGCCAGTGGCTGGCCGGGGACCGCACCACCGTCGCCCCGCCCGCCGACCGGCTGCACGGGCGCAACCGCGACTGGTGGCACCTGGCCGCCGCGGACGTCATCTCCATGCCCGACCCGTGGGAGTACCCGTGGTTCGCGGCCTGGGACCTCGCGTTCCACTGCGTCGCCATCGCCCGCGTCGACCCGGTGTTCGCCAAACAGCAGCTGCTCCTGCTCACCCGCGACTGGTACATGCACCCCGACGGGCGCATCCCGGCGTACGAATGGGCGTTCGGCGACGTCAACCCGCCCGTGCACGCGTGGGCGGCGCTGCGCGTGTTCGACCTCGACGGCGGCCGTGACTTCGACTTCCTCGAACGGATCATGCACCGGCTGATGCTGAACTTCAACTGGTGGGTCAACCGCAAGGACGCCGACGGCAGCAACGTCTTCGAAGGCGGATTCCTCGGCCTGGACAACATCGGCCCGTTCGACCGGTCCGCGCCGCTGCCCGTCGACGGCCGGCTGGAGCAGTCCGACGGCACCGGCTGGATGGCGATGTACGCCGCGAACCTGCTGGAGATCGCCGTCCGCCTCGCCGTGCGAAACCCCAGCTACCAGGACGTGGCGACGAAGTACTTCGAGCACTTCGCCTACATCTCCGCCTCGGCCCAGTCGCTGTGGAGCGACAAGGACGGCTTCTACTGCGACACGGTCCGGGTCGGTGGCGGCCCCCCGATCCCGATGCGAGTGTTCTCGATCGTCGGCCTGATCCCGCTGGTGGCGACCGTGACCTGGCGCGAGGGCACCTTCGGCCGGCTCACCGAACTCGTCGAACGGGTCAACTGGTTCCTGGCGCACAAACCCGCCTACGCCGCGGTCGTCGGCGAGCATCGCACCAGCCCGTCGGGCGAGCGCCGCCGCCTGCTGTCGATGGTGACCATGGACCAGCTCGGACCGCTGGTGTCCCGGATGCTCGACGAGGCCGAGTTCCTCAGCCCGTACGGCCTGCGCAGCATCTCGCGCGTGCACGCCGCCGAACCGTTCGTCGTCGACCTCGGCGGCCGGCCGTTCAGCGTCGGCTACGAACCGGCCGAGTCCCGGACCGGCGCGTTCGGCGGCAACTCCAACTGGCGCGGCCCGGTCTGGATGCCGGTGAACTACCTGCTGATCAGCGCGCTGCACCAGTTCGGCGACTTCCTGGGGGAGTCGGCGACGTTCGAGTACCCGACCGGTTCGGGAACCCACCACGGCCTCAACCGGATCGCCGCCGACGTGTCCGAGCGGATCATCGGCATCTTCCTGCGCGGCCAGGACGGACGCCGGGCGCTGTACGGCGGCACCGAGGTCCTGCAGACCCACCCCGACTGGCGCGACCGCCTGATCTACCCGGAGTACTTCCACGGCGACAACGGCGCGGGCCTGGGCGCCTCACACCAGACCGGCTGGACCGCGCTGGTCGCCGACCTGATCCTGGGCCGTGCGGACCGGCGGCAGCGCTAGGGGGCACTACTCTCGCGCGTTGAGTGGATCAGCCGGCGTCGGCGTCCGGTGGGGTCTCGGGCTTCGCGGCGAGGTGACGGGTGAGCACGGCGAGCTGCTCGCGCAGGCCCGTCAGCTCCTTCACCTCGGCGCGCAGGTGAGCCAGTTCGGCCAGTACCGCAGCGTCGGGGGTGGTGTCGCCGTTGTCCGCCTGCTGCGGTTGCAGCCCGAAGAAGCTGGCCAGCGAACCGGCGAGCAGGCCGAGCAGGGCCACACCCATGATCATGATCGCTGCCCCGTCGACCCGGCCGGCGGTGGTGATGGGCACGATGTCGCCGTACCCGACGGTGGTCAGGGTGACGATCGCCCACCAGAGCGAGTCGCCGAACGTCGCGAACTCCGGGTTCGTCGGGCGTTCGGCGTAGTAGGCCATGGCCGCGCCCACGAACAGGACCGATCCGGCGACCAGCGCGACCCGGCCCAGGCGGGCGAACAGCCGCCGGACGCCCTTGGTGGCGATCAGGAGCCGGCCGAGCCTGGCCAGGCGGAGGACCACCACGATGCCGGCGCCCTGCGCCCCGGACACCAGGAACCACGGCGCGGTCAGCAGCACGATCGCGAGGTCGAACTTGCCCAGGTGGGTGCCCAGATAGCCGACCAGCAGCCGCTGGTGGACGAAGAAGTCGACGGCGAACACCAGCCACGAGACGACGCCGACCACGACCGCGACCCAGTTGCCCTGCTCGGGAACGATGATCAGCGGCAGCACCGCGGACAGGATGATCGGGATCCGGACCCGGCGGTCGTACTCCGCCAGCTTCGCCGCGGCTGCCGCGCTCCGTGGCTGTCCGCGCGCCGGGACCGCTTCGACGCCGCCCCCATCGGTCGTGTTCACACCGACGATCCTGCCGCTCGCCGGCCGCCGAACCCCGCAACCGCCTGCTTCCGCCGCAGCGTGTTGCGGCGCAAGCAGGCCGGCGGTCACCGCCGCAGGGCGGGGGCCTCCGTGGCCGAGCCGACGTCGTCCCGAGCCGCCGCGGCGAGCACCCGGGCGTCGCGGCGGTTGGCGGCCAGGCTGGCGAGGGTGACGGTCAGCAGCACGCCGATGATGACGGCCAGCGACAGCACCGTCGGCACCTCGGGCAGCGCCGGCCATACCCCGTGCGCCCAGTGCAGCACCAGCTTGACGCCGATGAACGCCAGGATCAGCGCCAGGCCGTGGTTGAGGTAGCGCAGGCTGCTCAGCGCGTTGTGCAGCACGAAGTACAGGGCACGCAGGCCCAGCAGCGCGAACGCGTTGGTGGCGAAGACCAGGTACGGGTCCTCGGTGACGCCGTACACGGCGGGCACCGAGTCGACGGCGAACACCACGTCGGTCATGAACACCGCGGCCACGACCAGCGCCATCGGGGTCAGGGCGCGCACGCCGGCGCGGCGCACGGTCAGGCGCGAGCCGTGGTACTCGTCGGTCACCGGCATGAACCGGCGCAGCAGCCGTACGCTGCGCATCTTGTCGATGTCGATGGCGTGCTGGCCGCCGCGCATCGCGTCCCGCAGCACCTTCGCCGCGGTGATCAGCAGGACGCCGCCGAACAGCAGGAACGCCCAGGTGCCGGTCTGCAGCACCGCCGCGCCCGCGGCGATGAACACCGCCCGCAGGACCAGCGCGCCGACGATGCCGTACAGCAGCACCCGCTGCGCGAGCTGCGCCGGGACCGCGAACGCGGCCAGCAGCAGCATGAACACGAACAGGTTGTCGACCGACAGGGACTTCTCGACCACGTATCCGGTGAAGAACTCGACGGCCGGGGTGCCGCCGAAGCGCCACCACACGAAGAAGCCGAACGCGACCGGCAGCGCGAGGTAGAACACGGTCCAGCCGACCGCCTCGCGCATCCGCACCGCGTGCGGTCTGCGGGTGATCGCGAAGTCGACGGCCAGCAGGCCGAGCAGCACCAGGACGGTCGCCGCCCACAGCCACGGCGTGCCGATCGTGGACAGGGGAGCGGCAGAGGTGTCGACGAGCATGACGAGACTCCAGACGTGTGCGTCTGAGGTCTCCCTCACCCGCGCGAAGCGCGAGCGACCGTCCGGGGCCGGGCGGCCGGCCGTAATGACCGGAGCGGTCTGTCGAGGTACTCCCCTCAAGGCGTCACGATACCGCCCCGACCTGTGAATTCGCTGAGGGTGACGGGTGGTGCGGGTGTGCTTGCCGGGGCCGGGCGCACGGGTGATCGTGGAGAAGGGCAGGCGTTGCGAGGGAGGCGCCGACGATGATCGAATTCGTGCTCACGATGTTGCTGCTGGCGTGCGCGATCGTCGCAGGGCTGGCACTGATGAGCCCGCCATACCGCGGACCTGGCGACGGGCGCCTGCGGCACCGTTGAATCCGGTCAGCCCACGCGCCGGGCCGACGCGTACAGGCCCGGGTCCGGGACGTCGTGGATGTCGAGCGGGTTGAGACTCCACGCCCCGGCGACCAGCATCACGTGATCCTCCGACGGCGCGGCGGCCCACCAGGCCGACCACTCGCTGTCGCCGAGCGCGCCGGGGTCGTCGGGGAACGGCATGGTGCCGACACCGAGGGCCTGCTCGATCTCGCTGACCGGGCCGTGGAACTGGTGCACCTGGCCGTCGCCGATGCAGTACGCGCGTCGCACGTGCCCGTCCCGGCAGAGCGCCCACGCGTGGTACTCCGAGACCCGGTGAGTGCCGAAGAAGCAGACCTCGCCCAGCGCCCGGCTGAGGTCGGCGAGCCGGGGCAGGAAGTCAGCGTGGTCGCCGTCCAGGCCCAGGTCCCGGCCGTGGGCCAGGACCCAGCCCGACACCGGGGCGCTGACGTAAACACCCTGGTCATAGGCGCGGTCGGTGCCCTCGTCCCACGACATCGGCACGACCTGGCCGAGACCGAGCGCTGTCGCGACCTCCGCGGCAGCCCCGTCGCGTACGGCTATCCAGGAGGTCTTGTATCCGAATCCCACCCGCTCACGGTTTCACAGCGACGAAACCGAACAGGTCCGGGACCGGTCCGCCACCGGCCTCGGTGACCCGATTCAGGCGCAGGCCGGCCGCCATGGCGGCGTTGAGCAGCTCGGCGAGCGGGATGTGCCAGCCGCCCACGCGGGCGCGAACACCGTGCGGGTTCCAGGTCTCGAACGTGTGCTCGCGCTCGGCGTAGCGTTCGTCGACGACGACGCGTGGCCTGCCGCTCCAGTCGGCGAACGCGCCGATGAAGCACGGGTGCACGCCCAGGTGCACGAACCGGCCGCCGGGCCGCAGCACCCGCCCGATGTCGCGGACCACCGCGGCGTAGTCGGGCACGTCGGTGCTGGACAGCACGCATACCGCGGCGGGTAGCGAGGCGTCGCCGAACGGCAGCGCCGCGGCGTCGGCGACCGCGACCGGCAGCCGGTGCATCGCGTGGCGCAGCTGCCCGGCGGACAGGTCGACGCCGACCGGGGTCCAGCCGAGGTCGGCGACGGCGGGCGCGTGGGCGCCGGTGCCGCAGCAGACGTCGAGGCAGAAGCCGTCGCCGGGGCCGAGCAGGTCGGTGAGCGTGGCGTGCACCCGGCGCAGGTAGTCGCCCGCGGCGGGTGACATGAAGTCGTTGTACCAGTCGGCATGCGCGTCGTACGCGGCTGTCGTCCCTGTCCCCATGCGACCGAGCCTAGGCAGGACACCGCGAGGAAGCGGCCCCGTTCGCTCAGAGCATGCCTGATCCAGACGCGATCGGCGTGGTCGAAGAAGCCGGGGGCACGACGCATAGCGGGAGCCGACGGCCGCACCACCGACGACTCCCATGGGCGTCTCCCGCGGGCGCTACGGAATGATCGCCCGCCAGGCGGTTACCACCACCACTTCTGACCGGGCGCGCCGCTGCACGTGTTCTGGTAGACCCCGGCGAAGTCGGCGGTGCTGAAGACCTCGATGCACTTGCCGGTCAGCCGGTTGGCGATCAGCCCGTTGTTGGGGTTGAACGTCCAGAGCTGGTTGCTGCCGCCGTGGCAGGCGTACTGCCCGAGCTGCACGTAGTTGTTCCCGTTCGACCAGGGCACCTCCAGGCACTTGCGGCTGTTGACGTTGACCACCCAGCCGGTCTGCGTGTCGTAGTTCCATTGCTCGACCGGACCGCCGTAGCAGTAGTACTGGCCGGCCGGCGCGAAGTCGGCCGTCGACCCGTAGCTGATCTCCAGGCACTTGCGGGACCACTGGTTCTGGATCAGCCGATTCCATCCCTGGCCGGCCGACGCCATGCTGGGCGTCATCACCACGGCCATCAGCGCGACCACCGCTGCGACGATCCACTTGCTGAATGTTTTCTGCATGTCCGCAGGGTCGGACCGGTCGCGAGACGACGCCAGCGACGGTCGATGATCCGACGGTCGGCCCACGGGAGATTACGCCTGCCGAGTGAACAGATCAGGCCCCGGACCGCAGCTGCGATCCGGGGCGCGCGCTGATCACACGGTTTCGGTCGGCTTGCGGCGTGCGTACCGCCACCATCCGGCCAGCAGGGCCGCGCCGACCAGTGCACCGGCCACGCCGATGAGCAGGCCGCTTCCGGAGGATTCCTCGTTCGACGAGGCGAGGGCGACCGCCTGTGGCGAGGGTTCAGCGGACACGGCGAGCGGCTCGGTCGCCGACGGGCTCGCCGCGGCGCTGACCAGGGCTGCCGACGGGCTGGCCAGGGCGGCCGGCTTCGGGCTGGCCGCGGCCCGGGTGGGGGACGGTTTCGGCTTGGGCTTGCAGTCGGCGGCGGTGACGCCGGGCACCTTCAGCGGGATGGAGACCGAGTTGTTCGACGTCTTCGGGTCGCCCGCGTAGTCCAGGCGGAACCGGCCAGGCGTGACGCACTTCTTCTTCAACACGAAGTAGTACTCGGTCGTGTGGCCGCCGCTGCCGCCGTTGTAGGTGTCCAGCCACATCGAGCCGTTGACCTTGCATCGTACGCGGGTGTGCGGCACCACGACCGTGCACAGGCCCGGCCACTGTGCGAAATACTTCTCGTCCAGCTGCCGAAATACCGTGCCGGGCGGCGCCGTGATGTCCTTCACCACGGAGGTGTCCGTGGTGTTCTCCGGCCCGTAGTTGTGGGACCGGATCACCACCGTCACGTAGCCGATGCCGGTGTCGCCCTTGTACATGCTGTTCGCGTTGGGATCGAGGGTCGCCAAGGTGACCCTGGTCGACTCCAGCCCGACCGCCACGTCCGAGCTGGCCACCTGCGCCAAGGCCGGTGAACCTGCCAGAGTGACGGTGGCGAGCGCTGCGCAGACGACCGAAACGACCCGGCGCATGAGGACCTCTTTCCCGTCGGTCCGGTTAGGTGGCAGTTCGTGATCACGCCGGGTGGCCCGGACGTGGAAGTGATCGGATCGTCACCTGCTGATCCGCACCGCGGTCACGACCGGAGGCGCAGTGCCGAGCTGCGCCTCCGGTCGACGCCGTCAGTTCGGGATGCCCTTGCCCTTGCTGCCCCGGACCGACTTGGAGATCTTCTTCTTCCACGAGACGGCGCAGCGCACGACGTGGTCGCCCTCATCCCAGTCCGACTTGCTGCGGGCCGAGGCGATGCCGCCGTAGTACTCGGCCTGGCCCGCGCTCACGCCCAGGAATTTGCCCTTGAGCACCTGGCACTGGCTGTGGATCGCGTTCCACTGCCGCTCGGACGTCGGGTACGGCGTGGCAGCCGAGGCACGGAAGACACCCACGTACTCCGCGTTGTGCGGCTTGTTGCAGGGCACGTCCTCCATCTGCGCGATGTCGTCGCCCTGCTCGTGGACCACCACGCAGCCCGACAGCAGCGCGGCCGGAACGGCGCCCTTCAGGCTGCCCGTGCGGGTGGTGAAGCTGTTGTCCCGGTCGAAGGTCTTGATCTCGCTGACCTCGCAGCGGAACCAGCGGGCACCGCTCTGCCAGGTGTCGGTACGCGGCGTCGCGACCCGCAGTTCCAGCCGCGCGTCACCCCACGCGCGGCCCAGGTACGCCTTGGCCTTGGCATCGCACTCGACCAGCGCCGCCGCCTTGTCCGTCGGACCGGGGTACTTGTCGATGCTGAACTTCCCGACGTGCACGACCTCGCCGTGGTGCGGCTCGGCGCAGTCCACGACCGGCGCGGAGCGCATCGCCACCGCGACGGGCACGCCGCTCATGCACTCACCGACCTTCGGCTCCCAGCCGGTGACCGCCGCCATCGCCGCCCAGTCGTCGACGAGATCGCCGTCCGCCTCGCTCGGCAGTCCGGGCGCGCAGCCCGTCAGCGCAAGATTCGTCAGCAGTGCTGCCAGCACCATGCCGGCCTTGAGGCGTCCCCGCATCGCCATTCCTCCCAGGTCGTAACCTGCGAGATGCTATGCGATCTTGAATTGCGGCAGATCAGCCGAACGGCCATTAGGGCAGCGGCACCTTCTCGTCACTCTGCGTGAGCGGCGGTGCGTTGCGGACCTGTACCGGGGTGCGCGCGGACTACTCGCGTTCGGAGGTGTCGCGAGTCAAGCCGCTGGTGACGGCATGACGACGGCCATGGCGGAGGCGGCCAGCAGGGGCCGCCTCGGCGTCCGGCACACTGCCGAAGTGACCGAGCGGATGCTTGCCCTGGAAGAACACGATGACCGTTGGATTCTGCCGTTTCGTGGTCTTCGCGTGACTCAGATTCTGGTCGACCACGCCTTCAGCCTGCGACTGGACGACGCCGGGCAGGTGCGGATCGAGGGCAAGGCCACGTTGGGCTGGGCCGCCGCCGGGGTGAGGCCGGAGACGATCACCTTGGACCCGCAGCGCCAGGACGTGGCTGCCGGCCTCGCTGTGTTCAACACCGACGTACTTTCCGCCGTGGCGTTCAAGTCGGGGGTGCTTCGCATTGTCTTCAGCAGCGGACGGCTGCTCCGGGTCCCACCTGACTCAGACTACGAGGCGTGGACCGCCGGTGGGCCCGGTGGTATGTCGGTGGTGAGTCTTCCGGGAGGCGAACTCGCTGTCTGGCTACCTCGGCCGTGACAGAAACACAGCGAAGAATCATAGTTGATCAGGCGGCGGTCGTCCCTGCGCACACCTTGCTCGACTCGATCACTGCGCCGGTCGACATGAAACCTGCTGAGATGCAAACATGAGCACATGCAGCTGTCCGGAGACCGGATCGTCGCCCCGAGGAACCTCATGATCCGAGAGATCATGGTCAGCCGTAGCTGCCTGACCATCACTCTCGAGGAAGCGCTGTTCCTGCGCCAGGGCGACACGTTGTGGCTGGACGGCTCGGTGCCCGTCGTTGAACGAGTCGACGGCACCACGGTGCGCCCCCGCTCCTCCTCGGCGGCGGTCAACCGGAGCTTCAGACTCCTCTGACACCTGGGCCAGCGCCAGCGGAATCGAACATCTACCCAGCTCAGCCAACGAAACGTGACTGCCGTACCAAGCGGGCCGGCATCACGATCAACCCTGCTGACCTGGCGTTCCGGTCGAACCGAACGAAACGGTCGATCACCTGATCGCCGACGTCATGATGACGAGCCGGCTACAGCTGACTGATCGATGGCTCACGGCGTACGTCGGCCAGGGGGTGATCGGTACGCGGAATGCATCGCAGAAAGTTCGGTGCGTCGATGAACCGTCGGCTCCTAGAATACGCGGGTGGATCTTTCCCGTCTCGGCACGCCGATCCGGCCGATGGTCCGCGTCCACGGTGGGTACGGAAACCGGATGTACCGGCTCGACACCGACCGAGGGTCGTTCGCGGTGAAAGGGCTGAACCTCGCCGATCGCCGCTGGACCTACCACGTCGAAGACGTGTTCAGGTTCGAGCGGGCGGCCTTCGCCGCAGGCATTCCGATGCCGGAGCCGGTCTCGGCCGACCACGACACCCTCGTACACCGATGGGTCGAGGGAGAAACGGTGCCCGAAGAACCGGTGTCGACGGCGTACGCATTCGAGATCGGCGAGATCCTCGCGCGCATCCACCGGCTCGACGTCGCGTGGACCGACCTGTCGACCGAGGAGCCGACCGCACGGGACTGGCCTGAGCTGGCCACGCGGGCGGTGGCGACGGGCCAGCCGTGGGCTGACGAGCTAGCCGCCCAGGTCGATACGCTCCTCGCGATCGCCCAGTTCGTCGGCACCTGCGAACGGCCGGGGCCCGTCGTCCTGACCCACAAGGACATCCAACCGTGGAACCTGCTCTCCCGCGAGGGCCGGCCGGTGGTGCTCGACTGGGAACTCTCAGGGATGCTCGACCTGTCCGGGGAACTCGGCTCGACCGCGCTGAGCCTCGCGAAGGGGCGCGGCTTCGACGGCATCGAGCCGGCCGTCTTCCGCGCTGTCCTGGACGGCTACGTCGCGGGCGGGGGAGTGCTGCCGCCGTGGGGGCCGAGCTGGTTCGTTTACATGGTCGGCGGCTGGCTGGGCCACGTGAGGTGGAACCTGCTCCGGTGCCTCGCCGGTGTCGAGGCGAGCACCGGCCCCGAGCTCGCGCTGTCACACCAGTCCGTGCGCGACGGCGTGCGCGGCCTGCCCGACCTGTTCGGCCGGCTACCGGAGCTCGAGTCGCTACTCGGCTGACAGTGACCAGGAGGCGCGGCAAGCTAGCGAAGGCTGCGGATGTATGCTTCGACCTCTTCCTCGGTCAACGGCCGGAAGTAGTCGTACGGGGCGACGGATACTCCTTCACAGACCTGGCGAGGATCATCTTCGTCCGCGTCCGGGTCCAAGTCCCGCGCCCACCTGGATCCCATCGACCAGATGGCGAAGCCGGGCTCGACCCGGTACCCGATGTCGATCGGTTCGTAGCCGTAGCCCCTGGCGGCGAGGTCGGCCACGACGTCCTCCAGGAATCGATAGGTCAGTTGAACGCCGTCGAAGTAGACCTCCTCACCTCCGTCGCCGGAGTAGGCGATCTCCACCACCTCGACGGTGTCGTCTGCCGTATAGGTCAGCACAAGAGCGGGAGCGGTGTTGTAGACCGCTCGACTCGCGCGGCCTGGATGCACAGCCGCGCCCACTCGACGCTCAACCTCGTCCCGGCTCTCGCCTACCTTTGCCAAGGTCACGCCCTCGCCAGGGATGATTTCCATCCGGCGATCATGCCATGGGCGGGTTTTCCGGCGGACCGTCAGCCGTGCGACAAGACCGTGCCACCGGCGACCGGGTGCGCAACCTGCGTCGATGTCGCAGGGCATCCCTCAGCCGAGGATGCCCCGAGAGTCAAGGAACAGCACGTTCCTCAACCGCGCCTCGGATCTGCGCGGCGGGCACTGCGTCTGTCCAGCTCTCATGGCGAACAGCAACCCACCCCAGGTCCATGCGGCACAGCGTGCCTGCGATCGTCGCTGCCGACAGCGCCGGATCGCCTGCCGCGTGGACTTCTACGTCGAGATGCCAGCCACCGTCACCGGTTCCAGCCCCGGTGACTTCGCCATCCGAGCCGAGCGCAGCCGTGATGGCGTCCTCGACGTCGTCCCGGTCGACACAGTCCGGAAGAGCTGCTCGGCCGATGATCTCGAAGAACATGAAGCGAGCCTATGCCGCTGCTGTACTCAAGGTTCGGGTCGCCCCAGCTTGGGGTCCGGCAAGGGCGCGTGCCACCATCTGTCCGTGCGTACGCCGGGCGAGTCCAGCCATGAGGAGGAGTGCCTCCTGCTCAATGCGAGCGAGCATGACCTGTTGCCTGGCGTCCTTTACGACTGGCGTACCGACCTGGAGCTGGAAGGCAAGCTGTCCCGCCTTCCGCTGCTGGCGGACGCGTTGCTCGGGCTCGTCGATCAGGGCGTCGTCGAGGCGCGTCGCTTTTCACCGGAGCTGGTTGTGGCCGGCACCTTCGAGGTGTTGAGCCGGGAGGATCTGGCCGAGGCACTGGCCGATCCGGCGACCTGGCAGTACACGGCCCGAGGTTGGACTCATCGCGATGAGGGCGTCTGCATCGTGCGGACTGCGCAAGCGGCAAGGCCTCCGATCGGAACCGCGGACGCGCTCTGATCTTGCGTGCGGTATCCGTGCGACAAGCGCCGGCGAATGGTGGTTCCTGGCGGTCGACTGCGGTGAATACCTGACTTGTGCAGGTCACCGGCCTTCCGGGCCGTCGGCCGGCCATAGCGCTTCTAGGCCGTGGTCGGTGGCGTAGAGCAGGTAGGGCCGCAGCTCAGCGGCGTGTTCCAGGTCGCGGAGCAGCGCGTACAGATGAACCGACCTCGCCGCCGGGAACGGTTGGGCGGCCAGCAGGCCCCTCAGATCCCCGAACCGCCAATCCACACCCAGCAGCTTCCTTACCCGTACCAGCAGCTGAACTTCATCGACCGGAATCCCAGCCACATAGACGTCGGCGGTCGGCGGCAGGTCTGGCTCCGGGTCGGCCGGCAGAGCGAAACCGCAACGCAGCCACACCTCGAACGAGGGGGCAACGACATGGAGGTCGACCTCGCCGAGTCCACCCAGGTCGGCACAGAACACCGGGCTGCCGCCGCCGTCGAGCCTGAGGAAGAATCCCCGATCGCCTTCCTGGCCGATCATGAGGTAGCCCGTGAGCCACTCGCCGATTCCGTAGGTCGTGTTGCGCTCGGGCAAGGACTCCAGGCAGTACATGACCACTGCATCGGCGACGACGTCGTCGGTGACCGACGCCAGCCATCGCTGGTAGGCGACATCCGTCCGGGGAATGAGCTGCTCGACCATCTTCACCGTCGGCTCCTACCCGTTGGCTCTGCTGGCGATGCCGACACTCTACGCACGGTGACGACTGCGGTTCCTGGCCGGCGATCGATCGTACGGACTGCCGACGGGATGGTCAGATATTCGTGTCGGAGGTGAGCCAGCGCCGCCAGCTCGCTCGCCTGACCGT
>NZ_BONI01000010.1 GCF_016862635.1 Catellatospora coxensis | reverse complement strand
CACGTTCACGTCGAGCAACTGGAACACCAACCAGATCGTCACCCTGGCCGCGGCCGAGGACTCCGACACCACGAACGGCACCCGGCCGTTCACGGTCGCCGCCAGCGGCCTGACCTCGGTGACGGTGAACGCGACCGAGGCGGACAACGACTCGGTCACCCCGCAGGCCCTGATGGTGTCGGCGACCGGCGTCACGGTGCCCGAGGGCGGCACGGCGACGTACACGGTGCGCCTGGCCGCGCAGCCGTCCGGCAACGTGACCGTGACCAACACGGCCGGCTCCGGTGACACCAGCATCACCGTGTCGTCGGGGGCGAGCCTGACCTTCACCACGAGCAACTGGAGCACCGCCCAGACGGTGACCCTGGCCGCGGCCGAGGACTCGGACACGACCAACGGAACCCGCCCGATCACCGTGGCGTCCAGCGGCCTGACCTCGGTCACCGTGACCGCGACCGAGGCCGACAACGACACGACCACCACCCAGGCGCTGGTGGTCTCGCCGACGGGCGTGAGCGTGCCCGAGGGCTCCACCGCGGTGTACTCGGTGCGCCTGGCGATCCAGCCCAGCGGCAACGTCACGGTCACGAACACGGCCGGTTCCGGTGACACCGACCTCACGGTGTCGTCGGGCGCGAGCCTGACGTTCACGACCAGCAACTGGAACACCGCGCAGAACGTCACCCTGGCCGCCGCGCAGGACACCGACAGCACCAACGGCACCCGGCCGATCACGGTCGCGTCCAGCGGGCTGTCCTCGGTGACCGTCACCGCGACCGAGGTCGACGACGAGAACACCGCCAACGCCTACATCACCGAGTTCACGACGCAGTACAACAAGCTCAAGGACCCGGCCAACGGCTACTTCTCGCCGGAGGGCATCCCGTACCACTCGATCGAGACGCTGATCGTCGAGGCGCCCGACCACGGCCACGAGACCACGTCCGAGGCGTTCAGCTTCTGGATCTGGCTGGAGGCCCAGTACGGCCGGGTCACCGGCAACTGGACCCCGTTCAACAACGCCTGGAACATCACCGAGCAGTACGTCATCCCGTCGGCGTCCGCCCAGCCGGGGCAGAGCACGTACAACCCGAGCGACCCGGCCGACTACGCGCCCGAGGGGCTGCTGCCCAGCAACTACCCGGTGCCGCTCAGCACCAGCGTGGTCGCCGGCCAGGACCCGCTGGCCAACGAGCTGCAGTCGACGTACGGCAACCGCAACATCTACGGCATGCACTGGCTGCTCGACGTCGACGACGTGTACAAGTACGGCACCGGCCGCACCGGCGCCGAGTGCGGCGACAGCACGCAGCGGGTCACGTACATCAACACGTTCCAGCGCGGTCCGCAGGAGTCGGCGTGGGAGACGATCGCGCACCCGTCCTGTGACACGGGCCGGTTCGCGAACTTCCCGTCGCTGTTCATCCAGGGTTCGAGCACGGGGCAGTGGCGCTACACCAACGCCCCGGACGCCGACGCGCGTGCCGTGCAGGCGGCGTACTGGGCGCTGCAGTGGGCCACGGCCCAGGGCAACCAGTCGCAGATCTCGGCGACGGTGGCCAAGGCCGCCAAGATGGGCGACTTCCTGCGGTACTCGATGTACGACAAGTACTTCAAGAACCCGGGCTGCACCTCGCCGACCTGTGCCGCGGGCAGTGGCAAGAGCAGCAGCAACTACCTGCTGTCCTGGTACTACGCGTGGGGCGGCGACATCGGCGGGGCGTGGTCGTGGCGCATCGGCTCCAGCCACAACCACCAGGGCTACCAGAACCCGCTGGCGGCGTACGTGCTCGGCTCGTCCGGGCCGGCCGCGCTGCGCCCGCAGTCCCCGACGGCCGCGGCCGACTGGGACACCAGCCTCAACCGCCAGCTGGACTTCTACCTGTGGCTCCAGTCGGCCGAGGGCGCCATCGCCGGTGGCGCGACGAACAGCTGGAACGGCAACTACTCGGCCCCGCCGAGCGGCACGCCGACCTTCTACGGCATGGCGTACGACGTGAAGCCGGTCTACCACGACCCGCCGAGCAACCAGTGGTTCGGCTTCCAGGCGTGGTCGCTGCACCGGGTCGCGGAGCTGTACTACGCCACCGGCAACGCCAAGGCCAAGCAGATCATGGACAAGTGGGTCGCCTGGGCGGTCTCCCAGACCACGCTCGGGTCGGGCTCGTCGTTCACGATTCCGGGTGACATGACCTGGTCGGGTGCCCCGGCCGGCAACGTCAGCGGCGGGACCACTCCCGGCGCGAACCCGAACCTGCACGTCACCGTCGTCAAGACCAGCAACGACGTCGGCGTCGCGGCGGCGTACGCCCGCACCCTGACCTACTACGCGGCCAAGGCGGGCAGCACCACTCTCGGCAACTCCGCCAAGGCGACCGCCAAGGGCCTGCTCGACCGCATGATCCTGCTGAAGGCGAACGACAGCAAGGGCATCGTGGTGCCGGAGACCCGCGAGGACTACAACCGGTTCGACGACGTGTACAACGCGTCGACGGGCAACGGCCTGTACGTCCCGTCGGGCTTCAGCGGCACCATGGGCACCGGCGTGCCGATCAACTCCAGCTCGACGTTCATGTCGATCCGGCCGTTCTACACGACCGACCCCGCCTGGGGCCCGGTCCAGAACTACCTGAACGGCACCGGCCCCGCGCCCACCTTCACGTACCACCGCTTCTGGGCGCAGTCCGACATCGCCATGGCCTTCGCCGACTACGGCAGCCTGTTCCCCGCAGGCTGACCCCCACCGGCCCGGGCGGCGTCCCCCCACCGCCCGGGCCACCCCTCCATCCGCGTCGATCATGAACTTGTGGCACGGTTCGACGGCGTGTCCCGGCCCCGGCACCGTGATCGATCTCGGTGCCGGGGTCGGACCGTCGGACGGATGTGGGAGAGTGCCTGCCGTGGATGTGGGGGAGTTCTGGGCGCTCATCGAGCGCGCGGTGCGGGAGGATCCCGGCCGGGCGCGCCGTGCCGGGTGGATCCAGGGGCAGCTCGCGGCACGTGAGGTCGAGGAGATCCTGGATTTCGAGGCGCACCTCGACGACGCGTCCGACCGGGCGATGACCTGGCTCATGTGGGGCGCGGCGTACCGCGTCTTCGGCGGCTGCTCCGACGACGGCTTCTGCTACTTCCGCACCTGGCTGATGAGCCTCGGCCGGAACGCCTTCGAGCGCCTGGTCGACGACCCGGACGCGCTGGCCGGCCTGCCCCAGGTCCGCAGCCTCGCCGGGCGCGCGCGGGGCGAGTGGCGCGCCGACGAGTGGCCGGAGTGGGAGGAGCTCAACTACGCCGCCTCCGAGGCCTTCGAAGGCGTACGCGGCCACGGCGCCAACATCTACCGCGCGGTCGAGGAGCACCGCAGCCAGCCCCGGCTGCAGACCCTGCAGGACGAGCACTGGAACTTCGACGACCCGGCCGAGACGGCCCGCCGCCTGCCCGAACTCGCCCGGCTCTTCCCGCACCAGCCGTCCGAGTCCCTGCCGCCGGTGCCCCTGCCGCCCCTGCCGGCGGCCGCGAGCCCGTCCAACCCGTCCGACCGACCGGACGCGGGCGGCCCCACCCCGGAGATCCCCGGACAGCTCGCCATCCCCGGCCTCCCGGACTGACCCACCCGCCGCACTACCCAGCGTGCCCCCCTTGCTAAAGACGATCTTGCGCCGGTGGCCCCTCGACATGCCCATGACGGGCATCCGCGGGGTCATTTGTGCAAGATCGTCTTAAGCAAGGGACGCTTGCGGGTTCGGGGCCGGGCGGGGTTGCCGGTGTCTGACATGGTTCGGTGCGGGTCGGGTATGTGGTGTCCGACCGGAGGCGTGGGTAGAGGGAGGCGATCGTGACGGACGGCAGGGAACCGGGCGGGCCGGTGGAGGATCCGGCCGGCGGTGCGGACAAGCCGATGGAAGGTCCGGCTGATGGTGCGGGCAGCGGCGGGCCCGAGGGTGAGGGCGGCAACGGCGGCGACAAGGAGTCGGGCAGCGCCCTGGCCCTGGGCATCGCGCTCGGCGCGGGTATCGGTACGGCGCTGGGTCTGGCCCTGGACAACCTCGCCCTGGGCATCGGCATGGGCATCGCGGTCGGCGTGGCGCTCGGGGTCGGCATCCAGGCCCGGCGCCATCGGCAGGAGCCCTGACCCCGGGCGTCCGAGCAGCACCCACCCTTCTCAGGTGATCATGAACTTAGGGCAGCGACATGCCGTCGAGCCGTGCCATAAGTTCATGATCAACTCGGTGAGGGGGTGGGTCAGGGCTCGCGGTGCAGTTCCAGCACGAACGCCTCCGCTGGGCGCAGCGGCGGCGCGAGCAGGCCGTGGCCGGCCAGGGCCGCGCCGGAGAGCGCCAGGTCCGGCTGCCACGGGCGGCCGTGCAGCTGCGGGCCGGGCAGCTCGGGCAGCAGCGACACCCGGTAGACGCCGTCGGGGTCCAGGCCGGGCAGCCGCAGCCGGGTCGCGCCGTCCCGGGCGCTCGAACCCAGCTGGGCGTACGCGAACAGCGCGTGCCCGCCGTCGGCGGCGACCACGCCGTGCAGGTACGCCGTCGGGTCGGGGTGATCGGCGCGCACCGTGCGACCGGTGTGGATCAGCCCGCGCAGCCGCCGGTACGCCGCGATCCAGGAGGCCAGCGCGGCCCGCTCCTGGTCGGTGCAGCCGGTGATGTCCCACTCGATGCCCGCGTGGCCGAACAGCGCGGTGGCGCAGCGGAACGCCAGCGACGTGGCGCGGCCGTTGGTGTGCGACACGGGCGGGCCGACGTGGCAGCCGACCAGCTCCGGGGGCAGCAGCAGGCCGGTCCAGCGCTGGATGTGCTGGCGCTCCAGCGGGTCGTTGTTGTCCGAACCCCACACCCGGTCGGTGCGGGCCAGCACGCCGAGGTCGACGCGGCTGCCGCCGGACGAGCACGACTCGATCTCCAGGCCGGGGTGCCGCTCGCGGAGCGCGTCGAGCAGCCGGTACACGGCCTCGGTCTGCGCGTGAACCCCGGCCGCGCCGCCGTGCACCGCCTCGACCAGGTCCCGGTTGTGGTCCCACTTCAGGTACGCCGGGCGGTACTCGGCGACCAGCGCGTCGAGCCGCTCCAGCAGGTACGCGAAGACCTCGGGGCGGGCCACGTCGAGCACGTGCTGCCAGCGCTGCTCCTCGGGCAGCCGGCCGGGCGCGGCCAGCACCCAGTCGGGGTGCCGCTCCGCCAGCCGCGAGCGCGGGTTCACCATCTCCGGCTCGACCCACAGCCCGAACTGCATGCCGAGCCGGCGCACCTCGTCCACCAGCGGGTGCAGGCCGTCGGGCCACACGTCCGGGTCGACGTGCCAGTCGCCGAGGCCGGCCTTGTCGTCGCGGCGGCCGAGGAACCAGCCGTCGTCGAGCACGAAACGTTCCACGCCCAGCTCGGCGGCGGTGCGCGCGAGTTCGGTCAGCTTGCCGAGGTCGTGGTCGAAGTACACGGCCTCCCAGGTGTTCAGGGTCAGCGGCCGGGGCGTGACCGGGTGCGACGGCCGGGCGCGCAGCCAGCCGTGCACGGCCGCGGACAGCCCGTCGAGGCCCGCCGCCGAGTAGGCGAAGTGCGCCCACGGGCCGGTGTACGTCTCACCTTCGGCCAGCCGTACCTCGCCGGGTTCGAGCAGCTCGCCGCCGCCGAGCACGCCGTCGCGGTCGGGCAGGCGCTGGGCCAGGTGCTGGTGGTCGCCGGACCAGCCGACATGCACGCCCCACACCTCGCCGGTGCGCCAGCCGAACCCGGGCGTGCCCGCCGTGAACAGCGACGGCGCGCCGAAGCCGGTACGCCCGCGGCGGCTCTCGTGGGCGATGGTCTGGTCGCCGAACGCGCTGCGCTGCGGGGCTCGCTCGCGCGCCCAGCGGCCGGTGAAGTCGAGCACCTCGGCCGCCTGGGCGGGCACCGGGAGCAGGCAGAGCAGGCTGTCGACGTGCCAGACGCCCGGGGCGGTGCTGGTCACGGCGTGGCGCTGGCGGGCCAGGCCCTGCGGCGTCAGCTCCAGCTCGGTGCGTACCGCGATGCCCGCGACCTCGTCGTGCGAGACGGCGGTGACCGTACCCCCGCCGCTCGGGTCGACGGTGACCGTGACCGGCGCGGAGAGGGTGAGCCGCAGGTGGCCGGGACCGCCGTCGCGGTGGCCGGTCAGCCCGGGGCGGCCCGCCCAGCGGTCGTACTGGGTGGGCAGCAGCGGGGCGGTCGGCGGCAGCGCGTTGCCGCCCGCGTCCTGCGCGCCGGCGAGCTGGTCGAGCGGGGTGTCGCCGAGGTCGGCGCCCCAGTGCAGCACGCGGGGCAGGCCCGGCCCGGCCACGTCGAGCACCAGCGACACCCCTGCGGCGCGCAGCGCCACCAGCTCCGAACCGCCCACGGAATTCCACCTGTTCCAACGAAATCCAACATCACCGGACCGCGTAGAGCGTAGGAGCCGGAACGGAGCACGTCAACGAGCGGTGAAGGTGAACTCGCCGTACTCGGCTGCCGCCGTGAAGCCGAGCCCGGCGTACAGCGAGCGGGCCGCGGCGTTGTCGGCCTTCACGTTCAGCGTCACGTGGTCGACGGTGTCCAGCAGCCGCCGGCACAGCGCCGACACCGCGCCCCTGGCCAGGCCCTCGCCCCGGGCCTTCGGGTGCGTGGTCACGTTGCCCAGCGCCGCCACCCGGTACTTCGGCGACCACACGTGCACGCCCGCCACGGCCAGCAGCTCGCCGTCGCGGCGCACCCCGACGTACTGCCCGGTCTCCAGCATCCGCGCGTCGAACCAGTTGCCGGGGTACGCGGCCGCGTACAGCACCAGCAGTTCGGGCAGGTCGGCGCCGGTCAGCACGTCGCCGAGCGGGGCGGCGAGCGCGCCGGGGTCGGTCAGCGCCAGCTTCAGGTGCGGGCCGCCGGGCTCGGCGGCGAACTCCGCGGCCAGCACCTGCTCGGCCCCCGGTGACAGGTGGGCGTAGAAGCGGCGCGGCAGCAGCGGGACGAGCCCGGCCAGCAGCGCGTGCGAGCCCCGCGGGCGGTCGTCGAACGCGAGCAGCACGGGCAGCCCGCCGCCGTGGTACACCAGCGCGAGCGCGTCCCCGTCGCGATACCAGGTCGTGTACGGCCAGAAGAAGTCGTCCAGGTCACCGAGCTGGTACGCGTGCAACGCCGGATCCCCGCCCAGCAGCCGCGCCAGCTCGTCCCGATCGTGCACACCCGTCACCGCCACCGCTCGATGATCACACGCGGGTTTGCCCGGCCCGGCTTCGGGTGACAAGACAACGGTGATCCTCGTCGGCACGTCCGGCTGGCAGTACGCCGACTGGCGGGGCCCGTTCTACCCGCCCGGCCTGCCGCAGCGGCTCTGGCTGCGGCACTACGCCGAGCACTTCCCGACCGTCGAGGTCAACAGCGTCTTCTACCGCCTGCCGCCCCGCGACACCTTCACCGCCTGGCGCGACCAGCTCCCCGAGGACTTCGTGATGGCCGTCAAGATGAGCCGCTACCTCACCCACATCAAACGCCTGCGCGACCCGCAGGAGCCCGTAGACCGCTTCCTCGGCGTCACCGCCGCCCTCGCCGACCACCTCGGCCCGGTGCTCCTCCAGCTCCCCCCGACCCTGCGCGCCGACCCCGAAGCCCTCTCCGCGGTCCTGCGCTGCTTCCCACCGCACATCCGCGTCGCCGTCGAACCCCGCCACCGCTCCTGGTGGACCGATGAGACCCGGGCCGTCCTCGAACACCACCACGCCGCCCTGGCCTGGGCCGACCGCCTCGGCCGCCCCGTCACCCCACTCTGGCGCACCACCGACTTCGCCTACCTCCGCCTCCACGAAGGCCGCGCCAACCCCCGCCCCCGCTACGGCCCCACCGCCCTCACCACCTGGCACACCCGCCTGGCCACCACCTTCCCCGCCGCCACCGCGGCCTACGTCTACTTCAACAACGACCCCCACGCCGCCGCCATAGCCGACGCCGCCGCCTTCACCACCCGTATGAAAGGAAGGGCATCGTCGGCTGGCGCCAGCTAGCCGAGCAGCGGCTCTGCACATCGCTCTGCGTAGAGGAAGGGCGCCTTCTTACCTTCGCGGTGCGGTGAGCAGCGGGTTCGGGCGGTTCGACGACGGTGTGGCGCGCCGGAACCCCGACCCGGACACAGCGCCGCCGCCCGGACCGCGGGCGCGGTCGGGGCGGCGGCCGGTCGGGCTCAGGCCTTGGCGCTGCTCAGCGACAGCGGGTTCGACGGAGCCTTGCTCTTGGCGGCCTGCATCTTCGCGCCCAGCTCCTTCAGGTCAGCGCGGCTCATCGCCTTGCGGACCTCGGGGAACCACTCCTGCTCCTCCTCCTTGACGTGGTGGCGGACGTTCTCCATCAGCACCGTCATCTTGGCGTCGAAGCGCTCGTCGCGCGGGTCGGCGCTCTTCAGCTCGTTCAGCATCCAGGCCACGACGTGGTGCTCCTCGACGCTCTCCAGCACGTGCTCACCGGTCTCCGGCGCGGCCTTGCGCGCCGTCGGGTAGAACAGGCTCTCCTCGATGTACGCGTGCGTGGTCAGCTCGGCGATCACCTGATCGACGATCCTGCGCTTCTTGGCGTACGCCGAATCACCGGCCTTCTCGAACTCCCTGAACAGCTTCTCGACCACCTTGTGGTCGTCCTTGAGCATCGTGATCGCGTCCTGGCCCATCGCGGCCGCGGGCATGGACTTCTTGCCCTGCGGGGTCTTGGCAGCCGCCTTGGAGGTGGTCTTCGCCGTGCTCTTCACCGCGGTCTTCGTCGCCTTGGTGGCCTTCTTCGCCGCGGTCGTGCTCTTGCGCCGGCTGGTGGCGCTCGCCGTCTGGCTCATGCTTTCCTCCCAAAGGTCCGACAGTTCCTTCGCAGCCACATCTACCCGATAGGAGGCGGGCTTACTCGTAGATCGAGCAGACTCGTCGGGATTGAGGGGCCGGCGGGTCACCGGGACGGACCAAACGCGACCCCGTTGAGCGGCCCGGGAGGCCAGCCGACGACTGGGATGGGCGGCGCAGTATGGGCAGTGCGCGACCCTGATCGGCGCCGCGGAAGGGTCAGACGGCGACAGCAGTCAGCGCGCCCGCCGGTACCGGAGCCAGCTTGCGTAGCGGCTCCCACAGCTCCGGCAGCAGCAGGGCCGCGGTGGCGACGACGCGGTCGGTGTCGGCGAGCATCGCGAGGTGGCGGCAGGCGTGTGCGGCGACGGCGTCCAGGTCGACGGTCGCCGGGCTGGGCGCGAGCGGATGACCGCCATAGGTCACGGCGTCCAGCTGCACCGGCCGAGCCGACGCGGGCTGCATGTCGGGCAGCGCAACGTAGGTCAGCACGACGGTAGCCTGTTCCGCCCGCCACGAGGTTGAATGGAGCAGGCCGCCGCTGGTACACGGCGACAGGCCGGCAATCTGCCGGGCCACGTCGTCCGGGTGGGCGCGGTCACGGACTGCGGCTCGCGATTGCCGGTAACGCAGAACGCCTTCGCACTCGGAGAGCAGGATGACCTCGACCACGACCAAGGGTGACGACATTGCCGCAACTTAGCGGCTATTGCCATCACTTTGCAACAAGCCGCTCCGGATGGCGCCACTGTATCGGGCAGTGATGATTTCAATGTCCGATCGTTGCGTCACGCAGGCGGATGGAGGCGTACGCGAGATCCGCACGGGTGAAGCGGGTAGGACTGCGTTTCGCTCTATTGACGTAGTTCTGCCGCCACTCGCTGTATCTGCCGTCGCTGGTCTCGTCGAGGGTTTGATTGACTACTTTCAACTCGATGACATCGAGAACTCCGGTGTCGAAGCCGTTGGCCGCCAGATACTGGCCGCAGGCGCCCAGGTCGAGTTCCCGCGATCCCGGTCGCAGGTGGGACGGGGTCGAGGGGTGGAAGCTGGTGGCTCCGCCGGCCGGATGGCGAAAGTCGCCCTGGAGGAAGGCGTAGTGCATGGCGATGCGAGTCATGTCGGCGAAGTTGAGCGGGCTGAGATGCCGCAGCTGGAGCATCTCGCGGAACGCCGCCGGAACGCTCGGCAGCAACGAGCGTACGTCCTTGGCGACTCGAGTGGGAAATGACAGGTGCAGCGTTGCCCACAAGAGCAAACTTCGCATCCCCATCATCGACGTCGACGCCGGTGCCGTGTCGGGGATGTTCAACTCGCTGCGCTTGACGAGGTTCGTGTCAGCCACGCAGTTGAGGTCGTACAGTCGAGCGACCGCGAGGTTGGTGTAGGTGTACGAAGTGGTGGCCAGGTCCCGGATGTAGCGTGCGTGAGCCATGCGCTGCTCGCGGCTGCTGTACTTCAGCGGGAGGATCAACTCCGTTTCGGCGCTGCGAATAAATACTCCCCCTGCCTGCAATAGCGACAATTGAAGACCGGACAGCGCGTCGACGATGCGCTGGACGGTGGCAGACGGGCTGGCCATGAGCGCCTCCAGCGCTCGGCTGCCATAGATGACCGACTCGTGTGCGGCCTTCTGCGCCATAGCGAAGTTCGCTTTCTTGCTGTCCGCCAATGGGCGTACGCGCATGATCCTGGTGAGTGATCCGGCGAGGTCTGGTGCGAATTCGCTATTCTCCAGCTTGAGTAGCGCCTTGTATACCGGATCGTTGACGGAACGCATGTCCGACGGTGCGCGCTCGTCCGCCACCGTCCAGCCCAACTCGGCGAACGACTTGGCAACCGCAATCGTATGATGAGCAGCAGGTTGCCTGCTGAGCGCTAGCCCGCTGGCTGACAGCAGCCGCCAGCGGGCGTCCGCTGCGGACTCGATTTCGTCTGCCGGACCGCCGGGCTGCGTCAGCGCAGTGATGACCGCCGGCAGTTTCTCGGCGAATGTACTCAGGATTCCGTCACGCCCGCGACCAGCCACATACTGATCGGCGGCCTCGACCAGTCGTTCGATGTCCCGTCCACTGGCCGGGGTGGAGGATCGACCCGACTGGGCGTCGCCGCCGAGCCGGTTTTGTTGCGCGAGGTTAGTCAGCACCTGCTGTAGGACGGTGGCGCCAGGGGTGCCGTGGTCCTGCCGCTCTCGCGGATGTCGGCGCAGCTGGCGATGGATGTTGAGCATTCCGCTGGTACCGTGCTGAAGCTCACGTACCTCGATCACCTCGTCGACTAGCTCAAGTATCATGTCGTCGAGTCGATGGGTGCTGTCTGTGCGGTATTCCAGTACCTCGGCGATGGCAAGTTCGAGGTGGACGGCCAGGCGCCGGAAGTCGGCCGGGTTACCGGTGGGCTTGGGTCGCTGGGCAGTACGGCCTGTCTCGTGGAAGTAGCGCGCCCTTTCGGCAAATGTTCGGAATACCGCGCGAAAGTCCGCGTAGTCTACGCCTAGCGAGTCACCGCCCAACTCGGCGCTTTCTGCCGACGGCTCCACCCGGTCCAGCTCGACACTGAGCCGCCGCAGTTCCCGCCTTTCCGGCGGATCGGACCAGTGCGGCAGTACGGCAGCTGCCAACTCCTGCCACCTACTGTTTGTTTCGCGGAATGGATCGCTGAGCGCGGTGACGTAGTCCAATAAGGTTTCGCCGACAAGCAACACGCAGGCGAGCCGGGTCAACTGTTCGGTCTGCCCAGCGCTCAAGCCGTCGGTGACACCGTCGAACAGTGCGAGCCGGTCCGCGTTGGCGGGCACGAGGCGCCGACGCATGTCGGGGTTGAGTCGCCCGGGCCTGGGCTGGCCCCAGGGGACGCCATGGTCCAGAAGTCGGCGAACACCGGCGTCGATCAATTCTCCGGCAGCCGTGTCGGGATACAGGCCGGTATGGTGGATAAAGTGGTAGCTCATGCCGCTGCATGCCATGGGTTTGTCGGGTCCCCACCCCGTGGCTCGTTCGAGGAGGAGCACAAGGTCCGCGCCATCCGGGGGATCTTCACTCCGACCGCTGACCGGGATGGCCTTGGCGTACGACGCTCGCAACACGCGCAGCACAGTGGGTTCGGTAACCGCTCTGTCGGTGTTCCGCATGGGACGCAGCCACTGCAGTAGCAGAGAACGGAGTTCGCCGACGGGCCGCAGGCGGCCCTCGGCGTCCGACAAGTGGCCGGCTACGGTGCCGGCGAGCAAGTCTCGGCTGCCGGCGGGCAACAGGTCACCATCCCGGCCCTGCAGCACGCCGTTCCAGATCTGCAGTACGGCGTCGAGCACCGCCACCTTGCGCTGAACGTCACTGCGGTTCATTCGTGCTCCCGGAGAGGGCGTAGAAGAACATGACGTGCGATTCTTGTCCCGATGATCGGCTGTCACGAAGCGCCGAACCAGACAGTAGTAGTCTTCCACTGCTAAAACGATCGAAAATCATTCATTCGGGTCCAAAGTGCTGAGCATTGGTCCCGCACTCGTCACTGTCGAACTTTCTCGATCGCGAAGGAAGCCAGTGCGTCTACAGCGGTGGCCTGGTGTCGCGTTGACTAGGGCCTTCCTTGTCAATGCTGGCATACTCTCGTGCCTCCAGCTCGGCCTGATCGGCCTCTCTGTGGCGGCCGATCTGCCGAGCCCGGTCGGCGAGGGTGTACAGCGAGCGCTTCAAGTTCTGGCGATGGTCTCCCTGCCCGTCGACCACGAGCCGGCGGTAGATGTGCACCGCGTCATGGATCGACTGGTAAGCCTGGGTCGGTTGGCTCCACTCGGCGAAGCAGTCCGACTCGGTGCAAAGCGATCGAGCGAGTTCGGCGACATAGGCGCCGGGCCGCCGCGTCGTAAGCCGCTGGTAACGCTTCACTGCCTGCTTGCTCGCGGCCAGAGCGGCTCCGCGGTTACCTAAGGCGACGAGGCACAGCGTCAGATTGTTGTAGGAAGCTGCCAAACTGGGTAGGTAAGAGTCAGGAAGGGTATCGGCCAGAGGCCGGTACAGCTTCACCGCTTCTTTGACCGAGTCAGCTGCCTCTGAAAAGGCCCCGAGTCCGTTCAGGCTCGACGAAAGGCTGTTCAGGGATCGTGCCAGATCGGCGGTGTAGGTATCGCTCGCGGCGACGAGCAGGCGGCAGATCACCACCGATTCACTGGCGGCGATCAGGCTTTCCTGAGCTCCGAGTGCCGTGGACAGGTTGTTCAGCGCGGTGGCAAGACCGGCGAACAGGCTGTGGTCGTCCTCAGAGCTCAACTGTGTGGGCAGCGGGGGGAGTAGCTGCCGGTACGCGGTTACGGCCTGTCGGCTGACCTCTAGGCCTTCGGCCTGCAAGCCGAGGTCGTAGAGGCAGTTAGACAGGTTGTTCAATGTCATCGCATAGGTGCCCAGGTAGCTGTTCGCATTTGCCCGGGCCAGTCGCTGGCTAATGGCCACGGCCTGTCGCGCCTTCGCCAGCGCCTCCTTACCGCGTCCCAGCGCGGCCAATCGAACAGCATGGCTGTCGATCGCACGGGCCAGGCTGGCTTCGCTCTCCTGCGTGCGTGCACTCAGAAAGGCCAGAGGCGATCGTGCGCGACGTGGTGCCCGGCGCTGCAGCCCCGCCACCACGTGGCCAGCGATATCGGCGGCAAGCTTGGAATGAACCTCAGTCCTGTTTGGTATGCAATGGTAGAGGAGCTGCATCAGGGCCAGGTCGTTCCCTTGCGCGGCGACGAGACTCGACAGGGCACGGCGAAGCGGCTTCGGGTCGGCCGCCTCCAACGCCACTTGTACCGCAGCTGTCGCCAGTGATCGTGGATGGGTTGCCATGACAGCAGAGATCTGGTCCTGCAGGAACGCCCTCGGGCCGGCTGCAGCGGCCAGCATGGTCATCGCCTGCCGGGCCTGGCGCTGGTCGACCTGGGCTAGCAGCACCGGAAGGATCTTCGTGTTCCGTCCGAGTGCCTTGGCCACCAGATGTTCTGCGAGCAGGTCCGGGCGCAAACCTCCCCAGAAGTCGGCGGAGCTCGGATAAAGGTCCTCCAGCCAGGCAGCCACTGCCCCTTTACGATCCTGGGTCAGCTCCTCGATTTCGGGCACTCGTCCCAGAATGGCAATAGCCTGGTCTCGATCGGCCGCAGGGAGCAGACAGGCGGCCGCGACGGCGACCTCCTGGGTGTCCGAATGGAGATGGAGGCCGTGTCGCGCTGCGATTCGCTGCCAGTATTCGGCCTCGTGGTTGCTTAGCAGGTCTCGGGCTTCGGTCACCACGTCGTCGCCATCCGTTGGCCCTCCGGCACGCAGCAGGCTGACCAGCGCGGTCAATTGGACGTCCAGCGCCGTCATCGGCCCGGGCAGGTGGGGCGTCTGCACGGCCGCTGCGATGATGTCCCAGTCTCTGGGGGCGATGCCGCCGCGTTCAGAAAGTCGGTGCAAACCGGCGGCGAATGATCGGACGGCTTGAGCAAACGCCACGCGACGCTCTTCAGGGGTGTCCAGCGTGCGGAGTTCGCGATGGTTGTGCGTCGTGGCCGAGATGGCAAAGCCCAGGCCGGCCGGAAGCTGCGTCCGCCACTCGCCTGCGCGCCGGGCCAGAAGGAGGACTCGCAGTGGCGTCGCATGAGTACGTTCGTTCAGTGCCTTACCCAGCACGGCCATTTGTTCTGATCGGTGTTCGGCGAAGTCTATGACGAGCAGGAGCGGCTGGTGCACCGAAGCGAGCTGCTGTACGGCCTCTGGCTCGAGGGTGCTGGTCGCCAGCACGACCGTGGCCCAACCCGCACGGCGCATCTGATCGGCGAAGTGACGGGCCGTTCGGGTCTTTCCGCGTCCTGCCGTTCCGGTGATCAGGAAGGCGGACTTCGGCAGCGGTTCAGTGCACCAGCCATGTAGGCGTTCGATCAGGTCCTCCTGACCGCTGAACGGCACCACCGCGGCATCGGCGCGCAGCAGCGACGCGGGGGATAGCGGTGGTTCCACCGGCTGCTGGAGGGAGACCAGTTCGGCGGGTTCGAGTCCTGGCCGCGATTTCATCTCGCCCGGCCAGGCAAGCGCGGCGAACTCCGGGTCGTCGGCGAGTGTCGCAAGATGAACCCCACTCACGCGGGTCTGCGGGAAATGCGGATTCGCTCGGGCGATCACGCCTACGAACCGTTCGTTGCAGAACAGGCCCGCACCTGACATGCCGAACCAATCGTCAGGTGGTTTGTCTGCCGCGATGTCGAGTCGACCGGACTTGGCGGATGCAGACTGCCGGACCGTGCCGGCCAGGTGTTCGGTGTCTCTCGCTCCGTCGTCGGGATCCACAGTGGAACTGGGAAAACCGACCGCCTCCACGCGGACGGTGCCGGCACCGCAGACCAGCTGACCCCAACGCAGCGCGGCAAGATCGCCAGGATCAATCGCATCGGGCACGCGTATCAGCGCGGCGTCGACCGCGTGGTCGTTCCTGCTCCATATCACCGTGCCGGGGTGGAGCTCGTGCTCGTGAAGCCGCCGTACGCTAACCGCACTGCCGACCGGCCCTACGGCGTGGGCCGCAGTGATCACTAGGCCACCGGGCATCAGGGTGCCTGAAGCGCACCGCATGGACGTGGTGCCCTGCTGTGCGGCATAAATCTCACATACGCGTGCCAGATCCGTCACAGAAGATCACCTGTTGGGTATGGCTTGCACCTCATCATTGATCTCGGGTCGCCGGCCCGTCTTTCGATCTTTCGGGGTCAGCGTCACCTTGACTCGATGGGTCTCCTCCCGGCCGACGCTCCCGTTCACGTCAACGATCACCCCGAACGAGATGCCCACCTTGCCGCCGCCGGACTTCTTGGCCACCAGACTGAATTCGACTTCTACCGGTCCTACTTCGAACCCGAGCGGATCATTCTCGCCCAACTTCTGTGCTTCGGCTAGTTCCCTGCGCAGCGCGTCCACTGCGTCTGCCAGGCCGATGATCTCCATCGCTTCCCTCCGTCGTCCGCAACGCCACCGCCGCGAAGCGTATGCACGAGGCCCCGAGCATGCATCCGCCGAACAGCTCAACCGGGCAGAGATGCCTAGAACCGGACACTTGTGGATGACGGTACAGCCCGTTGGGGTAGCGGAGCGTATGGGAGTGAAGTTAATAAGGTGCCGCCCTCTACGCAGAGCGAGGTGAGGGTGCCCTTCCTCCGGTGAGGGTGTGGAGGTCGATGGTGCGGGAGAGGTCGGCGGTGGTGAGGAGGCCTACAAGGAGGCCTTCGGAGAGGACCAGGCAGGGCAGGCGGGTGGCGGTGATGCGGTGGGCGGCTTCTTCGAGCGGGTCGTCGGGGGCGAGGAGGGTCAGGCGGTCCAGGGGGAAGCGGACGTCGCGGAGGGTCTTGTCGGTGCGCTGGGCGGGGGACAGGCGGGCCAGGGAGAAGAGGGTGACCAGGCCGGCGGGGCGGCCGTCGGGGTCGAGCACGGGGTACGCGTCGGCGGGGCGGTGGGCGGCGGCGACGGTGATGAAGTCGTCGAGGCGCTGGGTGACGTAGCCGGCGACGGGCAGCGGGGTCATCGCGTCGCGTACCAGCACACCGGACAGGGCCGAGCGCAGGCGCGCGTCGGCCTGCTCGGCCTGGCCGGCGAACAGCAGGAACCAGCCGAGCAGCACCAGCCACAGGCCGCCGATGTCGGCCAGCCACAGCACCTGCAGCGTGCCGCCCGTGATCATCAGGATGCTGACGACCATGCCCGCCCGCGCGGCGGTGCGCTGGGCGAAGGCCCGGTCGCCGCGCCACCACCACAGCGCCGCGCGCAGCACCCGGCCCCCGTCCAGGGGCGCGCCGGGCAGCAGGTTGAACACCGCCAGCACCGCGTTGACCAGTGCCAGCCAGGCCAGCGCGACCCAGGCCAGCGGGGCCAGCCCGGTCAGGTACAGCCCGCCGGCCGCCGCGCCGAACAGCGCCGCCGCGCCGAGGCTGGCCAGCGGCCCGGCGAGCGCGACGAGCAGGTCGGCGCGGGCGTGCGGCGGCTCGGACTCCAGTTCGGCCATGCCGCCGAGCAGCCACAGCGTGATCCGGCGCACGCTGACCCCGTAGTGGCGGGCGACGATGGCGTGGCTCAGCTCGTGGGCGAGCAGCGAGCCGAGGAACAGCACGGTGACGGCGAGGGCGACGATCCAGTACGCGCCGGCCGAGCCGCCCGGCGCGCCCGCGGGCAGCACGGCGGTCGCCAGCCCCTGGCCCAGCAGCAGCATGATCAGCAATACCGACCAGTGCACGCCGACCGGGATGCCGGCGATGCTGCCCAACCGCAGAGTGGGTCGCATGGCCGTCCTCCTGTGCCCCCATCATCCCTCGGCGCGCCCGCTGTCGGGAATCTTGTCCGAACGGCCGGATTTCGCGCGGCAAACCAGCCCACAAGATCGGCGGAGGGGCACAATGAGGGCGTGAAGCTCGTCCTGGCGGGGGACACGATGCTCGGCCGCTCCGTGGCGGACCGGCTCACTCTCGGGCACGCGGCGTACGAGGAGATCTTCGCCGAACAGGTGCGGCAGCTCACCGCCGCGGCGGACCTGTGCGTGGTCAATCTGGAGTGCTGCATCTCCGAGCGCGGCGAGCCGTGGCCGGCGCCGGGCAAGCCGTTCTTCTTCCGCGCCCCGCCCCGGGCCGCTGGGCTGCTGGCCTGGCTGGGCGTCGACTGCGTGACCCTGGCCAACAACCATGCCCTCGACTTCGGCCCGGTCGCGCTCGCCGACACCCTCGACCACCTGGACCGGGCCGGGGTCGCCGTGGTCGGCGCGGGCCCCGACCAGGCCAGGGCGCGGGCGTGGCGGCTGCTGGAGGCGGGCGGCGTGCGCCTCGGCGTGCTCGGCGTCACCGACCACCCGCAGGACTTCGCGGCCACCGAGGACGGACCCGGCGTCGCCTTCGCCGACCTGTACCACGGCGTGCCGGACTGGCTGGCCGAGCTGGTCGCCGAGATGGCCGCGCAGGTCGACGTCGCGCTGGTGACCCCGCACTGGGGCCCGAACATGACCAGTGGCCCGGTCGGCCATGTACGGGCCGCCGCGACGCAGCTGCTCGCCGCCGGAGCGACGCTGGTCGCCGGGCACTCGGCGCACGTGTTCCACGGCGTGCACGGGCCGGTGCTGTACGACATGGGCGACTTCGTCGACGACTACGCCGTAGATCCCGGCCTGCGCAACGACCTCGGGCTGCTGTTCGAGGTGACCGTGGACGCACTCGGGCCGGTGTCGGTGGAGGCGGTGCCGCTGGCGCTGGACTTCACCCGGACCCGGTTCGCGATGCCGCACGAGGCGGAGTGGATCGGCTGGCGGTTCGGCAAGGCCTGCGCGGAACTGGGCACCCAGGTCACCACCACCGAGCAGGGCCGATTGCTGGTGGCACTGCGCTGAGGTTTGCGCTCATGCGCATGTGGACATCGCAGGGTCAGTAAACCCCTACCGACATAACTGGAGTCACGATGTTCGCCATCATCGCCGCGATCTGCTTCGGGCTCGCCCTGCTGCTGGACCTGCTCGGCGAGGGCGTCGAGCCGCTGTTCACCGTCGGCACGCTGTCCCTGCTGGGCTTCCTGTTCATCGCGCTGCACCTGGCCGGCTTCGCCACCGCCGTGCGCGGCCGCAACTGGCGCCGCCGGTAACCCGCCCTACGGGCCCATGAACGCCCGCCTGCGCCGGTCAGGGGCGCAGGCGGGCCCTTTTGTGTCCGTCGTCGGCCGGCCGGGCAGGCCCGCCCGAGCGGAGCGGTCAGCCGGCCGCGAGGCGGGCCCGTACGACCAGGTCGTGCAGCGCGTCGTAGGCGGTCGGCGCGGCGGGCAGTTTCGTCGCCGCCTTGGCCTCGGTCAGCTGCTCGCGCAGCCGGACCGTGTCGGCGAGGATCCGCTCCGGTCCCGGCAGCCCCGCGTCGACGCCGAGCCGCCGGTGCTCGCCCTGCCGCTTGGCCGCGATCAGATCCGGCACGTACGGCAGCTTCGCGTCCTCGTGCAGCAGGTTCACATCGGCCACGACCTCGCCGGTGCGCATCAGGTGCAGGCCGGTCGCCAGCACCCGCAGCAGGTACAGCGCGGGTTTGAGTTCGCCGGTCTTCGCGAACAGCTTCTCCGACGAGATCGAGAAGCCCAGGTAGTGGTCGGCGTACCCCGCGTTCAGGCAGCCCGGCACCAGCGACAGCAGCTCGGCGTGCAGCGCGGTGGTGCGCACCACCAGCGGCGAGGTGACCTGCTCCAGCACGTCGCCGCTGCGGCCCAGCAGCAGCTTGGCGCACTTGGCCAGGTCGTGGGTGACCAGGTCCAGCTCCACACCGTGCCGGTCGCCGATGTGGTTGATCGTCGCCGGGCCCTGCCGCAGCCCGGCCAGCTCCGCGACCGGCAGCAGGTGCGCCCCGCGCAGGTCCACATCGGAGTCCACCGAGGCGAAGCCGTACAGGTGCGCGCCGCTGACGGTCGCGAAGACCAGCGGGTACGGCTGCTCGTCGGCGACCTGGCCGGTCCAGTCCGGGATCGTGACCGTCATCGCAGCGCGAGGGCGTGCAGCTGCCCGGCCCGGGTGCCGACGTAGATCACGCCGTTCCAGACCGCGGGCGTCGACTCGATGCACGCGCCCGGCTTGACCTTCCACAGCGGCTTCGGCGCGACCGAGGTGTCGGCGACGTCGAACGCGTACAGCCAGCCCGCGTTGCAGTCGCCGATGATCAGCACGTCGTCGATGATGACCGGTGAGCCGTGGCCCATCCCGGGCACGTGGTGCCGCCAGCGCACCTTGCCCGTCTCGCGGTCCACGCCGACCAGGTCCATGGCGTGCGTGCCGAAGATGACGATGTCCTTGTGCAGCGCCGCGGTGCTGTACGTGCCGCCGTTGCGCTCGTCGATCTTCCAGACCAGCGGGTCGTCCGGCTTGCTCGGGTCGAGTTTCATCAGCTGCCCGACGGTCTTGGACCGGGCGTTCTTCTTCTCGTACTCCGAGCCGACGTACAGCATGCCCTGCTCGTCGGAGACGATCGAGCCGTCGGTGTCGTCACCGGTCCAGAAGCGCAGCACCCGCTTGGGCTTCTGCCCGCTCTTCAGGCCGCTGATGTCCCAGCCCTGCACCAGCCCGGCCGAGTTCGCGAAGTAGATGGTGTTGCCGGACACGTTGACCGAGTTCTCCACCGAGAACGTCTTGTGCCCGGCCTCCTTGATCAGCTTGTCGTCCCAGCTCGGGGTGTTCCAGATCAGCTTCGGCTTGACGGTGACCTTGCCGTTGCTGTCGTAGCCCCGGTTGAGCTTCACGATGTGGAACTGGCTGTTCTCGCCGCCCTCGAACAGGTAGTCGTCGATGATGATCGCCGAGCTGTCCCAGTCGTTGTTCCACAGCGTCGGCTTCACCGCGTACGCCGACAGCTTCCACAGCTCCTTGGGCTTGTCGCCGTCGATCGCGATGATGCGGAAGTAGTCGTCGCGCGAACCCGTGTACACCAGCGGGAAACCGTCCGGGTCGATGGTCACCGAGCCCTTGATGATGTCGTTGGTGGTGAAGTCGGGCAGCAGCCGCTCACCGTTGCTGGCGTCGAGGAAGTGCACCTTGCCGTCGTACGCCCCGAACACGATCCAGGTCTTGCCCTCGCGCTCGAACACCGCGGGCTGGCCGGTCCAGCCCATGCCGCACCAGATGCGCTCGCCGTGCTCGTCGACCGACGGCCGGCACATGTTGCCCGACTTCGGGAAGCGCCACAGCTCCTCGGGCTTCGTCTTCGGCATCGGCCCGGTGCCGTGGTACGTCCGCGTCGGGTTGCCCCGGAACGTCAGCAGGCCCTGCACCTTGTCGCCCCACGGCTTGCCCGCCGACGCGGGGTCGTGCCAGCCGCTGAACGCGGCCGGGGCCGGTTCGGGCGCGCCCGAACCCGACGGCGCGGCCGAACTCGGCGACACGAACGCCGGGTCGTCGGGGGCGGAGTCGCAGGCGGCGACGGCGGTGGCGAGAAGCGCGGCGCAGAGCAGCGCGAGGCGGCGGCCGAGGGGTCGGGTCACCGGGCAAGTATCCACAACGACCGAGCCGTGCCGTAAGGCCACCCGATCGGCCGCCGCCGTCACCGAACGGCCGAGTCCAGCCCCTCTTCGCGTGCGCCCACCAGGAACTTCTCCACCGCGGCCCGGTCCGGCTCGGCCGGCAGCACAGTGTCCGCCGCCGCCCGCGCCAGGTCCGCGGAGCGCTCCTCGGCCAGCGCCGACACCTGCTCGAACGGCACCTCGCCGCGCTTGACCGACAGCATCAGCTCCCGCTCGTCGGACACGTCCACCAGCACCTCACCGAAACGCAGCACGTGCGCCCCGGCCCGCAGCAGCCGCAGCATGTGCATCGCCTGCTTCCAGCGCACCTCGCCGGTGCGCTCCCGGTGCGCCCGCAGCTTCGCGAACTGGTCCGCGGCGTAGCGGCCGTACGTCTCCGCGGCCCGGCTCGACAGGAACGCGCCGCGTACCGCCAGCAGCCGCTCGCCGGTCGGCGTGCACAGCTCGACCAGGGGCGACCACAGGCACTCCAGCACCGTCGGGTTCGCCGTCAGCGCCAGCGTGCACAGCCGCTCGACCTCCCAGGAGAACTGCTCCTCGGCCGGGCCGTCCACGTGCGTGGGCGGCTTGTCCAGGCCCCAGAACAGCCGGGTCGGCGCGACGAACACGCCCCGGCGGTCGGTGTCGGAGGCGGGGCCCGCGAGGCCGTACGCCCGCGAGCCCACCACCACCGACAGGATGCCGTGCTCGACGACGAGCTGATGCGCGTCCAGCACTAGATGACGATCTCCGCCTCGGTGGCGAACTGGTCGATCTCGGTCAGCTCCTCGGCGGTGAAGTCGAGGTCGCCCAGCGCGGCGATGTTGTCCTCCAGCTGGGCGACACTGGACGCGCCGATGACCAGGCTGGTCATGCGCTCGTCGCGCAGCGCCCAGGCCAGCGCCAGCTGCGCCAGCGACTGCCCGCGCCGCTGGGCGATCTCGTTGAGGCCCTCGACCTTGACCCGGTTGCTCGGGGTCAGCGCGTCCTCGTTGAGGAACCGGCTGGTCCGGATACGCGAGTCGGCCGGCACGCCCTTCAGGTAGCGGTCCGTGAGCAGGCCCTGCGCCAGCGGCGAGAACGAGATGCAGCCCGCGCCGACCTCCTCCAGGGTGTCCAGCAGCTGGTCGCGCTCGGTCCAGCGGTTGATCATCGAGTACGACGGCTGGTGGATCAGCAGCGGCGTGCCCAGCGACTTCAGGATGGCCGCGGCCTCGCGCGTCTGCGCCGAGGTGTACGAGGAGATGCCGACGTACAGCGCCTTTCCGGCCCGGACGGCCGCGTCCAGCGCGCCCATCGTCTCTTCCAGCGGCGTGTCCGGGTCGAAGCGGTGCGAGTAGAACACGTCGACGTAGTCCAGGCCCATGCGCCGCAGCGACTGGTCCAGGGACGCGGTCAGGTACTTGCGCGACCCCCACTCGCCGTACGGACCCGGCCACATGTCGTAGCCGGCCTTCGTTGCGATGACCAGCTCGTCCCGGTACGGCTTCAGATCCGTCGCCAGCATCCGGCCGAAGTTCTCCTCGGCCGCCCCCGGCGGCGGGCCGTAGTTGTTGGCCAGGTCGAAGTGCGTCACACCCAGGTCGAAGGCGCGGCGCACGATGTCGCGCTGGCGGTCCCACGGACGCTCGTGACCGAAGTTGTGCCACAGCCCCAGCGAGATCGCGGGCAGTTTCAGCCCGCTACGCCCGGTCCGGCGGTAAATCATGGACTCGTATCGCTTCGCGTCTGCCACGTACATGCCGATCAGCCTAGTCCGCCCGCCCGGAGCCCATCTCCGGTGCGTGCCGCGCTCGCAGTTTCGGGGAAACTGCAGCAATTCGGTCCGCGATTGCTGCAGTTTCCCCGAAAGTGTCCGCGGTTCAGGGGGCGTCGGTGAGGCAGAGGGTGACGACGTGGGTGCCGTCGTGCCAGCCCATCATCACGGTTTGTACGGGGGTGTTGCCGCAGGAGACGGATTGGGGGCCGTCCGGGCCGGTGGAGGGCAGGGTCAGGATGCCGGTGACGCGGTAGACGGCCCGTGCGTCGTCGCAGGCCACCAGCTGCGCCTGACCTGGGAGCATGAGGCCGGGCCGGGCGGGGCCGCCGTCGGAGGACGTCAGGCAGCGGCCGGTCAGCACGTCGGTGGGCGGCGGCGCGGGCTCACCGCGCGGCCGCAGGATCAGCGCGGCGACGACACCGACGGCGACCAGCGCGACGACGATCCGGCCGCCGATCGCGACCACCTGCAGGGCGGTATACCTGGCTTCGAACCTGCGAGCGCCCGCATCCGGCGGCCGGGGACCGCGCCGGAGGAAGACCCGGTGCCGCCACCGGCGGTGCAGCCGCGCGGCGGCGCCCAGGACGCGGGTGTACGCCCGCGAGGCCGTGACGAAAGCGGCGATGACGGCGAACAGGGTGACGCCCGCCGCGACGCCCCGCCCGGCCGGCGTGCCCGCGAACGGCCGGAGCAGCAGCGCGACGAAGGGCACGGCGACACAGGCCCACGCCACGATCCGGCCGGCCCCGGCCGGGCTGGGCGGCCGGCGTACCAGCCGCCGCATCGCCCCCGGCAGCCGCACATAGGACCACGCCACGCCCCCGGCCACCAGCACGGCCAGCGCGCCACCGGCGATCCGCTCGTCGCGCGGGCTCCCGGTCAGCAGCACGGCCGCCCAGCACAGCCACGCCAGCACCGCGCCGTCCGCGAGGCGGGACAGCCACGCGTTGCCGGCCTGGCCCAGGTTCCGGTGCAGCAGCTCGTGCTGCGGGTCCTGGGCCAGCGCGTCGATGAGCGTCCGGCCGCCCGCGGTGTAACGGCCCGTCCTGAGCTGCTCGACGGCCAGGTTGTTGCGCGCCGCGACGTGCTGCGGATCGAGCGCGAGCCTGAGATCTGGTACCGGAACCTGCCGACCTTCTCTGCCGCGGCAGGTGTTCTGATCACCGACGAGCGCGATCGACTTCTGCTGGTCAAACCGAACTATCGTGACCACTGGGCATTCCCCGGCGGGATGATCGAGGCGGGCGAGCCGCCGCACGTAGCCGCTGCCCGGGAGCTCACCGAGGAGATCGGCCTCAAGGCTGAGCCGGGCGGCCTGCTCGTCGTCGACTGGGCGCCGCCGATGGGCCATCGGCCGAGCGCGATCATGTACTACCTGTTCGATGGCGGATCTGTACACAGCGAGATCAACTTCGAGGCGGATCCGGAGGAGATCGAGCGGGCCGGGTTCTTCCCGCTCGACGAGTGCGTGACCCTGCTTCCTGGACATACCGCGACCCGGGCGACGGCGGCGATGGCGGCCAGGGCTTCCGGCCGCACCGCCCACCTGCCGAACATGTGAGCGGTTCGGGTCAGACCACGTCGTAGCCGAGCATGAGCACGCCGGTGCTCGTCGGAGTGCTGTCGACGAGGCGGAGCCGCTGCGGGCGGGGCATGTCGTCGAACAGTCGCTTGCCGGTGCCGAGCAGCAGCGGGTGCAGGAACAGCCGGTATCCGTCGACGAGGTCGGCGGCGATCAGCTCCCGCACGAGCACGCCGCTGCCGAGCACGGAGATCACCCCGTCGCCCTGGGCTTTGAGGTCGCGCGCCGCGTCGGCCAGGTCGCCCTGGAGCACCGTCGCACCGGGCCAGTCCAGGGCGGTCAGGGTTCGGGACGCGACGTGTTTGGGGGTGGCGTTGAGGTGGGCCGCCATCGGGTTCGCGTCGGGCTGGGCGGGCCAGAACGCGGCCATCTTCTCGTAGGTGCGCCGCCCGAACAGGTATGCCGTGGTGTCCTTGAGCCCTTCACCGGCCGCCGACGCCTGGACCTCGTCGAAGTACGGTGCGGCCCAGCCGCCGTGCTCGAAGCCGCCGTCGCGGTCCTCGTCCGGGGAGCCGAGGCTCTGCATGACCCCGTCCAGCGTCACGAACTCGATGACCATCAGCTTGCGCATCTGTCTCTCCCTGCCACTCGCGGCCGACCGCGCCGACCCGTCCCCCTCTGTACGAACGAGCGGCCGCCGGATCGACACCACAACCGCCGACGCGTAACCCCGAGCCCGCCCAAGGACCGCAAGCCCAAGCCGTGATCGCGCCTGGCACGGCCCCGGCAGGGGCGGTTCGGTGGGGAGTCAGGCGAGGTGGTCCGCCGGCCATTGGGTGCCGACGACGCCGAGTAGTTTGAGGGCCTCGGCGGAGGGGGTGCCGGGGGTGGCGGTGTAGACGATCAGGCGTTGGCCGTGGCCGGCGACGTCCAGGACCTCGCACTCCAGGGTCAGTTCGCCGACCACGGGATGGCGGACCTGCTTGGTCGTCGAGCCGCGTCGTACGTACACCCGCAGCTGCTCCCACCGCCGGACGAACTCCGGGCTGGCCGCGCGCAGCCGGGCGATCAGGCCGTGGATGCCGGGGTCCCGCGGATACTGGGCGGCGGCGGCGCGCAGCTCGGCGACGCACTCGTCGGCGAAGGCGGACGACTGCGGGTCGGCCAGGGCGATCGCGCTCAGCTCGCTGCCGAACATGTTCCACAGCATGTTGCGCCGGCCGGGCGGCCAGGTCGTCGGGTCGCCGAGCAGGGCGGCGGCCATCGGGTTCCAGGCGAGGATCTCGTACTTGACGTCGATGACGTACGCGGGGGTGTCGTCGAGCCGGTCGAGCAGGTGCAGGATGCCCGCGGGCACGTCGGGGCTGGGGCCGGTCGGCGGGGCGGGCAGCTCGCCGGCCAGGTGGTACAGGTGCGCGCGCTCGTCGTCGGACAGTCGCAGGGCGCGGGCCAGCGCGGACAGCACCTGCCGCGACGGGCGCGGGCCGCGGGCCTGTTCCAGCCGCGTGTAGTAGTCGACCGAGATCCCGGCGAGCCGGGCCGCCTCCTCGCGTCGCAGGCCGGGTGTGCGGCGCCGGGTCCCGGCGGGCAGTCCCACGTCGCCGGGCTGCACGCGGGCGCGGCGGCTCTGCAGGAACTCGGCGAGCTGGCGGCGATCCATGCCGCCATCATGCGCCGGGCGCGCCGCGGCCATCCAGGGACCGCCGGTCCCTGGTTACGCCGTGCTCTCCTCACCGGGCGGGGAACGCCGCAGGCTCGGCAGCATGAGCGAACCGAAGATCGCCCTCGTGACGGGGGCCAACAAGGGAATCGGGTACGAGATCGCGCGAGGGCTCGGCCTGGCCGGGGTGACGGTGCTGGTCGGCGCGCGTGATGCGCACCATGGCTCGGTCGCGGTCGAGAAGCTGGCCGCGGAGGGGATCACCGCCACGGCTCTGGAGCTGGACGTGACCGATCCGGGATCGGTGTCGGCGGCCGCGGCCCGGATCGAGCTGGCGCACGGCCGCCTCGACATCCTGGTGAACAACGCGGGCATCCTGCTCGAACGCGGCCAGCGGCCCAGCGCGATGCCGGTGGAGGTGCTGGAGCGGACCTTCGCCACCAACGTGCACGCCGTGGTGCGGGTGACCAACGCGCTGCTGCCGCTGCTGCGGCGTGCCCCGGCGGGGCGGATCGTCAACCTGTCCAGCGGGCTGGGCTCGCTCGCGCTGACCAGCGACCCGGACGGGCCGTACGCGCCGTTCCCGCTGCTGGCGTACAACGCGTCGAAGAGCGCGCTGAACTCGGTCACCGTCTCCTACGCCAACGAGCTGCGCGGCACGGCGATCAAGGTGAACGCGGCCGATCCCGGCTACTGCGCGACCGACCTCAACGGCCACGCCGGACCGCGTACGCCCGCGCAGGGCGCGGCTGTCGCGGTGCGGCTCGCCACGCTGCCGGACGACGGCCCGACCGCGGGCTTCTTCAGCGAGGACGGCTCCGAACCCTGGTGAGAACCGCGTGCGCAGGCGGTCTGCGACGGGCTGCCTGCGCGCGGGGTCAGCCGACGATCGAGACCTGGACCGGGCCGACGCGCAGGATGCCGTCGTCGAGGGGCGTGCAGCGAATGCCGCCGTGGCCGCGTAGGGTCCGCCAGGCTCCGGGGCCGATGGTCACGTCCATCCAGGCGCAGGGGTGGGCCGGGCGGTTGACGCGCAGGCGCACCGGCCCGTCCCCGGAGTCGAGCACCAGCACCGAGCCGACCAGCTCGTCGACGGCGATGCCGCTGGTCAGGATGTTGCGCCGGACGTGGGTCAGGTCCGCGCCGGGCGGCAGCGACTCCTGCGCGATCACGGTCACGCTCGCGTCCCGGTGCGCCTGCCTGCCGAAGTAGCGGTCGCCGACGATGCCGAGCTGCGCCCGGATCCGTACCTGCTCGACCAGCTCACCCGGCGGCGCGGGCGACGGCCCGTCCGCGGGCCGCCCCTGAAACCGCCGCACCCCCGACGCCAGCAGCTGCACGATCTCCGCCACCAGCCCACCCTACGACCGCGGCTGCGCACGTGGCGCGGACACCGGCCGTTTGGATCATGACGGCGAGTGGGCGGGTGGTTAGGGTGGCGGCATGGCGTTCGACATCGCGCGGGCTCGCGATGCATACCCGGCCCTGGGTGAGGGTTTCCGGCACTTCGACGCGGCCGCGGGCTCGCTGGTCGCCGAGCCGGTCGCGCAGGCGGTCGACGCCGTCTACCGGGGTGCGGTGGCCAACCGCAGCGACGCGTTCGCGCCCGGCCGGCGCGCGATCGGGATCGTCGCGGACGCCCGCCGCGCGGTCGCCGACCTGCTCGGCGCGGACCCGGCCGGGGTGGTCTTCGGCAACAGCGCGACGTCGCTGGTGTACCTGGTGGCCCGCACGCTCGGCCAGTCGTGGGGCCCGGACGACGAGGTGGTCGTCTCGCGGCTGGACCACGACTCGAACGTGCGCCCGTGGGTGCAGGTCGCCGAGGAGCAGGGCGCGACCGTGCGCTGGGCCGAGTTCGACCCGGCCACCGGCGAGCTGCCGACCTGGCAGTACAAGGACCTGATCAACGACCGGACCCGGCTCGTCGCGGTGACCGCGGGCAGCAACGCGATCGGCACCCGGCCGGACGTGGCCGCCGTCGCCGCGATCGCGCACGCCGCCGGGGCGCTGGTGTTCGTGGACGGCGTGCACGCGACGCCGCACCAGCCGACCGACGTGGCGGCGCTCGGTGCGGACTTCTACGTGACCAGCGCGTACAAGTGGTCCGGCCCGCACCTGGCCGCCTGCGCCGCGGACCCGGCGCTGTGGGCCGGAATGTTCCCGGCGAAGCTGCGCCCGTCCAGTGACGCGGTGCCGGAGCGCTTCGAGTTCGGTACGCCGAGCTTCGCGTCCCTGGCCGGGGTCACCGCCGCCGTCGACCACCTGGCGGGCCTCGACCCGGCCGCGACCGGGTCTCGGCGTGAGCGCCTGCTGACCTCCCTGGCCGCGGTACGCGACTACGAGGCGGAGCTGTTCGCTCGGCTCGTGGACGGGCTCGCCGCGATCGACGGGGTGTCGCTGTGCCCGGCCCCGGCCGACCGGTGCCCGACGGTGTCGTTCCGGGTCGGCTCGACGCACCCGGCCGAGACGTCCAGGGCGCTCGGCGACGCGGGGATCTGCGCGTTCGCCGGGGACTACTACGCGTGGGAGTACTTCCACACGATGGGCCTGCGGGACTCCGGCGGCGCGGTGCGGGCCGGGATCTACCACTACACGACGGCCGAGGATGTCGACGTGCTCCTGGACGCGGTCCGCGCGCTGGCCAAACAGGCGGCTTGACCTCAAGTGCACTTGAGCTCTTAGCGTCGGCGGCAACCGACGCACACCCAGGAGCGCCCATGCACGCCATCCGGCAGTACGAGTTCGGCCCCGCCGAGAACCTGCGCTTCGAGGAGGTCCCCGACCCGGTCCCCGGCGAAGGGCAGGTGCTGATCGAGGTCGAGGCGGCCGGCGTACACCTCATCGACACGACGATCCGCTCCGGCGGTCCGGGGCCGTTGCCGCCGCCGGCGCTGCCGATGACGCCGGGCCGCGAGGTCGCCGGCCGGGTGGCGGGCACCGGGCCGGGCGTCGACCCGGCGTGGCAGGGCCGCCGCGTGGTCGCGTACCTGGGCATGACCAGCGGGGGGTACGCCGCGCGCGCGGTCGCCGCCGTCGCCTCCCTGCACGAGATCCCCGAGCGGCTGTCCGCCCCCGCCGCCGTGGCGATGATCGGCACGGGCCGGACCGCGGTCGGCGTGCTGCGCCTGGCGCGGCTGAGCGAGCAGGACGCGGTGCTGGTCACCGGCGCGGCGGGCGGCCTGGGCACGCTGCTCGTGCAGGCGGCGCAGCGGGCCGGGGCGCTGGTCGTCGGCGCGGCGGGCGGCCCGGACAAGGTGGCCCGGGTGCAGCGCAACGGGGCCGACGTCGCGGTCGACTACCTGGATTCCGGCTGGGCCGGGAAGGTGCGCGCCGAGCTGGGCGAGCGCGACCTGACCGTGGTGCTCGACGGCGTCGGCGGCGAGCAGGGCCGCGCGGCCCTGGAACTGCTCGCCCCGCTCGGCCGCTTCCTGATCTTCGGCGGGTCCGCGGGCGCGCCGACCCAGCTCACCACCCAGGACCTGTACGCCCGCGGGATCGTCGCCTCCTCGGCGATCGGCCCCGCCATGATGAAGCTCTCGGGCGGCCTGCGCCCGCTGGAGGAGCAGGCCCTGCGCGACGCCGCCGAGGGCTGGTTCACCCCGGCGATCACCCCGTTCCCGCTCGCCGAAGCGGCCCGTGCCCACACCGCCCTGGAGACCCGGGCCACCGTCGGCAAGGTCGTCCTGGTCCCCTGAGTCCCGTCCCGCCCTCGATCATCCGACTTGCCTGGCACATGTGTGAATGGGTTCGCAAGATACGCACAGGTGCCGGGCAAGTCGAGCGATCATGGGGCGTCCGGGGGCCGGGCGGGCGGCGTGGTGAGTGGTGTGGGTTACGGTGCCGCAGCACACGTGCTGGTAGCGTGGGCGGTGCCGGCACACCCGTGTGGGAGAGTCCGCGTAAAGCGGCGCCGAAGGGGCAATTCCTCCCCGGAACCTCTCAGGCACCCGAACCGCACGGGCATGGCGACTCTGGAGCGGCGCGACCGCCGTGGCGAGGCTCACGAGCATCGCCCGTGACAGAGGGGGAGGGCTATCCATAGTCCTCGACCCCGGAGCACACATTGAGCGCCTTCGTAGAACGCCACATCGGTCCCGGTTCCGCCCAGACCGAGCGCATGCTCAACGCCATCGGCTACTCCTCGATCGAGGAACTGATGGACGCCGCCATCCCCGAGGTGATCCGCTGGCACGGCGCGCTGGACCTGCCCGCCGCCGCCACCGAGGCCGAGACCATCGCCGAGCTGCGCGCCTTCGCCGACCGCAACACCGTCGCCACCTCCATGATCGGCCTGGGCTACTACGGCACCCACGTGCCCGGCGTGATCAAGCGCAACGTGCTGGAGAGCCCGGCCTGGTACACGGCCTACACGCCGTACCAGCCGGAGATCAGCCAGGGCCGGCTGGAGGCCCTGCTCAACTTCCAGACCGTGGTCACCGACCTCACCGGCCTGGCCACCGCGAACGCCTCCATGCTCGACGAGGGCACCGCCGCCGCCGAGGCGATGACGCTGGCCCGGCGCTCGTCGAAGAGCAAGAGCAACGTGTTCGTCGTCGACGCCGACACGCTGCCGCAGACCATCGACGTGATCGCCACCCGGGCCGAGCCGCTCGGCATCGAGGTCCGCGTGCTCGACCTGGACACCGAGGAGCTGCCCGAGCAGTTCTTCGGCCTGCAGCTGCAGTACCCGGGCGCGTCCGGCGCGCTGCGTGACCACGCCGCCCTGATCGAGACCGCGCACGCCCGCCAGGCCCTGGTGTCGGTGGCCGCGGACCTGCTGGCGCTGACCCTGGTCCGCGCCCCGGGCAGCATCGGCGCGGACATCGCCTGCGGCAGCGCCCAGCGCTTCGGCGTGCCGATGGGCTTCGGCGGCCCGCACGCCGGCTACCTCGCGGTGCGCGCCGGCCTGGAGCGCTCGCTGCCCGGCCGCCTGGTGGGCGTCTCCAAGGACGCCGACGGCACCCGCGCCTACCGGCTCGCCCTGCAGACCCGTGAGCAGCACATCCGCCGCGAGAAGGCGACCAGCAACATCTGCACCGCGCAGGTGCTGCTCGCCGTCATGGCCAGCATGTACGCCGTCTACCACGGCCCCGACGGGCTGCGGAAGATCGCCCGGCACGCCCACGACAGCGCGAGCCGCCTGGCGGTCAGCCTGCTCACCGGCGGCGTCGAGATCGCGCACACCGCGTTCTTCGACACGATCACCGCGGTCGTGCCGGGCCGCGCGCAGACCGTGGTCGCCGCCGCCGAGCGCGACGGGATCAACCTGCGCCTGGTCGACGCCGACCGGGTGAGCGTGTCCTGCGACGAGACCACCACGGTCGCGCACCTGAAGGCGGTCTGCGCCGCGTTCGGCGTGGCGCTGGCCGAGCCGCGCCAGGCCGGCGCGATCCCGGCGGAGCTGGCCCGCGACACCGAGTTCCTGACCCACGAGGTGTTCTCGAGCCACCACAGCGAGACGGCGATGCTGCGCTACCTGCGCCGCCTGTCGGACCTGGACTACGCGCTGGACCGGGGCATGATCCCGCTGGGCTCGTGCACCATGAAGCTCAACGCCACCACCGAGATGGAGGCCGTCACCTGGCCCGAGTTCGGGTCGCTGCACCCGTTCGCGCCGCAGCACCAGACCGCCGGCTACCGCGACATGATCGCGCAGCTGGAGGGCTGGCTGGCCGAGGTCACCGGGTACGACGCGGTCAGCGTGCAGCCGAACGCCGGCTCCCAGGGCGAGCTGGCCGGTCTGCTGGCGATCCGGGCGTACCACCGCGCCAACGGCGAGGCCCACCGCGACGTGTGCCTGATCCCGTCCAGCGCGCACGGCACCAACGCGGCCAGCGCCGTGATGGCCGGCATGCGCGTGGTCGTGGTGGCCTGCGACGACTCCGGCAACGTGGACCTGGTCGACCTGGACCGGGCGATCGACAAGCACCGCGACGACCTCGCCGCGATCATGGTCACCTACCCGTCCACGCATGGCGTGTACGAGACCGGCATCGCCTCGCTGTGCGCCAAGGTGCACGAGGCGGGCGGCCAGGTGTACGTCGACGGCGCGAACCTCAACGCGCTGGTCGGCTTCGCCAAGCCGGGCAAGTTCGGCGCGGACGTGTCGCACCTGAACCTGCACAAGACGTTCTGCATCCCGCACGGCGGCGGCGGCCCCGGCGTCGGCCCGGTGGCCGTGCGCGCGCACCTGGCCCCGTACCTGCCGGGCACCAAGGACGTGTCGGCGATCAGCGCGGCCCCGCACGGGAGCGCCGGCATCCTGCCCATCCCGTGGGCGTACCTGCGCATGATGGGCCCGGACGGCCTGGCGGCCGCGACCGGCACCGCGGTGCTGGCGGCCAACTACGTCGCGGCCCGGCTGAAGGAGCACTACCCGGTGCTGTACAGCGGCAACAAGGGCCTGGTCGCCCACGAGTGCATCCTCGACCTGCGGCCGATCACCAAGGCCACCGGCGTGACCGTCGACGACGTGGCCAAGCGCCTGATCGACTACGGCTTCCACGCGCCGACGATGTCGTTCCCGGTTGCCGGCACCCTGATGGTGGAGCCGACCGAGAGCGAGGACCTGGGCGAGCTGGACCGCTTCGTGAACGCGATGATCTCGATCCGCCGCGAGATCGACAAGGTCGGCGCGGGGGAGTGGCCGGCCGAGGACAACCCGCTGGTCAACGCGCCGCACACGGCGTCGATGGTGACCGGGGACTCCTGGGAGCACGCGTACCCGCGTTCGGTCGCGGCCTACCCGGGTCTGGTGAGCGCGTCGGAGCGCGCCGGAAAGTACTGGCCGCCGGTCCGGCGCATCGACGGCGCCTTCGGGGACCGGAACCTGGTGTGCTCGTGCCCGCCGCCGGAGGCGTTCGCCTGAGGCCTGCTGCCGCCGGCCCGGGGAGGCGTCCTGGTGACGCGGGCTTCGGGCCGGCTCGGCGGGTGTTCTAATGATCTTTCGGGGCGCTTCGTCGCGCCCCGGGTCTTCGCCGTTAGGGTCAGGCCATGGCGTGCACCGCGGGACCGCGGTGCGGGGCGATGCTCGACCCGTCGGGGAGCAGCTCGCCGGTGTCCTCGAAGACGATGACGCCGTTGCAGAGCAGGCTCCAGCCCTGCTCAGGGAAGGACGCGACGACCTTGGCGGCGTCGTGGTCGATCGCGTCGGCTGAGGGGCAGACCGGTTGGTGCTGGCACAACATCGGGGTTCTCCGCGATTCGGTTAGGGGTGGTGGCGTTGGAAGCTCGATCCGAGACCGTCCGTCGCCGGTGTGCTGTCGATCACAACAGTGACGCACGCTACCAAGCCGAACGAGCCTTTTACGAGCAGGTAACGCAGGCCCTTTCTAGATATCAACCTTTCGGACGAGCGGAATGAAGCCAGTCGGTCTAGCCCCCACCCACGGGACGGCCAGGGATATTCCCGGCATTCCGGCGACCTGCCGTGACCAGGCATGGGAACGCTCCCGGCTGGAGTGGCGTGTGGGCGATCCGGGCGATCCGGCCACGCTGGTGGAGAACTTCCTGGCCCGCCACGGGCTGCCGGTCGGCGACCTGTCCGGGCCGTCCCTGGCGGGGCTGGCCCACGAGGTCTGCGGCGCCGCGCTGTTCGTGTCCGCGGCGGGCGGGGCCGCCATGATCGGCGGCTGCCCCGGGGCGCCCAGCCCCGCGCCGGCCGTGCCCGACGTGGTCGTCGTGGTATACGAACACACGGCAAACCTACGCCTCCAGGAGCCGTCCGCGGGCCACCTCGGCCGAACGGTGGGGGCGTGGCGGCTCGGCCCGTGGCGGCCCTCCTGGAGCCCTTCGCGCCATGCCGAGGCGGTGGAGTCGGTCCGCGAGGCCATCGCCCGCGGCGACGTTTACCAGGTCAACATGGTCGGCCACGCCGCCGCCGGGTACGGCGGCGACCCGCTGCCCGCGCTGCGCCGGCTCATGCGCCTGCCCGGGGCCCGCTACGCCGGGATCCTGCAGGGCGACGGCTGGGCGATCGGCTGCGCCTCCCCGGAGACGCTGCTGGAGGTCCGTGGCGGGCACGCCGTCACCCGGCCCATCAAAGGCACCACGCCGGCCACCGAAGCCGGCCGTGCCGAGCTGCTCTCCTCGCCCAAGGAGCGCGCCGAACACATCATGATCGTCGACCTGCAGCGCAACGACCTGTCCCACGTCGCGCAGACCGGCACGGTACGGGTGCCCGAGCTGTTCGCGGTGCGCCGCTGGGCCGACCTGTGGCAGGCCGAGTCGGAGGTGACCGCGCTGCTGCGGCCCGGCACCGGCCTGGCTGAGCTGCTCCGGGCGATCTGCCCCGGCGGCTCGGTCACCGGCGCGCCCAAGCTCGCCGCGCTGCGCGAGATCGCCGCCCTGGAGCCGGTCGGCCGCGGCGTCAGCATGGGCGCGCTCGGCTGGATCGGCCCCGACGGCATCGACCTCGGCCTGACCATCCGCACGGTCGCCGCCGACGGCCAGGACCTGCACATCTGGGCCGGCGGCGGCATCACCATCGACTCCGACCCCGCCGCCGAGGTAGCCGAAGCCGCCGCCAAAGCCGCCCCCGTCCGCGCCGCCCTCCACGGCCTCCTCTGACACCGCCCCGCCCGTCCCGCCGCCCCGCCCGTCCCGCCGCCCCGCCCCGCCGCGCCTGCGCCGCGCTCCGCCCGTCATAGACGTTGGCCTATCTCATTGAGTTTCTCGCGACCAAAGTCGATGAGATAGGCCAACGTCGACGTAAAGCGCGTCGACGTAAAGCGCGAGCCGCGCCGGCGGGCGCCCCGTGTGGAGGGCGGCCGCCGGCGCGGCTCGGTCGTGCGGGCGGGGCCGGGCGGGTGCCCGGCCGTCGGTCACTGGAAGTCGAAGATGGCGGCGCGGAGGACGGCGCCGATGTCGTACGAGCGCTCGGAGCTGTACGTGCTGACCTTGGTGGCGGCCGAGATCTTGGCGAGGGCCTCGCTGTTGGAGGGCTTGCCCAGGGCGATGGTGACGACCTTGACCGGCCGCTCCTTGTCCGCGCCGTTGATCTTCTCGATCAGCTGCTCGAGCTTGAGGCCCTGCAGCTGGTCGTCGTCCGCGCCGTCGGACAGCAGCACGATCATGTTCGTCGCGCCCGGCACGTAGTTCTTCTGCATGGACTGGTACGCCGCCCACACCGTGTCGTACATGCCGGTGGCGCCACCCGGCTCCAGGCCCTTGAGCTTGGACGTGAGCTGGTCGCGCCGGGGCTTGCCGGAGACATCCTCGGTCATCTTGCCCAGCGGCACGAGTTCCTTGTACGCCCGGTTGCCGGTCTGCTTGGACGAGAAGCTCCACAGCCCGACCTGCGCGTCGTCGCCGAACATGTCGACGGCTTCCTGCGCGCCCGCCTTGGTCAGGTCGAGCTTGGTCTGGCCGCCGGTGCCCCGCACCACGCCGCCCATGGAGCCCGACACGTCGAGCACCAGCAGCATGTTGGTGGGGCGGGTGAGCGCGGTCCAGGTCTCCGTCGTCTTGGTGATCGACTCGGTGAGCAGCACGCCGCCCGGCAGGGCGGTGAGCTTGCTGATCACGCCGTTGGCGGTGGACAGCTGCGGGCCGGGCTGGCGGTTGGAGTCGCGGTAGCCCTGCTTCTGCACCTCGCCGCGGGCGGCGTCGCCGCGCAGGTAGCCCAGGAACGCCTCGGCCGCGGCGGAGCGCTGCGGGCTGGTCCAGGAGGCGTTCCTGAGCACCAGGTACGGGTTGTCGGCCTCGGTGGTGGCGTTCTGCGGGTAGACGGCCACCAGCTGCAGGTCGGGGTGCTCGGTGTTGTGCCGGACCACGTCCTGCTCCAGGGCCGGGAACGCGTTCACCGTCTTGCCGCCGCTGCTGACGAACTCGGCGAACAGCTCCTCGGTGGTCGTCCGGTACAGCGCCATGCGCTGCTCCAGCGCGAAGACGCGGCCCAGCTCCTCCGGGTCGACCTCGGTGTTGTCGTCGGCGTCGATGATCGCCGACAGGGCCAGCAGGCCGGCCGTGGACGCCGCCGGGTCGCTCATGCCGACCTTGACGGAGCTGTCCTTGGCGAGCTTGTCGAGCAGGTCCTTCCAGTCGAGCTTCGCGTCGGGCCAGCCGAGCTTCTCGGCTGCGGCCTTCGGCATGGCGATGACCACGGGCGTACGCGCCACGCTCGGCAGCCGGTCCGGCAGGACCTTGTCGGCTGCCTCGCTGGTGGCGGCGGCCGCCTTCACCCAGGCGCTGGACGGCGGGACCCACACGTCGGGAGCCGGGCCGGAGACGGCCGTGTCCCATTCGCGGGCCAGCGCGCGCACGGTCGCGGCGGTGTCCTGCTCGCCGATCGTCACCGAGGCACAGACGCCGTCGACCGACGGGTTGGTCTCGGCCCACTTGCCGGCCAGCGCGCGCAGCAGGTTGGCGGTTCCCGGTTCGGCCACGACAGTGGCCTGGGTGCTGCCGCTGCACGAGTCCTTGATGACGTACACGTAGCCGATGGTCGCACCGGAACCGATCAGCACGAGCGCCGTCGGGATGACGATCCACGGTGCGATGCTGCGGCGACGGCCACCACCGCGCCGGTGCGATCGGACCGTGGAGTTACGGCCGTTCGGCATCGGGGCCTCCGCTTTCGAGGGGTGTCGAGGGGGGTGAGAGAGGGGTGTTGCGCACCACAACTCGTGGTGGAACCGGCACAGTCTAGGACCTTGTCAAGCCAGGTCGAACAGGGTGGACCATCTCGTGATCATCCGATTCGCTGGGTAGACGCGGAATCACTCTGCGCGGTCAGAGGACGAGGAACGCCGGCGCCGGATGGCGCAGGAACCCGTGGTGCGAAATGTCCCACCCGTACGCCCCGGTCCGCCCGAACACCAGCAGGTCACCGACCCGCAGCCGGGCCACGTGCCGGCCGCGGCAGAGCACGTCGCGGGGGGTGCACAGCTCGCCGACGGCGTCCACCGCCACCCCGGCGACCTCGGGCCGCGGCCACGGGTAGTCCCAGCGGTCCACCGGCAGCACCGTGAACGGGTGGTCGTATCCCCAGGCCGCGGGCAGCCGGAAGTGGTGCGTGCCGCCGCGCAGCACCGCGAACCACCGCCCGTGGGTGTGCTTGAGGTCGAGCACCTCGGCGGCGTACCAGCCCGCGTCGGCGGCGAGCCACCGCCCCGGCTCGACGACCAGCTCGACCCTGTCCGGCACGCTCACCCGCAGCTCGTCGAGGGCGAACACCGCGCCGCCGGTGTAGTCGACGCCGAAGCCGCCGCCCGCGTTCACCGTGCGCAGCGGCACGCCCAGCCGCCGGGAGGTGGCCGCCGACCAGCGCAGCGCCTCGGCGAGGAAGGCCGAGTGCGCGGCCGCGTCGAGGTTGTTGGAGACCGCGTGCAGGTGCCAGCCGGCCAGGTCCAGGCCGGGCAGCGAGCGGGCCAGCGCGACGGCCTCGGGCAGCTGCGCCTCCGCGACGCCGAACGGGGTCGGCGCGCCGGTCATCGCGTGCGTGCCGGGCAGCCCGGCGTCGGCGCGGTTCACCCGCAGCGTGATCGTCGCCGTGCTGCCCGCCCGCTGCGCGAGCAGGCTCAGCCGGCGCAGCTCGTGCACGCTCTCCACGTTCACGGTCACGTCCGCGGACGTGCTCAGGCGCAGCGCGTACGACAGCTCGGCGTCGGTCTTGGCCGGCCCGCCGAACACGATGCGCCGTGCCCCGGCGGCCTCGGCCAGCGCCAGCTCGCCGCCGGACGCGACCTCCAGGCCGTCGCAGGCCTCGGCCGCCGCGCCGACGATCGCCGGGTGCCCGTTGGCCTTCACCGCGTAGCAGACGGTCACCCCGGGCAGCGCCCGCCGCAGCTCACCGACCCGTGCCCGCAGCACGCCGGGGTCGTACACGTAGGCGCAGACCGGTCCGTCGAGTTCCCGCAGCGCGGTCGCGACGGACGTGGGCACCTGGTGCGAGTCGTGCGGCTGGTCAGCGGCCATGGAGCGGATTCTGCACCGGGACGTACAGGTCGCCCGCGCCGGCCAGGCGCATCCGGGTCAGCGCCTTGTGCGGCACCGTCGCGGCCGTGTAGAAGGCGTGGTCGGGGTGCCCGGCCAGGCTCGTGTCCACGACCTCCCGCACGACGCGCCAGGCGGCGTCGGCGGCCAGCCCGTGCGACTGCCCCAGCCGCAGCACCAGCTCGCCCAGGTGCGCCTGGAACGCGGTGTACGCCACCTTCGACCGCAGCACCGTCTCGTCCTCGGTGCCGATCACCGAGCCGGGCCACAGCTGCAGCCGCGCCCCGGACGCGGCCAGCCGAGGGTGGTGCACGCGCAGCCCGGCCAGGTCGCGCAGGGCCAGCCGGTGCGGCACGCCGTCCCGGAACGTGGGCACGCAGTTCTGCAGGTGCGCCTCCAGCCCGATGCCGTGCCGGGCGGCCAGCGCCAGCACCGGCGGCAGCAGCAGCTCGGCGTACTCGCGCAGGAAACCCGAGGCGGCCGAGCGCGGGTCGGCCAGGCCGCGCGTGGCCGCGTACCGGTCGACGACCCCGGCCAGCAGCGTGCGCCCGGTGACCGGGTCGAGCGCGGCCAGCGAGCTCGCCGGGACGGGCTGCTCGCCGGCGGCCAGCCGGCCGCCCAGGCCTTCGCGCACGATGGTGCTGAGCTGGCGGCCGTCCTCCAGCAGCCCGGCGACGCCCGCGGGCTCGGCCATCAGCAGCACCCGCCCGCCGCCCGGCACCAGCTCCAGCAGCCGGGACAGCACCTCGCTCAGCGCCGGCCCGTTGCGGGTGGAGGCGATGGAGATGCTGCGCCGGGTCGAGGTGACCTGGATGTCCAGCGACAGTTTCAGGTACGTCGACCCCGGCGGCAGCACGGTGCGCAGCGCCGCGGTGGGCCGCGCCGGCACCACGTCGTCGAGCACCCGCAGCGTGCCGTCGGCGAACAGCTCCGGGTGCCGGCCGGTGAGGTGCCGCAGCTGCCAGATGTGCACCGGCAGCAGCCGCCGCCCGCCGGGGGCCGGCACGCCCAGCCGCTGGGACAGGTCGTCGCCCAGCGCCAGTTCCGGCGGCACGGCCAGGAAGCCGATCGCGGTCGACTCGCTCTCCAGGTCGTGCGCGATCAGGTCGCCGGTGCCCCAGCCCAGCCGGGTGCGCCCGCACGGGTGCAGGTTGTGCCCCTCGACGGCGAGCTGCTCCAGCCGGGCGGTGCGCTCGTCGGGCGCGGCTCCGTCGAGCAGCGCCAGCATGTCGGCGGCGCCCGCGACTGCCGCCGCCGCCCGGTGACCGGGGTCTATGGTGGCGCGGCGGGCGTACGCCAGCGCCAGCCCGTGCACCGCGCTGTCCAGCTCCGCGCGCAGGCCATCGTGGGTGACCAGGGTGACCGGGTCCGCGTCCACCGGGTCGAGCAGCACCCGGTCGAAGCCGTGCCGCTCGCCGTGGAAGCGGGCGCGCGCGTCGCCGAGGTCCTCGCGCCACAGCGCCTCGGCCAGCCGGGTCGCCACGGTGACCCGGGCCTGCGGCAGCGCGTCGAAGTAGCCGCTCAGCAGCTGCGGGGCCAGGTCCGCCAGGTCGGCGGCGATGGGGTCGGTGAGCGGGCGCATCACGCGGCCAGCGGGTTGGGCAGCTGCGCCCAGGCGTCGTCGAGCGGGTCGGCGGCCAGCCGCATCGCGGTCGTCGCCTTGAGCGGCAGCGGATCGCCGAGCACCGAGCGCGCGTCCGCGGCGGCCGACGGGGGCAGGTTGTCGTACGCCTGCTCCACCCGGTCGCGGACCAGCCGCCACAGTTGCCGCGGCTCGATGCCGTACTCGCGGGACAGCACCGCGATCGGCTCGCCGAGCGCCACCGCGATCCCCGAACCCAGCGCCTTGGCCCGCAGCTCGGCCGGGTCGTCGCTGGCCAGGTCGCCGTGCAGCCGGGGCACGTCCACGCCGTGGCGGCGCAGCCGTTCGGGGCTCAGCCGCACCCCGCCGACGTCGCGGTAGGACAGCCCGGTCGGCCGCCCGTGGGAGAGGGCGACCAGCAGGTTCTGCCCGTGCGCCTCCAGCGCGACCCCGCGGTGCAGCAGCGTCAGCAGCACCGGCACGATCAGCGCGGCCAGGTCGGCGAGGAATCCGGCCGGGTGGCCGCCGTAGCCGAGCATGACCGCCTCCCGGATCAGCGGGCGGCCGTCCGCCGGGGACGGGGCGGCCAGCGCCGCGACCGGCAGGATCACCTCGTTCGGGCCGGGCTTCGGGGCGCGCCGCACCACGACGGCCAGGCTGCGCAGCGGGGCGCCGTCGGTGTCCAGCACTGCGCCCGCGGCGAGCTCGGGCCACACCTGCAGGCCGAGGTCCGCGGCGACGACGGCCAGCAGCTTCGACACCACCGGGCCGTTGCGCACCGCGGCGGGCGAGACGATCCGCACCGCGCTGGTCATCTGCACGTCGACCGCGGTCTTGTAGTGCCGCGTCGGGTCGGCGACCGCGGCCAGGGTGCGCAGCGACATCAGCGGCCGGGCCGCGATACGTGCGCCGTCGGGCTTGAGGAAGGGGTACGCCGACAGCACGTGCTCGCGCTGCCACGGATGCACCGGCAGCCGCGGCGCGAGCCCCGCGCCGGTGGTCAGCCAGCGCTTGGCCGGCACGGTGAACACCTCCAGCTCCACCGTGGGCCGGTGCTCGGGCGCGTAGCGCAGCAGCTCGGCCTGGGACATGCCCAGCCGGGTGCGGCAGCACGGGTGCAGCGGGTGACCGTCCACCACGGACTGCTCCAGCAGCGCCAGCCCGTCCGGGCGGCCCGCGAGCAGGGTCAGCGAAGGCTCGCCGCCGGGCCGGTACGGCTGGTTGGCGCGGGCCAGCGCCACTCCCGCGACACTGTCGGCGACCTCGGCGGTGAGCCGGGCGCCGTCACCGGGCAGGTCCAGCGCGCGCAGCAGCTCGACCGGGTCGTCGAACGCGCCGGTGTCGGTGACGATGCGCATGCCCTCGGGTGGCACGGCGAACGGTTCGGCCAGCGCGGCGGAACCGATGACCCGCTTGCCGCCGGCGAGGGTGACCCGGACGTCGCCGCCGTACACCTGCCGCTCGACGCCGGGCAGCGGCTCACGCACCAGCGCGCCCCACAGCCGGGCCAGAATCGCCGCGCGGGCTCCGGGAAGCTTCTCGGACACACTCGGCACGCTGTTGATGGTCCACTCCCTCGTCCGGCGGGCTCGGCAGAGATCCAGTGTGGACCACCGAGGCGGCTGCCTGCCAGCGCCCGCTCTCAGCCTAGCGTCCTAGGATCGCCTAGCGGATGTGACGTCCCCGGGTCGCCCGCCGGCCAGGAGCGCCGAGCCCACCGGGTTCCGCCTGCTCGGGTCCGCGCGCCCGCGCCGGGCCTTGTCCGGGGCTGCTGCAATGTGGGTCATGGGACACGGGGACATGGAGGCGCGGTTGGCGGCCGCGGCCGAGGCGCACCGCGAGCGGCAGACCGCCGTCGCCCGGCATCGCGAACTGCTGCGGCTGATCGACGACGCCGCCGCGCTGGTGCGCGAGCTGTCGCAGGCACACGCCCGAGAGGTTCGCGACGTCGTACGCCTGGAGACGGTCACCCTCACCCGCGTGATCGCCGCCCTGCGCGGCACCCGCCACGACGCGATCGCGCGGGAGCGGGCCGAGGCCGACGCGGCGGCGTACCGGCTGGGCCGGGCCGAGGCCGACGTGGCCGCCCTGCGCGGGGAACTCGACGGCGTCGCGGCCCGCTTGTCGGCGCTGGAGGACGCCCCGGGCCGGTACGCGGCGGCGCTCGACGAGAAGGAGCGGGTCCTGGCGGCGGGCGGCGACTCCCGCGCGCGGCGGCTGCTCGACCTCGCCGAGGCGCGCGGGGTGGCCGAGGCGGAGCTGAAGGAGATCCGGGAGGCCCAGCACGCGGCCGCCGCCGCGTCGAAGGCGCTGCACGAGCTGCGGCGGCTGCTCGACAGCGCCGACGGCTGGTCGACGTACGACACGTTCTTCGGCGGCGGGATGATCAGTAGTGCGATCAAGCACGATCGGCTCGACGAGGCGGCGAAGGCGGCGGCCCTGGCCGATCAGCGCATCGCCGCGCTGAACGCCGAGCTGGCCGACGTGCCCGGCGGCGGTGCGGCGACCGCGCTGGCCATCAGCGGGCTGACCCGTTTCCTGGACGTCTGGTTCGACAACATCTTCACCGACCTGGCCGTACGCGATCGGATCAAGCAGGCGCTGGCCGGCGCGAAGCAGTGCGACGAGCAGGTCGGCCGGATCGGGCAGCAGCTCGACGGGCGGCACGCGCAGGTGCGGGCGCGGCTGGCGCAGCTCGCCGCCGACCGTGAACAAACCCTGACCACGGCCGCATAACCCCTGCCTGCGGCAGTGGGTGGTTAAGAAGGGCACCTTCTACAACGCGGAGCGTTGTGAAGGTGCCCTTCCTTTGTTCTCAGCGGTGGCCGGAGCGCTGGGCGCCGATGCCGGCGGCCACGACGAAGGCGACGCCCGCCACCTGGAGCGGGTGGGGGGTCTGGTGGAGCACGGTCGCGCCTACGAACAGGGCGAACGCGGGTTCCAGGCACATCAGGGTGCCGAAGGCGGCGACGGTGAGGCGGCGCAGGGCGAGCAGTTCGAGGGCGAACGGGAGGACCGGTAGGAGCAGGGCCAGCCAGGCGGCCTGGGCGAGGATGGCCCAGGTCAGGTTCGGCAGGGCCTGGGGTGCGCCGATGACGGCGGCGGCGACGGCCGATACAGGCATGGCGATGGCGAGGCCCTTGACGCCGCTGAAGCTGTCGCCGACGCGCTGGGTGAGCACGATGTAGCCGGCCCAGCCGGCGGCGGCGACCAGGGCGAGCGCGACGCCGGTGAGGTTGATGTCGCCGCGCCAGGGCCGGGTCAGCGCGAGTACGCCGGCCAGCGCGAGCGCGGGCCACAGCAGGCCCCAGCGGCCGGTGCGGCGCAGCACGGCCAACGACAGCGGGCCGAGGAACTCCAGGGCGACGGCGGTGGCCAGCGGGATGCGGGCGATGGATTCGAAGAAGGCGACGCTCATGGCCGCGCTGACGACGCCGAGTCCGATCGCGCCGCGCAGGTCGCGGCGGGACTGGGCGCGCAGCCAGCGCGGCGAGGGGCGGGCGATGAGCACGAAGGCGAGGGCGGCCCAGCAGCCGCGCAGCCAGGCGGTGCCGGCGGGGCCGATGTCGTCGAACAGGCGGGTGGAGGCGGCCGCGCCGACCTGCACGGAGAGCATCGACCCCATGATCAGTCCGATGGCGGGGGCGGTGCTCTGGCGGCGGGTGGTGCTGGTGGCGAGGTCGACTGCGGTCACCACTCCATGTCACCGGATGAAGATCACGCCGTCCACCACGGGTCTGCGGACGGACCGTCCGCGATTCGCGGATGATGGGGGCGTGGACACCAGGCTGCTGCGCGTGCTCGTCGAGCTGTCGGACCGGGGCACGCTGCGCGCGGTCGCCGAGGCCACCGGGTACGGCACGTCGGCGGTGTCGCAGCAGCTGGCCACGCTGACCCGGGAGGTGGGCGCGCCGCTGGTCGAACGCACGGGGCGGACGGTCCGGCTGACTCCGGCGGGGCGGCGGCTGGTGGCGCACGCGCGGCCGATCCTGGCGGCGGTGGACGCGGCCCGCGCGGCGCTGGCCCGGGGCGGGGAGCCGGGCGGGGCGGTGCACGTGGCGTCGTACGCGTCGGTGCTGTCGGGGGATCTGATCCCGGTGGTGCGGGAGCTGGTGGTGTCGCATCCGGGGCTGCAGCTGCTGCTGCAGGAGCAGGAGCCGCCGGAGGTGCTGCGGCTGCTGGCCGAGGACCGGGTGGACCTGGGTTTCGTGTACGACTACGACCTGGTGCCGCGCGGCTGGGACGGGTACACGGTGCGGCAGCTGTGCGAGACGCCGATGGTGCTGGCGGTGCCGGCGGAGCGGGACCTGCCGGAGCGGATCGACGCGCCGGGGCGGCTGTGCGCGCTGGCGGGGCAGTCGTGGGTGGTGAACTCGCGCGGCCCGGCCGACGACGAGCTGGCGGTGCGGGTGTGCGCGCTGGCGGCGTACCAGCCGATGATCGAGCATCGGGCGGACAGCATGGATCTGGTGCTGGACCTGGTGTCGGCGGATCTGGGGGTGGCGCTGGTGCCCGGTCACCTGCCGGAGCATCCGGGGGTGCGGTTCGTGCCGATGCCGGGGGTGCCGGTGCGGCGGCGCATGTTCTCGATCACCAGGCCGGGCCGGGAGCACTGGCCCGCGGTGAGCCTGGTGATCGAGCGGGTCGCCGCGCATGCGCTGGCGGAGCGGTGGCGGTCAGGCCAGCCACTGGTCGTAGGACAGCCGGGCGATCAGGGCGAGCACCACCACGAGTAGCACGATGCGGACGAAGCCGGAGCCGCGTCTGATGGCCATCCGGGCGCCGAGCTGCGCGCCGATGATGTTGCAGACGGCCATGGCCGCGCCGAGCTGCCACCAGACGTGGCCGCCTGCGGCGAACACGATGAGCGCGCCGAGGTTGGTGCCCGCGTTGACGATCTTGGCCATGGCGGAGCCGTGCAGGAAGTCGGCGCCGATGACGGTGGTGAAGGTGAGCACCAGGAAGGTGCCGGTGCCGGGTCCGATCATGCCGTCGTACAGCGCGATGACGCCGCCCGCGAGTGCCACGGCGAGTACGGCGCGCTCGCGGGTGCGGCGTTCGGGGTGGGCGTAGATGCCGTTGTTCGGGCGGAACGTGACGAACAGCGCGACGGCGACCAGGATGGCCAGCACGACGGGCCGGTAGACGTCCTTGTTGGGGGTCAGTTCGATGGCCAGCCACGCGCCGAGGCCGGACACGAACACGGCGATGGCTCCGGCGGGTCCGGCGACGCGCCAGTCGATGCGGGTGCGCCGGGCGTAGGTGATCGCGGCGCTGGTGGTCCCGGCGATCGCGGTCATCTTGTTGGTGCCCAGGGCGGTCGCCAGCGGCACCTGCGGGGGCAGTCCGATGAGCAGGGCCGGGAGCAGGAGCAGTCCGCCGCCGCCGACCACGGCGTCCACCCACCCGGCGGCGGTGGCGGCGGTCAGCAGCAGGCTGAGGCTACCGGCGTCCACGGGCCGGTGCGGGGGTGCTGTGGATCATGATTTGCGGCGCTGGGTGGCGAGCCACATCCCGATCGCCCCGATGGCGATGAAGAGCAGCATGAAGCAGACGAGGGCCTTGAACACCCGGCAACCATAGCGACTGCGCGGCCCGTGATCGAGGGCGGCGGTGGGCGGTCTCGAGGGAAGTCCGGTGGCACCGCGCCGGCCTGGCGTAGGTTGGGTCGTGGCCGACCCCCGGGCCGTAACCGGGATGGAAGGAGTCGGCCATGATCGGCCGCAGCAGGTTCTTGGGCGTGCTCGCCCTGTCCGCCGTCACGGCGCTCGCGGTGGTGGCCACGCCGGCCACGGCCGCGCAGAAACAGACAAAACCGACGATCGTGTTGGTACACGGTGCGTTCGCGGACTCGTCGAGCTGGAACGGTGTGATCCCGCTGCTGCAGGCGCAGGGTTATCCGGTCGTGGCGGTGCCGAACGAGCTGCGCAGCGTCAAGGGCGACGCCGCCGAGGTCGCCGCCGTGCTCAAGAGCATCAGCGGGCCGATCGTGCTGGTCGGCCACTCCTACGGCGGCAGTGTGATCTCCAACGCGGCCGAGGGCAATCCGAACGTCAAGGCCCTGGTGTACGTCGCGGCGTTCGCGCCGGAGGTGGGCGAGTCGGCGGCGGCGCTGTCGGCCAAGTTCCCGGGCAGCACGCTCGGGCCGGCGCTGGCCAAGCCGGTGGCGCTGCCGGGCGGCGGCAACGACCTGTTCATCGACCAGGCCAAGTTCCGCGACCAGTTCGCCGCCGACGTGCCCGCGGAGCAGGCCGCGCTGATGGCGGCGGGCCAGCGCCCGATCACCGAGGCGGCGCTGAACGAGGCGTCGGCCAACGCGGCGTGGAAGAACATCCCGTCGTGGTTCGTGTACGGGTCGGCGGACAAGAACATCCCCGCCCAGGCGCAGGCGTTCATGGCGCAGCGGGCCGGGTCGAAGGAGACCGTCGTCGTCGACGGCGCCTCGCACGTCGTGATGATCTCCCACCCCGACCAGGTCGCGAAGCTCATCCAGAACGCCGCCGCGACGGTGCAGTAGGGCGCGAGCGCCGCTGCACCCGTGCCAAGCCGGGGACGGGTCGCACCATGATCGTTCGACTTGCCAGGCAGGTGGGTGAAAGCGGGCGCAAGATACGCACAGGTGCCCGGCACATCGGATGATCATGCCGGGCCGCCGTCCCGGCGGGGACGGCGGCCGCATGCCTGGTTACTCGTCGCCGAAGCCGAAGTCCATGTCCATGTCGAAGACCTCCTCGGCGACCTCGCCGGCGACCATGCCGCCGACGAAACCGGCCGCCGCGCCCGCGGCCGCCATGCCCATGCCGTGCCCGCCGCCGTGACCGTGGTGGCTGCCGTGGAATCCGTGGCCGCCGTGCCCGCCGTGGCCGCTGTAGCCGTGGCCGGAGCCGTGGCGCTCCAGCGCGCCGCGGATCCAGCCGTCGACGACCGTGTGCCAGTCGTCGCGGCCGGCTTCGGCGTGCGAGACGTGGTGGCGGCTGAACGTGTCGTGCGAGCCGAGGAAGCCGCGCTTGTCGAACTCGAGCACCACGTCCATGCCCTGCGGGCTGGTCACGAAGGTCAGCTCCAGCTGGCGCATGCGGCCCGCGTACGCCTGGGACGGGTGGAACTCGATCTCCTGGTAGAACGGCAGCGTCTGGTGCACCCCGTGGATGCGGCCGCGCTCCAGGTCGGCGCGGGTGAAGTGGAAGCCCAGCCGGCTGAACGCGGCCATGACCGCGGCCTGCAGCGGCAGCGGCTCGACGCCGACCGGGTCGAGGTCGGTCTTGTCGACGGCCTTGGCCACCGACAGCTCGGTGCGCACGCCCATCGTCATGCCGTGCAGCGGCGTGCCGTAGAACCGGGTGACCGGCGTCTCCCAGGGCACGTCGATCGAGAACGGCAACGACTGCTGCGCGCCCGCGGCCAGGGTGAACGACCCGGTCAGGTGGACCCGGAGGAACTCCACGGTGGCGTCGTACTCGCTGTCGTGGCCCTCCACCTCGACCCGGGTGACCAGGCCGACGGAGACGTACTCGATCAGCGTGTCATGGTCGCCGCCCTTGATGTGCACGGTGCCGCTGAGCGTGCCGCCCGGCTGCACGACGGGGGTGGCGAGCACGGTGTCCACTGACGGTCCGCCGACGCCGAACGCGGCGAGCATCTTCTTGAAAACCACTGAACTGCATCTCCTCTGGGGTGCGGGTCCACTCGACCGACGCTCCCACCTTCCTAGCAGACGAGGTCCAGTCGCGCCCCCTGCCAGTGGCGGCGCAGCCACCGGTCGTGGCTGGCGACCACGATCGCGCCCGGCGCGCGGCCGAGCGCGTCCTCCAGCTCGTCGGCGAGCGCGGGGGACAGGTGGTTGGTGGGCTCGTCGAGCAGCAGCAGGTGCGGCGGGTCGGCGATGAGCAGGGCCAGGGCGACGCGGCGGCGCTGCCCGACGCTGAGCGCGCCGACGGGCCGGTCCAGGTCGCGCGGGGCGACCAGGCCCAGCTCGACCAGCGGCACCTCGGCGTGGCAGCGGTCGTACAGCGCCCGTGGGGTGGCCGCCGGGTCGTCGAACCGGTCGTCCTGGGCGAGCAGGCCGACCCGCAGCCCGCGGCGGCGGGTGACGCTGCCCTCGGCGGGGCGCAGCCGCCCGGCGAGCACCGACAGCAGCGTGGACTTGCCCGCCCCGTTCGGCCCGGTGACCAGCAGCCGCCCGTCGGCGGGCAGGTCGAGGCGGTCCAGCCGCAGCCGGCCGGGCACGTGCACGTCGCGCAGCGTCAGTGCGGTGTCCTCGCCGGCCGTGGTCAGCGCGGGGGCCTGGAAGCTCAGCAGCGCGGGCGGTCTGCTGATCGCGTCGCGTTCGAGCACGGCCAGGCGCTGCTCGGCGTTGCGGACCCGCCGCGACACCTGGGCCTGGACCCGTGCGCCGTGGAACTTGTAGCCCATCTTGTCGGCGTCGCGCGGGGCCCGGCCGGGGGCGACCTGCCGGGCCGTGGTCGCCGCGGACAGCCGCAGCGCCGCGAGTTCGGTCTGCTGGTCGGCGTACGCGCGCTCCCAGCGGGCCCGCCGCGCCCGTTTGGCCTGTACGTACTCGGTGTACGCGCCGCCGTAGCGGACCAGGCCGCCGGGGGAGTCGTCGCTGGGGTCCAGGTCGACGATGTCGGTGCAGACCTCGTCGAGGAACACCCGGTCGTGGCTGGCGACGACGACCGCGCCGGGCAGCTGCCGCAGCTGCTGTTCGACGAACGCCACGGCCTGGTCGTCGAGGTGGTTGGTGGGCTCGTCGAGCAGCAGCGCCGCGGGGCGGCGTACCAGCAGGGCGGCCAGGGCGACCCGGGAGCGCTGCCCGCCGGACAGGGTGCCCAGGGTGCGCTCGCGGGCGACGTCGGCCAGGCCGAGGCCGTGCAGGACCAGCTCGGCCCGGCGTTCGGCGTCCCACGCGTCGAGCTGCTCGGCGCGGGCCAGCGCGTGGCCGTAGGCGTCCAGCCGGTCCGCGTCGCTCAGGTCGCGGGCCAGCTCGTCGAGCAGGCCGAGCAGCTCGCGGCTCTCCCGCAGCGCCTCGGCGAGCACGTCGCCGACGGTGTCGCCGGGGGAGTACGGCAGCTCCTGGTGCAGCAGGCCGAGGTCGTCGGGGCGGGTGACGGTGCCGGAGTCCGGGGTGTCGGCCCCGGCGAGCAGGCGCAGCAGCGTGGACTTGCCCGCGCCGTTCTCGCCGACGAGGCCGACGCGGCGCCCGGCAGACACGGTGAGGCTGACGCCGTCGAGCACTCGACGGTCGCCGAAGATCTTGACAAGGTCGGTCGCGATGAGGGTTTGCGCAGGCATGAACACCACCGAGGGGAACTCGATAACGAAGCCTGCCGGGCGTCGCGCGACGCCCCCGCGTTGCGGTCGGGTCGTCGCAGCCTCAGGTCACAGGCCGGTCGGTGATGTCACAGCTCCATAGTGGGGCCAGCCTAACGGCCGGCCCCACCGTGCTGCCAGTGATTTACGCCCGCTCGATCAGCGGCAGGTACCGCGGGTTGTCCTCGACCCAGCGGCGTACGAAGGAGCACTGGGGCACCACGTGCACGCCGTCCTCGGCGGCCCCGGCCAGCGCCGCCGCGCACAGCATCGCGCCGATGCCGCGCCCGCGGGCCTCCGGCTCGACGCCGGTGTGGTCGAACACGATCGACCCCGGCTTGCGGTGGTACGTCAGCACGCCCAGCAGGCGGCCGCCCTCGCGGGCCTCGTACCGGCTGCTCTCGGGTACTTCGACGACCTCGACCCCGGTCACGGACCCTTCCCCCTTCGTCACAGCGTCGGCAGCGGCGCGAGCTTGTCCAGCTCGGCCAGCTCCGCCGCGGTCGGCTCCCAGTCGGCGGCGGCCGCGTTCGCGGCGACCTGCGCGGGGCTGGTCGCCCCGGCGATGACCGACCCGCAGCCCGGCTGCGCCGCCAGCCAGCCGATCGCGACCTTGCCCAGCTCGTGGCCGTTGGCCTCGGCCCAGCCCGCGAGCGCCTCGACGGTGTCGAGGCGCTCGTCGGTGATGAACCCGGCCTGGTCCTTGGCCAGCCGGCTGTCCGACGGCGCGTCCTGGCCGCGGCGCACCTTGCCGGTCAGCAGGCCGTTGGCGAGCGGGAAGAACGGCAGCACCCCCAGCCCGAAGTGCCGGGCGGCGGGCACGACCTCGATCTCGCTGCCGCGCTCCAGCATCGACCAGTGGTTCTGCGCGCTGACGAACGGCGTCACGCCCATCTGCTCGGCCAGCCGGGCCGCGTCGGCGATCTGCCAGCCCGCGAACTGCGAGCTGCCGATGTAGCGCACCTTGCCCTCGACGACCAGCTCGTGCAGCGCGGCCAGGGTCTCCGCCAGCGGCGTCACCGGGTCCGGAGTGTGCAGCTGGTACAGGTCGATGTGGTCGGTGTTCAGCCGCCGCAGCGACTCCTCGACCGCCCGGCGGATGTATGCCCGCCCGCCCTTGGCGCCCGCGGCCGGGCCGTAGCCCATGTCCGCGCCCTGGTGGCCGAACTTGGTCGCCAGCACGACCTGGTCACGGCGTCCCTTGAGGACCTCGCCCAGCATCGACTCCGACGCCCCGATCGCGGTGGCCCGGCCGTAGATGTCCGCGGTGTCGAAGAACGTGATGCCCGCGTCGATCGCGGCGTCGACCACGGCACGCGTGCCGTTCAGGTCCAGCCGCCACCCGAAGTTGTTGCAGCCCAGCCCGACCGCCGAGACGACCAGCCCTGACTTTCCCAGTGCCCGATAACGCATGATCGCCACACTATCTCGCCCGGTCCGGCTCCCACCCCCGCGTCCTTCGTCAGGGGATGAAGCGGGCCAGCAGGTCCTGGGCGGCGCGGTCCACGGCGGCGTCGTCGCCCGGGTCGGGGACCTTGATCCGCGCGCCGGTGACGGTGTACCACTCCTCGGCGCCCTTGTACTGCGCCCGCAGCGTGACCGTGCCGTCCTTGCCGACCTTCGGCTCCAGGGTCAGTTCCCCGGTGATCGTGCCGACCTCGTCCGTCATCACCCCGCCAGGCGGCGCCACCACATCCTTCGTCATGCCGCCCCCATACCCCGCCCCGCTCCGCCAAACCGGCGACGTCGTCCCAGCAGCCACGACCCTGCTGGATCGGGTGTGGTTATGCTCCCGCGGTGCCGTTGACGTTCCCCTCGCACCTGGCGCCGGTGCTGCCGCTGAAACTGTGGCGGCCACGCTGGTTCGACGGCGTGGCACTGGCTGCCGGCGCGGTCGCGCCCGACGTGGCCTACCTGGCGCTGGACGACGACGGGCGGCTGTTCGCCGACACGCACGCCTGGCCCGCGCTGCTGTGGTGGTGCCTGCCGGTCGCGGCGGCCTACACCTGGGTCGCCCGGCGCTCGATCGGCACGATCGCAGCCCACCTGCCCGACAGCCGACGTTTCACCTGGCAGGCGTACGCCGCGCTGGCCGGCCACCGCCACCGCTGGTGGATCACCGTGCTGTCGTGCCTGCTCGGCGCGGCCAGTCACCTCGCCTGGGACCGGCTGACCCACACCGACGGCTGGATCCAGGCCGTGTTCGGCGTGCGCTGGGCCGACGTCAGCCCGATCGCCTGGTGGACGGTGTCCGACCTGGCCAGTACCGTCCTCGGCGCGGCCGTCGTGCTCGCCGTCGCGGCCCGCGCCGGCCGGCGATCCGGTCGCGAACGGGCCGCCACGGGCCCGACCACCGGCGCGGCCGCCCGCGGCGGTGCCCGGCCGGCCGAAACCCGGCCCCGGATCTTCTGGTCCGCGTTGGCAGTCGCGGCGCTGGTCGGACTGGCCGTGGTGCCGTCGCTGCCCGGTGCCGGGCTTCCGGCGGCCACGGGGGTGCGACTGCTGCACGTCGCCGCCGGGGCGCTGCTGGTGGGGGTCCTGTGCGTGCGCATCGCCGTCCGCCGGGCCGCCGGCGCGTAGTGCCGCTGAGCGGATCAGAACCCGGCGGGCCGCCGGCGCGTCGCACCGCTCAGCGGATCAGAACCCGGCCACCGTGGCACACGATGGTCGGACCACTTCGCAGGCGCGGGTGACGGTCGCTTCCGCCGCCTCGACGGCGGACACGGTCGCCCGCTCCGGATCTAGCAGCTTTATGGTCGCTGGAACGACCATAAAGCTGCTAGATCCGGAAGGCGGAGCCGGATCGCCGCCCAGCGGCGGGTCAGGTGACCTTGCAGACGCCGGTCGGTTTGCCGATCACCACGTCGACGGTGGAGCCCGCCGCGACGACCGTGCCGCCCGCCGGGGTCTGCTCCAGGACGTGGCACTGGTCGAGCGTCGACCGGTACTCGATGTTCACCACCAGCCCGAGCCGGTCCATGGCCTCCCGCACCTCGACCTCCCGCCAGCTGAACATGCCGGGCACGGTGCGACTGGTGGACTGCGGGCTCGGCGATCCGGCGGGATTCGCCGTCTCAGCGGCAGGCTCCGGCGAGACGGCCGGGGCGTCCGACGGCTCGGTCCCGGCGGGCGCGGCGGGCGACGCGCGATGCGTCGGCGTGGCGCCCGCGACGGGCGTCGGCGCCGCGGTGGTGGCCGCGACGACGGAACCGGACGCCGTCACCGACGGGGACGCCGCGGAGCCCTGCGGCGGCGACTCCGGTTCCCCGGGCCGGGACAGCACGAACGCGGCGAGCCCCACCAGCGACAGCACCGCCACGGCGCCCACCAGCACGGGCCGCCGCCGGGCGACCGCGCCCAGCCGCCCGGACGCCCGCCGACCGGATGCCGCGACCCCCGCCGACGCGCCGCCGGCACCTGACGGGGCAGCGCTCGCGGTGGCCGGTGTGCCCGGTCCGGCAGCCGCCGAGGCAGCCGCCGACAGGGCCGCCGCGCTCGGCCACCGCTCGGCCGGGTCCTTCGCCAGCGCTCGCATGACGACCGCCCGGACCGGCTCCGGAACGCTGCCGGGAAGATCCGGCGGCGGCTCGTTGACATGCTGGAGCGCCACCGCGAGCGGGGTGTCCCCGGCGAACGGGCGGCGCTGCGTCAGCATCTCGTACGCGACCACCCCGAGGGCGTACACGTCGGTCGCCGGACCGATGTCACCCCCGGTCACCTGCTCCGGGGCCAGGTACGACGCGGTGCCGAAGATCTCGCCCGCGGCGGTGAGCCGGTCCGCGGCGACGATCCGGGCGATGCCGAAATCGGTCAGCGCCAGCCGCCCGTCCTGGCGCAGCAGCAGGTTCGCCGGCTTCACGTCCCGGTGCACGATGCCCTGCAGGTGCGCGGCGTGGATCGCGTCCGCGGCCCGGGCCAGCAGCCGCATCGCCCGCGCGGGCTCCAGCGGGCCGACCCGGCGCACCAGCGACAGCAGCGACTCGCCCTCCACGAACTGCATCACCAGGTACGCGATGCCGTCGGCCTGGCCGTAGTCGTAGATCTCGACGATGCCCGGGTCGCTGAGCGCCGCCATCGCCTGCGCCTCCGCCCGGAACCGGGCCGCGAACCCGGGATCGACGGCCAGGTTCGGCAGCAGCACCTTCACCGCCACCCGGCGGCCCAGCACCGTGTCCTCGGCGCGCCACACCTCACCCATGCCGCCGCGGGCGATCAGCACCTGCAACGTGTACCGGCCGCCGAGCGTCAACCCCGGATCAAGCATGGCCGCCAGCCTTCGGTATCAGCCGCCGTCAGTCAAACACCCTGGTCACCGTCCACACGCGGGAGTGCGGCAGCGGGGTGGATACTGTCGACATGCCGGGAGAGGATCAGACGACCGTCCACGAGACGCCATCCTTCGCCATGCTGCCGGCTCCGGTGGGCCGCGAGCCGGAGTTCGCACAGTGCCTGCGCGACCTGATCGTGTTGACCGGCGTCCAGCCGCCGGACGAACCGTCGTGGTGCCGACCGGAGACCCTGGCGCGTGAGGCACTGCGCCAGGTGTTCAACACCCGCCCGGCCGAGCCCGAATGGTTCGAGGCGCTGCTGCGTGCGGCGATCCACGACCCGAACCCCAGCTCCAACCGAACTTTCGTCAAGCCCATGCTGGCCGGCTACGGACTGCGCCGCGTGCAGCACGCACTGATCGAACGGCTCGCACATGGCAGCAGCTCCGAGCGGGCCGGCGCGGCGAGCGCGTGGTACTGGGCGCGCGGGCTCGGATTCGGCGACGACGACTACACGGTCATGCCCCAGCGGCCCGACGACGACCGGTGCGCCGACCTGGCCGTCGTCTGGCGGCACACCGCGCTGCGGGTGTTCGTCACCGACCCCGACCTCGACGCGCGCCGCAGCATCCTGCCCATGCTGCCGCTCGCCGCCGACGCCTACCCGCCTGAGCTGCATCCGCTGGTAGACGAGGCGATCCGCATCGCCCGCACCAGCTCGGACGAATACCTGCGGCACCGGGTCGAACACCAGGTCGGCGGGTGCGGGTCGCACGGATGACCGCAGCGGGCCGGGCGGTTCACTCGGCCAGTGCGGCCAGCGCGTCGTCGGACACGCGGTACACGGTCCAGTCGTCCATCGGCTTCGCGCCGATCGAGCGGTAGAAGTCGATCGCGGGAGTGTTCCAGTTCAGCACCCACCACTGCAGGCGGGTGTAGCCGCGCTCGCGGCAGATCCGGGCCAGCTCGCGCAGCAGGGCCTTGCCGTGGCCCCGACCCCGGGCCGTCGGGCGCACGTACAGGTCCTCCAGGTAGATGCCGTGCACGCCGTGCCAGGTGGAGAAGTTCAGGAACCACATGGCCATGCCGACCGGCTCGCCGGACTCGTCGTCGACGGCCATGTGCGCGAACGCGGCCGGGTGCGGCCCGAACAGCGCCTCGTGCAGCTGCGCCGGGGTCGCCTTCGCCTCCTGCGGGGCCTTCTCGTACTCGGCCAGTTCGCGGATCAGGTCGATGAGCACCGGGACGTCGGCCGGCACAGCGGGGCGGATCATGGCGGCGACGATACTCGGTGGCCGTCCAGGTGAGGACGGCTAGGCTGGCCGGATGGGCACCGTACTCTCCGTGAACCTCGGCAGATCCAAGCGCTGTGACGCCGCCGACGTCGGCGTCACCGGGATCGACAAGCACCCGGTCGCCGGGTCGGTCGAGCTGCGCGCGCCCGGGCCGAAGGAGGGCGGGCTGGGCAGCGGCGTGGTCGGTGACGAGATCTGCGACCGGCGCCACCACGGCGGCGACGACCAGGCCGTTTACGCGTACGCCCGGGAGGACCTCGACGGCTGGGCGGCGGAGCTGGGCCGCGACATCGCCGGCGGTGTGTTCGGCGAGAACCTGACCACGGCCGGCGTCGACGTCAACGGGGCGCGCATCGGCGAGCGGTGGCAGGTCGGCGACGAGGTGGTGCTGGAGGTGTCGCTGCCGCGCATCCCGTGCCGTACGTTCGCCGACCAGATGCGCGAGCAGGGCTGGATCAAGACGTTCACGCAGCGCGCCCTGCCGGGGGCGTACCTGCGCGTGATCGTCCCGGGCCTGGTGAAGGAAGGCGACCCGGTGACCGTGCTGCATCGCCCGGACCACGACGTGACCGTGGCGCTGACGTTTCGTGCTTTGACTCTGGAGCCCGAGCTGCTGCCGAGCCTGCTGGTGGCCGACGCTCTGCCGGAGAAGATCCTCAACAAGGCCCGCCTGCGTACGGCTGGGTGATTGCCGATGCGGGTCATACCGCTATAGCCTAACTGGTATGACCGCCAAGTTCACCATCAGTCTGCCGGATGACCTCGCCGAGGCGGTGCGGGCCCATGGCAACGCCTCCGGATACATCGCGGAGGCCGTGCGGATGAGACAGCGGCTGGACGCGACGCGCAAGGCGCTCGCCGCCGTCGGCGTCGAAGAGGTGCCGCGCGAGGAGTACGAGCGGATCGCACGATCGGTCGCTGAAGCAGACGCGCGGCGCGCGGACCCGGAACGGCGGCGTCGGCTCGACGCGCGTCTGGCCGAACTGGCGCGGCGGGAGCGGTGACCCAGGCGATCCGCGTTCTCGACACAGGCGCGCTACTCGCCTACGCGGAGGGTACCGATATTCAGGTTGCTTACCAGCTGTCCTTCTGCGCCGACCTCGGCCGCAGCATGACGACGTCGGTCCTGTGCGTCGCCGAGGCCTACCAGGGCGCCGACAGCGATACCGCCGACCTGTTGGATGTGCTTCTGGACCTGCCGACAGTCGAAGTCGTCGAGTGCCGGCCGCAGGACGGTTTCATGGTCGGGACCATCGCGAAGCGCACCGGTCGGCTAAGCCTGGCGCACTCGTGCCTGCTGGTGCTGGCTGCGGACGTTCCGTTGATGACCAGGGACAAGGCCGGTGCCGGCACGGTGCTGGAGGAACCGATGATCTGGGCGGTGGGCTGATCAGGCGTGCAGGGTGCCGTCGAGGACGGTGACGGCGCGGCCGGTCAGTTCGACGCGGTCGCCGCGCAGGGCGGTGCGGACCAGCCCGGAGCGGGCCGACGCCTGCAGCCCGACCAGGTCGTCACGGCCCAGCCGGCCGGCCCACAGCGGGGACAGCGCGGTGTGGGCGCTGCCGGTCACCGGGTCCTCCGGCACGCCGACGGCCGGGCCGAAGAAGCGGGACACGAAGTCGTACCCGGACGACGGGTCGGCGGCGGCAGCCGTGACGATCACCCCGCGGGTGGCCAGCGCCGCGACCAGGCCGAGGTCCGGCCGCAGGGTGCGTACCGTCTGCTCGTCGGCGACCTCGACCAGCAGGTCGCCCAGCGCCGGCCCGGTCTCCCACGCGGCGAGCACCGGCGTGCCCAGCGCCTCGGCGACTCCCACGGGCTCGGTGGGCGTCAGCGGCGAAACCGGGAAGTCCAGGGTGATGGCCCCGTCGCCGGCGACGGCGGCGGTCAGCACCCCGCTGCGGCTGTCGAACGCGACCAGGTCGCCGATCAGCTGGTCCTCGACCAGGGCGTGGGCGGTGGCCAGGGTGGCGTGGCCGCACAGGTTCACCTCGCACAGCGGCGTGAACCAGCGCAGCGCCCAGTCCTGCCCGCCGCGCGGGTGCGCGAACGCGGTCTCGGCCAGGTTCATCTCGGCGGCGACGCGCTGCATCCACGCCTCGTCAGGGAACGTGTCCGTGTCCAGTACGACGACCCCGGCCGGGTTGCCGCCGAACGGCCGGTCGGTGAACGCGTCGATGATCCTGATCCGCATACCGGCACCCTAACCCGGTCGGCGGGGCCCGCGGCACGGCCAATCCCAGGCCGGTGGATCCGGATGCGTCAGAACTGCTGCCGCCACAGCTCGACGCCGTCGTGCCCGGCGTCGAGGCAGGACAGGTCCGGCGCGGGGCGGCCGGACCGGCGGGCGAACTCGGCCACGGCCGCGCCGAATCCCTCGTCGCTGTCGAGCACGGTCACGTAGTGGCCGTACACGAGGTCGATGGTCAGTTCGAGGTGGTCGACGCCGGCGATCTCGACCACGAACCGGGAGACCGTGGCGTAGTGGACGTCCTCCCACGGGATGGGTTCGACGACCGCGTCGCCGTGCACGACGTGCACACCGCGGTCGTCCACCACCACCGAGCGGCGCGGCGGCGGCACCGGGTCGGGGCGGGTGCCGGTGCGCAGCGGGCGGTAGTAGGAGTCGACGGCGGGCTGGCCGGTGTAGTTCGGGCCGGCCTGGTCGTCGGCTCCGGCGTACTCCAGCGGCAGGTCCAGCACCGTCGGGCCGGTGCGGGTGACGACGCGGCGGCGGGCGTCGTAGGCGACCCCGGCCTCGCGCAGCAGGCGGCGCACCAGCCGGGTCGCCGGGGTGCCGTCGGCCAGCTGGATGCTCGCCAGGTCCAGGTGCGCGGCGAACGTGCCGCCGGGCGACAGCCAGGTCAGCGCGCGGGCGAGCACGCCGAGCTTGTCGCCGACGTAGTGCAGCCCGTGCACGCAGGTGATCAGGTCGAAGGCGCGGTCCGGCCGCCACTGCGCGACCGAGGCGGTGACCAGGGTGAGCCCGTCCAGCGCGGACGCCCGCGAGTCGAAGTGGTCCACCAGGTCCACGCCGACGATCTCCAGTCCGTCCGGCGCCTGGCCGGCGGCCTCGGCCAGGGCCCGGCCCTGGCCGCAGCACAGGTCCAGCCACGCCGCCGCGCCGTGGTCGGCGAGCCTGGGCCGGAGCCGGTCCAGCGGATGCAGGCCCAGGTCGCGGGCATAGCTGTTGACGCCGTCGAGTCCGCGTTCGCGGTTCATCGCATTGTTCGCCACCACCGAGGACCGTTCGAGGGCCTCGTCGTCAAGAAGACGCACGACGCACCGCCGGTCAGCGCCAGCGGCGCATCAGCCAGCGGCGCAGCAGCGGCGGCACCACCCACGAGTAGACGCACAGCGCGAACCAGGCCACCGCGGCCACCGCCGACAGCGTCGGCAGGCCGAGGCTGCGCAGGCCGTAGATGACGACGATCGCCGCGATCCACGTCTTGACCGGCCCGAACCGGGTGAACGGGCGCAGCGGCACCAGCAGCGGGTGCAGCCCGATCCGCGCCTCGTACGCGGCCTGCGCGTAGTCGCGGTCGGTCGGGTCGTTGGCGACCGCCTGGCGCAGCCCCGAGTACGCCGACCGGACCTGCCCGCGGGCCGCGCTGGTGCCGCCGAGCAGCGCGTGCGCCTGCGCGTTCTCGGGGTGCGCGGCGACGAACTCGCGGCTGATCCGCTGGGCGAGCACGTCGTCGCCGCCGGCGTGGGCGAGCTGGACCCGGGTCGAGTACACGATCGGCGCGTCGGGGTCCTGCGCCGCGGCCAGCTCCACCAGGCGGCGGCCCTTGTCGAGCTGGCCGTGCTCCAGGCACAGCCGGGCGTACACGCACAGCAGGCTGACGTCCTCCGGTGCGATGGCCAGCCCGTCGAGCAGCGCCCGCTCGGCGGTCTCGGGCCGGCCGAGCCGGTGTTCGGCGAGGCCGAGCTGGCAGAGCAGGTCCGGGTCGGGGCCGCCCGCGGCCAGGCCCGCACGGGCCGCGTCGCCCGCCTCGGACCAGCGTTCGAGCTGGAGCAGCGCGGCCGCGCGCAGCTCGAACACGAGCGCCGACCCGGCGTCGGACTCGGGCAGCACGGCGAGTTCGCGCAGCGCGTCCTCGGGCCGGTCGGCGGACAGCAGCGCGTGCGCGCGCAGCAGCGCCGGGGCGTGGGCGTGCTCGGTCATCAGTCCACCACCACCGCGATCAGGATGTTCTCCAGCAGGCCGCAGCCGATGACGGCGGCCAGGCCGGGGCCGAACAGGCTTGCCGGTTCACCGGAGCCGTACTCGTACGCCCGGAATGCCTTCTTCTGGGTGGCGTTGACGACGCCCCAGACCAGCAGGCCGAATACCGTGCCCAGGATGCGGGCCTGAGTCTGCCCGAGCAGGGCCGTCATGGCCAGCCGCGCCGCGACGGCGGCGAGCCCGGCGGCGGCGACGGCCAGCTGCTGGTTCCGGCCCAGCGACAGCCGGCGCGCGTTGAGCACCCCGAGCACCGCCACGGCCAGCGGGCCGCCGAGGAACGCCGGGTAGACGATCGAGGAGGGCCGCCACGGGGGTGCGCCGGCGGCCACGGGCGCGGCGGTGATCGTCGGGCGGAACAGGTCGTCGTTCATGTGGTCCTCGGGGTGGGGGTGTCACGTCGGCGCGTGGCCGGGTCGGCACAGCATAGTGACTTCGCCGCTGCTCTGGGGGTCGATGTTCCAGCCGGCCCGAACCGGCGGGTAGGGGCACCACGACCTGGGACGAGCCAGCATAATGGCACGCCATGAGCTCCTCGCTGATCGAAAGTCTGCTCGCGGCCGTAGCCGCCCGCCCCGACGACCTGCCGCTGCGGTTGCACGTCGCCGAGCTGCTGGTCGCCGCGGACCGGCCCGGGGAGGCGATCGCTCAGCTCGCGGCGGTGCTGGCACTGCAGCCGCAGCACGAGCAGGCCCAGGCGCTGATGGCCCGCGCCCTCGGCGGCCCCGCCGCGGTGTCGCAGCCCGCGGACCCGCTGCCCGAGCAGCCGGCGGCGGCGACGCCGGAAGCCCCCGCCGCCGGGCAGCCCGCGGCGGGCGGCGAGCTGAACTGGCTGGCCCTGGAGGCGCAGTTCGCCGACTCGGTGCCGCTGCGCTTCGCCTCCGCCGACGACGAGCCCGAGGCCGTCAAGGGCGACGGCGACCGGGTCTTCGACGTGGAGAGCAGCGACGTGCGCCTGGCCGACGTCGGCGGCATGACCGACGTGAAGAAGCGCCTGGAGCTGTCGTTCCTCGCGCCGATGAAGAACAAGAAGCTGCGCGAGCTGTACGGCAAGAGCCTGCGCGGCGGCCTGCTGCTCTACGGCCCGCCCGGCTGCGGCAAGACGTTCCTGGCCCGCGCGGTCGCCGGGGAGATGGGCGCCAAGTTCACCACGATCTCGCTGGTCGACGTGCTGAACATGTGGATCGGCGAGTCCGAGCGCAACCTGCACGAGATCTTCGAGACCGCCCGGCGCAACGCCCCCTGCGTGATCTTCCTTGACGAGGTCGACGCGCTCGGGCACAAGCGCAGCCAGATGAAGTCCTCGGCGATGCGTACCCTCGGCAACCAGCTGCTGGCCGAGCTGGACGGCATGGAGGGCGCCAACGAGGGCGTGTTCGTGCTCGCCGCGACCAACGCCCCGTGGGACGTCGACCCGGCGCTGCGCCGCCCCGGCCGGCTGGACCGCACGGTGCTGGTCGCGCCGCCGGACGCCGCCGCCCGGCGCTCGATCATCGAGTACCACCTGCGGCAGCGCCCCATCGCGGGCATCGACCTGAAGAAGCTGGCCGGGTCGACTGAGCAGTTCTCCGGCGCGGACCTGGCGCACCTGTGCGAGACCGCCACCGAGTACGCCATGCACGACTCCATCACCAGCGGCGACCTGCGGATGATCGAGCAGCGTGACTTCGAGGCCGCGCTGCGCGAGGTGCGCCCGTCCACCGGGCCGTGGTTCACCACCGCCCGCAACGTGGCGATGTTCGCCAACGAGGGCGGCGCGTACGACGAACTGGTCTCCTACCTGAAGAAGCAGAAACTGCTCTGACCTCACCGCCTGGCGTGCTCCCGCCACCGTCTGCGTGATCATCGACATGACGGGGGCGTTCCTCACCCACCGCATGGCACGCCGGCTCTGCGATGATCCATCGCGCGAAGGAAGCCGCCGGACCGTCAGCCCGCGCGGGGTTTCGGCGGGCACAGCGCGTCGCCCGCCGGGCCGCCGCAGGGGCGCAGCCGGATCTCCGTGATGGCGTGCCGGTCCACCGAGGTCACCTGCGCCGTCCACCCGTCCAGGTGCACGATCTCGCCGGTCCGGGTCGGCACGTGCCCCAGCATCGCGATGACCAGCCCGGCGATGGTGATGTAGTCGCCGCCGGGCCGCTCGTCCAGGTTGACCCCGATGTCGGGCAGGTCGTGGATCGGGAACGTGCCCGGCAGCAGCATGTCGCCGTCGTCGCCCTGCTGCACGGCCATCACGTCCCGGTCGGTCTCGTCGTAGATCTCGCCGACGACCTCCTCCAGCAGGTCCTCCAGCGTCACGATGCCGTCGACCGCCCCGTGCTCGTCGACGACCAGCGCGAACTGCTGGTGTTCGAGCTTGAACCGGCGCAGCGCGTCCGCGGCGTGCAGGGAGTCGGGCAGCAGCAGGGCGGGGCGGACCAGGTCGGCCAGGCCGGCCGCGTCGTCTGCGAGCAGGTCGCGCAGGTGGACCACGCCGAGCGTGTCGTCGAGGTTGCGCCGCCGTACGACGGGGGCGCGGGAGTAACCCGAGCCGGCGAGCTCCTTGCGGGCCACCTCGACGGGCATGTCGGCGTCGAGGGTGAAGACATTGCGGCGCGGGATCAGCACCTCGCGCAGGACCCGCTCGGTGATCTCCACGGCCCCGGCGATGATCAGCCGCTGCTCGGCGGTGAAGCCGCGGTGCACGCTGACCATGTCGCGCACCTCGGCAGGGGTGATCTCGTCGCCGCGGTGCCGGTGCGGGTCGCCGCCCATCAGGCGTACGCCCAGGTCGGTGGCTTTGCTCAGCACCCAGACGAACGGCCGGGAGATGCTCGCGAGCACGGTCAGCGGGCGGCCCGCGACGCGGGCCCACCGCTCGGCGTGCTGCATGGCGACGCGTTTGGGCGCGAGCTCGCCGAAGACCAGGGTGAGGAACGTCAGCACCAGGGTCACGCCGACGACGGCGACGGGCCGCGCGGCGCGGCCGAGGAAGCCGAGCGCGGGCTGCAGCACCTCGGCGAGGGCGATGGCGGCGGTCGCCGAGGCCAGGAACCCGGCCAGGGTGATGCCGATCTGAATGGTGGCCAGGAACCGGTTCGGGTCCCGGGCCAGCGCCGCGGCGGCCGCGGCGCCGCCACCCTGCTGCTCCATCCGGCGCAGCTGGCCCTCACGCAGGGAGACCAGCGCCATCTCGCTGCCGGCGAACAGCGCGTTCAACACGATCAGTACGGCTACCAGAACCAGCTGTATCCAGTGGTCGCCCACCATCGATCACCTGGGGCCCGCCTGGAGTGACAGCCGGTACGCGCAGGCCGGGCGTCGGCCCGGCCTGGTATCACAGCCTTCCATTCGGTCAACGGTAGCAGCAGGTCACGGCCCTGGGGCCGGGTCTGCCGGACCGGTCAGCGGCCGCCGCGGGGCTGGTTGCCCTTCTTCAGGCGCATCACACCGGACTGGCCGACCGACATCTGCGTACGGGTGGCCTTCTCCCGCGCCGCCATGGCGCGCTGGCGCGACTGCTCCTGCGCGTGCTCGGACGCCCAGGCCGCGTGCTCGCCGGGCATGTGGTCGTGCTCGGCGTGCGGCGTTCCGGGCTGGTCCTGCTCGACGCGCGGCTTGTCCTGGCGCGGGTGCCGGCGGGACTGGTTGTTCTTGGGCATCGCTCCTCCTCGACGGATCACCTCCACGCTAAGGAGCGCGGACGGCGGGCGCAGGCGGTTGGCGAATCAGCACCCGATCAGGCGGGTCGCAGCAGGTCGGGCAGGGTTTCGAGGCCGTCGACGATGGTCGCGTGGCGGGCCGCCTCGGGCTTCTCCGAGCCGAGATAGCCCCACGGGCCGCGGCGGACCAGCACGGGCCGCATACCGGCGCGGGTGGCCGGCAGCACGTCGTTGTCGACCCGGTCGCCGACGTAGCAGATCGCCGCCGGGGCCAGCTCGGCGACCTCGGCGACCTTGGTGAAGAAGCTCGGGTGCGGCTTCTCGATGCCCCACTCGGCCGACGTGTAGATCGCGTCGACGGGCAGGTCCATGCGTTCCAGGGCGGCCTTGGCCTGCGGCGGCTGGTTGCCGGCGATGATCACGTTGAGGCCGCGGCGGCGCAGCTCGGCGAAGGCCGGGCGCACGTCGGGGTACAGGTCGGCCTCGTCGAAGTTCTCGCGCAGGCCGTCGGGGTCGTCGGCGGCCCAGGCGGCCATCTCGGCGTCCACGTCGAGGCCGGGGCGCAGCAGCGCGAACGCGTCGCCGTGCGGGCGGTCCATCGCAGCCATGCCACCGAGCAGCCCGAGCATGGCGAAGCGGGGCACGCCGAGGCGGTCGGCCCAGCGGCTCCAGATGCGGGTCTCGTCGATCAGCGTCTCGCCCACATCGAACACCACTGCCTTGATCATCTGCCCAGGATATCGGGCGCGGGGGCGCATACCCCGCACGGGTGCGACCCGGGTGCTGCCCGTCACCGGGGTGGGTGCGCCGGCCCGGGGAGGCCGTGCCGCCTAAGCCGCCAGGTTCGGGCGGCCGGCGCTCCCCGGACCGGCGCGAGGTGTCCGCGGAGCCCGGCACTACCCCAGTCACCGGGCTCCGCGGCGTATCAGCGCCGCCCGGCCAGGGCGGTCAGCGAGCGGCCCGCCGAGGCGGCCGCGGTGTTCACGAGGGTGTCCAGCAGGTCCGGGTAGGAGATCCCGGCGGCCTGCCAGATCCGCGGGTACTGCGACGCGGAGGTGAACCCGGGGAACGTGTTGACCTCGTTGAGGACCGGCTCGCCGCCGTCGGTGGGCAGGAAGAAGTCCACCCGCAGCAGGCCCCGGCACTCCAGCGCGGCGAACGCCTGCAGCGCCCGGCACTGCAGCAGCGCGATGACCCACGGGTCGAGCCGGGCCGGGATGTCGAACACCACCTCACCGGCGGTGTACTTGGCGTCGTAGTCGAAGAAGCCGTGCCCGTCGGCGACCCGGATCTCCAGCGGCGGCCCGGCCTGCAGCGTGCCGTCCGGGTGTTCGAGCACCGCCACGTCCACCTCGCGCCCGGCGACGCCGGCCTCGACGAGCACCTTGCCGTCGCATTCACGGGCCGCGGCCAGCGCCGCGGGCAGCTGCGCCCAGTCGTCGACGCGGGTGACCCCGATGCTCGACCCGGCGCGGGCCGGCTTGACGAAGACGGGCAGGCCCAGGCGCTCGCGGTCGGCCGGCGACACGTCGTCCTGGCCGGGCCGCAGCACGACGCCGTCGGCCACCCGCAGCCCGTCCGCGGCCAGGATCTTCTTCGTGAACTCCTTGTCCATGCCGGTGGCGCTGGCCAGCACGCCGCTGCCGACGTACGGCACGCCGACCAGCTCCAGCAGCGACTGCACCGTGCCGTCCTCGCCGTACGGCCCGTGCAGCGCCGGGAACACCACGTCGACGCCGCCCAGCGCCCGCAGCGCGTCCCCCATGCCCACCGCGACGCCGTCGACCTGCCAGCCCCCGTCGCGCCCGATGACCACCTCGGTGAGGTCGTACCGCCCCCGGTCCAGGTGGCTCAGGATGCTGCGCGCGCTCTTGCACGAGACCTCGTGCTCCCCGCTCCGCCCCCCGTAAACAACAGCGACCTTCATCAACGCTTCCCTTCCGTGGCGCAGGAAGGAAGGGCACCTTCTACACGGACGTCCGCTGTGAAGGTGCCCTTCCCATCGTGGTGGCGGGGCACGCGGGTGCCGATGCCGGTGAGGATCTCGTGCGGGTTGGTGGCCGCCCAGGCCGCCCAGTCGGCGGCGGTGGGTTCGCCGGCGTCGCCGGGGCCGAGCACGGTGACCGGGTCGCCGATGCGCACCTCCAGGTCGCCCGCGTCGACGACGCACTGGTCCATGGCGACGCGGCCGATGATCGGCGATCGCCGCCCCCCGAGCAGGACCTGTGCCCGGCCGTCGACGCCGCGCGGGATGCCGTCGGCGAAGCCGAGCGGGATCAGCGCGAGCGTGGTGGGCTGGTCGGTGACGTGGGTGTGCTGGTAGGAGACGCCGGTGCCGGCGGGCACCCGCTTGGTCATGATCACTTCGGTACGCAGCGTGAGTGCCGGTCGCAGCCCGAAGGCGCGACCGGGCACGGGCTCGACCCCGTACACCGCGATGCCGGCGCGGACCAGGTCGAAGTGGGTGTGCGGGGCGGTGAACGCGGCCGCCGAGTTCGCCAGATGCAGCAGTTCCGGCTCCAGCCCGGCGTCACGGGCGTACGCCACCGCCTCGCCGAACGCGGCCGTCTGCGCGCTCACGCCGGAAGGAGACGAGTCGGCGGTGGCCAGGTGCGACCACACGCCGCGCACGGCGAGCACGCCCTCCCGCTCGTACTTGCGGGCCCAGGCGACCAGCTCCGGCCAGCCCGCGGCGGTCGCGCCGTGCCGCGACATACCAGTATCGATCTTGAGGTGGACCCGCGCCGGGCGGCCGGCGGCGCGGGCTGCGGCGGCGACCGCGTCGAGCAGCTCCGGGGCGGCCACGGACACGTCGACGTCGGCGGCGGCCAGCGCGGCGAAGTCGGTGCGGGGGCCGTGCAGCCAGCTCAGCACCGGCGCGGTCAGCCCCGCCCGGCGCAGCTCCAGGGCCTCGGCGGCGCTGGTGACCCCGAGCCAGGCGGCGCCGCCGGCCAGCGCGGCCCGCGCCACCGGCACCGCGCCGTGGCCGAACCCGTCCGCCTTCACCACGGCCATCACCGCGGCGGTCGTGGCCCCGGCGATCCGTCCGACGTTGGCCTCGATCGCCGCGAGGTCGACGACCGCCTCAGCCAGCTCTCCAGTCACGGTGGGTAGCCAACCGCAGGGGGTGTGAGGGTGCCGAGAGGGATTTCACTAACACTGCGCTAACACCGCCCGTGCATACTTGGCGGTCGGTTCGTCGAGGAGGTGGCGGGGTGCGGGTCCTGGTCGTGGAGGACGAGGAACTGATGGCCGAGGCCGTCGCCGAGGGGCTGCGGCAGGAGGCGATCGCCGTCGACGTCGCCTACGACGGGGCGGCGGCGCTGGAGAAGCTCGCGGTCAACGCGTACGACGTGATGATCCTGGACCGGGACCTGCCGCGGGTGCACGGCGACGAGGTGTGCCGCCAGGTCGTGGCGCAGGGCCTGGACGTGCGGGTGCTGATGCTCACCGTGTCGGTGACGGTCGCCGAGCGGGTCGCCGGGCTGAGCCTGGGCGCCGACGACTACCTGCCCAAGCCGTTCGCGTTCGCCGAGCTGGTGGCCCGGGTGCGGGCGCTGGGCCGCCGGGCCCGCCCGGCCACGCCGCCGGTGCTGGAACGGGCCGGCATCCGGCTCGACCCGCACCACCGCGAGACCTACCGGGACGGGCGTTACGTGAGCCTGTCCCGCCGCGAGTTCGCGGTGCTGGAGGAGTTGCTGCGGGCCGAGGGCGCGGTGGTGTCGGCGGAGACGCTGCTGGAGAAGGTCTGGGACGAGAACATGGACCCGTTCACCACCATCGTCCGGGTCACCATCAGCGGCCTGCGCCGCAAGCTGGGCGAGCCGCAGCCGATCGAGACGGTCACCGCCGTCGGCTACCGGATCCGCTGATGGGCGAGTGGCGGGGCAATCTGCGGGTACGCCTGACCGTCGTGTTCAGCCTCGTGTTCGCCCTGGCGGGCGGTTCGGTGCTGGCCGGCGTGCTGATCCTGGTCGACAACGCCATGGAGTACAGCATGGGCATCCTGCTGTCCGACCAGCAGCGCGGCCCCGATCCGTTCGACTACACCAGCGTGGGGACGATCAAACCCGGCTCCATCGAGGCGTCCAAGCAGACGATCCTGGACTCGATGCAGGCCAACCTGCTGTTCAAGGGCGGTCTGACGCTGCTCGCGATGTGGGTGCTGGCCACCGCCGCGGGCTGGTTCGTGGCCGGGCGGCTGCTGCGCCCGCTCAGCATGATCACCGCGACCGCGCACCGGATCGCCGGTCGCACCCTGCACAAGCGCATCGACCTGGACGCCCCGCCCGGCGAGGTGAAGAGCCTCGCCGACTCGTTCGACAGCATGCTCGACCGCCTCGACGAGGCCTTCGCGGGCCAGGGCCGGTTCATCGCCAACGCCGCGCACGAGCTGAAGACCCCGATCGCGCTGAACCGCACCCTGGTCGAGGTCGCGATGAGCCGCCCGGACAGCCCGCCGCAGGTGCATCAGCTCGGCCAGAACCTGCTCGCCGTCAACCAGCGCCACGAGCGGCTCATCGACGCCCTGCTGACGCTCGCCCGCGCCGAGGACGCGGTGACCGAGCGCCGCCTGGTCGACATCGCCGAGCTGGCCACCATCGCCGCCGACACCACCGAGGCGCTGGCCGGGCGGCTGTCCGTGCAGATCGGCCGCGACCTGGCCCCGGCGCCGGTGACCGGCGACCCGATCCTGCTGGAGCAGCTGATCCGCAACCTGATCGACAACGCGACGCGGTACAACGTCGCGGGCGGCTGGGTGCGGGTGCAGACCATCGCCCGGCCCCGCCACGCCGAGATCGTGGTGAGCAACACCGGCGCGGTCATCTCGGCGTACGAGGTGCCGACGCTGTTCGAGCCGTTCCGGCGGCTCACCGACCGGGTCGGCTCCTCGCGCGGCAGCGGCCTCGGGCTGTCCATCGTGCGCGCGGTCGCGCAGGCCCACCGCGGCGACGCGGTCGCCGTGCCCCGCCCCGGCGGCGGCCTGGTGGTACGCGTGATCCTGCCCCGCTCCGCGCACCCGCTCGCCGAGCCGGTGATCGTGGCGCCGGGGCTGCCCGACGCCCACGACCCCGGCCACCCCTGACCGGCGCCCTCAGCGCAGCACGGGGCGGCCGGCCAGCACGGCGCGGTGGATCTCGTCCACGTCGACGTGGCCCTGCTCCGCCAGGAACTCCGCCCGCAGCGCCGCGGCGATGTCCTCGGCCGGGGCGTCGGCGGGACGCAGCGGGTTGTCGGGCGCGCCGAGGAAGCGGGTGCCGGGCTCCGGGTCGACGTAGATCGCGCCGCGGCCCCGGTCGTCCAGCCAGATCGGGCAGGTCAGCCGGTCCTTCACGACGAGGTGGCCCGCGTCGGTCAGCGAGGTCGCCAGCAGGCCGCCGACGTGCAGCGAACCGCCGACGAACAGGCAGCTGTCCCACAGGCAGACCAGGTCGTGCGCGGCGACGGTGCCGGTGACGTACAGCGACGTGTACACGTCGAGGTTGCGGAAGCCGAGCGGGCCGTGCACGGTGAGGTCGCCGTCGACGACGTACACGGTGTCCTCGTCCTCGCCGGGCATGTTGCCCAGGGCCAGCGGCCCGTCCACCACGAGGTCGCCGGAGTGGACGTGGAAGTGCTCCGGCTCGTCGCCGAACAGGTCCGCCAGGTGGACGCTGTCGTAGCTGGCCTCGCCGAGGTCGTAGCGCTGCGCCGCCTGGGCCAGCGGCAGGGGTCGCCAGTCGCCCGGCATGCCGTCGAAGAACATGAGGGGACGTTAGCCGCCCCCTCATGTTCTCCGGCCCGCGGTCCGGTGTGGTCAGACCAGGCCCAGGCCGAGCGTCAGGGTGCCCGCGGCCAGTGCTGCCCCGCCCAGCGGCACGAGCCAGATGAGCTTGTTCGGCCTGGTGTCGCTCGGGCGCACCACGGACAGGAAGAAGCCCAGCGACATCACGATCGGCGGGGCCACGAGCAGGGCGCGGACCAGGGTCTGCGTGCCCGCGCCGTAGCCGGTCTCGTCGAGGTAGGGCAGGGCGACCAGGGCGAAGATCACGAGCACGCCGGCGTGGGCGTGCCCGGCGGTCCACAGCGCCCGCCGGACCGGGTTGTCGAGGTAGCCGGGGATGCGCTTGACGATGCTCATCAGCAGCGACAGCCCGCCGAAGACGATGGTCGACACGGTGATGAGCAGGATGCCCGCGGTGAGCAGGGTGGCGTGGGACATGGCGAGCCTCTCTGGATAATGGACAGCGTCACTATCCGCCATGCTATGCGCCTTCGTCAATCGCCTTTCGCGCTGTGCTCCGGGCGGGTCAGCGGCCGCCGGAGACCTTGAGGGTCGCGCCGGTGGTGTACGAGGCCTCGTCGCTCAGCAGCCAGACGATGGCGTTCGCGACCTCCTCGGGCTGCCCCGAGCGGCCGAGCGGGGCGGCCGGGCCGAGCCGGTCCGCGCGGCCGGGCTCGCCGCTGCCGGCGTGGAACCCGGTGTGGATCACGCCGGGGGAGACCGTGTTGACCCTGATCCCGGCCGGGCCGAGTTCCTTGGACAGGCCGACGGTCAGCGTCTCGACGGCCGCCTTCGACGCGGCGTAGTGCACGTACTCGCCGGGGCTGCCCAGGGTCGCGGCGACCGAGGAGACGTTGACGATCGCGCCGCCGGGGCCCATCCGGCGGGCCGCCTCCTGCGCGCAGAGGATCGCGCCGATGACGTTGACCTCGACCACGCGGCGCAGGTCGGCTTCGGACAGCTCGGTGAACGGCCCGATGGCGCTGCTCACCGCCGCGTTGTTGACCAGGCCGGTGGGTGTGCCCAGCTCGGCCTGCGTACGGTCGAACAGCTCGCGCACCTGCGTGCCGTCGGACACGTCGACGCGGATCGCGAGCGCGCGCCGCCCCGCCGTGGCCACCTTCGCCACGACCTCGGCCGCCGCGTCGGCGTCCCCGCGGTAGCCGACCACGACGTCATGTCCCGCCGCGGCGAGCTTTACGCAGGTGGCAGCGCCGATGCCGCGGCTGCCGCCGGTCACGATGATGATCCCCATCGGTCCATTAGAACAACCGTCGTGCGACCGTGACAGACCGTGACACTGTCACCGCCGACACACCCGGTGCGCGGAGCGGGGCGGTACTGCGAAGATGTCCCCACTTTTCCGCATGGTGTCAGTGCCGTCGTTGTCGGTGGGCTCTGATAGAACATGCGTATCAAACATGTGTTCGGCGAGGGTATATGCGGTGGCCGTGCTGCCGCTGCTGGAGGGTGGGAGCGCGGTTATGACGGGACTGTCGACTCAGGAGTTGACGCAGATCCAGGAGACGCTTGCGTCCGGCAAGCGGCCCCGGGTCATGTTCACCGAGGCGGCCGGCCAGATCGCGGGCCAGCTGGGGCAGGTCGTGCAGCTCGACGACCCGGATACCCATGATGAGTGGATCATGGTGAAGTTCGGCAGCGACGTGCTGCCGTTCGCCCCCGGCGATCTCAGCATCCCGCCCAAGGGCGCCACGGGCCGCAAGCCCACGCCCGAGCCGGTGCCGGAGCCTGTCGCCCCGCCCGAGCCCGAGTTCATGATCATCCGCGAGAAGCCCGTCCGTCAGGAGCGACCAGTGTCCGTGAATCCCGAGGTGTCCGAACCGGAGACCCCCGCCGTGGCGCCCGCCCCGCGCAAACCCGCTGCCGGCAAGGGCCCCAAGGTCAAGCCGCCGGCCGGGCTGACCGTGACGCTGGCCTACACCGAGGGCGAGTGGACGGTCGGCGCGGTCCAGGGCACCAAGGCGCTCGCCAAGCCCTACATCATCAAGGCGCAGGAGGCGCTGAAGATGGTGTCGATGCTGGACGTGCCCGGTGTGCAGGAGGCCGTGGAGCACATCCTGGCCGCCGAGCGGGCCGAGGCCGAGGCGCACGCGCTCAAGCTGCGTGCCGAGCTGGCCGAGCTGGAGGCCAAGTTAGCCGAACTGGGCGCGGCGGGAGCCTGAGGTCAGACAGAAGCGGGGCGGCCGTCGACTCGGCCGCCCCGCTTCTTCGCGCCTGGTGCTTTCGCGGGTGGCGCGGCCCGCGATCCGGCGATGGGAGCCGGTCGCGGGCGGCCCGGTTGCCCGGCACCGCCCGCAACCGGCGATCAACGCCGGTGGAGAGCGGCGGCGCTCACAGCGCGGTGCACGAGACCGTGGTGCCCGTCGGCGCGCCGTTGGCCTGGAAGCCGAACTCCGCGTAGGCCCCCGCCGCCAGCTTGCCGTTGTAGCTCAGGTTGCTCACCTGGACCGTGCCGGTCGTCCCGGTGAACTGCCCGTTCCAGCCGTTGACGAGGCTCGCCCCGGACGGCAGCGCCAGCGCGACCCGCCAGCCGTTGACGCCGCCGCCGCCCGCGGTCACCCGCACCGCGGCGACGAACCCGCCGGTCCACGCGTTGCTCACGGTGAACACGGCCGTGCAGCCGCCGGGCGCCGGAGGCGAGCCGCTCGGCGACGGTGACGTGCTCGGCGACGGCGACGCGCTGGGCGACGGCGGGCGCGACGGCGAAGGCGACACCGACGGTGAGGCGCTCGGCGAAGCGGACGGGCTTGCCGACGGGCTGGCCGTGGTGTTCAGGCCGAAGAAGGCGACCGCGGCGCTGTACTGCACGGGCAGGTTGTGCGGGGTGTTGGCCATGCTGACCGCCTCGACCAGCACCTGGCCGGAGCCGTTGGCGTAGCGGGTGCGGGTCCAGCCCGACTGCGGGGTGTCGGTCGAGGTCGGCGTCTGGCTCAGGCCGTGCACGTCGGTCCACTGCTCGATCGCCTCGCCGAAGTTGACGTACGACAGGACCTCGTCGTTGACGCCGTGCCACAGCTGCATCCGCGGCCGCGCGCCGGTGTAGCCGGGGTACGCGTTGCGGACCAGGTCGCCCCACTGCTGCGGGGTCTTCACGACCTGCCCCTGGGCGCAGGCGCTGTTCCAGCTCTCGGTCCCGGCGAAGCAGCCGAACGGCACCCCGGCGAAGGCCGAGCCCGCCCGGTACACGTCCGGGTACGCGCCGAGCAGGACGTTGGTCATCATGCCGCCGGAGGAGACGCCGGTGACGTAGGTGCGGGCAGGGTCGGCGTTGAAGTTCTGCTGCACGTGCTTGGTCATCGAGACGATGCTCAGCGAGTCGCCGCCGCCGTTGTGGGTGAGCGTGGCGGCCGAGGCGACGTCGAAGCAGCCGTCGCTGCGGGTCACCGACGGGTAGACCACGATGAAGCCGTACTGGTCGGCGAGCCGGGCGTAGTCGGAGCCGTTGTACATCGCCTGCCCGTCGCCGTGGCACCAGTGCACCGCGACCAGCAGGGCCGGCCGCGGCGCGACGGTGTTCGGCACGTACAGGAACATGCGCAGGCTGCCGGGGTTCGCGCCGAAACCGGTGACCTCGGTGAGGGTCGCGGCTGCGGCCGGTGTGGCCACGGTGAGGATCACCGCGGCGATGAGCGGAACGACAGCGAGCCACAGGGCGTGCAGGGCTCTGCGTGGGGTCATGGAGCTTGCTCCTTGCCGAGGAATACGCGCAGATCCCGGCCATGGGCCGGAACGCGCGCGGGGTTCGCTGCCGCCACGCGGGCTCGGCCCGGTGCGCCCTCGGCAGTCGGATGCGGCCGCCCACCCGGGTGGACGGCGGTTGCTCCCGACCCGCGAGTCTAGTGGCGACGATGAATGCCTGTCAGCGCCGCATCGCCCAGCGGCACCCCCGCCGCGCCCAACGGCGAAGGAAGGGCACCTTCACATCGCTATCCGTTGTAGAAGGTGCCCTTCCCAACGCTGCGCGTGCGTGAGCTGGGCTTTCTTCAGACGGCACGGCCGCCGGAGGCCGGCGCCGGGGCCGGTTCCTCGGGGATGTGGCTCGTGCCGATGCGCCTGCGGAACACCCAGTACGTCCAGCCCTGGTAGAGCAGCACGAGCGGGGTGAACACCACCGCGACCCAGGTCATGATCTTCAGCGTGTACGGCGTTGACGACGCGTTGCCCACGGTCAGGCTGTTGGTCAGCGGATCCACCGTCGACGGCAGGACGAACGGGTACAGATCGGCGAACAGCGACGCCACGGCCAGCGCGATCGCCGCCGCGGTGCCCACGAAGGCCCAGCCCTCGCGGCGGCCCGCCGGGTCGGTGCGCGACGGCATCCGGTTCGCGATCAGGCCACCGATCAGGCACAGCGCGGCGAGCACGGCCAGCACCACGGCCGCCGGGGTGGCCCGCCGCAGCAGCGTCACCCCGAGGAACAGCGCCGCGGCGAGCACGGCGAACACGCCCAGGCGCTCGGCGAGCAGGTTGGCCCGGTGCCGGATGCCGCCGACGGTCTTCAGCGCGATGAAGATCGCACCGTGGGTCAGGAACAGCGCGACGGTGGTCAGGCCGCCGAGGACGGCGTACAGGTTGAGCAGGGTGAACAGGTTGCCGGTGTAGTCGTGCTCGGCGTTGAGCGGCACGCCGCGCACGATGTTGGCGAACGCGACGCCCCACAGGAACGCCGGCACCGCCGAGCCGAACACGATGCACCAGTCCCAGCGCCGCTTCCACGACGCGGCGGGGCGCTTGCCGCGGTACTCGAACGCCACCCCGCGCAGGATCAGCGCGAGCAGGATCAGCAGCAGCGGCAGGTAGAAGCCGGAGAACAGCGACGCGTACCACTCGGGGAACGCGGCGAACATCGCGCCGCCCGCGGTGATCAGCCAGACCTCGTTGCCGTCCCAGACCGGCCCGATCGTATTGATCATCACGCGGCGCTCGCGCTCGTCGCGGCCGAGCACGGGCAGCAGCATGCCGACGCCGAAGTCGAAGCCCTCCAGCACGAAGTACCCGATGAACAGCAGTGCGATCAGCAGGAACCACAGCGTCGACAACTCCATGGCGGTGCTCTCCTAGTACGCGAACGCCAGCGGCCGGTCCTCGTCGGACTCGGCCGGGGGCGGCGGGGTGACGTCGGGCAGCCCGGCACGGGCGTAGTGCAGCAGCAGGCCCACCTCGACGACCGCGAGCACGCCGTAGAGCACCGTGTACACGATCAGCGAAGTGATCACGTCACCGGAGGACGCGGCCGGGGACGCCGCGACCGCGGTCTTCATCTGCCCGAACACGATCCAGGGCTGCCGGCCCATCTCGGTGAAGATCCAGCCGAACGAGTTTGCGGCCAGCGGCATCAGCGGCAGCGTGATCATGGCCCACATCAGGAAACGGGTGCCGCGCCGCTCCGGAGCGGGGGAGCGGCCCTTGCGGATCGCCCACAGCGCCCACAGCGCGAACAGCGCGGCCAGCACCCCGAAACCGATCATGAGGCGGAACGACCAGTAGGTCACCGGGATGTTGGGCGCGTAGTTCCCCGGCCCGAACCGCGCCGCGTACTCGGCCTGCAGGTCGTTGACGCCCTGGACCCGGCCGTCGAAGGTGCCGGTGGCCAGGAACGACAGCACCCGCGGCACGTCCAGCGACCAGACCGGCCGGCTGCCGTCGAGCGTGCCGATGGTGAACAGGGAGAACGGGGCGGGCTGCTCGGTGGTGTAGAGGGCCTCGGCGGCGGCCATCTTCATCGGCTGCACCTCGGTCATGATCTTGCCCTGGACGTCGCCCGTGATGAGCAGCGCCGCCATCGCCACCAGCGTCGTCCACGAGCCGAGCTTGACCGCGCTGCGGAACGCGCCGGTGTCGCGCCCCGGACGCCGCACCAGGTGCCACATGGCCACGGCGGCGACCAGCGCGCCCGCGGTGAGGAACGCGCCCGCGACGGTGTGCGGGATGGTGATCAGAGCGACCTTGTTGGTCAGCACCGCCCCGAAGTCGGTCAGCTCGGCCCGCCCCCGCTCAGGATTGATCCGGAAGCCGACCGGGTTCTGCATCCACGAGTTCGCGGCCAGGATGAACGAGGCGCTGAGCACCGTGCCGACCGCGACGATCCAGATGCAGGCCAGATGGATCCTCTTGGGCAGCCGGTCCCAGCCGAAGATCCAGAGCCCCAGAAATGTCGACTCCAGGAAGAATGCGAGCAGCGCCTCCATCGCCAGGGGCGCGCCGAAGATGTCGCCGACGAAGCGCGAGTACCCACTCCAGTTCATGCCGAACTGGAACTCCTGCACCAGGCCGGTCACCACGCCCATCGCGAAGTTGATCAGCAGCAGCTTGCCGTAGAACTTCGTCAGCTTCAGCCACTTCTCGTCCCCGGTCCGCGACCAGGCCGTCTGGAACCCCGCGACGAGGAAGGACAGGCCGATCGTGATCGGGACGAACAGGAAGTGGTACACGGTGGTGATGCCGAACTGCCAGCGAGCCAGGTCAGTCGCGTCCATGGCGTGGAATCCCCGATCCGAAATCATCCCTTCCGCTGACGATAAGCACAGGTGGCGGGCCGGGAAGCCGACTTTGCGGACCCTGCGTCGAACAACTCCCCGGGACCTCGACGACGCATGGCAGGATCGTGGACCGTGAGCCCCTCCCAGACCTGGTCCCCGCCCCCGCTGCTGCGCTTCGCGATGCTGCTCGCCGAGGGCGCGGTGCGGCTGCTGACCCGCATGGAGGTCACCGGGGACATCCCCGCGGAGCTGCGCGGCCGCCCGCTGATCCTCGCGGCCAACCACATCAGCCCGTTCGACCCCGTCGCGGTCGCGGCGGCGTTCCGCAGGCTGGGCGTACACCCGCGGATCATGGCGAACGCGGGGCTGTTCCGCACGCCGGTGATCGGGCCGCTGATGCGCTGGCAGGGCCACATCCAGGTGGACCGGGGCGAGCCGACCGCGGGCAACGCCGTCACCGACAGCGTCACCGCGCTCAACGGCGGCGCACCGCTGATGATCTACCCCGAGGGCCGGATCGGCCTCGACCCCGGCATGTGGCCCGAGCGCGGCCGCACCGGCGTCGGCCGCCTCGTGCTGGCGACCGGCGCGCCCGTCGTGCCGATCGCGATCTGGGGCAGCCATGAGGTCATCCCGTACGCGGCGCCGACCGGCATGTGGCCGATGATCTGGCAGTCGCTGCGGCGCCGGCGGCGGGTGCGGGTGCACGTCGGCCCGCCGGTCGACCTGTCCGGCATCGACGCGGCCCGGCCGGGCGCGGCGCAGCGTATCGCCGACCGCATCATCGACGCGATCACGGCCGAGCTGGCCCCGCTGCGCGCCGACGAACCCGGCGCGCCCCGCTTCACCGACCCGTCCCGCCCCACCGAGACCCGCCGCGCGAGGCCGCGTACCGCGCGCTGAGCCGCGTCAACCCCGGCGCGAGCGGTAGGCGGCCACCAGTTCGCGGGTGGTGGCCAGGCCCAGCTCCTGGCGTAGGTCGGCGATGCGGCGGTTGGCCGTGCGCAGTGACAGGTACTCCGCGGCGGCCGCCGCGGCTATCGTCGCGCCGTCAGCCAGCCGGTCCAGCAGCGCACGCTGGACCGGGGACAGCTGCCGCAGCCAGTCCACTGGGTCGTCGTCGGCCACCTGAGCACCCCTTCATCACTTCAGACTCCGCTAGTGGCTCGTCCCGGCGATCGCCTGGACGGCGATTCGCCGTGGACTCCCCACCAGCGGTCCTGGATAGATCGATTTGTTTCGACGCGGTGGTGCGGACATTCTCACCGATGTCGCCCGTTGTTGGCGAGCGGTCAGTACGCGGGCCATCCATCCGCACCCGGCAGTGGCAAGCTTTCCCAGATGGAGACGCCGCAGGGTCACCCCCATCCGTATCTCGCCGCGCCGCCGCTCGCCTTCGCCCATCGGGGTGGCGCGGCGGAAGGCGACGAGAACACCGCCGACGCGTTCGACCGGGCGGTGAAAGCCGGCTACCGGTACGTCGAGACCGATGTGCACGCCACCCGCGACGGGGTGGCCGTCGTCCTGCACGACGCGAACCTGCGCCGCGTCGCCGGCGAGCCGCAGGCGGTCGCCACCATGACCTGGAAAGACCTGCAGACGGTGCGGGTCGCCGGGGCGGCCGCCGTGCCGCGGCTCGACGAGGTCCTCGACGCCTGGCCCGAGATCCGGTTCAACATCGACATCAAGGCCGACGCGGCCGTCGCGCCGACCGTCGCCGCGGTGCACGACCGGGCCACCCCGGAGCAGGTGCTGCTGGCGTCCTTCGCCGACGCCCGCCTGCAGCGGACCCGGCAACTCGCCGGTCCGGCGTACGCCACCTCGCTGGCGCAGCGGGAGACGGCCCGGCTGTGGCTGGCCTCGCGAATGCGGCGGCGCATCGTGCTGCCGCCGTCGGTCGTGGCTGCTCAGGTGCCGATCCGCTTCGGCGCGGTGCGCGTGGTGGACCGCCGGTTCGTGAACCACGCGCACGCGCTGGGGCTTCAGGTCCACGTGTGGACGGTCGACGATCCTGCCGTGATGGAGGGGTTACTTGATCTCGGTGTGGATGGCATCATGACCGATCGCATCGACGTGTTACGGGAAGTTTTCACACACCGGGGCCTCTGGAAGGACCTTGCATGAGGGAGCGCAGCGAACGAATCAGCGGGCTTAGCCATGCCGCCGACGAGCGAAGCGAGGAGAAGGCATGACCGCTGATGTCAGCGCACCTCCTGCTCCTGCAGAGGGCTATGGCGAGAGCACCAAACGGGAGCGGGTCGGCTGGTACTTCTACGACTGGGCGAACTCGGCGTTCTCCACGACCGTGGTCACGGCGTTCCTCGGGCCCTACCTGACCGCGATCGCCGAGAACGGGGCCGACGCCGCGGGTGATGTGCACCTGCTCGGCATGTCGTTCAAGGCGGGCTCGCTGTTCGCGTACACCACCTCTTTGTCGGTGGTTTTGCAGGTCCTGCTGCTGCCGGTGGTCGGCGCGATCGCCGACCGGGCGGCACGCAAGAAGATCTGGCTCGCGATCTTCGCGTACGTCGGCGCCGCGGCGACCTGCGGTCTGGTGTTCCTCACCGGTGACCGCTACCAGCTCGGCGCGGGGCTGTTCCTGGTGGCGAACCTGGCCTTCGGCGCGAGCATCGTGGTCTACAACTCGTTCCTGCCGCAGATCGCCGACGAGAACGAGCGCGACGGGGTGTCCAGCCGCGGCTGGGCCTTCGGCTACCTCGGCGGCGGCCTGCTGCTCCTGCTCAACGTGATCGTGGTGCTGATCGGCGGCGAGGAGAACCAGGGCGAGATCGCCCGCTGGTCGCTGGTGTCGGCGGGCGTGTGGTGGGCGGCGTTCACCACGCTGCCGCTGCTGTGGCTGCGCGACCGCCCGTCCCCGGCGGGCACCGCGCGCGGCTCGGTGCTGATCGACGGCTTCAAGCAGCTCGGGCACACGCTCAAGGAGATGCGGGCGTTCCCGCTGACACTGTTCTTCCTCGGCGCGTTCCTCATCTACAACGACGGCATCCAGACCGTCATCGCGATGGCCGGCACGTACGGCTCCAAGCAGCTCGGCTTCGACAACACCGTGCTCATGCCGACCATCCTGATGGTGCAGTTCCTGGCCTTCGCGGGCGCGATGCTGCTGGGCAGGCTGGCCAAGCGCTACGGCGCGTGGAAGACGGTGCTCGGCAGCCTGGTCGGCTGGACGGCGATCCTCATCGCCGCGTTCTTCCTGCCGTACGGCCAGGCGGTCCCGTTCGTGATCCTCGGCGGCGCGATCGGCATCGTGCTCGGCGGCAGCCAGGCGCTGAGTCGCTCGCTGTTCAGCCAGCTGATCCCGCGCGGCAAGGAGGGCGAGTACTTCGGCCTGTACGAGATCTCCGACAAGGGCACCAGCTGGCTCGGCCCGCTGCTGTTCGGCCTCGCGTACGACCTGACCGGTTCGTACCGGGTCGCGATCATCTCGCTGATCGTGTTCTTCGTCGCCGGGTTCATCATGCTGCTGATGGTGCCGATGGCGCGGGCCATCGCCGTGGTCGGCAACACGCCGCCCGAGAAGCTCTGACACGCCCGGCGATCAGCGAATCGCCGGGATGGATTCCCGGTTGCGGTGGGGCAGCCACTAGGCTGCCCCACCGTGACCGCTGCTGACGAACCCACCATCGCCCCGGCGCACTGCCAGTCCGCGGGGGACGGCCGACTGCGCCACGGCGCGGCCCTGAAGTTCTTCTGGGGCCCGATGGACTGCGGCAAGTCGACCCTGGCCCTGCAGATGGATCACAACCACGGCCGCCAGGGCCGCCGCGGCCTCGTGCTGACCCGCAACGACCGGTCGATGGGTCCGCAGGTCACCACGCGGATCGGGCTGGCCCACGCGGCCGTCGAGGTCACCGACGACCTGGACCTCATCGCGCTGGTGCGCAAGGAGTGGGGCGACGGAGCCCGCATCGACTACCTGATCTGCGACGAGGCGTGCTTCTACACCGTCGAGCAGATCGAGCAGCTGGCCGACCTGGTCGACTCGTACGACGTCGACGTGTACGCGTTCGGGCTGGCGTCGGACTTCCGGTCGTACCTGTTCCCGGCCGCGCAGCGGCTGTTCGAGCTGGCCGACGAGGTGAACCGGCTGCAGGTCGAGGTGCTGTGCTGGTGCGGCCGCGAGGGCCTGCTCAACGCCCGCATCGTCGGGGGCTCGGTGGCCCGCGAGGGCGAGCAGGTCGTCATCGGCGACACCGCCGCCGTCGACCAGTCCGAGATCCGCTACCAGGTGCTCTGCCGCCGCCACTACCGCTCGGGCGACCTGGGCCAGTAGCCGCCGGACCGCTGTCGGCGCTGCGCCGAGCCTCGGCCGCTGAGGCTGGGCCTCGGCTGACGCCTGCCGTGCTCCGGCAGTGCTGCCGCGATCTCCACGCCGGTTTCGGGAGGATCCGCAGTGACCTCCTCGTCGCCGTCCCGTACGGCGATCACGAGGACGCCGGCGGCGACCGCGGCGACGGCCGGGAAGGCGATCAGCGCGGGCAGCTGGTAGGAGATCTCGGCGTACTTGGCGGCGAACGCGGCGGTCCGGCCGGTGTGCGCGAGCGCGCTCCCGGCCACGGCGAGCGCGGCGGCCACGGCGGCGGACCGGTGCAGCCGTACGCAGGCCGCCACGGCGAGGCCCCACGGCAGCGAGTACAGCAGGGCGTGCGTCGCGATCTTCATCGTCAGGAAGTCCCGTTCGACGATGCCCAGCGCGGGCAGGACGGCGACCGCGACTGTCGCGGCGAGCAGCAGCCCGCGACGCCAGGGGCCGTCCAGGACGGCGGGGCGCCACACGCCGCTGCGGCGTACGACGGCCAGGCAGGCGAGCGTCGCGACGGCTGCGCTCGCGGCCATGACCAGGGCCAAGGCTTGGACCTGGCCGAGGTTGGCCTCGGGGTAGCCGACCATGCCGATCATCGGCCGCCAGTGCCGGGCTGCCCAGACCCCGATGGCGCACAGCTGCGCCCCGGTGATCGCGCCCGCCACTGCGGCCGCTCCCGCGAGCCGTTCCCGCCGCGCGGCCGCCAGTAGCAGTCCGCAGACCACCAGCAGACCCACCAGGATCTTGTGGTGTGCTGTGTACAGCGTGCCGGTGTTGCTCGGGCCGCCGCGACCCGGCACCGCCATGACGGCGGCGGCCGCCCCGGCCGCCGCGAGCGCGATCACGGCCATGGCGATGCGGAACACGTGCCGGGCGTGCGGGCCTTCGCGCCGTGCGCTATCGATCATGGCGACCTCCGTCGATGGGTGCGCTCATCCTCGCGGATCGCGAGGACTCCCGCGGCCCCCGCCCACCCCGACACCCGCACAGCGCGGTGCGGTGCCGTGCGGTGCGGTGCGGCACCGCACCAAGGTCCTCCGACTTGCCAGGCACCTGTGCGTATCTTGAGCAGCCATTCGCCCGGTTGCCTGGCAAGTCGGACGATCATGGGGGGCCGGGGTTCGGCGGCACGGGCCCCGGTCGGCGGGTATGCCGCCGTTTCGCCCCGCGGCGTGGCCGGGGCAGGTCACTATGGTGACGAAACGGACTTTGTGAGGTGACGCGGGATGTCCGAGCGCGAGCCGGCGGACGACGAGACGCCCGGCGACGCCCCGCAGGAGCGGCCCGGCCGCGCCGAGCGCGACGTGTACCGGATGAAGGTGCAGGAGCTGCGCGCCCTGCTGCGCGAGGCGGGCGTGCCCGGGACCTCGCACATGCACAAGGACGAGCTGGTCCGCGAGCTGGTCAAGACCATGCACTCCGATCAGCGGGCGCGCCCCATCGCGAAGGTCGCCACGGGCAAGAAGAGCGTGGTGCCGCCGGACGACGGCGCGCCGAGCTCGAAGGCGCCGAAGCCGCAGCGCCCGGCCAAGCGGGTGCCCCCGGCGGCCGAGCCGATGCCGCCCGACGAGCACGGCGACGTGATCGACATCTTGCTGGTGCAGCATCAGCAGCTCGGCGACCTGTTCGACGAGCTGGACGGCGCGCGCGGCGCGCGCCGCCGGGACCTGTTCGCCGAGCTGGTACGCCTGCTCGCGGTGCACGAGAGCATCGAGCAGTTGCTGGTCCACCCGCTGGCGCGGGCGCGGCTGTCCGACGGCGACGCCGTGGTGGACGCCCGCACCGAGGAGGAGGACCAGGCCGAGCAGGACCTGCTGGAGCTGTACGAGCTGGGCCTGGAGCACGACGACTTCGCCGACAAGCTGGCCAACCTGCGCGACGCCGTGATCGAGCACGGTGAACTGGAGGAGGAGGAAGAGTTCGACGCGCTGCGCGAGCAGGTGCCCGCCGAGGAGCTGACCCGCCTGGCGGCGATCGCGATGGCGGCCACCGACGCCGTCACCTCCGCCGACGACGCCGCCGCGCCCGACGAGATCTTCGCCCTCGCCCGCGAGTCCTTCCCCGAACCCTGACCCGCCGCGCCGCCCGCCGCTTGATCGCCCGACTTGCCGGGCACCTGTGCGTATCTTGACCGCGCTTACGCCCACGTGCCTGGCAGGTCGGGCGATCTCTGCGCGCCGGGTGGCGTGCGCGGCACGCAGAGTAATTCATCGGCATCTATTGACTTCGGAAGGGTCCACAGTAAAGTCTGTTTCTTGAGAGCGCTCTCACGCCCTGAACCGTCCCACCCCCGAAGGACTCGACGTGAGACTCACTGCGCTGACCAGCGCGGCGGTGCTCGCCGTGGCGCTGATCGCCCCCGCACCCGCCTCCGCCGCCCCCACCACCGACCCCGCTCCCGGCATGGAGCAGGCACTGCAACGCGACCTGGGCCTGACCGCCACCCAGGCCCGGGTCCGCCAGGCGCACGAAGCCGGCGCGCCCGTCGTCGAGCGCGCCGTGCGCGCCCGGCTCGGCAGCCGCTTCGCCGGCGCCTGGTACTCGCCCGAGGACGGCCGGCTCAAGGTCGGCGTGCTCGACGAGGCCGCCGCCGCGCAGGCCCGCGCCGCGGGCGCGCTGCCCGTACGGGTGGCCCGCACCGAGCGGCAGCTCGACACCAGCAAGGCGGCACTGGACCGCAAGGCCGCCGCGGCCGGCTCCGACGTGCACGGCTGGTACGTCGACGTCGCCGCCAACACCGTGACCGTCAGCGCGACGAGCGAGGCCGCCGCGCGCCGCTTCGTCGCCGCGAGCGGCGTGCCCGCCGCCGAGGTGCGGATCGTCACCGGCCAGGCCCCCCGCCCGCTGTACGACATCCGCGGCGGCGACCAGTACGTCATCAACGGCAACACGCTGTGCTCGGTCGGCTTCTCCGTCAACAACGGCGGCTTCGTCACCGCCGGGCACTGCGGCGGCGCGGGCAGCCCCACGCTCGGCTACAACAACGTCAGCCAGGGCACCTTCGCCGGGTCGTCGTTCCCGAACAACGACTACGCCTGGGTGCGCACCAACGCCAACTGGACCCCGCGCCCCTGGGTCAACAACTACGCGGGCGGCAACGCCGCCGTCGCCGGGTCGCAGGAGGCCGCGATCGGCGCGTCGATCTGCCGTTCCGGGCGCACCACCGGCTGGCGCTGCGGCGTCATCCAGGCCAAGAACGTGACCGTCAACTACTCCGGCGGCCGGACCGTGTACGGCCTCACCCAGACCACGGCCTGCGCCGAGGGCGGCGACTCCGGCGGCGCGTGGCTGAGCGGCAACCAGGCCCAGGGCGTCACCTCCGGCGGCTCGGGCAACTGCTCCACCGGCGGCACCACCTTCTACCAGCCCGTCAACGAGATCCTCGGCGCGTACGGGCTCACGCTCACCACGACCGGGGGCGGCGGCTCGACCAGCCGCATCATCGGCTGGCAGGACAAGTGCATCGACGTGCCGAACTCGAACTTCGTCGACGGCCAGCGCCTGCAGCTGTGGGACTGCAACGGCACCAACGCGCAGAACTGGACCTTCCCCGGTGACGGCACCATCCGCACCGTCAACGGGCTGTGCATGGACGTCGCCTGGGGTTCGACCGCGGCCGGCGCGGCCATCCAGATCGTCGGCTGCAGCGGCAACCCGGCCCAGCAGTTCGTGCTCACCGGCGCGGGCGACCTGGTGAACCCGCAGGCCAACAAGTGCGTGGACGTCACCGCCTGGGGCGGCACCGGAACCCCGCTGCAGACCTGGGACTGCACGGGCGGCGCCAACCAGAAGTGGCGTCGCGGCTGATGCGCTGACCGGCCCGCGCGCTTCACCGCGGCGCGCGGGCCGGTGCTCACCGGCGCGGGACTCCCGCCGCGTCCAGCAGCCCGTGCAGGGTGGCGGCGTCGAGGGCAGGATTCAAGGCGGCGTACGGCACCTGTGCGCCGTCGAGCAGTTCCCGCAGGCGTTCGGCGGGCAGCCGGGGATGGGCGATGGCAGCCTTCGCCACCTGATCGTCCGGATCGGACAAGAACCCCTCGACCACGTCTTCGGGCACCTCGGGATCGAGCAGCGCCAGCAGCCGCACCGCGGGATCCGGGTCGCGGGCGAAGCGGGCCAGGCCGATGACCGGGAAGCCGGGCCGTGTCGTCAGGTGGAGCCGGTCCGGCCGGTCGTACTCCAGGTAGCAGCGCAGTAGCAGGGCCGGTGGCGGAGCCGGATGGCAGAGCGCGAGCCGCACGCGTACCCCCGGGTCGGGATCTTCGGCGAGCCGGGCCGCGACGGCCTGCGGCAGCCCGGGTTCGCGCGCGGCGCTACGGCGCAGCAGCGGATTCACCGAGTACGCGTGGGCGATGCTGACGGCGGGTTCCGGCATCGGCCCCGGATTGAGGCGGTCGAAGGAGTCGCGAGGCCAGCAGTCGACGGCGATCGCCGCGCGTTCGGACTCGCTCAGCGCGGGGTGCGTGGACACCGAGATCCGCACCGACTCCGCAGGGTCGGCGGCCAGCCGGGCCAGCTGGTCGGCGGTCAGGTCGTCGCGCTGGGCGGCCGCGCCGCGCACGCCCTCGTCCGGATGGGACACCAGCAGCTCCACCACATCCGGTGGCAGGTAGGGGTTGAGCGCCAGGAAGGCCAGGTCGTTCAGGTCGTTTCCGGTCGTCAGCTGATCGAGCACCGCCCGCGACAGCCGCCGGGCCTGCAGCAGCTGCCAGTGGTAGTGACCGCGGTAAGGGGCCATCTCGGACGGTTGGACCAGGTGGGCGTCGTGGGCGATCACCTCGGCCGCGGCGGCCCGCACCTCCGGGTCGGGATCGTGCTGGAGGGCGGACCACAGCTGGTCGGGGAGTATGCGGTGGTATCCGCAGGCTCTGGCGCGTACCTCGGGCAGCGGGTGGCCGGCCGCGACCTTGACCGTATGCCTGGCGAAACGGGTGAAGGTCAGCTCGTCGAGCAATTCCCCGGGCGTCATGAACACCACCGGGGGAGCGGCGAGCAGCCGCCGGAGCGCGTCGTCGGGCAGCGGGCGCGGGCTGGTGCCGACTGGCCAGTTCCGGGGGCCACGGACCAGGGAGGCGGCGGTCTTCGGCTCGGGGTCGTCGAGCAGACGGGCCCGCTGCGCCGGGTCGAGGTACGGGTTGAAGCCGATGCGGCGGCGCACCTTGGAATCGGGATGGGCCAGGACGGCGTCGACGAGTTCCGGGGGCAGGTCGCGTTCCGTGCACAGGGCCTCCCAGCAGGCCTGCGCCTCGACCGCCAGCAACCGCAGCAGGACGTCGACCGGCGCCCCGGCGTTCATCGCCACCCCGCACAGGATCTGCTCGTGCACCTGGCCGCCTCCCCGCTGGTTCCAGCGGGCAAGTGTCGCATCCAGGCCGTTTCGCCGCTGCCCGCAGGAGCGGTAAAGGCAAGCGGGGTGTCGCGCGTAGTCCATGCGAGAGTTCCTTTCCCCGGCCACAGGTGGTGTCGATGGACGATTTCGGCGAGTTCTACGCGGCGCGCAAGGACGCCGTCTACCGGGCGGTCCTGGTCGCCACGCGCGGGCAGCCCGGTGCCGAGGATGCCGTCGCGGAGGCTTTCACCAGGGCGTACGCCCGCTGGGACGCGGTGCGGACGCATCCGAACCCGACGGCGTGGGTGCTGCGCACCGCGCTGAACGAGCAGCGGTCCTGGTGGCGGCGGCTGCGCCGGGAGCTGCCGGGCGACCCACCGGACGTCGGCACCGTGGCCGACCGCGCTCCGGGCGGGCTCGACGCGCGGCTGCGTGCCCTGGTCATGGCGCTGCCCACCCGGCAGCGCGAGGTGGTGGCGCTGCGGCTGCTGGCCGACCTGTCGGCCGAGGAGACCGGGCGCACGCTGCGTATCGGCGCGGCGACCGTGCACGTCCACCTGCACCGTGCGCTGGCGACCCTGCGCACCCGACTCGCCGCCGTGCCGGGCGACGGCCCGCTGGTCCGGGAGAAGCTGTGATGACGGAACTCGACGATGAGCGACTGGCCGACCTGATCCGCGAGGCGCACCGGGACACGTTTCTGGCCGTGCCGCTGACCCGGGTGACCGGCGCGCGGGCCCGGCGACCGTTTCCGCTGCTGCTGGCGGCGACGGCCGTGGTGGCGGCACTGGTCACCGTGATCATGCTCGGTGCGGCCTGGGTGATGCTGGGCGGCGCGCCGCTGCCGGTGGAACCCGCGGTGCCCTCGGAGTCCGCGCTGCCCATGGGCAAGCCGCCGCGGCCCAGCAGCAGCGCGACCACGGCGCGGGGGCGCTGCGCTGACTTCGCCGTGCCGGAGCTGGCCCAGGAGGGCTTGACCGAGCTGCCGCCGCTCCGCTTCGAGGTGGAGCCGGTGCCGGGGCGGCTGAAGCTGCTCGTGTACGCCGACGACCGGGGCAGCACGGCGTGCTGGCTGGGGGAGGAGCAGCACTCGGTGCAGGTCGGCGCCTCCGACCTGACGACGGCGATGCGGACCTCGTTCCCGCCGGGCCGGTTGAGCAACGCCTCGTCGGCGTACGGGTCCAACCCTGCGGCGGCGTACACCTTCGGGCGCGCGCCGGCGGGCGCGACCCGGGTCGAGGTGCACTTCCCGGGCGGGGTGGTGCGCGAGGCGCAGGTCGACGGCGAGTGGTATCTGCTGACCGGCGCGGGCCAGGAGTCCCACGAATTCTCCGAGATCACGAAGATCGTCGCGGTCACCCCCGGCGGCCGGGAGGAGCTGCCGGTGGAGCACGGCTGACCGCGCCCCCGGCTGTGCAGCGGGCCTGGTGCTCTCATGGCACACTGTCGCCTCGCGGACAGTTCATGTTTCGCGTTCATCCCCGGACGAAGGACCCCCTCGTGGATCTGGCCACCCTGCAAGCGCAGCAGACGCTGTTCATCAAGCAGCGCTTCACCATGATGATCAACCGGTACGAGGTCACCTCGGTGCAGCCCGACGGCACCCCCGGCACGCAGCTGGCGTTCGTCGAGCAGAAGCGCATGGCCTTCAAGGAGCAGGTCACGCTGTACCGCGACGACAGCAAGACCGGCGTGTTCGCCGCGTTCAAGGCCCGCAGCGTGATCGACCTCGGCGCGACGTACGACGTCACCGACGAGAACGGCGCTCCGATCGGTCTGTTCAAGAAGGACTTCGCCAAGTCGCTGCTGCGCTCGACCTGGCACGTGGAGCCCGCCGGCGGCGCGCGTTTCACCGGCCAGGAGCGCAGCCTGCCCATCGCGCTGCTGCGCCGCTTCGCGGACCTGACCTTCTGGCCCTACCACTTCGACTTCGTGCGCGACGGCCAGCCCGTGTTCTCCGTCGTGAAGAAGTTCGCGCTGGTGCGCGACAAGTACACCGTCCAGATCCACGACCCGGCCATCGACCGCCGCCTGGTCGTGGCGATGGCGGTGGCGCTCGACGCGCTCCAGGCGCGCTGACCCCGGACCGCTCCCGTGGGGGCGTCGGCTGCGGCCGGCGTCCCCACGCCCGTATGCAGGGTGTTTCGGCGGTGCCCGAATAGCCTCGACCGCGGCGGCGCGGTCCAGCATCATCCCTGCGGGGAACCGGCGCATGGTCGGGCGCCGCAGGGTCCCGCCGCGGCGCTCGATCCGCGCGGGCTTGGCCGCAACGGGGGAGGCCAATCCCGCGCGCCGGTTCGCGCCGCGGCCGCACTCGCCCCCCGCTCGACGCCATCACGTTCGGTGACCAGGTGCCATTGGTGCGGTGAAGATCGCATGTCAGGTCAAGGTTCGGTAACGCAGCCCGGCATATCCGACATATCAGTCGGCGACCTGTTGAGTAACCGGGCACGGCGTCCTACTTTTGATCGCCAACGACCCGTTGAGCTGCGCCCCGAGCGGCTCGTCATGCGGCGTTGTCGATGCGAGGGGTCCCGCATGCTCAACGATGAGGCGCTCGTCGAGCGCTGGCTCGTGCCCGGCGGGCCGGAGTTGCAGTCCGAGGTCATCCGGCGGTTGCGGGCGGGGGAGCGCCTCGACGGCCTGGCCCTGGACCGCATCGACGGCCGCTGGGACCTGCGCGGGCTCGGTGCGCCCGAGCCGCGCCCCGCCGACCTGGACAGCACCACCCGGCAGGCCGGCGGGATGTCGTTCACCTTCGAGTTCTCCGACGTCGCGGCGACCCTGGAGTTCCAGCGGGCCCGCCTTGTCGACCTCGACCTGCGTGGCGCGCACCTGCCGCGGCTGCGGCTGTTCGGCTGCGTCATCGACAACAGCCTGTTCGACGGCGCGCACTGCGTCGGCCTGCGCATGTGGGCCACCGACGTCGGCGACACCTCGTTCCTCGCCGCGGACCTTGCCCGCTCGTCGGTCGGCGGCTGGTACGCCGGGCGCGGCAACCGGCTGCGCAACGTCGACTTCCGCCACGCCGACCTGTCCCGCCTCGGCTGCGGCGTCGCCTCGTTCACCGACGTCGACTTCGCCCACGCGCAGCTCGAATGCACCAACTTCTGGCAGGCCAGCCTGGTCCGCTGCCGGTTCGCCGGGGTGCTGCGCGAGGTCGTGTTCGACGGCCGGGTGCTCGAACCCGAGCGCGACCTCGGCCCCAACCCGATGCAGGACGTCGACATGCGCGGCGTGACCGCGTTCGACGACGTCGACTTCCGCGGCGTCAACTTCGACCGGGTCACCCTGCCCGACCACCCGGCCCTGGTCGTGGTCCGCGGCGTAGCCCGGGTCGAGGCAGGCCTGCAGCGCCTGGCCGACCGCGACGACCACGCCGCCCAGGAGGCCCGCGGCCGCCTGCAGCACCTGCGCAAGTTCATGGGTGTCGCCGGCGGCGCCGACCAGGCCCTCATCGACATGCGCACCCTCATCGACCCCGAAGCCGCCCTCCTCCTCCGCGTCCTCCTGACCTGAGCCCTCCCGCCCGGCCCTCCCGGCCCGGCCCCCTGGCGAGGAGGGCGGGTCAGCCGTCGAGGCGGCGGATCATGTTCATGAGGGATTCGAGTTGAAGGCCGCCCTTGATGGGGTAGTTGGTGTAGCCGAGGTAGCCCCACCAGTCCCAGCAGCCGTACGGGTTCACGCCGGAGGCGGTGGCCTGGGGGTACAGGACGACGGTGTTGTTGGTGTCGGCGTACTGGTTGAGGTTGGCGCGGTCGACGAACGCCGTGCCGACCGCGTCGTAGCCCTGCGAGCAGCCGTGCAGCGCGACGAGCAGGCGGCAGCTCTGCCCGGCCGCGCAGCTGCTCGGCACGTACGCGAAGCCGCTGCCGCCCATGCTCAGCCCGGCCGCGAACCCGTTGATGGCGAACGTGTTCTGGTCGAAGCGGATCAGCGAACCGGTGAGCGGGCCGGTGTTGCGGGGGTTCACCGCGCCGTACAGCTTGGCGAACATGGCGTTCTGCGGATCCGTGCCGCAGTCGTTGAGGTACGGCGACGCGGTGGCCGTGCAGCCGCCCGTGCCGTACGGCGTGACCCAGGCGTGCCCGGCCGAGCTGCCCGAGCTGTAGGACACGCTCGCGCCGAAGTGCTGGTAGTAGCGCACCAGGTCGTCGGTGACGGACTTCTTCACGGTGCTGTCGTTGTCGCCGTGGAAGACGTACACCGGGTCGCCGGACAGCTGCGACGGCGGGTCGATCCAGCCGTAGCCGGACCACAGCGAGGTGTACGACTTCAGGCTGCTCAGCTGCGTCGACCACAGGTTGTCGCCGCACGCGTAGAGCGCCCGGCTCGCGTTGTACTGCGCGCAGTAGTAGGGCCCGGCGGCGAACACGGCCGCGCCCTTGATCCGGCCCGAGTAGGCCACGTGCAGCTGGGTCGCCAGGTAGCCGCCGGAGGAGACGCCGGCGACGTACACGCTGGAGATGTTGTAGGTCTGCAGGGTGCCCGCGACGGGCGGCACCGTGTAGGGGGTCGCGGCGGTGGCGGGTGCGGCGGATCCGAAAACGACCAGCAGCGTGGCGAGGACCGCGACGCCGGCGCGGACACGTGGTGACATGCCGACTCCTTCCGGTAACGGGGGTGGCGTCACCGTAGGCGCGGCTCACGGCCGCCTCCAGCCGCGCCGTCCACATGTTTCGATGTCGCAGGGTGGCGGCCTTCGCCATGCCGCTATATCGCTGGCCCGGTCGGCGCGTGGCCGGGCATCCTGTGGCCCATGGGAATGCTCGACAGTGTCGCCGCGCGGGTGGCCGCGGGGGCGACGGTGCGGTTCCGGCCCACCGGCAACTCGATGATCCCGCTGGTCCGCAGCCGCGACCTGGTGACCGTCGCGCCGGTGGACCCCGCGGCGGTCCAGGTCGGCGACATCGTGCTGGCCCGCGTCGCGGGCACCGTCTACCTGCACCTGGTGTCGGCGGTGGACGCCGCGGGCGGGCGGGTGCAGATCAGCAACAACCGCGGCCGGGTCAACGGCTGGACCGGCCAGGCCCGCGTCTTCGGCATCTGCACCGAGGTCGAGGGGGTGGCGCGACCGCGGCTGGACGGAAAGCTCAGGTAGCCACGAGGAAGCCATAGACAAATGCAAGTATGGCATTGACCGCGCCGAACCCTCGGGTCCAGTATTAGGAAAGTTTCCTAATAACAGGAGGGCACATGCGCAAGATCCGCTCCCTTGCCGCGATCCTCGCCATAGCCGTCACCGCCCTGGCGCTGCCCGGGGTCGCGGCAGCCGCCCCGGCCGGGCTCACCGCCACCTTCTCCAGCACCGACAACGGTTCGTGGTTCATGGACAAGTTCGTCGTCGCGAACCCCACCAGCGCCGCGATCACCGGCTGGACCCTGGAGTTCGACCTGCCCGCGGGCGTGACCATGAGCAACTTCTACAACGGCACGGCCAGCCAGTCCGGCAGCCACGTCACCGTCGTCAACGCGCACTACAACGGCACGGTCGCCGCCGAGGCGAGCACCGAGCCCTACAGCCCCTGGTTCATCGCGTACGGCTCCGGCGCGGCCCCGCTGAACTGCCGGATCAACGGCAACAAGTGCGACGGCACCCCCGACCGCGCCCCGGGCGCGCCCACCGGCGTGACCGTCACCGGCCGCACCACCCGCACCGTCTCGCTGACCTGGACCGCCGCCGCGGTGACGGACTTCCCGATCGCGGGCTACGACGTGCTGTCCGGCAGCACGGTCGTGGCCACGAGCACCACCACGAGCGCGACCGTCACCGGCCTGACCCCGAACACCGGGTACACCTTCACCGTGCGGGCCCGGGACACCCGGGGCAACCTGTCCGCGCTCAGCACGCCGGTCAGCGCCACGACCCTGAACCCGGCCAACGACACCACGCCGCCGACCGTGCCCGGCAACCTGCGCTCGACCGCGAAGTCGGCCACCTCGGTCACCCTGGCCTGGAACGCGGCCACCGACGCCAGCGGCATCGCGGGCTACGACGTGTACACCGGAACGACCCTGCGGGCCAGCGTCACCGGCCTGACGGCGGTGGTCGGCGGGCTGTCGCCGATGACCGGGTACACCTTCACGGTCAAGGCCCGCGACACCTACGACAACGCCTCCGCCGCCTCGAACGCCGTCACCGTCACCACCGACGACGTCGTGGGCTCGGGCAGCTACGCGAAGGTCGGCTACTTCGTGCAGTGGGGCATCTACGGCCGCCAGTACTTCGTCCGCAACCTCGACACCAGCGGCTCGGCGGCCAAGCTGACCCACCTCAACTACGCGTTCGCCAACATCGACCCGGTCAACCTGACCTGCCTGCAGGGGGTCACCCGGGGCACCACCGCCAACCCGCAGGACCCCGACCAGGGCACCGGCGCCGGTGACGCCGACGCCGACTACGGCCGCCCGATGGCCGCGTCGCAGTCCGTCGACGGGGTCGGCGACACCGGCTGGGAGCCGCTGCGCGGCAACTTCAACCAGCTGCGCAAGCTCAAGGCCAAGCACCCGCACCTGAAGGTGCTGATCTCGATCGGCGGCTGGACGTACTCGAAGTACTTCTCCGACGTCGCGGCCACGCCGGCGGCCCGGGAGAAGTTCGTCCGGTCCTGCATCGACATCTACATCAAGGGCAACCTGCCGACCTACAACGGCGCGGGCGGGCCGGGCAGCGCCGCGAACATCTTCGACGGCATCGACCTGGACTGGGAGTGGCCGGGCGCGGAGGGCCACCCGGGCAACCACGTCAGCCCGGCGGACAAGGCCAACAACACGGCGCTGACCGCCGAGTTCCGCCGCCAGCTCGACGCGCTGACCACGACCACCGGCAAGCGCTACCTGATCACCGCGTTCACCCCGGCCGACCCGGCGAAGATCGCGGCGGGCTGGGACATCGGGCCGAACGGCGTGTTCAACTACATGGACTTCGCCAACGTGCAGGGCTACGACTTCCACGGGTCCGGCTCGGACAACTCGTGGGAGCCGAACCGCACCGGCCACCAGGCCAACCTGTACCGCGACACGCAGGACCCGTACGCGTTCGAGTTCAGCGTGGACAAGGCGATCCAGACGTACCTCGACGCCGGGGTCAGCCCGCGGCGGCTCACCGTCGGCGTGGCCTTCTACGGGCGCGGCTGGCAGGGTGTCGCGGCGGGCGGGGTCAACGGCGAGTGGCAGACCGCGACCGGCGCGGCCCCGGGCCAGTTCGCCGAGGAGGCCGGCACCCGGGGGTACGCCAACCTGCTGTCCGGTGTGCCGGGCTGCACGGTGTACCACGACGTGCAGTCGGTCTCCACGTACTGCTACACCGGGACCGGCGGGCAGTGGTGGAGCTTCGACGATGCCTGGTCGATCGGCCAGAAGACCGCCTGGATCAAGCAGAAGGGCCTGCTCGGCGGCATGATCTGGGAGATGTCCGGGGACACCGCGGCGGGCACCCTGATGTCGGCGGTGCACTCGGGCCTGTGACGGACCGCCGCGCGGCGCGCCCCCGCCCGGACGCGCGCCGCGCGGCCTCCTGTCGCATCGATGTCTGTTGTGCCCGTTGCGGAGGGAAGCCGGGTGATCTGGTTAACATAAGTCGTTTTCGACGGTCTGTTGTGGAAACATGTCGGCCCCGACCGATGCGCGATCTTCGCGCTGAACCATTGGAGGACCGCATGCGCGTTTGGGCGCGACGGCTGGCGATCTCGGCTCTGACGGTGACGATGGCGGTGACGGCGCTCGGCTCGCCCGCGCAGGCCGCGACCAACCCCTACAGCGCTGCCGGGGCCTGCGCCACCGACTTCGGCGGCTCCTGGGCGTACGCGTCCGACGGCCACCGCACGATCTACGCCGACGGCACCAAGGTCGGCGACGTTTACCTGATGTACAACGGCGCGACCGCGTACAACTGCGTCGTCACGCTCAAGGCGGTCGCCGTCGGCTCGTACAGCGGGGTGGCCGCCTGGATCCGCGTCGAGGGCGGCTCGTGGGTCGCCGACTCCGGCAACTACAAGTACTACGCCGCCATCCAGCGCTCCGCGCGGGACAAGTGCGTCATGTACAGCGGTGAGGTTCTCAACGGCACCATGTGGGCCGAGAACGGCCGCTCCAGCTGGGGCAACTGCGGCTGACCATCCGTGACCGGCGCATCGGCCCGCAAGATGGGGCCGATGCGCCGTGGCGTTTCTCAGCGGCCGGCGCGGCGGCGCATGCCCGCGGCCAGCGGGGCCTGGTCCAGGTCGCCCGCAGCGACGCGCTTGGCGATGGTGCGCCGCACGATCGCGCCGGTCACCGAAGGCAGGTGCCGGGCCAGGAACAGCTCGAACCGGCCGCGCCCGGTAGTGGCGACGTCGCGCGGGGCCTTACGGGCGGTCGCGGCGCGCAGGATCGCGGCCACCACACCCTCGACGGGCTCGTACCGGGACACGCCCTGCAGCGACAGGCCGGCCTGGGCGGAGGCGTCGTGGATCGGGGACGCGACCATGCTCGGGTAGACGACGCTGACGCCGATGTGCGTGCCGACCTCCAGCCGCAGCGCGTCGGCGTACGCGACCAGGGCGCGCTTGCTGACGCCGTACGCTGCGGCCAGCGGCAGCGGCAGCAGCGCCATGCGGCTGGACACGAACACCACCCGGCCCCGGCTGCGCTCCAGGGCGGGCACGGCCGCGGCGGTGGTGTGCCAGGCGGCCATCAGGTTCACGTCGAGCTGCCGCCGGGCGGCGTCGCCGGGGGCCAGCTCGGCCGGGGCGGGCCCGCCGACGCCGGCGTTGTTGATGAGCAGGTCGAGACCGCCGAGCGTCTCCACCGCCTGCGCCACCGCGCCGGGGACCGCGGAGCCGTCGGTCAGGTCGCAGGCGATGACCGGCGACGTGCCGACGGTGTCGGCGCGCAGGTCGAGGCCGACGACCCGGGCCCCGGCCAGCTCGAGCCGCGCGCACAGCAGCCGGCCGAAGGTGCCGTTCGCGCCGGTGACGATGACGCGTTTGCCGTCAAGGGTGCTCATCGGGCGGTCTCCTCGGTGTCGTGCGGTGTGCGTGCCAGGCGGCCGGTGGGCGTGCTCATCGGACGGTCGCCGGACTGGTCCAGGTGACGCCCTGGCCGCGGCGGGCGCGGGTCGCCCCGTTGGTCAGCTCCTTCGCGGCGAGCGCGAGGTAGGCGTCGAAGTCGATGCGCATGGCCGGGCGGCGCTCGCCCCAGCGGTCGCGGGCCGCGCGGTGCTCGGCGGCGATGTCGGCGGCCTGGCCGGCGGCGTCGGGCAGGGCGTACTGCCCGGCCACGTGCGCGGCGGCGAGCCTGGCCTGGGCCTCGACGACGGGCAGTGCCGAGCCGGTGGACTGCATCAGGCCGACGAACATCAGCCCGGGGGCCTGCTGGTGGAACACGTGCCGGAACAGCGGCAGCCGGTCCGCGCCGTCGCCGAGCAGCGCCGGGTCGAGGAACGGCAGGTCGATGTCGTAGCCGGTGCACCAGACGACGAGGTCGATCTCGTCGGCGGCCCCGTCGGTGAAGTGCACCCGGTCGCCGTCGAACCGGGCGATGGCGGGCCGTACGCCGATCTCACCGTGGGTGATGCGCGACAGCAGCGAGTCCGACAGGGTCGGGTGGTCCTGCAGGAAGCCGTGCTCCGGGGCGGGCAGGCCGTACGCGGCGGGGCGGCCGACGGCGAAGCGCAGCATGGTCTGGCTGATGCGCTGGCGCAGCCGCCACGGCAGGCGCTTGGCCAGCGCCCCGTTGAGGGTGTCGGACGGCTTGCCGAGCAGGTGCTTGGGCACGATCCAGACGCCGCGGCGCAGCGACAGCAGGGTGCGCGGGGCGACGTACGAGGCGTCGACGGCGATGTCCATGGCCGAGTTGCCGCCGCCGACGACCAGCACCCGCCGCCCGGCGAGCTGCTCCGGGCCGCGGTAGTCGTGACTGTGCAGCTGCTCGACGCCCAGCTCGCCGGGGTAGGCGGGCGACGGCAGCTTGGGGCGGCTGTTGTGCCCGTTGGCGACCACGACGGCCTCGACGTGCACGGTGGTGGTGCCGTCCGGGCCGAGCGCGGTGACCCGCCAGCCTGCGCCGTCGCGCACGACCTCGGTGACCGTGTGCCGCAGCTGAACGGATTCCAGCAGGCCGAAGCGCTGGGCGTAGTCGTGCAGGTAACCGGCGATGCGGCCGTGGTCGGGGTAGTCGGGCCAGTCGGTGGGCATGGGCAGGTCGGCGAACTCGGTGCGGGTCCGCGAGGTGTTCAGGTGCAGCGTGCGGTACGCCGACGAGTGCGGTGCGCCGTACACCCACAGGCCGCCGACCTGCGCCGCGGCGTCGAAGGCGACGGCGGGCACGCCCCGGTCGGCCAGTGCCTTGAGCGTGGCCAGCCCGGCCGGCCCGGCTCCGATCACGGCGACCCGTGGCGTCATGCGTACCCTCCCGAATATCCAACGTCCGTTGGATATTGCGTCGGCCGGGGCCCCCGCGTCAAGCGGCCGGGGGCCCGAGATCGCTCGACTTGCCCGGCAGGTGTGCGAATCATGGACGCGCATTCGCCCAGTCGCCTGGCAAGTCGGGTGATCACGGCGGTCAGGCGGGTGGCGGGTACATGCGGTCCAGCCAGCGGTGGGCGAAGGCGCGGAACTCGCGGCGCTGGCGGGCGCCGTTCGCGCCGGAGAGCAGGCCGACGACGTGCGCGTGCACGGACCAGACCAGGCTGCGTACGGCCAGGTGCGGTTGCGGTTCGCTGAGCACGCCGGCCGCGTCGGCCTCGGCCAGCACCTGCTCGACGGCCCGGTAGAGCGGCTCGCTGTAGCGCTGGTCGAGTTCGGCGTGCCGGTCGGGCTCCAGCCAGCGGCGCAGCCACAGGCCGGTGACCTCGGGCCGGTCCTCCAGGAAGTCGATGAACACGTCGACCAGCTCGTGCAGCGCGGCCATGGCCGGGCCGGGTCCGGCGGCGAGACCGTCCCGGGCCGTGGCGACGGCCCTGGTCAGCGCCTCGCTCTCGGCGGCGAAGACGCGCGCGAAGCAGCACTCGTACAGCGCGGCCTTGGTGCCGACGTGGTGGTGCACCGTGGCCACGTCCACGCCGCATGCCGCGGCGACCTCGCGCATGCCGACCGCGTCGAAGCCGCGCCGCGCGAACAGGCCCGCCGCCGCCTCGATGATCACGTCGGGGGTGGCGCGCTGGTCCGCGCGCCGGGGGCGGCCCGGTCCCCGTCGGGGTGTAGTCATGCGCTCCATCGTGCCCTACTATCCAGCAAACGTTGGATTACATGCGCGTAAGAGCGAGGAGAGGGTGTGACTCCACCCACGCGTGAACGCGCGGGCTTCCTGCGTCGGTGGCTAGCCGCCGGCGCAGAGGACCAGCCCGGTCCTGTAGAGAACGTTGAGCGCGCCTACCCGGTCGGCGTGTTCGACCAGACCGCAGTTGACGCACTCGAACTCGGCTTGGTTGACGCGGTTTTCCTTCGCGACGTGCCCGCAGCCGCCGATCTGGGGCGGGCAGGTGCGGGAGGTGTTGCGGGCGTCCACTGGAATCGTTCGGCGACCGGCGCTCTCAGCCTTGTTCGCGAGGATTGCCAGGAACTGTCCCCAACCTGCGTCGAGGATGGCGTGGTTGAGCCCGGACTTGGCGGCGGCCTGGTTGGGCAGGAACACGCCGTCGTTTCCGGGATCGGGCTTGGGCGCGGGCTTGCTGGTCATACCCGCGATGTTCAGGTTCTCGTGCCCGATCACGTCGTGCCGGCGCACCAGCCTCAAGGCCGTCTTGTGGTGATGGTCGAGCCGCCTGCGCGCGATCTTGCGGTGCAGGTCGGCGACCTTGCGGGCGGCGGCCCGGTGCTTTCTCGTGCGGCGTCTGGTGCGCTGCGGATACGTCGAAAGGTGCTGCTGGGCTGCGGCCAGCTCGCCGGCCGTCGTGCGCAGGAACTTCGGGTTCGGCTCGTGCGTACCGTTGGAGTCGGTGAGAAAGTGCACGGTGCCGACGTCGACTCCGACGATGCTGCCCGTGGGTGGCAGCGGCTGCGCAGCGACGTTGTCGCAGGACAGGACCAGGTACCAGCGGCGGCCTTCACGTTTGACCGATACGGTCTTCACACGGCCGTCGACCGGCCGGTGCTGGTGCACCCGAACGTGCCCCACACCCTGCAGACGGACCCTGCTCTGGGTGTCGTCTGGGGTGCTGTTCCAGCGGCAGCCGTCGCCGTCTTTCGGGAAGGTCACGGTGTTGAAGTGCCCGGCTCCTTTGAAGCGGGGGTAGCCGGGGGTCTTTCCGGCTTTGACGCGGCCGAAGAACGCGGCGAACGCCTTGTCCAGCCGCCGCAGGGTGGCCTGCTGGGAGGAGAACGACCAGCGGCCCTGCCGTTCGGGGTCGAACGCACGGATGTGTTTCAACTGGGCGGACTGATCGCCGTAGCGGATCGTGGTCTTCGACGCGTGCCGGTAGGCGTCACGACGTTCCTGCAGGGCGGCGTTGTACAGCGACCGGTGGTCGGCCAGCATCTCGGCCAAGGCCTGCTCCTGGCGCACGGTAGGTCGCAGGAGGAACTTGTAGGCGCGGATCACGACACGTCGCCCCGAATTTTCCTCCAGAGCCGCTCCCACTGGGCGCCGCTCACGGCGTCAACCGACGCGGCGAAGTGCGACGACGACCACAAGGTGGGCAGCTTCGAGCGCAGATGTAGGAACTCCTCGCGCAGGATGCGGGAAGAAAAGCCCTTGAACCGGTTCGCGACGTATGACGCGGAGTCCTTCGGGTGGTGCTTGACGAACAGGTGGACGTGGTCTGGCATCACCTCCAGCGCCACGATCTCCCACCCCCGTCCGTCTGCCTCGGCTCGGACCAACTCGTCCAGGCGTTACGCGACCCGGCCACCGAGGACCGGACGGCGGAACTTCGGGAACCACACGACGTGCAGCCCGGAGGTTCATACACACCGGAGAATCGGCAGACCTTCCTGGCCGCAGAAACACACCGAGTATACGAGCAATGTCCATTCACGAGTGAAGCCGACTTCGAAGCCTCACGCACGCATGGATGCGGCCGCCCCGCAGCGGCCTTCGATTCCCCCACCGGCTAAAGCCGGTGATCCCCTCAAGGAGGACTGATGGACGAGGCGGCGCGGCTGTCCCGCGGCGGCATGCTGGCCTTCGCGAGCGGGTCACTGGGCATGGGCACCTGGGTCACCGTACCGGGCCTGCTGCTGCTCTACTTCCTCACCGACGTGCTCGCCGTCGCTCCGCTGGTCGCCGGGTTCGTGCTGCTGCTGCCGAAGATCGCCGACGTGCTGCTGCACCCGTGGGTCGGCCACCTCTCCGACACCGACCTGGCCCGGCGCGGGCACCGCCGCGTCCTGATGATGCTCGGCTGCGGCTTGCCGCTCGCCTTCGCCGCCCTGTTCCTGGTGCCCGGCGGCCTGCTCGGCAACTCCGCCGCCGCCTGGGTCGCCGTCGCGTTCATCGCGGGCAACCTGCTCTTCGCCGCGTACCAGGTGCCCTACCTGTCCACGCCCGCCGACCTGGCCATCGGCTACCACGAGCGCACCCGCCTGATGGGCTTCCGGATGGTCGTGCTGACCGTCGGCATCCTGCTCAGCGGCGTGCTCGCGCCGATGCTCGCGGGCAAGGAGGACCCTACCCGCTCCGGGTACGCCCTGATGGGCCTGGTGCTCGGCGCGTCGATGCTGGTCACCATGCTGATCGGCATCGGCGGCGTGCGGCGGCTGACCGCGGCCGCCCCGAGCCCGGTGACCGCCGGGCACGGCAAGGCGGGGCTGCGTACCCTCCTGGTGGCGCTGCGCGACCCGCAGTTCCGCTGGCTCGTCGGCTCCTACCTGGCCATGTCCACCACCAGCCACCTGGTGCTGGCCGCCGTGCCCTACTTCGCCGAGTACGAACTCGGCCGCCCCGGCCTGACCACCGTGCTGGTCGCCGCGTTCGTCGCCCCGGCGCTGATCGCCACCCCGGTCTGGGTCGTGGTGGCCCGCCGCATCGGCAAGCAGCCCGGCCTGCTCATCGCCCAGGGCGCGTTCGTCGTCGGCTCGATCGTGCTCGCGTTCGGCAGCGCGGCGGGTCTGCCGGTGCTGATCGGTGCGGTCGCCGTGCTCGGCATCGCGTTCGCGGCGATGCAGCTGCTGCCGTTCTCGATGATGCCCGACGTGATCCGGGCGAGCGGCGCGGACGGCACCACCCGCGCCGGCACCTACACCGGCGTGTGGACCGCGGCCGAGGCCACCGGCGGCGCGCTCGGGCCGTACGTGTACGCGGCCTGCCTGGCCATCGGCGGCTTCGTCGCCAGCAGCGCGGGCACGGAGGTCGTGCAGTCCGATACCGCGCACACGATGATCCGCCTCGGCTTCGGCGTCGTCCCGGCGGTCCTGATGGTCGTCGCCATGCTGCTGCAGCGCCGCTACACCCTGGACCGCACGCTGCGCTGATCGGCGGGCGCTCATCGGATCACGCCGGACGAAGAGGCCGGCGGCGCCCGCCGGGCCGGCCGGGTTAGCATCCGGATCATGGGTCAGATCGCCGTCCGCGCCAGCCGTCCGCTGGCCTTCGCCGTCGCGCCGATCCTGCTCACGCAGGGTGTCCGGGTGCGCCGCCGGACGCCCGTGCTGCCTGAGGCGGCCGGGGAACGCCACGGCGTCGAGGGCGGACCGGGCCCGGACCCCTTGGCTGTGCTGGTGCTGGGAGAGTCGACGGCAGCCGGAGTCGGCGTGCCCAGCCAGGCCGACGGGCTCGCACCCGCGCTCGCGGCGGGACTCGCCCGGCACCGCGGCCGTCCCGTGGCCTGGCGGGTCACCGCCAACACCGGGTTCAGCGCGCGCAAGACCCTGACCCGGCTGGTCCCGCAGCTGCCCGACGAGACCTACGACGCCGTCGTGGTCGCGCTCGGCGTCAACGACGTGCTGGAGATGCGCTCCGGCCGCGCCTGGCAGGCCGACATCGGCGCGCTGATCACCGCGCTGCGGCCGCGGCTGCGCCCCAGTGGGCGCATCGTGCTCGCGGGCGTGCCGGACGTTGCGGGCTTCCCGACCCTGCCCCAGCCGACCCGGGCCCTGCTCGCACTGCACGCCCGGCACCTCGACCGCCGCCTGGCCCGCGCCGCCGCGAGCTCGCCGTCCGCGCTGCACGTGCCCAGCCCGCGCATCGACGAGCCCGGCCTGTACGCCGAGGACGGCTTCCACCCCAGCGCCGCCGGTTACCGGATGTGGGCGGCGCTGCTCGCGGACGCCCTCACGGCAGACGCCGCTGCCTGACCGCCGGGGTAGCGCGGTCGTGTCCGACCTCCGCGTTAGCCTGTGGTCGTGCGGCAGACGGCAGTGGGAAGGCGGATCGGTGGCTGACGCGGACGACGTACGCCGTCTGGCGCTCGGCCTGCCCGAGGTGGTCGAGATCGACAGCGAGGGCTTCGACTTCCGGGTCGCGAACAAGGGTTTCGTCTGGTCCTACCCCGAGCGCCGGCCGGGCAGGCCGCGCGTCATCCGCACCGACATCGCGGTGCTGTACGTCGGCGACGAGGCGGAGAAGCAGGCCCTGCTGCTCGGCGAGCCCGACCTGTTCTTCACCACACCGGGCTACGACGGGTTCCCGCTGGTCATGCTGCGGCTGCCCCGGGTCGACGTCGCCCGGCTCACGGAACTGGTCACCGACGCGTGGCGCATGCGCGCCCCGGACGACCTCGCCCGGCAACTCGACTAGTTCGGTGGGCCTACCGGGGCAGCGCGTCGTCGACCGCCGCGGCCCCGGCGACGTGGTGCACCGCGACCACGGCGCTGCGCGGCAGTGGACCGTACACGTGCGGGAAAACGCCGCGGTCGCGGGATTCCTCCCAGCGCAGCGACTCCTCGACCGCCTGCGTGTCCACGGCGACCACGACAAGCTCCGGCTCGTCGCCGAACACCCGCAGCGCGGTGGCCGCGACCTGCTTGCGCGAGGACAGGTGCACGAACCCGGACTCATGATCGAACGGCGAACCGTCGAACCGCCCCGCCCGCTCGAACGCCGCCCACTCCGCCGGCAGCAGGATCTTGTAGATCAGCACCGCACCACCATGCCAGACAGCTCCCGCAGCGCCACGGTCAGGCGCTCGCGGACCAGCTTCGGTACAGGGCCAGGGCGAGGCGTCGCTGCCAGGTCTCGCCGTCGCCGGTGACGGTCGGGTATTCGCGGGTGAAGTTCTCCCAGTCGACGGTCCAGTCCAGCACCGACTCGGCGGTGAAGGCGTCGGCCTGCTCGCCGGGTATCTCGAGCCGGAGCAGGTCGCGGACGAGTTCCAGGTCCACCGCCGTGTGCTCGGCGAGCAGGGCCGCGTCGTAGAGGTCCTTGCCCTGCGGATGTGTGTCGGTGGCCAGCCACATCAGCTTCCAGGCCAGCGACAGGGCGGGTGAGGCGGCCCGCATCGCCGTGTCGACGCCGTCGAGCGCGACCGCGACCGGCTCGGTCGGCAGGTGCTCGTTGAAAACGAAGTCGACCTGCACCGAGCCGTCGGGCACGCCCGGCGCGGTGAACGGGATCACCAGGCGGCGCCCGTCGGCGCGTTCGTAGGTCCAGATCTCGGCGTGGGCGGCCCGGCTCGGGTCGAGGCTCACGCCGGGCCGGGCGCGCAGCTCGTCGAGGATCGCGTCGAGCATCGCGGTGGCCTCGGCGCTCTTGCTGCTCATCCAGAACGGCTCGACGACGAAGTCGACGTCGCCGGGCTCGCGGGCCTCCGCGCCGAACCAGGCGGCCAGGACGGCGCTGCCCCGCAGCACGAGCTGCCCGGCGTACGGGGTGCGTTGCACCGCGTTCAGCAACTCGGTCATGGCCTGCCGGCGGGCGCGCGTCCACTGCCGGGCCGCGCCCGGGTCGTCGAACACGGGCTCGCTCGGCCGGTAGGCGCTGGTGTGCTGCATGTGTGCCGGGTCGAAGGCCACGCCCTGGGACACCCCGGGGGTGTCGGGCAGTGGTTGATAGGTGACCGGGTAGCCGGGCCCGCGGGGCGGTGCCGTACGCCGCTGGTCGTCTCGCCGTCGCGGTGCCGGAGCAGGCGCGAGCCAGCCCGCGTCAAGGGGGAGGTGGTTGTCGTACACGACGTACTCCTGCTCCACGGACGCGATCTCCCAGGAGGCCTCGCGCAGCGCGGCGACGAGCCGGTCGAGCCGGTCGCGGGCGGAGGTGAGGCCGACGCCGCGGCAGCGCTGGGTGAGGAAGCGCTCCTGCCGCCCGTCGTCGCGGACGCGGCGCGCGTTGCGGGACAGCCGCGCGTCGTGCTGCTCGGCCAGCGTGGCGACGGCCACCAGGGACGCCACGTCCCCGGCGGGCAGCACCAGCTTCACGTGGTGCTCGAAGTAGCGGCCGGGCGGCTCGGCAGCGGCGTCGGCGTCGGTGGCCGGCAGCCCCGTGCACCACGGCGCGGCCTCGATCTTCGTGCGTACCGGGTGCACCCTGGCGTCGCGCAGCCGCTTTCCCCACTCCGCGGCAAGGACGCGCTGGTCGGCCAGCGTTCCGCTGCCGGCCAGGGTCAGCATCGGCTGGGAGCGGGTCGTCCCGCGGTCCAGGACCACGTGCACGAACTTGACCTGGTGCCGCTCGGCGAAATCGGCCAGGGCGCGTGTCTCGTGTTCCGACACGGTCACATGGATCTCGAAGTCGCCGGTGATCTCGGGGTGCGCGGGCATGGGGGACACCATACAAGCGAAAGATCTTGTCTTGGCGGGGTGTTTTCGCGGACGGGCGTCCGTTACCACCGACGGAGATCGGGCGACCTCCCAGGGGGCTGCACGCACTGTCGGACCAGGCATGCATGATGCCGCGGTGAACGCGGACGGCGCGTTCGCCGCAAGGGAGGCGACATGGGCGGATCGGCCGCAACGGCGCAAGCGGACGCGTACGAGGAACTGACGGAGTTCCTGCTGCGCCCGGAGGACGACGCCCACCCCGTGCACGAGGTGCGCGAGTGCGTGTGCCGGTCCTGCGGCGGGCGGGTCTTCGAGGTCGCCGCCATGGCCGACGACACGGGTGCGGTACGCCGGACCTGCGTGGCCTGCGGAGTCCACGGGTTCATCGCCGACAGCGCGGAGTACTGGGACGACGAGGACGACGCCGAGGTCTGCGCGTGCAACTGCGGGCACGAGGAGTTCGCCGCCGCGGTCGGCTTCTCCCTGTACGACGACGAATCGGACGACGTGCGCTGGCTCTACGTCGCGCTGCGCTGCCAGTCCTGCGCGGAGATCGGCGTCTACGACGACTGGAAGATCGGCTACGGCCCGAGCGGGATGCTGCTCGACCAGGTCTGACCTGGACAGCGGGAGGGGGCGTGCCGCGGCACGCCCCCCTGGTCACCGGGTCCGGGTTCAGACGCGGCCGAAGAACCAGTTGCCGGGGGCGGTCTCGTCGGCTCCGATGTAGAACTGGCGTACGCCGAGCATCAGCTCCTCGATGGTGAGGTAGCCGTCCTCGTCGGCGTCGAGCTTGTCGAAGGCCAGGTTGATCTCGCCGACCGGGGTGCCGAAGGCGCGCTGCATGGTGGCGAACTCGTCCCGGCTGACCCGCCCGTCGTCGTCGGTGTCGGCCAGGTGCAGCACGGCCAGCGCGCCGGGGCGGAAGCTGCGGTCGAAGGCGTCGCCGTGCACGAACGCCTCGGTGAAGCCCTGGCGCCACTCCTGCGGGCTGAGCCGCTGGTCGTGGTCGACGTCCAGGGCCTTGGCCAGCTCCTGCCAGAAGGTGGCGAAGTCCTCGGCGATCCGCAGCGCCTTCGGCGCGTCGTGCGCGGTGCCGAACTCGGCCAGCAGGCGTACGCCCAGGTTGGTCAGGTCCTGCTGCTCGACGAAACCGCTGCGGTCGTTGTCGAGGTGGCCGAAGGCCTTGTCCAGCTTGCGGAGCTGCATCTCAGTAGCCATACCCGAAATCTATGGTGCACCAGCACATAAAGTCGATATCGGGCAAACACACTTCATTCGGAAGGGTGGCGGGCGGAAAGCCGGTTGCCAAGGCCCGCGGACGGCGTCGATGATCGTGCGATGCGAAGCGGTGTCCAGGTTGGGCGAGCAGCGGTGACGTGGTGGTGATCCGCCTGGCCGAGCAGTCCTGGCCGGTGCTCGTGAGCGCGGTCCGGCTCGGGAGCCGCTCCTACCGTGTCGTCCGCCCGGCCCGACCGCCCGCGTTCGCGGGTCTGCGCGAGGGCCGCCTCGGTCTGCAGTTCTGCGTGGACAAACACTCGGCCGCGATGTTCGCCCTGGCCTGGGGATTGGCCGCTCGGTCGCCGCACACCATCGTCCACCTGCCGCTGCGAGCGGCGGCCGCCGCCGATCCGTGCGACTGGGGCCGGCCGCTGGACCTGGTGCTGCTGCACCACAGCCTGGCGTTCCCGCCCTCGCGGTGGAAGGAGGTCCGCGCCCGGCTGGGCGCGGGCAGGCCGCACACCGTCACCCTGCCGCCCGGAACCTGGCCGAGCCGGCCGGTCGCCGACCATCGCCGGACCTGGCACCGGGAGTTCCGTGACCACCTGCTGTGGTCGGTCGCCGCTGACACGCTCGTGCTGACCGGCAGCCGGGAGGCGTACGAGCTGCGCGCCGAGCAGATTCGCGAACTCGCCGAGGACGGCCCGGCCCACCTCGCGCGGACGCCGGACGGGCACCGCTGCGCCGAGCTCCCGATCGGGAACAGCCGGTTCACGCAGCCGCACCGTCCCTACGCGGAACTGCACGTCCAGTACTGCCGGTGACCTCGCTCGCGCCGGGCCGTCACGCCTGCTGTCGGGGACTGATCGAGGGACAAGCGACCCGGGCCGCGCCGGCAGGACCGCCGACAGGTCACCGCGGTGTCTCGTGACCGGTACCGGCGATCCGGTCGATACGACATCGTCCACACCGGAGATTTCCAGAATGAGTCCGCTCGGCTACGCTCCGGGGGACAGGCACGGGAGAGCGCTCTCTCCGGCATTCGCTTTGGCGTGCCGGGCCTACCTCGCACAGGCGAGAGCGCGGTCATCCGTGCCGACCAGTCCCAGCAGAGAGGACCTGCACGCAATGATGAGCACGAGTCCCGGCAGTGCCACGGCACCGTCCGCGGGCCGCCGCGTACGCCGGAAGGTGACGCTCGGCCTGACGTCGGCGCTCGCCGCCGCCGTCGTGGTCGCCGGCAGCACCGGCCCGGCTGCCGCCGCGACCCCGTCGTCGTCCGGCACGCCGAACTTCGGCGCGAACGTCACCGTCTTCGACCCGAGCATGCCGGTCAGCCAGATCCAGGCCACCCTGGACGCGACGCACGCGGCTCAGGTCGACAACGAGATGGCTCCCAACCGGTACGCGTTCCTGTTCAAGCCGGGCACCTACGGCACCGCCGAGCAGCCGCTCCAGATCAAGGTGGGCTATTACACCGAGATCGCCGGCCTGGGCGCGTCGCCGACCGACGTGGTGATCAACGGCAAGATCGAGGTGTACAACCGCTGCCTGGCCGACGGCGGCACCAGCAACTGCCTCGCGCTGGTCAACTTCTGGCGCACCCTGTCCAACCTGACGGTCAACGTCAACGCCGCCGGGCAGGACGGCTGCCGCGCCTCGGCGAACTTCTGGGGTGTGTCGCAGGCGGTCTCGATGCGCCGGCTCAACATCACCGGTGCGAACCTGTCCCTGATGGACTACTGCACCGCGGGTCCGCAGTACGCCAGCGGCGGTTTCATCGCGGACTCGAAGCTGCCGTTCGTGGTCAGCGGCTCGCAGCAGCAGTGGCTGACCCGTAACAGCCAGGTCGACGGCTGGTCCAACGGCGTGTGGAACCAGGTGTTCACGGGAGTGGTCGGCGCGCCGACCGACGAGGCGTTCCCGAACCCGCCGTACACCACGCTGGACACCACCCCGGTCAGCCGGGAGAAGCCGTTCCTGTTCGTGGACGCCCAGGGTAGGTATCAGGTGCGGGTGCCCTCGGCGCGGTTCGACACCAAGGGCGTCTCGTGGGCCGACGGGATGACCCCCGGCCGCACCGTGCCGCTGAGCGACTTCTACATCGCGAAGCCGGGCGACTCCGTTGCCAAGATCAATGTTGCGCTCGCGCTGGGCAAGCACCTGCTGCTGACCCCGGGCGTGTACGACATCGCCCGCAGCATCGAGGTGTGGCGCCCCGACACCGTGGTGCTGGGACTGGGCCAGGCGACGCTGACGGCGGTCAACGGCTCCGTGCCGCTGGACGTCGCCGACGTGCCGGGCGTCATCATCGCCGGCGTCACCATCGACGCGGGCCTGCAGGAGTCGCCGGTGCTGCTGCGCGTCGGCCGCAAGCACAACCTGCTGCGCTGGTCCACGCCGAGCAACCCGACCACGCTGTCGGACGTGTACTTCCGCGTCGGCGGCCCGCACATCGGCAAGACCGACACCGCGCTGCAGGTCAACAGCAACGACGTGCTCATCGACCACACCTGGGTGTGGCGCGGCGACCACGGCGTGGAGGGCTTCACCGACACCGAGCGGTGGAACACCAACACCGGCCGGTTCGGCGCGGTCATCAACGGTGACCGGGTCAACGCCAACGGCCTGTTCGTCGAGCACTTCCAGAAGTACAACACCGTCTGGAACGGCGAGAACGGCCGCACCATCCTGTACCAGAACGAGCTGCCCTACGACCCGCCGACGCAGGCCGACTGGATGAACGGCGACGTCGAAGGCTACGCGGGTTACAAGGTCGGCGACCACGTGCGCACGCACACCCTGTACGGCGGCGGCGTGTACGTGTTCAACCAGAACAACCCGTCGATCCACACCGAGAACGGCTTCGAGGCGCCGAACCGGCCCGGTGTGAAGCTGCACCACATCATGACCGTCAACCTGAGCGCCGGCACGATCGACCACGTGGTCAACGGGCTCGGCGACCCGGCTGACACGACCCGCATCGGCGCGCCGGTGTACGTCGTGGACTACCCGGCTCCGTAGTCCAGGTGCCGCACGCTGTGGCCGGTCCGGGCACGTCCGGACCGGCCACAGCCGTGCCCGGCCGAGGCGAGGAACATTATGATCATCGGGTGCCCGACTCGATCCCCTTGACGATCCGTTCCGGCGGCCTGGACGATGTCGCCGCCGTGCTCGCCTTGATGGACCAGGCGACCGAGTGGCTGGTGTCGATCGGGCGGGAGGACCAGTGGGGCTCGGAGCCGCACTCCACCAACCCCAAGCGCATCGCCCAGATCGAGGGATTCGCCAGCGGCGGCGGACTGTGGATCGCCGAGCGCGACGCGGCCGTGGTCGGCGCGCTCTCGGTCGGCGAAGCCCTGCCGTACGTGCCCCCTGCCGAGGAGCCCGAACTCTACGTCCAGCTGCTGATCTCAAGTCGGTCCGTGTCGGGCCGGGGCGCCGGCGCCGTGCTGCTGGCACATGCGCGTGAACTGGCGGTCGCCCAGGGCGTCGCGCTGATCCGACTGGACTGCTTCGCCGGGGGCCAAGGGGCACTGGTGCGCTACTACGAGAAGCAGGGTTTCACCAGGGGAGACACCTTCTCCGTCGAGCAGCCCGGCCGTGAATGGCCGGGGCAGCTGCTGACCCTGCGCTGGTGAGCGCGGTTCTGCCTGCTCGGCTGGCGTGACCTGCTCAGGACTGCTCGCCGAGCGCATTTGCTCTGCACCCATTCGCTTGCTCTGCACCCACCCGCGCAACAGGGGTGTGGGCCTGTTGCGCCGACGGGTGCAGAGCAAGGCTTTGGGTGCAGAGCAAATGCGTTTCGCATGAGCACAGGTGCCGGCAAGTCGGGCAAACGTGCGGTGCATGGGCGGGTGGCCGAACATTTCTCCGACAAATGTTGGTGAAGTGCCGCTGAGCTGGCTAGTGTGGCGTGGTGGGAACAGGAGCTGAGGTCAGGGGGACGCACAGTCGCGACCCTCGGGCCGTACGCACCCGGGCCAGGCTCGCTGAGGCGTTCACCGCCGTGGCGGGACGGCACCCTGGTGCCCCGGTGTCGGTGAGCGAGATCGTGGCGGAGGCGGGCCTGAACCGGTCCTCCTTCTACGCGCACTTCGACACCACGGGCAGCCTGGCGGTGTACGTCCTGGAGCAGGCCCTGCGGGCGATCTCCGAGCAGGACGTGCAGGTGCGGCTGATCGGCGAGGCCACCGGGCGGCACGCCTCCCGGATCGTGCTCGGGCACATCCTCGACCAGGTCGAGGGCCAGCGCGTCGAGTTGCTGGCCGTGTTCGGCTCGGCCGAGGGCGGGGCCGCGACGGCCCGGTTCGGGCAGCAGCTCGCCGACAACATCGGGTACTACTTCCAGCGGTTGCGGATCGCGCCGGCGCGGCCGCCGGGTGAACTGGCGACGACCGCCGTGTTCCTCGGCCACGGCCTGGCCGCCGCGATCGTGCACTGGCTCACCGAGCCGAGCCCATGCCCGCGCGGCGACCTGGTCGACGTGCTCGTCGGCCTGGTCCCGGCCTGGGTGGACGACCCGGACCCACGCTGACGAAGAACCGCCTTGAACAGATCAACAGGGGGACTCATGGCGAAGAACTGGCTCATCACCGGGACCTCCAGCGGTTTCGGCTACGAACTCACCCGGGCCGTGCTTGAGCACGGCGACAACGTCGTCGCCACCGCCCGTCGGCCCGAAACCCTCGACGACCTGGTGCGCAAGTACGGCGACCAGATCCGGGCGGTGACCCTGGACGTCACCGACCCCGCGGCGTCCCGCGCCGCCGTGCAGGCCACCGTCGAGGCGTTCGGAAGTCTCGACATCCTGGTCAACAACGCCGGCTACGCGGTGTCCGGCTCGCTGGAGGAGACGCCGGACGAGGACTTCCGCGCCCAGATCGAGACGAACCTCTTCGGCGTCGTGAACGTCACCAAGGCCGCGCTGCCGGTGCTGCGTGCGCAGCGGCACGGCCACGTCATCCAGTTCTCGTCCATCGGCGGGCGGGCCGGCGGCACGCCGGGGCTGGGGGCGTACCAGACCGCGAAGTTCGGTGTCGAGGGCTACTCCGAGGTGCTCGCGAACGAGGTGAGGCCGTTCGGGGTGAAGGTCACCATCGTGGAGCCTGGCGGGTTCCGCACCAAGTGGAGCGGCGGGGCGTCCCAGCTCGCGGCCCCGGTCGGGCCGGACTACGAGCCGTCCGTCGGCGCGATGCTGAAATATCGGGCGGAGTACGTCGAACCCGGCGACCCGGTCCGGGCCGCCAAGGTGATCATCGACCTCGCCGACGCCGCCGATCCGCCGCTGCGGCTGCTGCTCGGCTCCGACGCACTGAACCGGGCCCGCGAGTCCGCGGCGTCCCGCGCCGCCGAGACGGAGAAGTGGGCCGACGTCACCGTCTCCACCGACTACCCGCCCCAGTCCTGACCGGGTCCGGTGGGCGCGCCGGCCTGCGCCGGTCGCAGGTTCGGGGAAACTGCGGCAATGCAGCGCCCGATTGCTGCAGTCTCCCCGAAACTGCGTTGCGCCCACCGGGCCGACCCGGTGGTCAGGCTGCGGCGTGGCCGGTTCGGGCCATGGCCGCGGCGAGCTGGTCTGCGGTGATCAGCTCCTCGTGGGTGCCGGCCGCGCCGCAGGCGAACGCGCCCGACACCGATCCGGCCAGTACGCACTCCTCGATCGGACGGCCGGTCAGCCAGCGGCTCATGAACGCGGTGCTGAACCCGTCGCCCGCCCCGTTGCTGTCGATCACGGGCCGTTCGGGTGCGACGGCCGGGAACCGGCGTACCCCCGGGGTGTCCCTGGTGGCGACGCGGCAGCCGGCCGCGCCGTCGGTCGCGACGACCACCTGCGCCCGGCCGGTGCCGAGCACCGCGAGCAGGATGTCGTCGATACGCTCCGGGGCCGCCTGGGCGCTGAGGAACACCAGGTCGGCGGCGCGGGCCAGCGGCCATACCCAGTCGAGTTCGCCGTCCCAGGAGTGCAGGTCGGTGGAGGTGGTCACGCCCAGCCGGTGGGCGTCGGCGAACGCGCCCGCGGCCCGCGGCGCGGCGATGTGCGCGTGCCGCGCCTGCCGCAGGTAGGGCAGGTAGAAGTCCTGCGGCAGCACCAGATCGGCGGGGTGGCGGTGGTCCATGAACGAGAACCGGTGGCCGGCCTTGTCGACGAGGTTCACGGCGCGCGGGGTGCCGTTCGGGGCGGTGACGTGGCTGAAGTCCAGGCCGAGTTCGGCGTAGCGGGCCAGCACCATCGCGCCGAGCATGTCGTCGCCGAGGAAGTCGATCAGTTTGGTACGCAGGCCCAGCGCGTGAAAGCCCAGCGCGACACCGTTGCCGGAGTGTGCGACGTAGTCGCGGATCGGCGACGCCGGCAGGAAGTCGCCCGGCGGGACCGCCAGCTCGGGCACCGGCACGATGGTGTCGACGCCGACACCGCCGAGCACCAGCACGTCATACGTGGACATGGCAGACCGCCTCCCCCGATGGATGATCGTGTACCCGGAGCGGCGGGCCTGCCCACCCTAACCGCACCTTGATCCTCTCGCAGCCCCTACGCCATGATGCCGCGGATCACGCATATCGAACGCTCCGTCCATGCCGTAGGCGGTGGCCTGCTCGGCGGCCGCGCAGGCTGGGCGCGATCGTGGCGTCGTGGGAGGCTGGGCGCATGACAGGACGGGTGCTCGGAGTCGATGCGTGCAAGGCGGGCTGGGTCGGGATCGTCCTCGCCGGCGACGAGGTCGCCGCGATATTCGCGCCGACGATCGCAGAACTGGTGCTGCTGGCAGATGCGGACGGCGTGGCACAGGTCGTTGCGATCGACATCCCGATCGGGTTGCCTGATCAGGGCGTTCGCGCCGCGGACGAACTCGCACGCCAGGCCGCGGGGCCCCGCTGGAAGTCGGTCTTTTCGACGCCGGCCCGGCAGGCGCTGCGGGCAGAGAACCACGCGACCGCGAACGCGCTGCACCGCGAAGCCGGAGCGAAGGGCATCTCGCAGCAGGCCTACGGGCTGCGCAAGAAGATCTTCGACGTTGACGATTGGGTACGCGGACAGCAGCGCCGCGTCGTCGAGGTGCACCCGGAGTTGTCGTTTGCGGCCATGGCGTCCGCGCCGCTGACCGACCGCAAGACGACGTGGGCGGGAGTGGAACGCCGCCGGGCCCTGCTGGCCGCCGAGGGTGTCCTGCCTGCCGGTGACCTCGGCGCGGCGGGCCATGTCGCAGGCGTCGACGACGTGTTGGACGCGGCAGCCGCTGCCTGGTCGGCCCGGCGGGTGTTGTGCGGCACGGCTGTCTGCCGCCCGGAGGAGCCCGAGGTCTTCAGCGATGGGCTGCGGTGTGCGATCTGGACCTGAGCAGGCGATTCCGCGGAGCCGCATAGGATCACGCGGGTAGTGCTCGGACCGAGGGGGCGATGTGGACGCTGTTCGGATGATCGTGCAGGTGGCGGCAACGGTGACGATGGGGATCATGGCGGGGGTGTTCGGCCTGTACGCCCACACCGTGATGCCCGGGCTCCGGCGTACCGACGACCGGACGTTCGTCGGCGCGTTCCAGGCCCTCGACCGGGCGATCATCAACCCGTGGTTCATGCTCGGCGGCTTCCTCGGCGCTTTTGTGTTCACGGCGGCGTCCGTCGTCCTGCTGCTGACAGGACCGGGCGGCGCGGCACTGGCTTGGGCGTTCGCCGCGCTGGTGCTGTACCTGCTGGTCTTGGTCATCACCGTCGCGGTCAACGTGCCGATGAACAATGCGATCAAGGCGGCCGGAGACCCCGACCGGATCACCGACCTGGCCGGCGTGCGGGCGAGGTTCGACGAGGCGAAGTGGGCGCGATGGAATCTCGTGCGCACGGTGGCGACCACCGCCGCCGTGGTCTGCCTGGCCGTCATGCTCGTGCAGAACGGCCGCTGAGCTGCTCCGTTTCCGGTGCCGGAGCGGCCCCCGGCCGGTCGGGCACCCGATGAGCGATCATGGTGACCATGGCACGAGCACGCAGGAAGCCCGACCCGCAGCCCGCCGTCTGCCCCTGCGGGACCGGCCGGCCGTATGAGGAGTGCTGCGGGCGCTGGCACCACGGCGGCGAAGCCCCGACCGCGGAGCAGCTGATGCGCTCGCGGTACAGCGCGTTCGCGCTCGGGGACGTGGCGTACCTGCTGCGCACCTGGCATTCCAGCACCCGGCCGACCGAGCTGGACCTGGCCGGCGGCCCGCGCTACACCGCGTTGGAGGTGCTCGCCACCGACCGAGGCTCGATGTTCGACACCGAGGGCGCGGTGCTGTTCCGGGCCCACTACCGCGACGGCGGCCGACCCGGCGTGCTGGAGGAGCACAGCCGCTTCCTGCGCGAAGCCGGCCACTGGCGGTACGTGAACCCCCTTTGATCGGGTCTGGCCCCGAACGGGGACCATCAGCGCGCAGAATAAATCAAGCACGCTTGACTTTTTTGTGGCCCGCAGGAAGGGTGGAACCGACTGGAGGGAGCACCCCGCATGGCGGAACTCGAGGCGCTGCTGGCCGATCTCGACGCCGAGAGCGCCGACGCCGACCGGCTCGTCGCGGATCTGGCACCGGACCGGTGGGCGGCGCCGACCCCGGCCGCCGGCTGGACCGTGGCGCACCAGATCGGCCATCTGCTGTGGACCGACGAGCGCTCCCTTCTCGCCGCGACCGATCCCGCCGGCTTCGCCGACGCGCTGCAGGAGATCGCCGACTCGCCGGACCCGCTGCGGTTCGTCGACGCCGGAGCCGACCGGCTCGCCGTGCTGCCACCCGAGCAGCTGCTCGGCCGCTGGCGGGAGACCCGGGGCAGGCTGCGGGCCGCGCTCGCCACCGTGCCGCCGGGCACCCGGCTGCCCTGGTACGGGCCGCCGATGAGCGCCGCGTCCATGGCCACCGCCCGCATCATGGAGACCTGGGCGCACGGCCAGGACCTCGCCGACACCTTCGGCGTCACCCGGACCCCGACCGGCCGGCTGCGCCACGTCGCCCACATCGGCGTACGCGCCCGCGACTTCGCCTACGCCGCCCACGGCCTCGACGCGCCGATCGCGCCGTTCCACGTCCGGCTCACCGGCCCGGACGGCGACGACTGGACCTGGGGACCGGAGGAGGCCGCGCAGCGGGTCACCGGCCCCGCCCTCGACTTCTGCCTGCTGGTCACGCAGCGGCGGCACCGCGCCGACCTCGCCGTACGCGCCGAGGGAGCCGACGCGGACCGCTGGCTCGACATCGCCCAGGCCTTCGCCGGCCCACCCGGCACGGGCCGCGCACCCGGCCAGTTCGCGGCGGAGGGCGTCGCATGAGCGGGCACGGGAACACCGAGGCCGATCGCGACGAACGGCCGGCGAGCGCGCCGCTGCGGATCGCGAACGTCTCGGGCTTCTACGGGGACCGGGCCTCGGCGATGCGGGAGATGCTCGAAGGCGGTCCGGTCGACGTGCTCACCGGCGACTACCTCGCCGAGCTGACCATGCTGATCCTGGCCCGCGACCGGATGAAGGACCCGGCCACCGGATACGCCAAGACGTTCCTGCGGCAGCTGGAGCAGTGCCTCGGCCCGGCCCTCGACCGGGGCGTCACGATCGTCGCCAACGCGGGCGGGCTCAACCCGGCCGGGCTCGCCCAGGCGCTCGGCGCGCTCGCCGGGCGGCTCGGGCTGAGCCCGCGCATCGCGTACGTGACCGGTGACGACCTGCTGGAACGCGCCGACGAGCTGGGGTTGGGCGCGCCGATCGCCGCGAACGCCTACCTCGGCGCGTGGGGCATAGCCCATGCCCTGCGGCAGGGAGCCGACATCGTGGTCACCGGGCGGGTGACCGACGCCTCGCTGGTCGTCGGCCCGGCGGCGGCCCACTTCGGCTGGGCGCGCGACGACTTCGACGCCCTCGCCGGTGCCGTCGCCGCCGGGCACGTGATCGAGTGCGGCGCGCAGGCCACCGGCGGCAACTACGCGTTCTTCACCGAGCACGCCATCGGCCTGCCCGGGTTCCCGATCGCCGAGGTGCACGCCGACGGCACCAGTGTGATCACCAAGCACCCGGGCACCGGCGGCGTCGTGAACACGGGCACGGTCACCGCGCAGCTGCTGTACGAGGTGGACGGCCCGCGCTACCTCGGCCCCGACGTCACCACGCGGCTGGACACGGTCGTGCTGGCCGAGGACGGCCCCGACCGGGTGCGCATCAGCGGGGTACGCGGTGAGGCGCCGCCGGCGACGCTGAAGGTCGGGCTGAACTCGCTCGGCGGGTTCCGCAACGACGTCACCTTCCTGATCACCGGACTCGACGTCGAGGCGAAGGCGGCGCTGGCCCGCGAGCAGCTCGCAGCGTCGCTGAAGCGCAAGCCTGCCGAGCTGGTGTGGCGGCTGGCCCGCACCGACCACGCTGACGCGGACGGGCAGGAGGAGGCCAGCGCGCTGCTGCACGCCGCCGTCAAGGACCCCGACCCGTCCCTGGCCGGGCGCGCCTTCAGCGGGGCGGCCGTCGAGCTGGCACTGTCCAGCTACCCGGGCTTCACGCTGCTCGCCCCGCCCGGTGACGCGACCCCGTTCGGGGTGTTCACCTCGGCGGCCGTCCCGGCCGAGCAGGTCCCGCACGTGGTGGTCCTGCCTGACGGCACCGGGCACACGATCGAGCCGCTCGGCTCCGACGCGCCGTCGTCGGCCGGTGTTCCGGCCGGCGGTGTGGCACAACGCGCCGTCGACGGCACCGGATCCGGGCCGACCGCCGCCGAACCGGTTGTCGCGGCGGCGGTGCCGGTGTGGACCGGCGGCGGGCCGACCCGGCGCGGGCCGCTGGGGCTGGTCGCCGGGGCGCGCAGCGGGGACAAGGGCGGCAGCGCCAACATCGGCGTCTGGGCGGGCGGCGAGGCCGCGTACGCGTGGCTGGCGGCGACGCTGACCGAGGACGCGCTGGTGAAGCTGCTGCCGGAGGCGGCGGGGCGGCCCGTCACCCGGCACCTGCTGCCGAATCTGCGGGCGCTGAACTTCGTCGTCGACGGGCTGCTCGGCGACGGCGTGTCCGCGGGCACCCGGTTCGATCCGCAGGGCAAGGGCCTGGGCGAGTGGCTGCGTTCGCGGTATGTCGACATCCCGGAGGAACTGCTGTGATCCTGAGATCCACCCTGGACACCGGCGCGGCCGCGTACGCGGGCAACCGCGACGCGCTGCTGGACAAACTCGCCGCGCTCGACGCCGAGCACGCCAAGGCGCTGGGCGGGGGTGGGCCGAAGTACGTCAAGCGGCATCACGACCGGGGCAAGCTGCTGCCGCGCGAGCGCATCGAGCTGCTGGTGGACCGGGACTCGCCGCTGCTGGAGCTGTCGGCGCTGGCGGCGTACGGCACCGACTACCCGGTCGGGGCGAGCGTGGTCACCGCGATCGGCGTCGTCGAGAACACCGAATGCATGATCATCGCGAACGATCCGACGGTGCGCGGAGGGGCGTCCAATCCGTACACCCTGCGCAAGACCCTGCGGGCGATGGACATCGCGCGGGAGAACCGGCTGCCGCTGGTGAACCTGGTCGAGTCGGGCGGGGCCGACCTGCAGAGCCAGAAGGACATCTTCATCCCCGGCGGGCGGCTGTTCCGCGACTTGACGCGCCTGTCCGCGGCAGGTGTCCCGACGGTGACGCTGGTGTTCGGCAACTCCACCGCGGGCGGGGCGTACGTGCCGGGCATGAGCGACCACGTCGTCATGATCAAAGAGCGGTCGCAGGTGTTCCTGGCCGGCCCGCCGCTGGTCAAGATGGCCACGGGCGAGGACGCCGACGAGGAGTCGCTGGGCGGCGCGGCGATGCACGCCCGCGTCTCGGGCCTGGCCGACTACCTGGCCGACGACGAGGTGCAGGCGATCGGCATGGGGCGGCGCATCGTCGCGTCGCTGCGCTGGCGCAAGCTCGGCGCGGCTCCGTCGCCGGACGCCGACGAGCCTGTCTTCGACGCCGAGGAGCTGCTCGGCATCGTGCCACCGGACCTGCGCACCCCGTTCGACCCGCGTGAGGTGATCGCCCGGGTCGTCGACGGCTCCCGCTTCGACGAGTTCAAACCGGAGTACGGCGCGAGCCTGGCCACCGGCTGGGCCAGCGTGCACGGCTTCCCGGTCGGCGTCCTGGCCAACGCGCGCGGGGTGCTGTTCAGCGCGGAGTCGCAGAAGGCGGCGCAGTTCATCCAGCTCGCCAACCAGACCCGCACCCCGCTGCTGTTCCTGCACAACACGACCGGCTACATGGTCGGCAAGGACTACGAGCAGGGCGGCATCATCAAACACGGCGCGATGATGATCAACGCGGTGTCCAACAGCACCGTGCCGCACATCTCGGTGCTGATCGGCGCGTCCTACGGCGCGGGGCACTACGGCATGTGCGGGCGGGCGTACGACCCGCGCTTCCTGTTCGCGTGGCCGAGCGCGAAGTCCGCGGTGATGGGCGGCGCGCAGCTCGCGGGCGTGCTGTCGATCGTCTCGCGGCAGTCGGCCGCCGCGGCCGGGCGGCCCTACGACGAGGACACCGACCAGGTCGTCCGCACCATGGTCGAGAACCAGATCGAGGCGGAGTCGCTGCCGATGGTGCTGTCCGGGCTCGGCTACGACGACGGCGTCATCGACCCCCGCGACACCCGCACCGTGCTCGGCCTGTGCCTGTCCGCGGTGCAATCGGCCCCCGACCCCGGCCCGGGTCCCTACGGCGTCTTCCGGATGTGACGAGATGATCTCCCGACTGCTGGTCGCCAACCGGGGCGAGATCGCCCGCCGCGTCTTCCGCACCTGCCGCGAACGCGGCATCACCACCGTCGCCGTGCACTCCGACGCCGACACCCGGGCCCTGCACGCCACAGAAGCAGACATCGCGGTACGGCTGCCCGGCGTCACCGCCGCCGACACCTACCTGCGCGCCGACCTCGTCATCGAGGCCGCGCTCGCGGCCGGCGCGGACGCCGTGCACCCCGGCTACGGCTTCCTGTCCGAGAACGCCGCGTTCGCCCAGGCGGTCATCGACGCCGGGCTGACCTGGATCGGGCCCTCGCCGGACGCCATCGACGCGATGGGCTCGAAGATCGCGTCGAAGAAGCTGATGGCCGCCGCGGGCGTGCCCGTGCTGCCCGAACTCGACCCCGCCACGGTCACCGAGGCCGATTTGCCCGTGCTCATCAAGGCGTCGGCCGGTGGCGGCGGCCGCGGCATGCGCGTCGTGCACGACCTCGCCGCGCTGCCCGAACAGGTCGAGGCCGCCCGCGCCGAGGCCGCCGCCGCGTTCGGTGACCCGACCGTGTTCTGCGAGCCCTACCTGGCCACCGGGCGGCACATCGAGGTGCAGGTCATGGCCGACGCGCACGGCACGATCTGGGCGGTCGGCGAGCGCGAGTGCTCCATCCAGCGCCGCCACCAGAAGGTCGTCGAGGAGGCCCCCTCACCGATGGTCGACCCGGCCATGCGCGAACGCCTGCACGCCGCCGCCACCGCCGCCGCGGCCGCGATCGGCTACCGCGGCGCGGGCACCGTCGAATTCCTGGCCGCGCCCGACGGCTCGTTCCACTTCCTGGAGATGAACACTCGCCTCCAGGTCGAACACCCCGTCACCGAACTCGTCACCGGCCTGGACCTGGTCGCCCTCCAACTGGACATCGCCGAAGGCCACCCCCTCCCGCCCACCCCGCCCGCAATCCACGGCCACGCCATCGAGGTCCGCCTCTACGCCGAGGACCCCGCCCACACCTGGCGCCCCCAAACCGGCCCCCTCCATACCTTCACCCTCCCCACCACCACCGAATTCGGCGTGCCCGCGCCGGTGGCGGCCGGCGCGGTGGTGGTGCGCGTGGACAGTGGGTTTGCGGGTGGGGATGTGGTTACGCCGCATTACGATCCGATGCTGGCGAAGGTGATCGTGTGGGCGCCGACGCGGTCGCAGGCCGCGCGGGCCCTGGCGGGAGCGCTGGCGCAGGCGCGGATCCACGGGCTCGTCACGAACCGGGATCTGCTCGTCAACGTGCTGCGGCATCCGGCGTTCCTGGCCGGGCGGATCGACACCGCGTTCTTCGAGCAGCACGGGCTCGACATGCTCGCCCGGCCGCTGGCCGGCGAGGACGCGCAGCGGCTGTCGGCGTACGCCGCGGCGCTGGCCGCGTCGGCTGCCGAGCGGGCGAGCGCGACCGTCGTGACCGGACTGCCGGGCGGCTGGCGCAACGTCGCCTCCGCCCCGCAGACCCGCGCCTACCAGGCCCCGGCCGGGCGGATCGACGTCGGCTACCGGCGCACCCGCGACGGCGTACGGGTCGAGGACGAGCCCGAGGTCGTCGTCGGCGAGGTCACGGCGACCCGGGTGGAGCTGGGGCGCGGCAACGTGCGGCACGTGTTCACCGTCGCGACGTACCCGGAGATGGTCTGTGTCGACTCGGTGCTCGGGCCGGTCAGCCTGCGCCCGGTCGAACGGTTCCCGGTGGCGCAGGTCCAGGTCGCCAGCGGGTCGCTGCTCGCACCGCTGCCCGGGGCCGTCATCCGCGTCGCCGTCGCCGAGGGCGACCAGGTCACCGCCGGCCAGCCGCTGCTGTGGCTGGAGGCCATGAAGATGCAGCACGAGATCACCGCCCCGACCGGCGGCACCGTGACCCACCTGCCCGTGGCCGTCGGCCACCAGGTCGAGGTCGGCGCGGTGCTCGCGGTCGTCACCCCCGCCGACCCGGAGGCCCAACCGTGATCCTCGAGAGCGACGAGCGCCAGGCCCTGCGCCGCGCCGTGTCCGACCTGGCCGGCAAGTACGGCCACGACTACTACCTGCGCTGCACCCGCGCCGGGGAGAAGACCACCGAGCTGTGGCAGGAGGCCGGCCGGCTCGGCTACCTGGGCGTGCACGTGCCCGAGGAGTACGGCGGCGGAGGCGGCGGCATCGGCGACCTCGCCGCGGTCTGCGAGGAACTCGGCGCGGCGGGCTGCCCGCTGCTGATGATGGTCGTCTCCCCGGCGATCTGCGCCACGGTGATCTCCCGCTTCGGCACCCCGGAGCAGAAGCGGCGCTGGCTGCCGGGGCTGGCCGACGGGACGAAGATCTTCGCGTTCGCGATCACCGAACCCGACGCCGGTTCGAACTCGCACAAGCTCACCACCACCGCGACCCGCGACGGCGACGGCTGGCTGCTGTCCGGCCGCAAGACCTACATCTCCGGTATCGACGAAGCCGAGGCCGTGCTGGTCGTGGGGCGTACCGCCGACGAGCGCACCGGGCGGCTCAAGCCCGTGCTGTTCGTGGTGCCGACCGACGCGCCCGGGTTCACCGCGCAGCAGATCCCGACCGAGCTGGTCGCGCCGGAGAAGCAGTACAACCTGTTCCTCGACGAGGTACGGCTGCCCGACGACGCCCTGGTCGGCAGCGCGGACGCGGGGCTGCTGCAGCTGTTCGCGGGGCTGAACCCCGAGCGCATCATGGCCTCGGCGTTCGCGCTAGGCATGGCCCGGTACGCGCTCGGGCGGGCCGTCGAGTACGCCAAGAACCGCACCGTGTGGGGGCCGCCGATCGGCGCGCACCAGGCGATCAGCCACCCGCTCGCGGCCTGCCACATCGAGGTCGAGCTGGCCCGGCTGATGACCCGCGAGGCGGCGTTCCTCTACGACAGCGGCGACGACCAGGCGGCGGGCGAGGCGGCGAACATGGCCAAGTACGCGGCCGGGGAGGCCACCGTGAAGACCGTCGACCAGGCCATCCAGACCCACGGCGGCAACGGGCTGGCCACCGAGTACGGGCTGGCCACGCTGCTGGTCGCGTCGCGGCTCGGGCGGATCGCCCCGGTCAGCCGGGAGATGATCCTCAACTTCGTCGCCCAGCACAGCCTGGGCCTGCCCCGGTCCTACTGAGCCCAGGTAGCGTGATCGCCGTGCCGACCACCCCCGTACGTGAACCGCAGCAGGACCGCAGCCGCGCCACCCGCCGGCGGCTGCTGGAGGCCTCGGTGCAGTGCATGGCGGAACTCGGGTGGTCGGGCACGACGGTCGCCGTCGTCGCCGAGCGCGCCGGGGTCTCCCGCGGCGCGGCCCAGCACCACTTCCCGACCCGGGAGGACCTGGTCACCGGGCTGATCGAGCACATGACCGAGGTGCGCGCCACCGAGATCGAGGGCGCCGTCGCGGGCCTGCGCAGCGGTCCCCGGCGTACGGAGCAGGTGCTGGCCGTGCTGGTGGGGCTGTATCGCGGACCGCTGTTCCGGGCAGCGCTGCACGTGTGGACCGCGGCGGCGGTGGACGCGTCGCTGCGGGATCAGGTGCGACCGCTGGAGGCGGCGCTCGGGCGCACCGCGCACGGCATGGCGGTCGAGCTGCTGCGCGTCGACGAGCAGACTCCGGGCGCGCGGGAGACCGTGCAGGCGACCCTGGACCTGGCGCGCGGCCTCGGCCTGGGCGAGCTGCTGCACGACGACACGGCCCGCCGGGCCCGGGTGCTGCGGCAGTGGGCCGCCACCCTGGACGTGGTCCTGCCGCCGGTGTGACCGACGGCCGGGACCAGGTGTCGCGTCGGCAGGCCACATCTTTTATTGATGTGGCACATCACCAATGATGTGGCCCGCGAGCGACACCTCGCCTGGCCGGATCAGACGGTGACCTGATCGTCGCTGCGCACCGGCGTCGGAGTGTCGTCCTGCGTAGTGGGGCGGGGCCTGAGCCGCCGGGCGATCCACAGCCCGGCCGCGAAGATCGCGGCGAGGATGAACACGCCGACGTACTCCGCCGCGGGCACCCGGGGCAGCGTGGCCAGCTTCGCCGTGCCGAGGATCGAGACAACGACGCCGACCGAGCCGACGTAGGCCAGGCCGATCAGCCACCGCACCCGGCGGGACAGGCCCAGCCCGTGCATCTGGGTGACGACGAAGATCGTGGCGAAGCCCCAGCCGAACTGGAACCACAGCTGCTTCGGGCTGTTCAGGGCGACGATCGCGCCGTGGAACAGCACCATGACCTCCAACGTCACCGTCCACCAGCGGTTCACGTGCGCGCGGGTCAGGAACAGGCTGCCCTGCACCAGGATCAGGAACATGTACAGGAACCCGATCAGGTGCCCGGTGGTGGTCTCCATCGGGTGGTACCAGAACGTGTACACGGCCGCCCACGCGAAGTAGTAGCCGTGGTACTTGCGCGCCCACTCGCGTACGCCCGCGCCGCCCGGCGTCGGGATCGTCCTGCCGAAGAGCAGGCCGCGCCGGTCGTTCTCCATGAGCAGCACCCAGACCAGCAGGATGATGACGGAGAACTGCGACGACCAGATCGACACGTCCTGGGCGAGGCCGTCGTACCAGAGCTGGGTCTGTGCGAAGTGGAGCAGCACGAAGGCCGTGTTGAACGCGAGCGCGGCGACGTTGACCAGGTGCAGCCGGCCGGTGTACCTGCCGACGCGCTGCTGGCCGTACCAGATCAGGGCCCAGAAGCCGACCTGGTGCAGGGCGTACAGGGACCAGACGCCGGCCATGATCAGCGTGGAGCGTTCGGGGCGCTGCCACACGTACCAGGAGGGGCCGGTGTCGGGCAGCAGGTCCGGCCGGGCCAGCCAGCCGGCGCTCAGCGCGATGAGGCCCGTCATGAGCAGGCCGGCGACGATCGCGCCGAGCAGCGCCCGGCTCGCCCGCAGGTCGGTAACCTTCATCGCGAGCGCCTCCAGCCCGATAGCCCGTCGCCGATTGCGCGGGTTCAGGACAGCTTCTTACCCGTCCGGCTCGGATGCAACCGTTTCGGTGGAGGAAACTCTGTTCTCCTGGTGGTGACCGGTCCCGGCTGAGGGTGCGCTCAGAAGGTCACGGCGATGCCGACGACCGGCTTCTTCGGCAGGTGCAGGACACGCGCCGCCCAGTTGCCCACCCGCGACATCCAGTACTTGCGGGCGATCAGCTGCCGAACCCGCTGCGAGCCGGTGTCGTCGAGGACCCGGGCGGTGCCCTCCACGGGCACGGCGTCGGGGGCGACCCGGCCCCGGACGTCGCACGCGGCCACCGTCACGCGGCTCGTGCGCCGGACGCGCTTGACCTTCCACGCGTCGGAGTCGGAGATGACGAACAGCTCGCCGCCGTCGACCGCCAGCCACACCGGCGTGGCGACGGGCGTGCCGTCCTTGCGGTAGGTCGTCAGGCTGACGTACTTGGCGCGGGCGAACTGATCGGCGGTGGTCACGGCGACCAGCTTAGCCACCGCGCGGAACCGCGCCCGACGGACGTGCCTTCGCCCCGGTCACGGAGCAGGGGCCGGCCGCGCTCAGGCATCCGGCCCCTGCTCCACCCCCCACCCGTCAGCAGGCGCCCTGGTCGGACCAGACCGCCCACGAGCCGGGCGCGCCCGGCTCGGCGCCGGTCGACCACCAGGTGGCCTTCCAACGGCGGCCGTTGTGCGACACGACGTCGTCCGGCGAGTACGGCGTCGTGGAACTCCACGCCGGCAGGCCGCCGCAGCCGCCGCCCCCGGTCACCGTCAGCGTGAACACGGCCGTGTGCGTGGCCGACGTGCCCGCCGCCGTGACCGTCAGCGGGTACATGCCCGCCGGGGTGCCCGCCGCGACCGACACCGACAGCGTCGCGCCGCCGCCCGAGGTCACCGACCCCGGGCTCACCGACGCCGTGACCCCGGTCGGCGCGCCGGTCACCGACAGGTTCACCGCCTGCGCGCTGCCCGACGTGGTCGCCGTGGCGACGGTCGCGCTGGTCGAACTGCCCGCCGCGACGCTCGCGGACGACGGCGACAGCGAGACGCTGAAGTCGTCGCCGCTCGGCACGCTGGTGACCGTCACCGTGTACGTCGCGCTGTGCGTCGCCGAGCCGGTCCCGGTGACGGTGACCCCCGCCGAGCCGGTCGCCGCGCTCGCGCTCGCGGTCAGGGTGAGCGTGCTGGAGCCGCCGGAGGTGACCGACGCCGGGCTGAAGCTCGCCGTGACACCCGAGGGCAGGCCGTTCGCGGTGAGGTTCACCGTCTGCGCGCTGCCCGAGGTGGTGGCCGTGACCACGGTCGTGGTGACGGTCGAGCCGCGCTGCACGGTGCCGCTGCCCGGGGATACCGACAGCGAGAAGTCGTTGCCGGGCGCGGTGCTGCACTGCGCCTCACCGGACTGCGCGGGCACGCTGACCGCGTCCCAGGCCGCCTTGACGGTGCGGCACTCGGCCGAGGACGCGCCGAACAGGTTGACCGCCGCGCGCAGCGTCGCCGTACGCACGTTGACGTAACGCCAGGACGACGTTTTCATGTTCAGCGCGGCCATGTAGATCTGCCCGGCCTTCTGCAGGCCGATGCCGGTGACCGTGGAGCCGTTGCAGGTCGGGCTGGCCGGGTTGCCGCCACCGCCGGCCGAGCCGACCGCGGTCAGGTAGAACCAGTGGTTGTTCGGGCCGGCCGCGGCGTGCACCTCGGTGCTCGGGATCGCCGAGGAGTAGCAGTTCGGGTCGCCGAGCGCCGACGGGTTGTACATGTTGCGGATCGGGCCCGAGCCGGTGAGGTTGACCTCCTCGCCGACGAGGTAGTCCGGCGGGTCGTTGGGGTTGTTGGCGTACGCCTCGGTCAGCGCGCCGAAGATGTCGCCGGTGGACTCGTTGAGGCCGCCGTTCTCGTTGCCGGACCCGGCCCCGCCCGGCGTGGTCTGGAAGATCGCGTGGCCGTACTCGTGCGCGACCACGTCGATCGGCGTGGCCTGCCCGGTGCCCGCCTGGTTGCGGCCGAAGTTGGTGTAGCTGCCGTTCCAGTACGCGTTGACCTCGGCCAGCCCGACCCGGGCCGGGAAGCCGCCGCCGGAGCCGTTGATGCCGTTGCGGCCCAGCCACGAGCTGAGCATGTCCCACTCGCGCTGCACCGCGTAGAGGGCGTCGACGCAGGCGGTCTCCAGGTTGGTGCCGGAGCCGTTGCCCCAGGTGTCGTCGGTGCCGGTGTACGCGGTGCCGCCCTGGCCGCCGCAGCGGATGCCCGGACGGCTGTTGTCCGTCATGGACCAGGAACTGCCGGAACCGCTGGTGGTGATCGAGACCTGGCCGTTGTAGTAGCCGTTGCCGGTGCCCATGCGCACGTCGTCGCGCACGTCGAGGAGCGCGCCGGTGCGGGCGTCGACCACGACGTGCAGGCGGCTCGGCGCGTTCTTGCGCACGCCTTCGAGCACGATCTCGTACGCCAGCCGGTCGCGCGCCGGGGTGGCGAAGACGGCCAGCCGTGGCGGAGTCGCCTGGCCGACGGTGTCGAGCTGCCGCCGGGCGACGGACGCGGCCTGCGCGGCCGAGACCGTCGGGATGATCGAGGCCAGGCGCACGCCCCGGCCGAGCGCGGAGCTGGTGCCGCGTACCGTGCCGGTGCGGTCGGTCGCCACGACGGCGTCGCCGCCGAGCACAGGCAGGCCGCGGTGGGTGCGCTCGTAGGAGACGTACCGGAATCCGCCGGAACCGGCGACGACGTCGCGGCGTACGAAGGATTCGTGCGGGCCCTTGGCCAGCGCGTCGTAGCCGCCGTCGGCGGCCCGGTCGGCGGCGGCGACGGCGAGCGCGGCCGGGTCGGCGGCGGGCGCGGGGGTGTCGGCGGGTCTGGCGCCGGAAACTCCTGGGATCACCAGGGCGAGGCCCACGGCCGCGGCGGTGGCCGCGAGCGTGATCCGGATGCCGGTGGACTTCACGGGATGGACTCCTTCTGCGGGGTGGAGGGCGGTGGCCTGGGCGTCTCTCCGGGACGCCCAGGCCACCTGAGGGGAGGGTCGTGCGTTCAGCAGGCGCCGCGGTCGGCCCAGACGGCCCACGAGCCGGGGTCGCTCGGCACCGCGCCGGTGGACCACCAGGTCGACTCGTAGCGGCGGCCGTTGTGGGCGACGTTCACGCCGGGGGCGTACGCCGTCGTCGAACTCCAGCCGGGCAGCCCGCCGCAGCCCGGCGGCGGCCCGCTCGGCCCGGCGGTCGGGCTCGGCGGGTTCGTCGGCGGCGTGCCGCCGCTGACCGTCAGGGTCAGGCCGTAGGTCTGCAGGATCTCGTTGACCGGCTGGAAGTACGTCGTGCCGCCCGAGCTGCAGTTGCCGGAGCCGCCGGACGTCACGCCCTGCGCCTGGTCACCGGCGATGAGCGAGCCGCCCGAGTCGCCGGGTTCGGCGCAGACGTTGGTGCGGATCAGGCCGGTCACCGTGCCCTGCGGGTACGTCACCGAGCTGTTGAGGGCGTTGATGGTGCCGCAGTGCCAACCCGTGGTGGAACCCGAGCGGCACACCGACGCGCCGACCCCGGCGGCCTGCGAACCGGCGACGGGCACCGTGCCCGGGTACCGGTTGACCTGCGCCCGCGGCGTGTTGCCGGCCGCGGTACGCACCCAGGCGTAGTCGTTGCCGGGGAAGCTCGATCCGGCGAACGATCCGCTGGGCTGGGTGGTGCTCGCCCCGGTGCTGCCGCAGTGTCCTGCGGTGACGAAGCCGCCGGTGACCGCGAAGCCGACCGAGCAGCGGGTGCCGCTGCCGATGTAGTACGCGTTGCCGCCGACGATGTCGATCAGCGGCCGCGGCTGCTCGGCGCTGGCCTCGAAGCGGACCACGGCGGTGTCGAGGCCGCTCGCCGCGGCCCACGTGCGGGCGGTGTTCAGCGCGCCGTCCCGGTAGAGGACGACGACGCGGTTGCTGCGCACGTCCGGGTACCAGCCGGGGACCTGCTTCGGCGCGGCGGCGGCCCGCAGGTCGAGCCGGGCCGTCTCGTGGACCAGCCGGGCCTCGCTGTGCGCGACGGTGACCGGGACTGCCCCGGCCGCCCGCACCCTGGCGCTGTCGGCGGCGCTGGTCACGGCCACGGTCAGGGTCGCGGCGTCCGGGTCGAGGTAGGCCCCGCCGAAGCGGTCGCCGAGCGTACGGCGCAGGTTCTGCTCGGCGCGGGCGAACGCCGCCTCGCGGCCCAGCCGGGCCAGCGCCTGGTCGGGGCTGATACGCAGGGTGCGGGCCAGCTCGTAGACCATGCCGCGGTCCGCGGCGACGGGCAGGGGAGCGGGCGCGGGATGGGAGCCGGCGCTGGCCGCCGACGTGATCACCATGGCGGATGAGAGGGCCGCCACGGCGATCAGTGCAGTGAAGAGTCTGGATTTCGGTGTCACACCGGGGAATCTAGGAACCCCACTGGAAACCTTGTATTTCCAAACAGGTCATATTGTTTACGGTAGGAAAACGCCTGACCTGGGTCAGTCCTCGTAGAGCGGGTAGTCGTTCGGGTCGGGTCCGGTGACGTCGACCCCGAGCGCCCGCAGATCGTCGGCGGAGAAGGTCGCCTCGGCGCGGTCGCCCAACATCGCGGCGACGAGCGCGTCCAGCATGTCCAGGTGGACCTGGTGCGACTCGTCAGTGAGCCGCACGATGCGCTCGGTCGCCGCCATGACGCGCTGCCCGTTCGCGCCCGCCTCCTCGATCTTCTTGACCAGCAGGCTCGACTCCAGGAAGCCCGACCACGGGGTGCGGAGCGCGAGCAACGACCGGGTCGTCGAGGTGAACAGCATGAACAGCACGCGGTTGTCGAACGATGCGACGCCGTTCATGCTCAGGCGCAGGCCGAAGAGCTGCTCCAGCCCGCCGAGCATCGCCTCGTAGTGGGCCTTCAGCGCCGCGTTGAACGTCGCGGAGTCGGCGTAGTAGCCGCCGAAGCCCTCGCCCTGCGCACCGAGATAGACGCGCACCAGGTCACCACGGTCGTACATCGTTCCTCCCCCGTTCGGAAGGTGGACCTTACCCCGGCGATCTTCGGTCGCGGCGGGTGCCCATCAGGGCGTGATAGGACCGGGCTGACATCTGCCGTGCGGTGGATCGAGGCCGCAGGCTCGGGGGATGTCCCTGCCACTGCACCGGCTCACGGTGCCGCAGCCGCTGTCGGTGCCGTTCGCGATCGACACGTTCGACGCGCTCGGCCCCCTGTCGCACGCCCCGTTCCCGCACCGGCACACCTTCTACGAGGTGGTGCTGGTCCGTGCGGGCACCGGCGCGCACGTGGTGGACCTCGAGGCGTACCCGCTGGAGCCGCCGCAGCTCGCCGTGGTGCTGCCCGGCCGCGCCCACCACTGGCAGGACGCCGCCGACCTGGACGGTTCTCTGATCCTGTTCGGCGAGGAGTTCCTCGCCGGGTGCCCCCGCGTCCGGGAACTGCTGCACCTGCTCGGCCACCAGCCGTGCCGCACCCTCGCCCCCGACGTCGCGGACGAGGCGTTCACGCTGGTCGGCCGGATGCGCCGGGAGTACGACGAGCCTGCCGCGGACTCGCTCGGGGTGGTGCAGGCATACCTGCGCGTCCTGCTGACCAAGGCGGCCCGCGCCACGGGTCTGTCTGCCCCGCCCGCGGCGACGGGGCAGCGCGCCGAGCTGGCGGCACGGTTCCTCGACCTGCTGACCGGGCCGCGCGGCGGGGCTCTCTCGGTCCGCGAATGCGCCGCGGCGCTGGGCGTCTCGCAGGGTTACCTGGGTGAGGCGGTCCGCGACGTGACCGGGCGCTCGCCCGGCGAGCTGATCCGCCACGCCCGCACCGTGGAGGCGATGCGGCTGCTGGCGGGCACCCGGCTGAGCATCGCGCAGATCGCCCGCGAGCTGGGCTTCGCCGACCAGGCGTACTTCTGCCGGTTCTTCCGCAGGGAGACCGGGTCGAGCGCGGGGGAGTTCCGGCGGGCGGCGTCCTGGACGTGGGGACCCGCCGAAAACACCACGAACACCCGATCACGTCCATCGAATGGTGGCTATGCGCCGCTCTAGCGTTTCCGGCGACGTCCCACGAAGGAGACCTGCCATGAGTGATCGAGAAGAAGACCGCACCCCGCGCATCACCCGCAAGTCCCTGCTGCGCGCGGCGCTGGTGGTGCCGGCCGTGCCGCTGCTGGCCGGAGTGCCCGCGCTGGCGAGCACGCCCTCCGGGCAGCCGCTCGCGGTCACGCCCGAGTCCTGCGACGACGACGATCTCACCCCGCCGCAGATGGAGGGGCCGTACTTCAAACCCGGCTCGCCGCTGCGCACCGCCATGGTCGACGGCGCGGGCACCCGGCTGACCGTGACCGGCTACGTCGTCGGCCTGGCCTGCCAGCCCATCGCCGGGGCGCTGCTGGACTTCTGGCAGGCCGACAACGCCGGCGCGTACGACAACGTCGGCAACCGCTTCCGCGGCCATCAGTTCAGCGACGCCCAGGGCCGGTTCACCCTGTCCACCATCGTGCCCGGCCTCTACCCCGGCCGCACCCGGCACATCCACGTCAAGGTGCAGGCGCCGGGCCGCCCGATCCTGACCACGCAGCTGTACTTCCCGAACGAGCCCCGCAACAGCACCGACTCCCTGTTCGACCCGGCCCTGCTGATGAACGTGCAGCAGGTCGGCTCGGCCCGCCAGGCCACGTTCGACTTCGTGCTGAACGTGCCAGGCACCCCGCCCTCGCCGTCCCCGACGGCGACGGCGTCACCGAGCCCCACCCCGCCCGGCGGTGGCGGCACCTGGCAGCCCTACCAGCCGTACGCCGTCGGCGCCCAGGTCACCTACAGCGGCCTGGCATACACCTGCCAGATTGCCCACACCTCCCTCCCCGGCTGGGAACCCCCGAACACCCCCGCCCTCTGGCGCCGCCGCTGACCCGCCCGCCGCGTCCCCGCTGTTTCGGGGGAAGTGCACGAATCATCGAACCGATTCGTGCACTTCCCCCGAAACTGGTGACGGGCGCGCGGGCGGCGGCCCGTGGTGGCGACGGCGCGGAAAGCGCCGCCACCACCGGGTTCACCTACTGCTTCAGGAACTGCTGGGCGGGGCTGCCGTTGCAGTCCCACAGTTGCAGCCGCGCGCCGTTGGCGGTGGAGCCGTTCGGCGAGTCGAGGCAGCGGCCGGACTGCGGGTTGCGCAGCGAGCCGTTGGCCTGCGGAATCCACTGCTGGGCACCGCCGCCGTTGCAGTCCCACAGCTGGATGAGCGTGCCGTTTGCGGTGCCGTTGCCGGTGGCGTCCATGCAGCGGTTCAGGGTGCGCAGGGCGGTGACGTCCCAGGCCCACTTCTGGTCCACGGCGACGGCCTGGCAGTCCCACAGCTGGACCGCCGCGCCGTTGCCGCCGGTGTCGTCGGCGGCGACGTCGACGCACTTGCCGCCGGGGCCGATGATGTTGCTCGCCGCGGTGGAGCCGCCGCCGACCCGGAACACCTGAGCCGCGCTGCCGTTGCAGTCCCACAGTCGCAGCCGCGCGCCGTTGGCGGTGGAGCCGTTCGGCGAGTCGAGGCAGCGGCCGGACTGCGGGTTGCGCAGCGAGCCGTTGGCCTGCTGCACCCACTGCTGCGCGCCGCCGCCGTTGCAGTCCCACAGCTGGATGAGCGTGCCGTTGGCGGTGCCGTTGCCGGTGGCGTCCATGCACCGGCCCAGCGTGCGCAGCGTGTTGCCGTTCCAGGTCCAGCGCTGGTCGCCGGAGGTCGCCTGGCAGTCCCACAGCTGCACGGCCGCGCCGTTGCCGCCGGTGTCGTCGGCGGCGACGTCGACGCACTTGCCGCCGGGACCGATGATGCGCTGGCCGGGCGGCGGGCCCGTGTTCAGCGCCTTCGACGCGGCGATGATGGCCTGGTTGGCGGCCCGCACCCGGGCCGCGTCGAACTTCAGCACCTGCCGGTCGTACGTCCAGAAGCCGTTGACCTCGCCCTCGACGTCGAACGGCTGCGTGTAGACCAATCCGGACAGGCCCCGGGTGTACATCAGGTTCGTCGACGAGTTGATCAGCCCGACGAAGCGGTCCGTGATGGACTGGGTGCTGGTGTGCATCTCGTACGCCCCGAAGTTGCCGTTCGGGCTGTACTCGTGGCCGGGCGTGCGCAGGCCCATGCCGCCGTACTCGCCGAGGGTGGCGACGCGGGTGGCCGTCGGGGTCGGGGAGTCCGGGCCGACGTACACGTGCCAGTCCATGATGTCGCCGTTGCCGGGGTCGCCTTTGGAGTTGCAGCAGTTGTAGCCGCTGTGCGGGTTGACCAGGCGGGTCGGGTCCTGGTTCTTGACGTTCTGCGCGATGCGGGACGTGTCGGCGAGGTTCCACTCGCCCCAGCCCTCGTTGAACGGCACGTACACCACCACGGCGGGCGAGGAGCGGTGCTCGTCGACCAGCTCGCGCAGCTCGGTCTCCCACTGCGCCTGCTGGGCGGCGGTGCCCGGGTCGCCCTTGCTCGGCATGTCCTGCCAGACCAGCAGCCCGAGGCGGTCGGCGTGGTAGAACCAGCGCTGCGGTTCGACCTTGATGTGCTTGCGGACCATGTTGAAGCCCAGGTCCTTGATCTTCTGCAGGTCGCCGGCGAGCGCCGCGTCGGTGGGCGCGGTGTACAGGCCGTCGGGCCAGAAGCCCTGGTCGAGGGTGCCGTTGTGCATGACGAACTGGCCGTTGAGGGTCGGCATCAGCTTGCCGTTGAGCACGGCCTTGCCGACCTCGCGCATACCGAAGTAGTGCGTGGTCTGGTCGACGGTCGCGCCCGAGCTGTTGCGCAGCGACAGCCGCAGGTTGTACAGGAACGGGTCGTCCGGCGACCAGCGGCGCGCGCTCGGCACCGGCACGGTGAACTCGGTGAAACCGCCGGTGGCGGTGCCGACGACGGTGGTGCCGTTGAGCGCCTCCGCGTACACCGAGTGCCCGGTCACGTCGCCGCGGGTGAACACCTTGATCCGCAGGGTGTTGTTGCTCAGGTTGGCGTACAGGTCGGCGCTGTAGATCGACGCGGTCGGCGTCGGCTCCATCCACACCGTCTGCCAGATGCCGGACGTGGGGATGTAGAAGATGCCGCCGGGGTTGCGGACCTGCTTGCCGCGGGCCGGGTTGCTGCCCTCGGCACCCGAGTCGGTCGGGTCGAACACCCGCACGACGAGCTCGTTGGTGCCGCCGTTGAGCTGTGCCGTGACGTCGAACTCGAACCGGTCGTAGCCGCCGGTGTGCGTGCCGACCTGCACGCCGTTGACCCATACCGTGGTGCGCCAGTCGACCGCGCCGAAGTGCAGCTGCACCCGGCGGCCGGCCCAGCCGGCGGGCACGGTGAAGGTGCGCCGGTAGGTCAGGTAGTAGCGGTTGTCGTTGGCGGGCCGCTTGATGCCCGACAGCGCCGACTCGACCGGGAACGGCACGTTGACCCGCTCGGGCAGGTTCTGGCCGAACACGGGCGCGCTGTTGGTGGTGGACTGGCTCAACTGCCACTCGCCGTTGAGGTTCAGCCAGTCGGGGCGGGTCATCTGCGGGCGGGGGTACTCCGGCAGCGGGGTGCCGTTGAGCGCCTGACCGGTCCACGGGGTGGTCAGCGGGGAGGGCTGGGCGGGGGCGGCCGTGGCCGGAGCCGCGGCGGCGAGGCTGCCGAGGACGGTGAGGATGCCGATGGCGCCATGGAGGACGGCAGTGAGCAGGCGCCGTCGATGACGTGCTGGGTGCATGGGGTCTCCCAGGATCGTTACCGGGCCTGACGAGGCGTCGCCGAAGGCCTCATCGTGGTCGTGGAGGGGCGAGAGGGACGGCTCTATAACGTTATTTGCAGCTAATTGATACTCGTATAGATATACGACTGTCAAGGTCTGGCCATCGCCTGGACACATCCGGCTGGCGGGCAGCGGGTATCAAACGGGACATTAATCTTCTAATGGCTCTGATACGCTTAAATGGAGATAATGAGGCTAAAAGGCCTGAACGGCCGATATACCTCAGACATGCAGACAACTCGGATGCGCGGCATCGTCGCCGCCACGGCATTGCTGAGCGCGGCAGCCTCCGCGATGCTGGTCATGGTCGCCCCTGATCCGGCCCGAGCGGTGAGCCCCGCCTCACCGACGGCCGCCGCTCTGGGCTTCAACGTCTTCGCCGAAGGCGACGCCACCCTCACCGGCAACGAGACCGAAGGTCCGGTGGCGCTGGGCGGCACCCTCACCATCGGCGGCAGCTACGAGGTCGCCGGGGCGTCACCGGGCACGTACGAGGCTCCCCTCGACGACGTGCCCAGCGCCCTGGTCATCGGCGGTGCCATCAACTTCACCGCCAGCAGCGCGACCATCCTGGACGTGCAGCAGGGCTACGCCAAGCTGGGCGACCCGACCGGGGCCGATGTGCGCGACACCGACGACGGCGGCAACTCGGGGAACACCCACATCGTTGCCGAGGGCGCCTCCTACGGCTCGACGCCACGCGTGGAACTCCGGGTCGAGCAGCCGGTCGACTCCGTCCTGCGCGACTCCGGCATCGACTTCGCCACCGCCTTCGCCGACTTCCGCAGCTCGTCGACCGACCTCGCCGGCTGCACCAACACCGTCGTCCTCAAGAACGCCAACGGCGACGACCTGCCGCAGAACCTGCCGCCCATGACCAACGCCTACATCAACCTCGGCGCGGGCACCAACGTCCTGAACATCACGGCCGCCAACCTGGCCAACATCTCCACGCTCACCTTCGTGACCCCGCCGACCTCCGGCACGCCCCTGCTGATCAACGTCGACACCGCACCCGGCAACACGTTCAACTGGACCGTGCCCACCCCGGCCGGCATCGGCGGCACCGACGCGCCCTTCCTGCTGTGGAACTTCCCGACGGCGACCGCGATCACCCTGACGGGCTCTTCGGTGCTGGAGGGCACGCTGTACGCCCCCAACGCCGACGTGACCGACTTGAACTCCAACAACATCGAGGGCCAGGTCATCGTGGCCAGCCTCATCCACGGCACCGCCGCGGCCGACGGCGGCGAGATGCACTACTTCCCGTTCACCGCCCCCCTGAACTGCGTCGCACGGGCCACGCCGGACCTGACCACCGTCGCGTCGGCGGACATCACGTTCGGCGGGCAGATCCACGACGTCGCGAGGCTGGCGGGCGGCAACAACCCGACCGGCACGATCACGTTCCAGGCGTACGGCCCGGACAACGCCATGTGCACCGGCACGGCCGCGTTCACCACGACACGGACCGTGACCCGGGACGGTCTCTACCAGTCCGACGACTTCACCCCCCTGGCTGCGGGAACGTACCGGTGGATCGCCACCTACAGCGGTGACCGGTTCAATCAGCCGGCAGCGACCTCGTGCGCCGACGAACTCGAATGGGTGGTGGTCAACCCGGCGGTGGTGACGCCGGCGCTGGACACGGTCGCGTCGGACGACGTGGCCCTCGGTGGGGAGATCTGGGACACCGCGACGCTGACCGGCGGAGACAGCCCGACGGGCACGATCACGTTCCGCCTGTACGGTCCGGACAACGCCATGTGCACCGGTCCGGCCGTGTTCACCTCCACGGTGACCCTCACCGACGCCACCTCCTACGATTCCGAACGGACCAGGCCGACAGCGCCGGGCACCTACCGGTGGGTTGCCACGTACAACGGTGACGAGAACAACGCGCAGGTCACCACGCCGTGCACCGATCGGGACGAGTGGGTGGTGGTCGGCTCGGGCACGGTCACCCCGACGCTGAGCACCGAGGCCTCGCGTGACACCTACCTCGGCAAGGAGATCTACGACCGGGCCTTCCTGTCCGGCGGCGTCGCGCCGACCGGGACGATCACCTTCGAGCTGTACGGCCCCGGCGACGAGACCTGCTCCGGGCGGCCGGTGTTCACCTCGACCGTCGACGTCGACGGCAACGGCCGGTACCGCTCGGAGGAGTTCCGGCCGCGCGTGCCCGGCACCTACCGGTGGGTCGCCTCCTACAGCGGCGACGACGGCAACCAGGAAGTCCGGACCCGCTGTGACGACCCGGCCGAGCGGGTGGTGGTCAAGAAGAAGAAGCCATACGGCGGCAAGCCGCGCCCGTAGCCTTCCGCAGCGAAGTCATGCACGCCGGGAGACCACCGGCGTGCATGACTTCGTCATCGGTCCCACCAGGCGAGCACCCGCATCGCGCGCAGGGTCACCCAGCGCGACGGCTTGCCCGGCCCGTCGTCCAGGTCGAACCAGACCCGGCCGCGCAGCCTGCTGTCGAGGGGCCACGTGCCGTCCGGCAGCCGTCGCGAGCGCAGGTAGGCGACCGCGTCGCCCAGCCTCGGATCGCGGGTCGCGCCGGTCAGCGCGGCCGCGGCACGGAAATGGTCCAGCCCGCGCAGCACGTCGTAGTGCCAGCGGTGCGGATACATGAGGCTCAGGAACTGCTCGTCGGCTGGTTCACCGGTGCTCAGGCGGCGGAACAGGCCGCGTGCCAGCAGATACTCCTCGCCCGAGGCGCGCGCCGACCGGGTCTGCGGGGTGCCGCCGGTGGCCCGCTCGAACTCCAGCAGCCCTTCCAGCACGTTGATGGTGCTGTGGAAGGACGAGCGGAGCGAGCCGTACTGCCGCGAGCAGTTCCACCCGCCGTCGGCGAGGCGCTCGCCGCTGAGCCGCTCGGCGAGGGGCGAGACGTCGACGCCGAAGTACGCGCCGTCGGCGAGGGTCCGGCCGTTGATGCACTCCTCGACCTCGCCCTCCCAGTAGGGCTGGCCGTCGTGGTCCCAGCGCGAGTGGGTACCGACCAGCGCGACGGTGCGGGCGGCCGACTCCGAGCCGGGGTCGAGACCGAACTCGCGCAGCTGCTGCAGCGTGAACGAGGTGGCCGTCCACGGCTGCCCGACCTCGTGCCACTCCTGCGGTTCGAACCCGCGCGGGGCGAACGCGCCGCCCGCCCACTGCCCGTCTTCGTCGGCCAGGCCGAGCAGTCGGGCACCCCAGCCGCTCGTCTCGACCGCGGCCCGCTCGGCCGACCACTGCGGCTGCGGGGCGTCGAGCAGGTCGCGCATCACCTGCCAGCGGATCGCGGGATCCGCGTCGAGCAGCCAGTCGAGCACCGAATCGCCACCGGTCATGCCCGCCAGCGTAGGAAGGGCGGTCCGGTCTGTCCAAGCAACCGTGCCCGGGGCCTCGGCGTGGTTCCCAGCATCTGCCCAGCGTGGCTGGCTACCGTGGGCGCATGGACGAGAACCGTGCCCGGCGAGTGGTGGACCGTCTGCGTGACCGCGGGGTCCCCGCGCACCTGTCCCTCGGCGGTGGGCACCGCAAGGTCGGTGTCCGGATCGCCCTGCCCGACGGCCGCGAGGCGCTGTGGGACACCGACGGCACCGCGGGCCTGGAGGCGCAGGTGCTGCGCGACGGGATGCTCGTCGGGTTCGTCCCGCACATCCCCGGCTCCGAGGACTTCACCGAGGAGCAGGTCATCGACGCCATCGCGCGCACCGACTACGACCAGCCGATCGCCCGCCAGCGCCGGGAGGCCCCGCCGCCGGCCGCCCCGCTGCCGATGGAGGGCGGCTTCTTCCGCCGGCTCCGCGACGGGTTCCGCTGATCCTGCGGCTGAGCGGTGCGGTCGGCGGCGGGTGAGGGTCCTCGGCGCGATGCAGCCGCGGCCGACGCGCGATGTGCCGACGGGTGGCTACCTCCGCCTATCCATGCCAGCCTGTCTCCGGGCTGGTCTCGGCGACGATTCGCTCGGCCAATTCGCGCATCGTCAGGCGGTGGTCCATGGCAGTGCGTTGGATCCACTTGAAGGCCTGCGGCTCTGTCATGCCATAACCTGACATCAACGCACCCTTTGCCCGTTCCACGACCTTGCGGGTCTCCAGCCGATCGGCAAGCCCGGCGACCTCGGCCTCGAGCGCGGTGATCTCGGCGAAGCGCGAGATCGCGATCTCGATGGCCGGGACCAGATCACTGCGCTGGAATGGTTTGACCAGATATGCCATGGCACCCGCCGCGCGCGCCCGCTCGACCAGATCGCGCTGACTGAACGCGGTCAGAATGATCACGGGTGCGATCTTCGAACCTGCGATCTTCTCGGCTGCTGCCAGACCGTCCATGATCGGCATCTTGAGATCGAGGATGCACAGATCGGGGCGCAACTCCTCGGCCAGGCGCACGGCCGTCTCGCCGTCGCCCGCCTCCCCGACCACGTCGTAGCCCTCCTCGGTGAGCATCTCCGCGAGGTCGAGCCGGATCAGCGCCTCATCCTCCGCGATCAGCACGCGTCTGGCGGCACGCGATGGCGTCGATGGGCCTGGAACGGACGCGGTCAGTTCGGCCGAAGCCAGCAACGCCCGCACGCCACCGGTTCTCGGATCGGCGTTGCCCACGACCGCCCCGAGTCGCTGCGCGGCCGTCTCCAGCACCTCGATCGCCGTCTGCACGCCTTCCGAGTCACCGTGGGTGCGCGCCCGTTCGATCTGCGTGTGTGCGCGCCGCGCCAGCAGTTCCAGCACCACGGCCAGAACCGCCTCCGCGCGCGTCCTCACCCGTGGGTCGGAAGCCCGGCGGAGTACCAGTTCGGCCGTTTCCCCCGCCCCGACGTGTTCTCCGGCTTGGAGCAGTGCGGTTGCGAGGTTGACCAGAATCCGAGACGCGAGGCCGGGGTCTGCGGGCTCGGCCATCGCCGCCCGCAGGGCACGCAGCGCGGCGTGCGGCTCTCCACGGCGCAGCGCGAGGATGCCGCGCACGTTCTCGATCTGCGCCGTCGACTCCGGGAATGCGCCACGCGACAGGTCGAGGACCCGGTCGACACCCGAGGTGAGCTGCAGCGCGTTCATCAGGCCCGCGAGATAGAGCGCCGAGTCGACTGATTCCGCGATGTCACGAGCGTCGAGGGAGCCGGTGAGCAGAATGACTTCCTCACGTCCGGTGGACGATTGCAGCGCGGCCTCGGCGGCGGCGACGGACTCAGCGAGCCGACTCATGACCGCCTGCCCAATCGATGGTCCGCTGTCCGGCCATGCGCAGCAGCGCTTTCGTCTGCTCGGTCAGCTCCATGTCGGACACGAGCCCCTCGTCGACCATCGCCTTGATCTCGGCGATCGACGCACGGGCACCGGCGAAGTGCCTCCCGGCTGCCTCGGACACCGTCTCCGCCACCGGCGGCGGGCCGAGCCTGGAGAACTGCGCGGGCAGTTGCAGGTCCTCGAACGCGCCTATGGCCTCGGCGACGGTGATCGCGAACAGGACGTTGGTGGCCTCAGCCCGCCGGACCCGGTGCAGATCCTGCTCGATCAACATCCCGATCACGGCCACGGGCGCGCCCAAGCCGGGTCCGCCGTGTCGCTCCAGCTGCACGGGGCTTCCGCTGTAGCCCGAATAGTCGCCCAGCATCTGCCGCACCTGAAGTTCCAGCGCTTCGATGGTCGCGCCGCCACTGGACTCGAACCCGGTCGCGTTGGTCAACACCCAGCCCTTGAGCTCCGGGTCGGCAGGCTCAGGCCGGTACGGCGACATCCACTCGTCGCCTTTCTCTCCGCGATCCGTGACGACCGGCTGCACAGCCCAGCCGAGTTTGGCATTGACTCGGATCAGCGCGACGTCGCGGCCCGGGTCGACCTCCAGTACGGTGCCCTCCACCGACTGGCCGCTGTCGCGCGACACGACGACGCCGTCGCTCTGCTTGACCCCGCGTCGGCGCAGGCAGTGCGCGGCGGTCAGCACATGCCTGCGGGTCAGCAGGAAACCGGCACCGCACGGCATGCCGCGAAACGAGATCTCCACCCAGTAGTCCTGCTTGCCCACGCGCTATTCCCGCCGCTGCACAGTAAGCGTGATCTCGAAGCATGCCTCGGTCGACGCCTTGCCGACGATGACGCCCGCCTCGGCGGTGAGCGTCAGGCCGAAGCGCGCCTCCAAGCTGGTTACCTGCCAGTCGCCATGCTGATGCGAGCTGACCAGTCCGGTGCCGGCTATCCGAGCGGCCTCGGCGATTGCCGCCTCGATGTCGAGCGCGCGTTCCCGCAGCAACTCGGTGACGCGATCCTGCCGCGATATCTGGCGGCCACCGCCCGGCTCCAGGGCGACGACCTCAACCCGGATCATTGGATCGACCATGTGCCGATGCTTTCAGGCGCGTCAAGCGCTCGCCAGCGATCAGCATGGAAGCTGACGCAGGCGTTGCGCGGCGGGAGTTCCCACCACCTCGCCGACCGATGAGGACAGCAAGTCGACATCGTCCGATCCTGGACATGGTGTGCACGGCCGGATGCCTAGGCTGGTGGTAGTCGTCGATCTGGGGGAGAACGATGCCGGCCGTCGGCGGTGCCCGTGAACTCATGACCCGGCTCTGCGACGATCTGCGTCGTCTGCGCGAGGAGGCGGGCGGGCCGAGTCTGCGGGTGCTGGCGGCCGAGGTCGGGCTGGGCAAGAGCCAGCTCGGGGCGATCCTGAACGGCCGCGTCGAGCGGCTGCCCGACTGGCGGGTCGTCCGTGCCATCGCGGCCCACTGCCACGCGTACGCCCGGCAGCAGGGCCGGTCCGCGAGCCTGTCAGCCAGGTTCGGTGTGGAGGAGTACTGGCGGCGGCGGCACGCGGCGGTGGAACAGCTCCTCAGCGAGGAGCCTGTGTCCGTCGTGCTGGAAGCCGCCCAGGCGGATCAGGTCCGGCCGCAGGGTCTGCCGCACCGTGCGCGGCACTTCGTCGGGCGGAAGCCCGAGCTGGCGGTACTGACGGCGGCAGCCGGTCCTGTGATCGTCACGGGGCCACCGGGCATCGGCAAGACGTCGCTGGCCGTCGACTGGGCGCACCAGGCCGCCACTCGGTTCCCCGATGGTCAGCTCTATGTCGACCTGCGTGGATTCGAGCCCTCCGGGGCCGTCATGTCGGCCGTCGAGGCGACCCGCGGCTTCCTGGAGGCGCTCGGGGTGCCGCCCGACCGGATGCCGACCAGCCCCGACGCGCAGCTCGTGCTGTACCGCAGCCTGCTCGCGAAGCGACGGATGCTGGTGGTGCTGGACAACGCCCGGGACGCCGAGCAGGTGCGGCCGCTGCTGCCGAGCGGGCCGGGCTGCCGAGCGGTGGTGACCAGCCGCAGCCGCCTGGCGGGGCTGGTCGTGGCGCAGGCCGCGCAGGTGCTGCACCTGGACCCGCTCAGCCCGGGGGAGTCCGCGGACCTGCTCGCCTCCCGTATCGGCGAGCAGCGGCTGCACGCCGAACGCGACGCCGCCGACCGGATCGTGCGGGCGTGTGCCCGGCTGCCGCTGGCGCTGAGCGTCGCGGCCTGCCGGGTCGCCCTGCAGCCCGCGCTGTCGCTGGCGGAGCTGGCCCGGGAGCTGCGCGACGAGCCGGGGGAGCTGGAGGCGCTGCGGACCGGCGACGAGTCCACCGACGTGCGCGCCGTGTTCTCCTGGTCGTACCGCACTCTCGACGCGGCGGCGGCGCGCACGCTGCGGCTGCTGGGCCTGGCCGCGGGTGGTGACATCACGCCGGTGGCGGCGGCGAGCCTGGTGGACGTGCCGGTCGGCTCGGCGCGGCGGCTGCTGGCCGGACTGGGCGACGCGGGCCTGCTCACCGAGCATCGTCCGGGCCGGTACGCGATGCACGACCTGGTGCGGGCGTACGCCCGCGAGCTGGCGCACGAGACCGACAGCGCCGCCGACCGCCGTGCCGCCGGCAAGCGGCTGCTCGACCACTACCTGCACACGGCCCACCGCGCCGCGGTCCTGCTGCACCCGCCGTTCAGCGACATCACCCTCGCGCCGCCGGGCGACGGCGTGACGGCCGTGGCTCTCGCCGACAGCCGGGCGGCCCAGACCTGGTTCGACGCCGAGCTGGCCGTGCTGGCGGCCGAGATCCGGCAGGCCTGCGGCACGGGGTTCGGCCGGCACGCCTGGCAGCTCGCCTGGTCCCTGTCCGGTCACCTGGACCGGCGGGCGAGGTGGGCGCAGTGGCACGAGCTCCAGGAGCTGGTGCTGGGCGCGGCCGAGCGGGACGGCGATCTCGCCGGGCAGGCGCACGCGCACCGCGACCTGGCCCGGGCCTGCTCCCGGCTGGGCCGCCACGACGAGTCCCACGGGCAGCTCAAGCAGGCCCTGGACGACTTCGCCGACCTCGGTGACACCGCCGGGCTGGCCCAGACGTTCCTGAATCTCGGCCAGACCCTGGAGCGGGCGGACCGGCACCGGGAGGCGCTGGAGCACTCGCGGCGGGCGCTGGAACTGTTCACCGCTTCGGGCAACGCGGCGGGGGAGGCGTACACGCTCAACGCGGTGGGCTGGCAGCTCGGCCTGCTCGGCGACTACCGCCAGGCCGTCGCCCACTGCCGCCGGGCGCTGGAGCGGCTGCAGCGGATCACCGACCCGCAGGGCGTCGCCGACACCCTGGACAGCCTCGGGTACGCGCACCACCATCTCGGGGAGCTTGCCGCGGCCGTGTCGTGCTACGAGCGGGCGCTGGAGATGTTCCGGGCCGACGGCGACCGGTTCGGCACGGCGGCCACGCTGCGGAACCTCGCCGAGACCCGGCTCGCCGCCGGGGACCGGGCCGCCGCGCGGGCGGCGCTGGCGGAGGCGTGGGAGATCCTCGACCGGATCGGCCACGACGACGCGCACGCGGTGCGCGCCCGGCTGGACGCCGCCTGAGGCGACGCCCCGCCGGGCGGGACCGTTCTCACTGGTAGTAGAACTGCTGCGCGGGCTCGTACAGCTTGCACTCGATGACCTGCAGCGGGACGTCGTTGCCGGTGGAGCGGCCCAGCACGTCCAGGCACAGGCCCTTGACCTTGTTCTGGTACAGGTAGCGCCCGGTGCCGAAGTACGAGATCGGGGTCCACTCCTCGCTGGTGTACGCCGCGTTGCAGGTGAACTGCTGCACCCGGGTGCCGATCTGCACCTCGTCCTCGCTGTTGGCCAGGAGGTCGAGGCACAGGCCGCTGCCCTGGTTGACGATCCAGTAGTAGCCGTTGCCGGTCGGGAACAGCGCCCAGCGGTGGTGCGGCCGGTTCTCGCAGCTGCGCTGCACGATCGGGGCGTTGTGGTTGCTGGAATTGCCCTTCGGGATCAGGCACTTGTACGAGTACTCGTTGCGGATCTGCTCGAAGACCCCGACCCCCATGGTCTGGTTGTCCTGCGCCGTGGGCGCCGCGTTCGCGGGCCCCGCGGCCGCCAGACCGGTCACCGCCGCGACTGCCGCGGCCAGGACCAGGGTTGCCAGCCTGTGCCGGATGCTCATCCGTGACTCCTTCTGTTCGGCTCGGATGTCGTGGGATGACCGTGTCACCGTGGCGGCGGCCGGACCCGAGCGTCCGGACAGGACGGTCGCGCCTTGCGGTGAAAGTGCTGCTCGTCGGGGTGCGTCCGGGCGCGGGAGACCGGACACGGCCGGACGGTCCGCGGTTCGCCGGGCGGCAGGGGCCGGACGGCCGTCGTGAGCACCCTTCGCGTATCGCCGCGTACAGTTGGCCGGGATCGTCGAGGCCTGCCCGCGCCACCCACGGGCCGGTGTCGGTCCGTACTAGCCGGTGAGGAACGCATGCCCTCCTTCCCCCGCCCCGACCTGGGTCCGCTGACGCGCCGTTCCGCCCTGGCCGCCCTGGGCCTGACGGGCGCCGCGATCGGCCTGGCCGCGTGCACCGGCCGCAAGGCCCCGTCGGGAACCGGGTCGCCCGGAGGCCAGAGCCCGGACGCCCCGCCACCCAAGGCCAAGGTCGTCGTCACCGAACCGGCCGCCGAGGCGATCGAGGTGCCCGCCTCCGCCGAGATCGTGTTCACCGCGACCGACGCCGTCTCCACGCAGGTCGTGCTCAAGGACGCGGCCGGTGCGGACGTGCCGGGTGAGATGCACCCCGACGGCAGGGGCTGGCTGCCCGCCAAGGCCCTGGCGTACGGGACGGCCTACACGGTCACGGTCACCGCGACCGGTGACGACGGCAGGCCCGCCACGGCCACGTCGACCTTCACGACGATGGCCCAGCCGACCCAGACCGTCCGGGTCGTCAGCTTCCTGCCCGACGGCGCGGTTGTCGGCGTCGGCATGCCGTTGATCTTCCGGATCAGCCGCAAGATTCCCGTGGCGCAGCGCGCGGCGTTGCAGCGGCGGCTGCTGGTGGAGACGACTCCGGCGCAGGAGGGCATCTGGACCTGGTACACCGATGACGAGCTGCACTGGCGGCCCCGGGAGTTCTGGCAGGCGGGCACGAAGGTGTTCGTCGACGTGCGCGCGGGCGGGCTGCCCCTGGGCGACGGGTGGTTCGGGGCCCGCAACTCGACGCTGACCTGCTCCATCGGCCGCTCGCTGGTCATGACGATCGACGACAAGGCCAAGCCGAAGGTGATGAAGGTCGTCAAGGACGGCGTCACCGTGCGGACCATCAAGGTCAGCCTGGGCCGGGCGAGCATGCCGTCGTCGAGCGGCACCACAGTGATCATCGAGCGGCTCGCCAAGACGGTGTTCGACACGACCAGCGACCCCGACCCGAACAACCGCTACCGGACGAACATCGTCTACGCGCAGCGGCTGACCTGGGGCGGGGAGTTCATCCACGCGGCCCCGTGGTCGGTGAAGGACCAGGGCGTGCGCAACGTCTCGCACGGCTGCGTGAACATGTCCACGGCCGACGCGAAGTGGCTGTTCGAGCAGACGATGATCGGCGATCCCGTGATCACCAAGGGCACGCCGCGCAGGCTGCAGTACGGCAACGGCTGGACCGACTTCGACAAGCCCTGGGACGAGTACGTCAAGGGCAGCGCGATCCCGTACACGCCGTCGCCGGACGCGCCTTCGCCTTCGCCCTCGCCGGCCGCCTGACGGTCGTTCTCCCTCCTCCCGTAGGCCCGGACCAGGGCCTGCGGGTTGCGAGCGTGCCCGCGGCGGCCGTCCACGACGGACGGACGCCGCCGGGAGCGGGCGGGGGTGCCGCTCTCACCGCATGAAGTGCCACCCCCGCCCGCCGTCGAGCTGCCGCCGCCACCGGGCGAACGGCAAGTCCGCGGACTCGATCCGGCTGTGTTCCGGACTCGATTTGCAGCGATAGTGTTAACGCACACATCGGTTGCCGTCAAGGGATGCCGGAAAGCGGCTGGACCCGGGCGTGCCGTCTGAACCCCGGAGTTGCGTAATTTCTTGGGTCGCTCAGCGCAAGCGGCCGTTACGTATCTGTTGCGATGGCATGTCTTGACGCCCCTTGATGTGAGCGCTAACACTGTGTGCCAGCAACCGAGCGGAGGAAGACATGAGCGACCGGTACGTCGTCGGTGTCGACTACGGCACGCTGTCCGGCCGGGCCCTGGTGGTCCGCGTCAGCGACGGTGCCGAGGTCGGCACGGCGGTGCACGAGTACCGCCACGGCGTCATGGACGGCGTGCTCGCCGCGTCCGGCGCGCCGCTGCCGCCGGACTGGGCGCTGCAGGACCCCGACGACTACCGCGACGTGCTGCGCAACGCGGTCCCGGCGGCGCTGGCCGCGGCGGGCGTCGACCCGGCCGACGTGATCGGCATCGGCACCGACTTCACCGCGTGCACGGTGCTGCCGGCGCTGGCCGACGGCACGCCGCTGTGCGAGCTGCCCGAGCTGCGCCACCGCCCGCACGCGTGGGTGAAGCTGTGGAAGCACCACGCCGCGCAGCCGCACGCCGACCGCATCAACGCCCTGGCCCACGAGCGCGGCGAGCCGTGGATCGGCCGCTACGGCGGCAAGATCTCCGCGGAATGGCAGTACGCCAAGGGCCTGCAGCTGCTCGAAGAGGACCCGGAGGTCTACGACCGGGCCGAGCGCTGGATCGAGGCCGCGGACTGGATCATCTGGCAGCTGTGCGGGGTCGAGACCCGCAACGTCTGCACCGCCGGCTACAAGGGCATCTTCCAGGACGGGGCGTACCCGTCGAAGGACTACCTCGCCGCGCTGAACCCCGGGTTCGCGGGCTTCACGGCCAAGTTGGACGGTCCGCTGCTGCCGCTGGGCGGCCGCGCCGGCTCGCTGACCGCCGAGGCCGCCGCGTGGACGGGTCTGCCGGAGGGCATCGCGGTCGCGGTCGGCAACGTCGACGCGCACGTCACCGCCGCCGCCGCGCAGGCCCTCGACCCGGGCCGCCTGGTCGCCATCATGGGCACCTCGACCTGCCACGTCGTCAACGGCACCGTGCCGGCCGAGGTGTCGGGCATGTGCGGCGTCGTCGACGGCGGCATCAGCGCGGGCGCCTGGGGCTACGAGGCCGGGCAGAGCGGCGTCGGCGACATCTTCGGCTGGTTCGTCGACCACGCGGCCCCGGCGGGCTTCGACTCGCACGAGCGGCTGTCCGAGCTCGCCGCGGCGCAGCCGGTCGGCGCGCACGGGCTGATCGCGCTGGACTGGTGGAACGGCAACCGCTCGCTGCTGGTCAACCACGACCTGAGCGGCCTGATCGTCGGCCTGACCCTGGCCACCCGCCCGGCGGACATCTACCGGGCGCTGCTGGAGTCGACCGCGTACGGCACCCGCATGATCATCGAGGCGTTCGCGGCGGCGGGGGTGCCGGTCACCGAGCTGGTCGTCGCAGGCGGCCTGACCACGAACCGGCTGCTGATGCAGATCTACGCCGACGTGACCGGGCGGCCGCTGAGCATCATCGGCTCGGCTCAGGGCCCGGCGCTGGGCTCGGCGATCCACGCCGCGGTCGCCGCCGGGGCGTACGCCGACGTGCACGAGGCGTCGGAGGCGATGGGCCGCGTCGAGCGGGGCGTCTACCAGCCCGACCCGGACCGGGCTCGCGCCTACGACGCGCTCTACGCCGAGTACGAGCTGCTGCACGACCACTTCGGGCGCGGCGCGAACGACGTCATGACGCGCCTGCGCGCCATCCGCAACGCCGCCCACCACCACTCGGCCGACAAGCCGACGGTCACGTTGGGGGTGGCGGCATGAGCGAGCTTCGCGAGCGAATCATGGGGCAGGCCGACGCCGGCGAGGAGCGGGCATGAGCGTCATCGCCGAGCTGCGGAAGACCGTGGCGGCTCTGCACGCCGAGCTGACCCGATACCAGCTGGTGGCCTGGACCTCCGGGAACGTGTCGGCGCGGGTGCCGGGGCAGGAGCTGATGGTCATCAAGCCCAGCGGGGTGTCCTACGACGACCTCGCCGCGGAGAACATGATCGTCTGTGATCTGGACGGCGTGGTCGTCGAGGGTGACCTGTCGCCGTCGAGCGACACCGCCGCGCACGCCTACGTCTACCGGGCCATGCCGGAGGTGGGCGGCGTGGTGCACACGCACAGCACGTACGCCACCGCCTGGGCGGCACGGGGCGAGGCCATCGCGTGCCACCTGACCGCGCAGGCCGACGAGTTCGGCGGGGAGATCCCGATCGGGCCGTTCGCGCTGATCGGCGGTGACGACATCGGCAAGGGCATCGTCGAGACGCTGACCGGGCACCGCTCGCCGGCGGTGCTGATGCGCAACCACGGGGTGTTCACCATCGGCAAGGACGCCCGCGCCGCGGTCAAGGCCGCGGTGATGTGCGAGGACGTCGCGCGCACCGCGCACCTGGCCAGGGTGCTCGGGCAGCCGCTGCCGATGGCGCAGGCCGACGTGGACTCCCTGTACGACCGCTACCAGAACGTGTACGGCCAGGCCGGCCGCTAGACCACCGCCGGTTCGGCGCCGGCGGTCGCACCACCCGATCCTCTCACCGCACCATCACCGCTCCACCCGCACCACAGCGAAAGCCGCGCGCCGGCGTCCCACACGGCGCGCGGGGGTAGGCCCATCCTCATCCAAGGAGATCGCATGCTCACCATGGGCAAGGCCATCACGCGACGCCGCGCCGTCGCGGTGCTGACCGCAACTCTGCTCGCGACCGGTATGGCCGCGTGCGGCAACAGCGACACCGGCGAGCAGCCGGCCGACGACGGCAAGCTGACGCTCGGCTTCTCGCAGGTCGGCGCCGAGAGCGGCTGGCGCACCGCGAACACCAACTCGATCAAGGAGTCGGCGAAGGAAGCCGGCATCGAGCTGAAGTTCGACGACGCGCAGGGCAAGCAGGAGAACCAGATCACCGCGATCCGCAACTACATCCAGCAGAAGGTCGACGTCATCGCCTTCTCGCCGGTGGTGGAGTCGGGTTGGGACACCGTGCTCAAGGAGGCCAAGGACGCCGGCATTCCGGTCATCCTGACCGACCGCTCGGTGGACTCGGCGGACAAGTCGCTGTACAAGACGTTCATCGGCTCGGACTTCGTCAAGGAGGGCCGCCTGTCCGGTGAGTGGCTGGTCGAGCAGACCAAGACGGCCACCGGCCCGGTGAACATCGTGGAGCTGCAGGGCACCACGGGTTCGGCTCCGGCCAACGACCGCAAGAAGGGCTTCGGCGAGGCCATCGCCGCCAACCCGAACCTGAAGATCATCGCGTCGCAGACCGGCGAGTTCACCCGCGCCGGCGGCAAGGCCGTCATGGAGCAGTTCCTGAAGGCCAACCCGAAGATCGACGTGCTGTTCGCGCACAACGACGACATGGGTCTGGGCGCGCTCGAGGCGATCACCGCCGCCGGCAAGGTGCCGGGCAAGGACATCAAGATCATCACGATCGACGCGGTCAAGGACGGCATGCAGGCCCTGGCCGACGGCAAGTTCAACTTCATCGCGGAGTGCAGCCCGCTGCTCGGGCCCCAGCTGATGGACCTGGTCAAGAAGGTCAAGGCCGGGGAGACCATCCCCCAGCGCATCGAGACCCAGGAGACCACCTTCACGCCGGAGCAGGCCAAGGCCGCGCTGCCGACCCGCAAGTACTGATCCACCCTCGGGGCCGCCGCACGCCGTGCGGCGGCCCCGTCCTCCATCACCGCAGACGGAGCCGGCTCCGCGGGGCACACCGTGACCGGCCGACGTCCTCGCCGCCGTGCCGGCCCTCGACCGGCCGGCCGCGGCGACCCCTTGCCCAAGTCTTCAGCGAAAGGTCGGATGGGATGTCGGGTAGGCAACCGGTCCTGACGATGACCGAAATCAGCAAGTCCTTCCCGGGGGTGCGCGCGCTCGACGGCGTCGACTTCCGGCTGTTCCCCGGCGAGGTGCACGCCCTCATGGGCGAGAACGGCGCCGGCAAGTCCACCCTGATCAAGGTGCTGACCGGCGTGTACTCGCATGACGCGGGCACGATCGAGCTGGCCGGGCAGCAGGTGTCGTTCACCGGCCCGATGCAGGCCGCGGCCGCCGGGGTGAGCACCGTCTACCAGGAGGTCAACCTCTGCGCCAACCTGTCGGTGGCGGAGAACATCTTCATCGGGCGCGAGCCGCGCACGCTCGGGGCGATCCGCTGGGGCGAGATGCGCCGCCGGGCCCGCGACCTGCTGGCACAGCTCGACCTGCACATCGACGTGAGCCAGCTGCTCGGCACGTACTCGCTGGCCGTGCAGCAGATGGTCGCCATCGCCCGTGCCATCGACATCCAGGCCCGGGTGCTCATCCTTGACGAGCCGACGTCCAGCCTCGACGCGACGGAGGTCGAGCAGCTGTTCCGCATCATGCGGCAGCTGCGCGAGCAGGGCATCGCGATCATCTTCGTGACCCACTTCCTCGACCAGGTCTACGGCATCGCCGACCGGATCACGGTGCTGCGCAACGGCCGCCTGGTGGGGGAGTACCCGACCGCCGAGCTGCCGCAGCTCGCCCTGGTCGAGAAGATGATCGGCAAGGAACTCGACGTGCTGGAGAGCCTGGACGAGCAGTCCAAGCGCGACCTGGCCGCCCTGGAGGCGAGCACGCCGTTCCTGCAGGCCGAGGAGCTGGGCCGCAAGGGTTCGGTGGCGCCGTTCAGCCTCACCATCCACGCCGGCGAGGTCGTCGGCCTGGCCGGGCTGCTCGGCTCCGGCCGCACCGAGGTGGCCCGCCTGCTGTTCGGCGCGGACCGGGCCGACCACGGCCGGACCTCCGTCGACGGCAAGCCCGCCGCGCTGCGCAACCCGATCGCCGCGATCGGCCACGACATCGCGTTCTGCTCCGAGAACCGGCGCACCGAGGGCCTGGTCGGCGAGCTGAGCGTGCGCGAGAACATCATCCTCGCCATGCAGGCCGCCCGCGGCTGGCTGCGGCCCATTCCGCGCCGCCGCCAGGACGAGCTGGTCGACAAGTACGTCAAGGCGCTGAGCATCCGCCCCGCCGACCCCGAGATCCCGGTGCGCAACCTGTCCGGCGGCAACCAGCAGAAGGTGCTGCTGGCCCGCTGGCTGATCACCGAACCACGGCTGCTGATCCTCGACGAGCCCACCCGCGGCATCGACGTCGGCGCGAAGGCCGAGATCCAGAAGCTGGTGGTGCAGCTGTCCGACGGCGGCATGGCGGTGCTGTTCATCTCCGCCGAGCTGGAGGAGGTGCTGCGGCTCAGCCACAAGATCGCCGTCATGCGGGACCGGCAACTGGTCACCGAGCTGGCCAACGACCACACCGTGGACGCCGACCGCGTCATGCAGACCATCGCCAGCGGCACGCACCACGAAGGGGCCCGCGCATGAGCGAGCACAGCGAGGAGAAGGCATGAGCACCTCGAAGGCGCGGTGGGCCGCCGTCACCGCCCACTCGCTGTTCTGGCCCGCGGTCGCGCTGGTGGCGCTGCTGGTGGCCAACACGATCTACCGGCCCGGCTTCCTGACGGTCGAGATGAAGGACGGGCACCTCTACGGCAGCCTCGTCGACATCCTGCGGCTGGCCGCCCCGCTGATCCTGGTCGGGCTCGGCATGACGCTGGTCATCGCCACCGGCGGCATCGACCTGTCGGTCGGCTCCATGTGCGCGATCAGCGGCGCGATCGCCTGCCTGCACATCAGCCAACAACCGGACCAGAACGCCCTGAGCGGGGTGCTGGTCGCGCTGGCGCTGGGCATCGGGCTGTCGCTGGTGCTCGGCGCGTGGAACGGGGCGCTCGTCTCGATCATCGGCATCCAGCCGATCATCGCCACGCTGATCCTGATGGTGGCCGGCCGCGGCCTGGCCCAGCTGATCACCGAGGGTCAGATCATCACCATCAACTCTGAGCCGTACAAGTCCGTCGGCGTCGGCTACCTGCTCACCCTGCCGCTGGCCATCTTCATCGCGGCGGGTGTCGCGCTGCTGGTCGCCGCGGTGACCAGGCGCACCGCGCTCGGCATGATCATCGAGGCGGTGGGCGGCAACGCCGAGGCCAGCCGGCTGGCCGGCATCCGCTCGGCCCGCATCACCTTCCTGGTGTACGTCATCAGCGCCGTGTGCGCCGGCATCGCCGGGTTCATGGTCACCGCGAACGTGTCCAGCGCCGACGGCAACGCCGCCGGCCTGTGGATCGAGCTCGACGCGATCCTCGCCGTCGTGATCGGCGGCACGTCGCTGGCCGGCGGGCGGTTCTCGCTCAGCGGCACCATCCTCGGCGCGCTGCTCATCCAGACCCTGACCACCACCGTGTACGCGATGAACATCTCGCCGCAGACGTCACTGCTGTTCAAGGCCGTGGTCGTGATCATCGTCTGCCTCGTCCAGGCCCCCGCGTTCCGGGCCAGGTTCGCGCGCCGGCGACCCGTCGCGCCGGCCGCGCCGACGGCGGCCGACCAGAGCAAGGAGCAGGTGCCGGCATGACCACGAGCTCGCTCACCCCCACCCGCGACTGGTGGCGTATCCCGCAGCGGTACGTGCCGGTGCTGGCCACGCTCACCCTGCTGCTGGTCATGTACGGCGTCGGCGTCTCGCAGTACCGCGCCTTCTCCAACATCCAGGTCGTCTTCAACGTCTTCATCGACAACGGCTTCCTGCTGGTCGTCGCGGTCGGCATGACGTTCGTGATCCTCACGGGCGGCATCGACCTGTCCGTCGGCTCGGTCGTGGCGATGACCGCGATGATGTCGGCGTCGCTGCTGCAGGGCGGTGTGCACCCGGCGGCGGTGCTGGTCGTCGCGCTGCTCGTCGGGCCGACGCTGGGTTTCCTGATGGGCTGCGTCATCCACTTCTTCGACATCCAGCCGTTCATCGTGACCCTGGCCGGCATGTTCTTCGCCCGCGGCATGTGCACGTTCATCAGCAAGTCGTCGATCCCGATCACGGATCCGTTCTGGACCTCGATGGCCCAGGAGCGCATCGGCGACCCGAAGGGCAACTTCGTGTCGATCAGCGTGCTGGTGGCGTTCGCGGTCGTGCTCGTGGGCGCGTTCGTGCTCGCGTACACCCGGCTGGGCCGCAACGTGCACGCCATCGGCGGCAACCAGCAGTCGGCGCTGCTGATGGGCCTGCCCGTCGGCCAGACGAAGATCGCGGTGTACGTCATCAGCGGCCTGTGCTCGGCGATCGGCGGCATCCTGCTGTCGTTCTACACGCTGTCCGGCGCCCCGCTGATCGCCGTCGGCATGGAGCTCGACGTCATCGCGGCGGTCGTCATCGGCGGCACGGTGCTCACCGGCGGCTCCGGGTACGTCTTCGGGACCGTGCTCGGGGTGCTCGTCCTCGGCGTGATCAAGACCCTCATCACCTTCGACGGCAGCCTCAACTCGTGGTGGACCAAGATCGTGATCGGTGGGTTGCTGTTCGCGTTCATCCTGCTCCAACGCCTCATCGGCATCCGCAAGAAGTAACCCCGACCCGTATCGCGGAAGGCACGCACATGACAACGCATCCCCAGCCCGAGGTCTGGTTCCTCACCGGAAGCCAGGGCATGTACGGCGAAGAGACCCTGCGCCAGGTCGCCGGCCAGTCCCGGGAGATCGCCCGCATCCTCGACGAGTCGCCGGGCATCCCGGCGCGGGTGGTCTGGAAGCCCGTCCTGACCTCCAGCGGCGAGATCCTGCAGGTGTGCCGCGAGGCCGCCGCGCAGGGCGCCGTCGGGGTGATCGCCTGGATGCACACCTTCTCCCCGGCGAAGATGTGGATCTCAGGGCTGGATGCGTTGACGACGCCGCTGCTGCACCTGCACACCCAGGCGAACGTGCTGCTGCCCTGGGACGAGATCGACATGGACTTCATGAATCTCAACCAGGCCGCGCACGGCGACCGCGAGTTCGGGTACATCCAGACCAGGCTCGGGGTCGCCCGCAAGACCGTCGCCGGCCACGTGTCCGACCCGCGGGTGGTCGCCCGGGTCGGCGCGTGGACCCGCGCGGCGATCGGCTGGTCGGCGATGCGCTCGCTGCGCCTGGCCCGCTTCGGCGACAACATGCGCGACGTGGCGGTGACCGAGGGCGACAAGGTCGAGGCCGAGCTGCGCTTCGGCGTCTCGGTCAACACCTACGGCGTCAACGACCTGGTCGACGCCGTCGCGGCGGTCGCCGACGCGCAGATCGACGAGCTGGTCAAGGTGTACGACGACACCTTCCGCGTCGCCGCCGAGCTGCGTCCCGGCGGTGACCGCCACGACTCGCTGCGCTACGCCGCCCGGATCGAGGCCGGCCTGCGCAACTTCCTGGAGGCGGGCGGCTTCCGCGCCTTCACCACCAACTTCGAGGACCTCGGCGGCCTGCGCCAGCTGCCCGGCATCGCGGTGCAGCGGCTGATGGCCGACGGCTACGGCTTCGGCGGCGAGGGCGACTGGAAGACCTCGGTCCTGGTCCGCACCCTCAAGGCGATGTCGGTCGGCACCACCGGCGGCACCTCGTTCATGGAGGACTACACGTACGACCTCACTCCCGGCAACGAGCTGGTGCTCGGCGCGCACATGCTGGAGGTCTGCCCGACCATCGCCGCCGGCACCCCGAACGTGGAGATCCACCCGCTGAGCATCGGCGGCCGGGAGGACCCGGTCCGGCTGGTCTTCGACGCCCAGCCCGGCCCCGCCGTGGTCATGGGCCTGGCCGACATGGGCGAGCGGTTCCGGCTGGTCGCCAACGAGATCGACGTCGTGGCCCCGCCGCAGCCGCTGCCCAAGCTGCCGGTCGCCCGCGCGGTATGGCGTCCCCGGCCGTCGCTGGCCGGCTCCGCCGAGGCGTGGATCACCGCCGGGGCCCCGCACCACACCGTGCTGTCCCAGGCCGTCGGCGTCGAGGAGCTGCACGACCTGGCCGAGATGGCGCGCACCGAGCTGGTCGTGATCGATGCGGACACCACCACCCGCCGCTTCGCCGACGAGATCCGCTGGAACCAGGCCTACTACCGGCTGGCCCGAGGATTCTGATCCCTGCCGCCCCGCAGACGACGGATGCGCCCACCCCGAAGGTGCGCGCATCCGTCGAGCTGTATGCCGCCCGCGACGAAAGTTGATCAACATGCGATACGATGTGCCGTCAGGGGAGCAGCGATGAGCCAGCAGCAGGCCGCCCGCGCGGCGGTGATGAACGACGTCGCCCGCCTCGCCGGGGTCTCGCACCAGACCGTGTCCCGGGTGCTCAACAACCACCCGAGCGTGCGCGACGAGACCCGCGAACGGGTGCTCGTGGCCGTCCGGCAGCTCAACTACCGGCCCAACGCGCTGGCCCGCGGGCTGGCCGGGCGGCGCTCGCGGGTCATCGGCGTGGTCAGCTTCGACACCATCCTGTACGGCCCCGCCGCGACCCTGCTCGGCGTCGAACGGGCGGCCCGGCACGCGGGATACGGCATCAGCATCGTGGCGCTGGAGAAACTCGACCGCGCCGGGGTCACCGAGGCGGTCAACCGGCTCACCGAGCAGTCCGTGGCCGGGGTCGTCATCATCGCGCCGCTGATGACCGCGGCCGCGGCGGCGCACAGCCTGCCGACCGGCGTACCCGCCGTGGTCGTCGAGTCCGACACCGCCGGGGACCTGCCGACCATCTCCGTCGACCAGGTCGCCGGGGCCCGGCTGGCCGTGGAGCACCTGCTCGAACTCGGCCACGAGACCGTGTGGCACCTGACCGGGCCGAAGGACTGGCTGGAAGCCCGCGACCGCGTCGACGGCTGGCGGCAGGCCCTGGAGGCCGCGGGCCGCCGTGTCCCGGCGGCGATCGTGGGCGACTGGAGCCCGCGCTCGGGCTACGAGGCCGGGCACCGGATCGGCTCCGACGTCACCGCCGTGTTCTGCGCCAACGACCAGCAGGCTCTGGGCATGCTGCGGGCGCTGCACGAACGCGGCATCCGCGTGCCGGAGGACGTCAGCATCGTCGGCTTCGACGACATCCCCGAGGCCGAATACCTGTCCCCGCCGCTGACCACGGTCCGCCAGGACTTCGACGAGGTCGGCCGCCGCTGCCTGGCCGCATTGCTGGACCTGCTCGACGCCCAGGACGCCCCGGACGCGCCCCCGCACCCCCGCGTCGCGCCCACCCTCATGGTCCGCGCCAGCAGCGGCCCACCCGCCTGACCGGGCCTGCCCTGCCCGCCCGGCCCGTAGCGACAACGCTCACCCGCCTCGCCGCCCGCCCACCGCACCCGCTTTACGTCGACGTTGGCCTATCTCATCGAATCCGAGCCGCGAATTTTCGATGAGATAGGCCAACGTTTATGAAAGACGGGCGGGTGGGGCGTCAGAGGAAGCGCCAGAGGCGGTCGGTGGCGGTGGAGTCGTCGGCGGTGACGATCTGGGCGCCCTGGGCGGTGGAGGCGCCGGAGACGGCGAGGACCTTGCCGCCGTTGGCGCACTGGATGCGGAAGCAGCCGTTGGACGCGTGGCGCAGGCGCCAGCGGTGGTCGGCGGTGCCGTTGTCGGCCCACTGCATGATCCGTGCGCCGGTCGCCGTGGACATGTTCTCGACGCCGAGCACCTTGGCGCTGTTGCCGTTGCGCAGGCGCAGGTAGCCGCCCGTGTCTACGAGCGCGGTCCACAGGTGATCGGCGGTGCCGGTGTCGCCCCACTGCAGCACCAGGCCGCCGTCGGCGGTGGACATGTTCTGCACGCCGAGCACGAGCCCGGAGGCGACGTTCTGGATCCGCCGCGCGCCTTCGGGTACGAAACGCCAGAGGTTGTCGGCCGTGCCGTTGTCGGGGTCCTGCACGGCCTGCGCGCCCTGGGCGGTGGAGCCGCTCAGGATCGCCAGCAGCTTGCCGGTGTGCACGTTGCGCAGCTTGTGGGAGCCGTCGCCGTTGTCGACGACCGTCCAGCGGTGGTCGGCGGTGCCGTTGTCGGCCCACTGCATGACGCGGGCGTTGTCGGCGGTGGACATGTTCTCCACACCGAGCACCTTGCCGCTGTTGGCGTTGCGCAGCCGCAGCGCCGAGCCGTCGACGATGAACTCCCAGTTGTGGTCGGCGGTGCCGTTGTCGGCCCACTGCACGGCGAGCCCGCCGTCGGCCGTGGACATGTTCTGCACCCCGAGGACCAGCCCGCTGGCCGCGTTGGCGAGCCGGAACACCGCGCCGCCGGTGCCGCCGCCCTGGCCGGAGGCGTTCCAGTAGACGGTGTAGTTGTAGCCGTGGGCGTCGTGGAAGGGCGCGAGGTTGACCGTGGCCCCGTTCGCGGTGGCGGTGAACGCCAGCGAGCTGGTGCTGCTCCGGGTCACCGTGCTCGGGGTGAGGCTGGGCAGCGCGGACAGGGTCGTGTTGCCGTAGTTGCCGGCGAGCACGACCGGGCCGTACGTGATCGCGGAGACGTTGGCGTTGTCGTTGGCCGCCTTCATGACCACGCGCATGGGCAGCTTGACGGTCACGGTGTCGCCCGAGGTCCAGGACCGGGTCAGGGTGGCGTACGTGCCCGGTGTCGTGGTGATGCTCTGCACGGCGCCGTTGACGCTGACGGTCGCCCCGGTGGTCCAGGACGGGATGCGCAGCCGCATCGACCACGATCCGCTCACGCTGCCGGTCACCGTCAGGGTGGTGGTGTCGCCGACCGGGTACGCCGTGGTCTGGGTGACCGTGATGCCGCGGGAGGTCCAGGTCAGCACCGACGGCGTGTACAGGTTCACGGTCAGCGTGGTGCCGTTGTAGAAGTAGATCGAGTCCATGAGTTTCGTGTTGGTCTCGATGCCGGTGCCCTGGCAGCACCAGAACGTGGTGTAGTCGGTGCTCCACGTGCCGCCGCCCCAGGCCGGGCCGACGCCGCGGCGGCCGCCCGGGTTCAGCGGGGTGAAGTACGTGAAGTGCCCGTGGCTGTCGGCCGGGTTTTGCTGGCCGATGAGGTGGTTGAGCAGCGCGCGCTCGTAGAAGTCGAAGTACGCGGCGTTGTCGGGGTAGAGCAGCCACAGCTCGCGAGTCAGCTTGAGCATGTTGTACGTGTTGCACGCCTCGGCCGTGTCGGTGTTGAGGTACGCCGCGATGGCGTTCGGGGCGCGGAAGTGCTCGGCCTGGCTGTTGCCGCCGATGGCGTACGTGTGCGCGTTGACGCAGATGTTCCACGCGTTGCTCGCGATGTCGCGGTAGCGGGTGGTGCCGGTCGCCTTGTACTCGCGGGCCGCGCCGATCCACTTGGGCACCTGGGTGTTGGCGTGCAGCCCGGCGAGCTGGTCGGAGTTGGCGGCCAGCGGGTTGAAGACGGCGGCGTGGTCGAAGCGTTGCGCGGCGGTCAGCCAGCGGGCGTCGCCGGTCTGCTGGTAGAGGTCGGTCAGCACGGCGTTCATGCCGCCGAACTCGGTGCCCAGCATGGCCTGCATCTGCGAGCTGCTCAGCCGCGCCGTGCGCCAGTCGACCCAGCCGGCCAGCGCCAGCAGCACGTCGCGGGCCTGAGTGCTGCCGATCAGCCGCCACACGTCGAGCAGGCCGGCCAGGGTCTTGTGGACGGCGTAGTACGGGACGTTGCCGTTGGACAGGGTGCGCGCCTCCAGGGCGGTGAAGTCGGACTCGGGGAAGCCGGACAGGTACCCGGCGGTGAACCCGGCCGCGTTGTTGTTGGCCTGGCAGGCGGCCAGCGCGGCGACCATCTGGTCGGCCTTGTCGCGGCAGGTGGTGTCGCCGAGCACGGCCCAGGCCTGCGCCCACGCGGTGAGGAAGTGGCCCTGGCTGTGGCTGCGGAACGGGAAGGTCGGGGCCTCCCAGCCGCCGGTGGCCGCGGCCCCGTTGGTGGACAGGCGGTGGTTGGCGCGGAACACGTAGAGCAGCCGGTCGACGTTGACGTCACGCAGGTAGCTCAGGGTGCGGTTCTGGTTGTCCAGCCAGCGGCCGGAGGTGAGCCGCACCTGCGAGAGATCGAAGGCGTACGCCGACACCCCGACGTCGGCGCGGGCCGGCGGGATCGCCGCGGCGGCGGCTTCGGTGGCGACGAGGGCGGGCGCGGCCGTGGCCGCGGTGGCGACGCCGGCGGCCTGCAACAGGCGACGGCGGCTGAGGGGCGGTGACCACATAGGAACTCCTTGACAGGGGTGGGCGGGGCGACGGCGGAGTTACCGATCACACGGCTTCCGTCGGAAATCTCGGCAAGGCAACATAAGGTCCTGGTTAGAGCGTTATATCGGATGCCCTCGATCCCGCCCCATGAATGTGACCGATAACAATGCGGGCGTCAAGACGTTCCGAAAATGTTTCCATCGGGTTGCTGGTGGGCGGTGGGTTCGAGGCTGAAAACCGAAGATCGTGGGTGGGGTACGATGCGCCGACAGGGGGTCACGATGAGTCAGCAGCCGGCCGCCCGAGTGGCGGTGATCAAGGATGTCGCGCGCCTCGCCGGCGTGTCGCACCAGACCGTGTCGCGGGTGCTGAACGATCACCCGAGCGTGCGCGACGAGACCCGCGAGCGGGTGCTGCGCGCGGTGCAGCAGCTCAACTACCGCCCGAACGCGCTGGCCCGTGGGCTGGCCGGGCGGCGCTCCCGGGTCATCGGCGTGGTCAGCTTCGACACCATCCTGCACGGGCCCGCCGCCACCCTGCTCGGCATCGAGCGGGCTGCCCGGCACGCCGGGTACGGCATCAGCATCGTGGCCCTGGAGCGGCTCGACCGCAGCGGCGTCATCGACGCGGTGAACCGGCTGGCCGAGCAGTCCGTGGCGGGAGTCGTGATCATCGCGCCGCTGCTGACCGCGGCCGCGGCGGCGGGCAGCCTGCCCAGCGGCGTGCCGGCGGTCGTCGCCGAGTCGGACATGGCCGGCGACCTGCCGACCGTCTCCGTCGACCAGGTCGCGGGCGCCCGGCTGGCCGTCGAGCACCTGCTGGACCTGGGGCACGAGACGGTGTGGCACCTGTCCGGCCCGAAGGACTGGCTGGAGGCCCGCGACCGGGTCGACGGCTGGCGTGCGGCCCTGGAGGCGGCCGGCCGCCGCGTTCCGCCGGTGCTCGCCGGTGACTGGAGCCCGCGCTCGGGCTACGAGGCGGGCCGCCGGCTCGCCGATCGTGGCGACGTGACCGCGGTGTTCTGCGCCAACGACCAGCAGGCGCTGGGCATGCTGCGGGCGCTGCACGAGCGCGGCGTACGCGTGCCGGAGGACGTCAGCGTCGTCGGCTTCGACGACATCCCCGAGGCCGCGTACCTGTCGCCGCCGCTGACCACCGTACGGCAGGACTTCGACGAGGTCGGCCGCCGCTGCCTCGCGGCGCTGCTGGAACTGCTGGGCGTCGACCGGCCGCCGGGCGTCGCGCGCCACCCGCGGGTGCCGCCCTCGCTGGTCGTGCGGGCCAGCAGCGGCCCGCCGCCGGCGGCCTAGGCGACCAGCCGGACCTCGCGTACCCCGATCGGGTCGTCGTCGTCCAGGCGGGTCACGCCGTCGAGCGAGAAACCGGCCCGCTGGTAGAAGCGCACCGCGCTCTCATTCGGCTGGTACGCGTACACGCACACCGGGCGGAAGTCCCGGGCGCGCAGGTCGGCGACCGCGTGCGCGAACAGCCCTCTGCCGATCCCCGCGCCCACACGGTCGGGGTCGACGTACAGCCCGTATACCTCGGCGGCGCGGGAACCGAGATCCGGGTCGTCGCCCGCCGGCCCGGTCCGGCAGAACCCGACGACGCCGCCGCCGTCCACGGCCACCCAGAGCCGGTGCTCGCCGGGGACGGCGGCGAGGTAACCGGCCCAGTCCGCGGCCTCCTGGTCCGGGTCGAGCGCATCGAGCACCGCGGCGGGCAGGTAGTCCGCGTACGCCGACCGCCACGACCGGACCTTGAGCCGGCCGATGGCAGCGGCGTCCTCGACAGCAGCGGAACGGATCATCAGCACAGGGTACGGACTCGCCGGAGGCGCGGCTGCCCCTCGACTCAGTCGCCGAGGCGACATGCCGCTCTGCGCGCTTACATCTATTTTGATGTGCCCACATCCAAGATGATGTAAGCGGCATGGAAGGCACGTGCGCGAGCGCGGCCTGAGCCGGACGCGTCACAGACTCCGTACGATCCCGATGCGAAACTCGGCTTCGACAACCTCTCAGGGCAGCATCGGACACTGCCGGCGCGGTGGCTTCCGGGTGCCGAACCCGTGAAAGACCACAGTAGGTGTCTGGTGGAGACGGCCGTCCTCGAAGTGGTGCACGCAGGTTCACGGTTCATCGTCAAGGCCCGTGGTCCCGCTTTCTTCGCAGGTCCCTGACGAGGGATGACCGAATAATGACAGTTGTCGAGGACCGTGATGACGGAGGGCTATATTGACCGACTGGGTTCGTGGGCCTGTGTCGCATGGAATCGGGTGGTTTCGGGTGGACGACGTATCGACAGTGGTGACGGCGATCGTGGTGGGCGGGACGGCTGGTGTGTCGGCTACCGCATCCGCGATGGTGACGGACGCCTACCAGGGCTTGAAGAAGTTGGTCGTTGGCCGGCTGCGGTCGGGTGGTGTGGATGACAGCCATGCGGACCTGATGGTGGATCAGGCGCATGACGCTGCTGACGGCCGTGCGAAACTGACCGAGGGACTGATTCGCTCCGGTGTCGACGAGCCGACCGTTGCGGCGGCGCTGAAGCTCATGGAACTGTTGAAGGAAAAGGGTAAGTATCAAGTGACCCTGCATGATGCCAAGGGCGTCTTGATCGGCGATCACAGCGTCCAGCACGTCACTTTCAACTAGGGGCCGCCGTCGTGCACCATGATCCGGCACGGCATGTCGACGCCTCGGGCGCGTACGGAGTTTCCGTAGGCGACGGCGCGCAACAGATCATCATCATGCCGCCGCGGTCGCCGGAACCGTCACCGGCTGCGCCCCTGGGCCGGTCAGCATCGGATCAACGCGAGCGGCCCGCCGTGGTGTCGAACTTGGGTGCCGCCAATGTGGGATTTGTCGGCCGAGAGACCGCGCTGACGCAGATTCATGAGGGTCTGTGCCGTGCGGGTCGTGTCGTGACCCGGCCGCAGGATCCTGTGGGAGGGATCGGGAAGACCCAGCTGGCGTTGGAATATGCCCGCCAGCATGCGGATGACTACGATGTGTTGTGGTTGGTCGCATCACAGAACCCTGAGCTGATCGGCGGGCACCTCGCCGAACTCGCCGTCAGGTCTGGTCTTGTCGAGCCTGACGTGACCACCCCCGCTGCCGTTGAAGCCCTCCACGTCGCCGTCAGCGGCAGCAGGCGCTGGCTGCTGATCTTCGACAATGCGGAAGATCCACGGCAGCTCAACCAGTGGCTGCCGCCCCGCGGGGGGCACGTCATCATCACCTCCCGACAACCGGGCTGGGACGAGGTGGCGATCCCGGTAGAGGTCCGGCTGTTCGACCGCAGTGAGTCGGTCAGCCTGTTGCAGGCGCGGTTACCCCATCTGTCCAGCCAAGACGCCGACCGTCTTGCGGCTGAGCTGGGTGATCTGCCGCTCGCCGTCGCGCAAGCCGCCATGGTTCTCAACCGAACCGGAATGTCCACTGACGACTATCTCGATGCCCTGACCCGCTTCGCGCACGAGATCCTCGACGATGGCACACCCTTGAACTATCCGCGTTCGCTGGCGGCCACCGTGCACCTGTCGGCCCAGCGGCTGGCAGCTGACAACCCGGCGGCGATGCAACTCCTGGCTCTCTGCTCGTTCCTGGCGCCCGAAGCGATCCCGTTGAACATGTTCGCCCGTGCCGCAGAGAGTCTGCATGAACCCTTGTCGAGCGTCGCTCAGCAACGTCGCCTGCTGCCGAACCTGGCCACCGCCATCGGCGAGCACGGCCTGGCGGCAACCGGTCCCCACGGAATCCAGGTTCACCGTCTGGTACAGGCGATCATCCGTCACCACACCACCCCGGAGTCGGTAGGCGACCTCCGTCGCCAGGCGACCGCGGTCGTCTTGGCGGCAGTACCCGCGGACACGGACGACCCGGCGACCTGGCCCGCCTGGTCCGCGGCAGCCCCGCACCTGATCGCCGCGGATCCGGCCACCAACGACGACGCCCAGCTGCGCACCGCCGCCTGCCTGCTGGTTCTTCAGCTTCTCCGACGCGCCGAGACACCAGCCGCGCTGAACCTTGCCAGACACCTTTACCAGCAATGGCGTGACCATCTGGGCCCGAACGACATTCACACGCTCAAAGCCGCCACCGAACTCGCCCACGCCACCGCCATGCTCGGCGACTTTCGCGCCGCCAACACCATGATCGAAGACAATCTCACGCGATACCGCAACACCTTCGGCCCCGACCATCTGGACACCCTGAGATCAGCTCAAGACTATGCGGTCACCATGCACAGCCTCGGTGACTACGGTCAGGCCCGTACCATCGAAGAAGACGTCCTGAGTCGTCGGAGGCGGCTGCTCGGTGACGATCACCTGGATACGATCAGCGCGTCCGCGAATCTGGCCAGCACTCTGCACAGCCTCGGTGACTACCGTCAGGCCCGCGCTATGAAGGAAGACGTTCTGAGTCGTCGTGGGCGGCTGCTCGGTGATGACCATCCGGACACCATCAGCGCGTCCGGGATTCTGGCCTTCACTCTGCACAGCCTCGGTGATTATGGTCAGGCCCGCGCCATCGAAGAGGACGTTCTGGGTCGTCTGAGGCGGCTGCTCGGTGACGACCATCCGCAT